>NZ_DATJJC010000016.1:0-11628 GCF_035492695.1 Mucilaginibacter sp. | reverse complement strand
AGGGTCACTTTTGCCGCTATGCCGGCGAGGAATATGGTCCAGTCGAGTGCAGAATCGCCGCCGCCGGCTAATACTACATTACGGTCGCGCAGGCTTTCGGGATTTCGTACCATATAGGCAACGCCCTTACCCTCAAATTGGGCGAGGCCATCAATGGCGGGCTTACGTGGTTCAAAACAACCCAGACCACCGGCAATCACCAGCACTTTACAGCTAACTTTGGTGTGCTCATCGGTTATAACGGTAAGCGTTCCATCATTATTCCGGGCAACCGCCTCAACACGCTCTCCTAAAGTAAAGCCAGGCCTAAAGGGGGTAATCTGTTCCATCAGCCTGTCTACCAGTTCCTGGCCGGATATCTGCGGATAGCCGGGGATGTCATAGATGGGTTTATGAGGATAGATCTCAGATAGCTGACCACCCACCTGCGGCAATGCGTCGACCAAGTGGCATCGCATTTTCAGCAAACCCGCCTCAAATACGGCAAACAACCCTACCGGCCCCGTGCCCACTATGCAAATATCAGTCTCTATATTATTACTGTGATCTTCCATGACTTTTAGTTTATACCTGTATTAAAAAGCAGATACTATCTGCCAGTGCCTCTACAGAATGAGGTTCATTGACGGGGATATCCAGATCGTCAAATTTATTCATGGTTACTATACCATTAGTGCTGAAATAATTGATCTGCCCATCAATAACCACCAGGCGGGTACTGACGCCTGTTTTATGCTCTTTTAACACCATCCCTTTTTTAAAACCGAGTACAATAACCTTTGAAGCTTCGCCCTTTACCAATATTTTTATAACCGGGCTTGTGGCATTTTGCAGTGCCGCTATAATATCATGAATAATCATATGCTTGTATTTATGTTAGTATTTTCACTTCTAAACCATCCATCTTTTCATCAATTAGTAGTTGGCAGGCTAAACGGATGGTTTCTTTTGACTGGCCTGCTTTTAACAGGTTTACCTCTTCATTACGCCCGTAAGCCGTCGGTTCCGTCTGCATTTTTATAATCTCGACCAGGCAGGTGCCACATTTCCCCATTCCCAGGCATTCACCGAACCCGTCTGTAAAAATATTGTCGTAGATAAGCATCATCAAGCTCCGGTATTCATTAGTAAACGTCAGCAATTTGTACTGCTCTCCGGCGTAATTCACCAGCACAGTAATGTCTCTCACCGGCAGGTGCTGTTTGTTCATTGCGGGTGGCTTTTTGACCAGAACTCGTCCGGGTAGTTATCTATAAATGTTTCCTGGTGCTGCGCAGAAAGAAAATCGCCCACTTGCCTGAGTACCGAGGCGGGTAAGGCCGCTTCAAGATGAGGAAACAATGTCCGTTCTTCAAAACGGATATGCGTAGTAACCAATTCTGCAAATGCCAGGTACCCGTCGGCTGTTTCACTGCCTTGATAGTTGAGGCGACTAATACGTTGTTCGATCATCAAATGCTCAGATTTACCCCTGCGGCTTAGTTCGTCACTGAGCCGGTTAAACAGCAATGTCTCCTCTTCACGAAAATGTTCTTTTAAGTGGCTGTTCCAGAAAAAATTAATATACTTTAATATCTTATCCAAGGGCACATTTTTGCGCAGGCCTTCCTTGATTTTCCAACAAAACAGCAAACCTGCATGATGGTCGCGTGAAAGGGCAGCTATATATTCGCTGCGTTTGATCGGTTTATTTTTTTCCGCGTTCATAACTAAAGCACTGAATAAGTAATTACAGCATCGCCTGCCATCACTATCAAAGCCTTAAAATCCTGTATTACTTTCAGGATATGCGGCTCATGAGATGGAATTGACAGCGTCGAGCCTTTAACCAGCTCGCTCGTTTCATTTTTGCAGATCAGCAAGGCATTGCCAGACTCTACTACCACAAAGACATCTGATGTTGCAAAATGGCGTGGCATATGGGTGCCTGCAGGCAGGTCTACTTTAAGTATCTGGTAATGGTTGTTTTTTTCAAGCTCTTTCATGATAATAAAAATTTGAATTAAAATAAATGGCAGAATACCTACGAAGTGCTTTCCCTTCTAACCCGGCCGATAGCAGGGCCGATACCCTGATCATCTCTCAAATGATATATCCCTTGCTTCAAATGTGCCGGCGACCATTGTCCCTTAATCGTCGTGCACACATGAGCAGCCGGTACAGGCACAGCCGGGCGGCAGACAGGATAAAAGTTGGCGGATTTATACTTCCGCTGAGCGGTAAACCTGAGCAGCGGTTCCAATACCCTCCGGCCGTGAAGATGGCCATTGTACTACTGACGGCTAAATACTTTTTTATTTACTGTTCGATACTTTTTACCGCCTTCATAATTCGCGCAATGCTGTATGCGCGCTTCTTGGCATTCTCTGCAATCTGACCCTGAAATAGTTCATCCACTGTTCTATGAAACAATAATAGCCAGCGGTCAAAATGCGCTTTGATCAAAGTAAGAGGCAAATGTTTCAGCAATGGGTCGTCATTAAACTTTCGGGTATATAAAAGTAAGGTCGACCAGAAATCGGTCATCCGCCCCAGATGATGATCCCAATTGTTGCCGATCACAGGCTCAAATATGGGCGCTAATAAATCATCCCGCCTCACTTTGCTGTAAAAGGTTTCTACCAATGCTCTTACATCTGTTTCTGTTACAATATCATGCCGCAGCGCTTCCATACTTATACAATTACCCGATCAGTATTCCCGTTTAACTGCTGTAAACGGCTTAAAAACATATTGGCCATTAACTGCGCACGCTTTTTGGCATCTTCTGCGATATAACCTTTAAAGCGTTCGTCAATAGTTGCATAAAACAGTTCAAGCCACCGCTCAAAATGCGGCAGGCCAATGCTTAGCGGTGCATGTTTGGCAAAAGGATTGCCCCTAAAGCCTGGTATCCCAAATAGTGCGGCATTCCAGAAAGCATACATTTTGTTTAAATGCGGTTGCCAGTCGTCAATCTTTTGCATAAAGATGGGGCCAATCAGCCCGTCGCCCCTGACACGGGTGTAAAAGTCATCGACAAATACCTTAATGTCCTCAATATCTTCAATTTCCTTTTTCATTTGAACAATTGCATTTGACCGGAGGTGATATGATAATAAACTGCCCAGGCTGTGAAAGCAATTAACAGAATAACGATCCAGAACGGCATACTATGGGGTGTTTCGCTGCCTTGTAACATAAATGACTTCTGATCGCCTTTGCCGTAAGCGTTAATCATGAGCGGCAGCACACCATCAACTACTTCATCCTTACGAATACCTTCGATTGCGATGGCAGGCCCGTTACGTACAATAAACGGGATGGTTTTGATTCCTTCCTTTCCTCTGTGATCTTTACTAACCACTTTTAGCGTGTGCTTGCCATCGGTCAGCTTTTTAGTGTCCAACTCGAAGGAAACCGGGGCCGGAAATGTGCCGATCGGTTGCGGATCATCATCAATAAACAAGGTAACAAAGCTTTTATTTTCCATGGCCTTAATGATTTAGAATGATACTCTTAATATCTTCATGATTTTTTTCCGCAGGTTTAGCCAGACATTTCACCATAGCATAAAATGAATATATGGTAATAATCACCACCATGGTTACTATTACATAGTCCCAATTACTGCTTGGCCCCGCGCCGTGAGTTACCCCCTGCAAAAATTTGGGCTGCTGCGCCTTGCAGGCTTCGCAAGCTATTGCGCTTGAATAAGCCCCTAAAATTCCTATGGCTGTTAATAAGGTTTTCAAATAAAGTCTATACTTTTTCATATTTATTTGGCGGCAGAGCCTGATTTGATCTGGTTAAACAATTCTTTTATTTCAGTTAAGCTCACCTTGCGGCCGTTATTTCCCCAGCTGGTGCGCTCATGGTTCATAATGGCGACGATCTCTTCAGGTTTCAGGTTATTGTTGGTGCCTATTGGCGGCATAACACCATAACCCTCACTAACTCGTCCATTATACCCTTTCATGATAATGGTGAGCTGCACTTTAGGATCTTTATTCAGTACAATAGGACTGCCCTTTAGTGCTGGGAAAGCTCCTTTCAAACCTTCGCCGTTTTCCTGGTGGCAACTCTGGCAATTAGAAGCATACAATGCGGCGCCGTCTAATTCGGTATTCAGGTTGCTCGTTGTACCGGCTAATACGGGTTTGATCTCCTTACCGTAAAGGAAGATAGGTGTTGGTTTGCCGTCAGGTAGCTTCACTTGCTTGAATGACTTCAGGTAAGCAACCAGTTCTAATGCCTCTTTAGTGGCAATGATCTTGCCCGTAATTCCCTTGCGGAATTGGTCTGGCACGTTTACCACCACATCGCCTGGAAAGGCATAGTCTTTGACCTCAAATAACCAGGAATAAGCTGGCATAATGGATTGTGCAACTACCGACCGCGGATTATATAAATGCAGCAAGTGCCAGTCTTCGCTTGGCTGGCGATTGCCGATATTCATCAGGTCCGGCCCAGTACGTTCAGATCCCATCAGGTTAGCGGTATTACGCCATACGTCTGTCCTTACATTACGTGCATAATCAGCAGCAATGCTGGGGCGAATGCCCCACATCTTATCCATATCCACATTCCGTACCTGTTGCGTATGGCAAGCTATACAGCCTTCGCGCATAAATATACCTTTGCCGGCAATTTCTTCGCTGGTTAGGGGTTCGCTTCCGGGTAGCGGCGCATTGTTATTTTGTGAGTTCAGTGCCGGCAAAACTGCCGCAAACAGCGTTAACGCTATAAATAAAATAATAGCGGCGCCGAAAAGTCTTTTATGATTATTATAGATATCCATTGCTTATTTGGTAACAGGTAATTTTTCCAGTTCATCAAAAACAGTTTTTTGCAGATCTATCTCCGTTTTATTGGCGATCATATAATATAAGTTGTAAGCAAAAATGAGGTGCGATGCCCACATCAGCGAGCCGCCTATTGCCCGCCACAACCAATAAGGAGCCATCAGTACCACCGAATCTATAAAAGGTTTACCTTCCAGCCAGGCCATACCTTTCAGCGTTCCGCCAATCATTAACGGGATGGTGTAAAACATCAGCCCGATCAAGGCCATCCAGAAATGTGCGCCCACCCAAGCCTGCTTGGGTTCCTTGCCGGTCAGCCGAGGAACGAGGGTGTAAATGGCCGCCCAAAGCATGAAGGCAATGATGCCATACATGGTGAGGTGAGAGTGTGCTACCGTAAAATCGGTAAAGTGCCAATACAGGTTAGCTGAACGAAATGCCTCTGCCGTGCCCTGAAAAGATCCTGTAAAGTAGAAGATAATACCTACCAGGTAAAAAGGCAGCGTATAGCTGGAGCCGATTTTATGAAAGTTACCACGAAAGGTCATCAAAAAATTGGTGGTACCGGCAAATACCGGGATCAGCATACCCATACTACCAATGATTGCTACCGTTTGCAACCACCATGGAATGGCACTGAAAATAAAGTGGTGCGTTCCTATCAGCGTGTAAAACAGTATCTGCGTCCAAAAAGCCAGAATTCCCAAACTGTAAGAGTATATAGGCGTGTTGAGTTGTTGCGGCAAAAAATAATAGATCAATCCCAGGTTAAAAAGCATAAACCACATACCTACACCCTGGTGCATATAATAGCCCTGTGCTATACTTTCGCCGAGTCCGTTTTGCCAGAAAGGCAAGTATCCAACCAGCGCAATAACAATGGTGAACATGACCGCCGAAACGATATACCAGTTAGAGATATAAATTTCTTTGGTTTTGCGCCGTGCGATAGTCTGTAAATAGTTTATCAAGGTAATGACCAGCCCGATGGCAAACAGCAGCATGATGGGCCAAATATACTCACGGTACTCTCCGCCGCCATTATTGATACCGGCCATAAGCGACAGCGTGCCGGCTACAACCGAAGTATTTATCAGGATCAATCCATACCAGCCACGTTTCAGGCTGGCCACCACGGTATTGCTCACCGTAGAAACAACATAATACCCGAGCCCGATCATAGCCAATGACGACCAGCCCCAAAATACCATATTGGTATGTACGGGCCTAAGCCGCCCAAAGCTCAGCCAGCTCACATGGTCGGCATCAGGGGCCACGAATTTAATGCCGAGATATTCGCCTACCGAAGTACCAAGTACCAGCCAAAAGGCCGCTGTACCCAAATACCATAATATCAATTTTGAAAGCGCCGGGTCAATGTCCGGGCGTTTAACCGCTTTCTTTTTAGGTGCAATAAACCTCGGAGAATGTACATCCGCAATATGATGTAGTAAGCCCTTCTTATCTTCAGCCGGTTCTTCACCGGCCAATTCTGTATTTGTTAACTTAAATTCAAGTGCCGCCTTGCGCTTGAGCAGTTCTTCGTTCAATTCATCGGTGCTTATTTCATTGATCGACCTGGCAAGTTTGCGGGCGTCCTTCCTCACGTATGCATCTCTTACTTTTTTGACAACGTGGTTCACCTTTGCCGAAACGATATATGCTGCAATCAACAGGGGAATCAGGATGAGTGTAATAGTAATCAGCACTCCAGGATTGGACCAAACCGATGTTGAGGTTTCTCCAGTTTGGGCAAAGACACTTAACCCGGAAAACGAGAGCAACATAAGTAAAATTGGTTTTTTCCAGTTTTTTACTGCTGTTTGATCTGTTTTGGATTTTGCAGATACTGATTTCTTTTTTATGAGCACATCCAATTGATTCTGGTCGAGATCGGGCAGATTTTTTGCCAACCATGACTTGCCACTTTCTTCCGGCTGCTCATTCAGTTTTCTTAACTGACTGGTGTTCTTAAAAAGCCGCAAGGCCAGAATAAGCAGAACCAGTAGGGACAGCAATAATAAGATGATATAGCCAACAGATTGACCGCCGGAAACGACGGCAGCATTGACATTTGTCTGCGGCTTATCCTGGGCCATAAGCAAGGCCGGTATCATTAATAAACCGATGGAAAATAAGGTTTTTTTCATTTTTAATATATTAATACCTTTATATCTTTATATAGTCAAAATTTTATTTCTTTAATGCCGTAATTCCTAAATCCAAATCTTCGTTACATTCTCCTATGCTGGTGTTAACGAGTAATTGATTAATTTGGTTTCGTATAGCCTTAAAATCGTGATGAAGTGGACAAGGACTAATTTCAGAGCATTGCTTTAATCCCAAACCGCATCCCGTAAATATTCTATTTCCATCTACAGCCTCTACAATACTCGCCAAGGACTGCTTTAATGATTCCGCATTAAGATAAAATCCCCCATTTGGACCTTTTACTGACTGTACAATGCCTCGCTTACTTAGGTCCTGAAGTACCTTCGCAAGGAAATGCTCCGGTGAATCAATACCCATTGCAATTTCTTTAATACCAACACGGCCGCCATTTGCGGTTTTATGCGCAATAAAGAATACTGCCCTCATCGCGTATTCGCATGTTTTTGAAAATATGCTCATCGTTTAACAAAGGTAAAATGATTTTTCAATATTAAAAGACTTTTTTATCTTTTATTTCAATTGTATTTAGAAATTTTCACTAATGAGCTTCCAACATGACATAATGCAAAAATAGATTGGCGTTTAAACCAACGTTTGAGGAATAGTCTTGAAGGTGGCTTTAATTTTACCCTTTTTTCAACCTCAGAATGACAATACAGCCTTACTATAAACTCCTTTTTAATTGTTCGGTTGTTCGATAAGGTTTCGTTTGATGAAAGGTTCTGATAAGGGCCTAAGTCTTATTTGAGCTTCATTCCGCGTCATTGCGCTTCATTCAAATTTTACCTATTGCGCGATCCATAAAGCAAAAAACGCCGATTTCGTGTATGAAATCAGCGTTTTTTCGTAGCCCGTAGGGGAATCGAACCCCTGTTTGAAGAATGAAAATCTCCTGTCCTAACCCCTAGACGAACGGGCCATTTTGTAAATGGTTTCCCTTATTTTGGGACTGCAAAGATATACGATTGAAACTAAAATTAAAAAAAAGTTTAAAAAAATATTTTCCGCTGATTCTGGGGCCGTGGTATACCCCTCAAAAGCAAACAAAAACCTGCTTAGGTTATTATAATCCTATTAAATAACCGCATATCTTTATAATAACATCCACGCCGTTGTCATGAAACCAAAACAATATGATGCTATCGTTATAGGCGCCGGTCAGGCGGGATTGCCGCTGGCTAAAAAATTGGCTGCTGCCGGTAAAAAAACCGCGTTGATTGAAAGACGATGGGTTGGCGGCACTTGTATAAACGACGGTTGTACGCCTACCAAAACCTGGGTAGCCTCGGCCAAGGCAGCTTATATGGCAGCTAACAGTGCCGCGCTGGGTGTAAACATTAAACGCTTTAAGGTGGATATGGGCGTTATCAAAAAACGCAAGGATGATATTGTAATCAATGCCCGTGATGGTAGTACTAAGAATGCCGCGAACACCCCAAACCTTGATTTGATATTCGGCGAGGCTGCTTTTAGTGGCGTCAAAACGGTTTCGGTTGAGTTGAAGGACGGCGGTGGCACCCGGTTAATGAAGGGCGACTGGATATTCCTGAATGTCGGTGCGCGAACGTTTATCCCGGATATCGAAGGGTTGAATGATATCGACTACCTCACGTCTACATCTATCTTAGAACTAGATAAAATACCTGATGATTTACTGGTGATAGGTGGCAATTATATTGGTTTGGAGTTTGGGCAGATGTTCAGGCGCTTTGGCAGCAAGGTGACCATCCTGGAAAAATCGGCCCGATTGATGCCGCGCGAAGACGAGGACATTTCGGCCGAAATGCGCAAGATTTTGGAGCTGGAAGACATTAACATACAAACCGGTTCGCAGGCGGTAAAATTTAAGCAAGGCAAAAAGGGCAAGATCATCGCGACCATCAAAAACGCCGGGCATGAAAAGAAAGAGAAATTTAGCCATGTGCTGCTAGCCGTCGGTCGTATACCTAACAGCGACACTTTAAATTTAGCCAAAACCGGAGTTGAGACCGACGACAAAGGTTATATCCAAGTAAACGGCAAGCTTGAAACAAACGTCAAAGGCATTTATGCGCTCGGCGATGTTAAGGGTGGACCGGCATTTACACACATCTCCTACAACGACTACACCATCGTTTACCGCAACCTCATCGAAAACCACAACTACAATGCGGGCAACCGTCCAATACCCTATTGCATGTTTACCGACCCGCAATTGGGCCGCATAGGCATTAGCGAACACGAGGCTCAAGCGCAAAAACTCGATTATATAGTGGCTAAACTACCGATGGCACATGTGGCGCGAGCCGTCGAAACAGGCGATACCCGCGGTTTTATGAAAGCTGTTGTCGACAGAAAGACTAAAAAGATTCTGGGTGCTTCAATCCTCGGGCAGGAGGGCGGCGAGATCATGTCGGTACTGCAAATGGCCATAGAGGGCGGTATTACTTACGATAGGATACGCTATTGCGTGTTTGCGCATCCGCTATATTCAGAATCGCTCAATAATTTATTCATGAGTATTGAAGATTGATGATTAAGGTTGAGCATTTAAGCAAGTCGTTCGCAAACACAAAGGCTGTCGACAACATCTCGTTCGAGGTAGCTGAGGGTCAAAATCTCATCCTGCTCGGCACCAGCGGCTGCGGCAAGACCACGACGCTCAAAATGATCAATCGCCTCATTGAGCCAGACCATGGCAAAGTATTTATCGATGGCAAAAACATTTTGGAGCAAAAGCCTGAACTGTTGCGCCGTGGCATTGGGTATGTGCTGCAAAACAACGGACTGTTTCCTCATTATACTGTCGCTGAAAATATTGCAGTTGTTGCCCGACTTTTAAAGTGGGAAGAAAAGCAAATTCAACATCGCGTTAGCGAATTACTGGAAAAACTGCACCTTGATAAAAAATATCTAACCGCTTACCCTAATGAATTAAGCGGCGGTCAGCAGCAGCGTGTGGGGCTGGCGAGGGCCCTGGTTACCGACCCGGCGGTTTTGTTGATGGACGAACCTTTTGGCGCACTGGATAACATCACCCGTTCAAAAATACAAGCCGAATTTAAGGCGCTCGACGAGCTGAAACGTAAAACCATTATTATGGTAACCCACGACGTCCAGGAAGCTTTTGAACTGGGCGACCGCATCTGTTTGATGGATAAAGGCAAGATCGTGCAAAATGGTACGCCAGCCGAGCTGCTTTTTAAGCCGGTCAACAATTTTGTAAAAGACTTTTTGAAAGAGCAGCGTTTACAGTTGGAGTTTAAGGCGATAAAGGTGAAGGATATTATCTCTCCGCCTCCGTCGGCTGACGGAGGAACCTTTGAATTGAATGGCGATATTTTACCAGGCGATGCAAGCTTATGGTTTATGTTGGAGCGGTTAAAGTTTAGCAAAGCTGAAAGCATCTCTGTACGTGATGCCCGTCATAAAGAAGTGGGGAAGCTTGATTTTGAAGATCTGATGTCGGCATTTTATCAATATAAAAAACAGCAGGCGCATGAATGAGCAGCAACAAACCCTTGGGCAGTTCATGGCCCAGCAAAGCGATAAACTGTTAACGCAAACCTTGCAGCATATCGGTTTGACGTTTATTTCGCTCATTATTGCTGTTTTGATTGGCTTGCCCTTAGGCATTTTCATTGCGCGGCGCAAAGCGTTTTCAGGGCCGGTGTTAGGTGTCGCCGGGGTGCTGCAAACCATCCCCAGTATTGCGCTTTTGGGTTTTATGATCCCACTGTTAGGCATCGGCCCTAAACCTGCTATTGTAGCGTTGTTGCTGTATGCTCTGTTGCCGATAATTCGAAATACTTACACCGGCATTACTGGCGTCGATAGTAGCGTTAAAGAAGCTGCTGTGGCCATGGGGATGAATAAGTGGCAGCTACTGTTTAAAGTCGAGCTACCCTTAGCCATGCCGGTTATTTTGGCTGGGATACGTACGGCTACGGTGATTAATGTCGGCGTCGCCACATTGGCATCTTACATCGCCGCAGGCGGTTTGGGCGAGTTTATTTTTGGCGGGATATCGCTTAATAACACTAACATGATTTTGGCAGGAGCCATCCCGGCGGCTATGCTTGCTATTTTGTTTGACTCTGCGCTGTCGCTACTGCAACGTCTTAATCTCAAAAAATTAAAAGTAGCTGCTAAAGTAATGCCGATTGTAGTGGTATTGATGGCTTGTTTTTACTTTATTCCATCGACCTATGGCAGCAAGCTTACTGCCGGCTTTACGCCCGAATTTATGGGCAGGCAGGATGGCAACCTGGGCCTGCGCAGCAAGTATGGACTGAATATCCATACCATCGTAATCAGCGATGCGGTAATGTATAAAGCCGCTTTTGAGAAAGAGCTTGACGTTATCAGCGGCTACTCGACCGACGGTCGTTTAAAGGCTTATGATCTGGTTGTTTTGGACGATGATAAAAAGATCTTTCCGCCATATTATGCCGCGCCGATAGTCCGCGAGGACGCTTTGCAGCGGTTCCCACAACTGGAACCGACGCTTAATTTGCTGGCCGGCAAAATAAATGATAGTGTCATGACCGATTTAAACTATCGAACTGACTATCTTCATCAAAGCCCTGAAAGGGTGGCTAAAGATTTTCTGGTGGCACATCATTTACTAAAACCGGCTCGGGGCGGCAATGCAGGCATTGTACGCATAGGCTCTAAAATATTTGGCGAGCAG
>NZ_DATJJC010000015.1:0-219568 GCF_035492695.1 Mucilaginibacter sp. | reverse complement strand
CCGCGTGGGTATTGATCTGTTCGGGCATTAGCATACTCGCGTTCGAAATCATGGTCTACCTGGTCGATTTCAAAGGCAAAAAGACCTGGTTCAACCTGAGATGGCCCGCGGGCACCGCTACTTTGACTTGTTACCTGATCCCTTATTTGCAGGTTGGATTTTTTGATCTTTTCCATTTTCGCTACCCGCATTTTCTTGATTACGGGATCGGGGGATTTCTCCGTTCGTGGGCTGTTGCTTTTATCGTGGTGATCATCGGGGGATTTTTGAAAAAAAAGAAGATCAAACTGAAGGTCTGATAAAAAAGAAACCCCGTCCGCACGCTTATGGACAGGGTCTTTAGATTGGGTAAAGAACGTATATGTTATTAATCTTACCTATAACAGATCGGGTACTTTTACGCCTGGTCGTTGTAAAGGTTATCACGATTTTTCCACAAAATACTTTCCTATCAGTAATGTTACATTAATTTACAATTAACCAACTTTAACCAATAGTCTATAATAATCAGATTATCAATTCCATAAACTTGAGATCTAACCAGCGGCCAAATTTGTAACCTACCTCTTTAAAATGTGCAACCTCAACAAACCCGAATGATCGGTGAAGGTTAAAGCTAACCTGATTGTCAGCATCTATACCGGCTATCATAGCATGTAAGCCCATTTCACGTGCCCGGTCTATCAAAGGCTGTATCAATAACTTGCTTATACCCTTGCCCCGATGGTCTGTATGCACATACACAGAATTCTCGACTGTGAACCGGTAACATGGCCAAACCCGGAAGTGCCCGAAGCTGCTGAAGCCGATCACCTTATCACCGGATTCAGCCACGTAAACAGGGAAACCATTGTTCACCCTATCGGTGTACCAGGCCAGCCGCATTTCATAAGTATGCGGCTGTTCGCTGTAAACAGAGGTTGTATTCAGGATCACATGGTTATATATTTCCAGTATTCCGGCTATATCATGCTCTGTCGCATTGCGGATAATTGTTGTTGGTGACGACATAATGAAATAACTATGAGCACGCAATTTATAGGGTTTAAACCAAATAAAAAAGGCGTCCCAATGAGCCGGAACGCCTTTCAATATTATTGCCCTCCTGATGGCGGGTTGCCCGGAGGGGGGCCTGGATTCGTACCAGGAGGCGGACCACCAGGTCCGCGTCTTCTTTCGGGTATTTTTGCCTCGGGATGCGCTGTCCCATTATGGCATGTATAGCAATTGACACTGCTTTCCATCACCATACCGAGCGAATCTTTTTGAGCTTTAAAAAATTTCTTATTGATCTTAGCCGCCATTTTATACATTTCGCGGGCCATATTTTTTTCAGGCTTTGCGTCGCTGGCGAAATCCATTTTATTGGTTTGCTCGTTACGCGCATGGCAAAAATTACAATGTACGCCCAGCGAGGCGGCCCAAACATCCATGGTGTGATCCAATACCTTATAAGGTATATTTTTGGGGAAAACCTTCAGGTTAACCAATTTGGGTTCTTGTCGCTCCTGCGGCATTGACGCTGCAATGCTCAGGGCCACGGCGCCGAACAAGCCAGCGGCAATAACTATTTTTTTGTTGATCATCATAAGGTATTAAATCAGGTAACTAATATAGTGACTGGAATGACAATTCCATGACTCAAACGAAAAAAAGTGGTTACAACATGTAATTGTACTTAAATTTTTACCAACTTTTCGCTGATAGCCCATAGCTTGTTCCGTGCTTCCGCATTATCCGCTATCACTGAGTTTTTGGCAACTTTGCATTTAATGAAGTATTTGCCGCTATTCTTTTCCAGTTTTGCATGTGTTGCAAGGTAAATTACGGTCTCGGCACCCTTTTCGGGTGTTATCATAAATAGTTTTAATACCCATACAAAAAACCTGGCCACCCCCTTAACACCATCCCAAATATTGGTATTTACTACGCCCGGGTGCAAAGCATAAGATACGATACCCTTATCCTTATATTTTTCCGCGAGCGATTTAGTAAAATAGATATTGTATAATTTACTGATACCATAGGCTTTCATCACTTTATAAGGCGTATGCTCCCACTTAAGGTCGTCAAAATTTGGTTTTGCACGCTGATGCCCTTCTGAACTTACATTGATTATGCGCGCCTGGCCCCGCTCAAGCAAGGGCATTAAACTCATCGTCAACAGGAAATGGCCCAGGTGATTGAGTGCAAACGTCATCTCGAAACCGTCCTTACTCAATTGCTTTTCCTGGAACGCGCTCCCGGCGTTGTTGATCAGGATATTGATGCCGAACAATTTTTCCTTTAATTCTGCCGCAGCTTCGCGTACGCTTTGCAGGTCGGAAACATCGCACCGGATGACATAGATATTCTTATTACCCGTTTGGGTCACTATCTCTTCCCGTACCCTTTCGCCCTTAGGCGTATTGCGAACAAGCATATAGATTGCGTGCCCTTTTTTAGCCAATTCAAGCGCTGTAACTTTTCCTATACCCGATGTTGAACCTGTAATAACCGTTGTTATGGCTGCCATATTACTGCAATTAATTGATGGACAAGATAGAGAGATAAATGTTTTGCAGAACATTTTCCCATCGAAAACCTACTGATTTTTGTGATTTTTCTGCAAAAATCTTGCATGTCTTGCCTTAAAGATTTTTACCCATTTTAACACATCATCATAATCTTCACTAGAAGCAAAAGGCAAGTTATTCTCAATATTGCCTTTGCGAAATTCTAACACCGCCTCTATCGGCACTCCCTTCTTTTTATTTTTATCCGTATATGTAAGTTTAAAATAAATGAAGACTGTGTCATTTAGAAGATACGATGGAAAGGAGTAATCGATTAGTTTACTCTCGCCGGACTTAACTATTAAATTTTTGCTAAAAGTTCTACTATAATTTTCGCCTATCCAAAAGTATTTGTCTGCTATACTCTTGTTGTGATTTACCTCCAAGCAATCTTCTTCGTCTACCAAATTATAAGCCTCGCCTTTTCCATTATTAACTAAACTAATTAAGAAATATAAAGAATCAGAATTTCTATATACATTTCTCCCAACATACATAGGATATTTGGCTGGATATATACTCTTGGATATAATATTAGGCTTGAAGGCTTCAAAATTGTCCTCTCTTTTTTCAACAATGTTAAAATTATTTTGATCCCCCATTATAACAGGGCTGTGGTTGGGGTTCTTCTGATTGACTACCTTTTGTTTATTTGAATTAATACCTATGTGAGGCTCAGTCTTTGAACTCCTTCCAAACCAATTATTAAGGAAGCCAAATATTCCAGCTATGATTGCCGGTATTAAAACAATTAGGTATTTGTGCTTTAATAACCAATATCTATGCTTTACATCTGATTTAGATTTTACCCCTTTTTCAATAGGCTTTGTGTGAGGCTTACGGTTGATATTTTTACTCATAGTTACTAAAGGTAATTATAAGTATGTCTTTTTTACAGGTAGAACTTATTCAAAATCCGAATAATAACTGAACTCAAACCTCCACCTTAAAAATAAAATGTTAAAAAATGTAAAATAATTTGGAGTTCTACGAAATGTTCGTAGATTTACGAAACAATCGTAACAACATGGAGAAATTAACGAAACAGGAAGAAGACGCAATGCAGGCCGCATGGCAATACGGCTCGGGATCAGTAAAAGATTTTCTTGAGCAGATGAGTGAGCCCAAGCCGCCATATACTACGCTGGCGTCGACCGTAAAAAACCTTGAGCGCAAAGGCTTTCTTACCAGCGAAAAGGTTGGGAACGTTTATCGTTACAGTGCGTCTATACAGGAAGAGGAATATAAAAAGAAGTTCATGAATGGCTTTGTAAGCGACTATTTCCAGAACTCATACAAAGACCTGGTCACATTTTTCGCCAATGAAAAGAAGATCAGCGCAAGCGATCTTAAAGAAATCATCAAACTGATCGAAAATCCTAAAAAGTAAACGCCATGCCTGCATTGTTCATATTCCTGTTTAAGGTCAACATAGCCCTGGTGCTTTTTTGCATTGGTTACTATCTTGTATTACGACATCTTACCTTTTATACGATCAACCGGATATACCTGGTAACGGCCATCCTGTTTTCCACCGTTTATCCGTTTATCAATATCAACAACTTTCTGCAACGGCATCAGCAACTGGCCGCCCCGGTACAAAAGGTGATACTGCAATGGAAAACCCCGGCCGAAAACTTCGTCATACCGCTTAACCAGCCCGACTATTGGCAATGGGCCGAAGTTGTCTTTTGGGCAGGCGTCATATTATTTGCGCTGAGGCTCGGAATGCAATTATTTTCGCTATACAAGCTTTATCGTAGGTCGACGCCTGGTCATGTAAATAATTATCCGGTTCGGCTGATAGACGGTGACGTCAGTCCTTTTTCCTTCTGGCGCAGCATATTCGTCAACCCGGCCATGCTGGCGCCTAACGACCTTGCAAAGGTTTTGGAACATGAGCAGGTACATGTAAGTCAATGGCACACCCTCGATATTTTGCTTGCCGAATTGAGCACAGTGTTCTATTGGTTCAATCCGGGGGTATGGCTGATGAAAAAAGCTGTGCGCGAGAATATCGAGTTTATTACCGACCGAAAAATACTTGAAAAAGGTATAGACAGTAAGCAATACCAGTACAGCCTGCTGAACGTGAGCATGGCGGGTACACCAAATACCATAGTTAACAATTTTAATATTTCAACAATTAAAAAACGAATTATCATGATGAACACTAAAAGATCATCCCGAATAAAACTGAGCACCTATATATTGGTAGCGCCTATTGTTGTCGCTTTGCTGCTCATCTTCAGCATATCTAAGGCTGATATTGCCAAAAAAGGATTAGTTAGCATCAAGTCGTCTCTTTCGGCAGCTATTAAAAGCGTAGCCATCAGCGGCGACGACAGGCCGATCAATCACCCAGTGTTACAGAAGGAAAAAATTGCTCCCGTAGTCAGGGTCAAAGTTAAACCGCAAACAAGTATTACCGACACCATTTATGCCGGAAAATCGAAAAACGGCAGAAAGAATATGCTGATAACAAGCGATAAAAGCGTTGACTCGGTTGAACTTGTCGTTAACGGAGCTAAAGCGAGCAGGGAAGAAGTTAAAGCGCTGAACCCGGATAAAGTAAAAAGCCTGGATATGGTACCGGTTGCTGATGCAAGGCAATTTGTCGATTTTATGCTGGATAAACCGGAAGTGCTGTTTATTACTACAGACGACTCTGAAAAAGGAAAATATTTGAAAGAAAGATTGGATAATGCCATGGGTGGGGGCACGCTCGCGCATGCAAGAAATATGGCGTCGGCAACAACAGTTGAAAGTTCTGATGTTGCACCTGCAGCAGCATCTTCTGCTTCGGGTGTGTCAGGCTCGTCTTCAACTTCATCGTCCGACGTGGCACCCGAAGTGACGGTTTACACTAAAAATGTTTCCGGTTCTGAAGCAGCGCCTGTAAAAGTAGAGGGGTATGCCAAATCAGCAGTCAAAAATAAGGTTTACGTAACTAGCTCTGCTAATACAATTGTTACAGCAAACGGAACTTATACGATTGCCCCTAAGGTTGCGGACAAAGTTTATATCACCGGTAAGGACAAAAAATCTACCGGTATAACATACGTGGTCAGAGATGCCACAGGTGAAAGTGGCACTGAACCCCTGATAGTTGTGGATGGCAAGACAGTGCAGAGTATCAAAAAAGTGGACCCGGATGATATCGAATCTATCGTGGTGCTAAAAGACAAACATGCAAAAGATACTTATGGTGAAAAAGGCAAAAATGGCGTTATCGTTATAACCACCAAAAAAGGGAAAAAGTAAGATCAGTTAATAGTTTCTGCCCGTTAAATGGCCGACCTGAAATACGCGTCGGCCATTTTTGTTTGATAACCTATAAAAAATGTAAATTAGAAGTCGGATGGGCTGTACGAATATCCCGTCTCCATGCTTATGGCAAAACCAGTTGCTGTTGAACTTAAATTCGGGCTGATCATCGGGTTAATTGTCATCGCTACAGCGATCATCGGTACGTTTGCCAAATGGAAAGAGTTTTATGAGCTCTTTGTTCCTGGTGGTATTTTTCTCAATTGGCGCTTTGTATTCTTCATTCTACTTTTGGCAGTCATTATTGTCTGGTTTATCATGAACCATTTTTGGCAAAAAGAATTTGATGGGCACGAGCTTACAAAAAAGGACCGCGATAACCTGAGAGACGCATTAAAGATATCTGAAAATGAACGTTTGACTGACGTTATTACCGGCGTGCCCAACAGCCGCAGCCTCGAAAAAGATATTGATGAGTATTTCGCAAATCGTTCCGGAAAGAAAATGCAATTCATTTTCATCGACCTGAAGGATTTTCGAAAAGTTAACAGCAAATTCGGCTTTAATAAAACGAATGATCTTTTACGCACCGTCGCCCAAACCATTTACAAACGCATGCGGCGGAATGAGGACATGTATAAATACTCGGTTGGCGATGTGCTTAACAAGCATGAAAAAGAGAATTTTTATCGCGTATACCCGGGTGGCGACGAATTTGCCTTTGTCATAGAGGGTGACCAGGCAGATGCTATTGGTTTTTCGAACAGGCTTGTGGCCCAATTTGAAGAGATATCCAAAAAAACATTGCAGATATTAGGCGAAAATCTTGATCTTTCGTTCCATTGTGCGATTGTTGAGATTGATCCGCGGGACTCATTCGACGACATCTTCAGGAAAGCAGAGGATTGCTACCGGATATCGAAAGAAGGCGCGGCCAGTTTTACTATCTGCTGGCATCCGAATACAATTGAGAAGGTATTATCACGTGACACCAAAAAGAAATCCGATTACGACAGAGCCAGGAAGCTTTTTGAAGTAATGACTATTGTTGACAAAGAATATGAATAAGATTAACCCCGACCAATATTTCACTGAACCTAACTAGCCTCGGCCAATTTTTCATTCGCTAACAGATCAAGCAGAGCCCTTTCAGCGGTGTTTAATTCCATAACGTCTACTTGCTTTTCCCCTTCCAGTTTGCTAATATATTTAAATATCGTACCCTCCTCATAGCTTTTGATCACCGACGGATGCACATAATATTTTTTACAAACGGTTCGGGTGTTGCCTAAATTGATGGCAACCTCATCCAATACGCTTACGATCTTCTTTTTGCATTCGGTAATGGTTTCAAATTCCCCTGCTTCCTTAAAGGCATATAAAGCACTAACACTACCTGCCCAGGTGCGGAAATCTTTGGCGGTAAAGTCTTCGTCGGTGATATTTTTAACGTAATCATTTACTTCACCCGAGCCGATAGAGTGCCGCTTTCCTTCTTTATCATAATATTGAAAAAGCTCCTTCCCCGGTATATCGCGGCATTGCTTTACCAGTTGCGCCAGTTTTTTACTGTGAAGCGATATTTTATGATAAACACCTTTTTTTCCCTTAAATTGAAAGTTAAGATCAGCGCCGTTTATCTTAACATGCTTATCCTGAAGGGTGGTAAGGCCAAAGGACCCATAAAGTTTTTTGTACATCTCATTGCCTATCCTGATACTCGTTAGTTCCATCAGGCGAACCACAAGCGCCAGAACCTTCTCGTGGTCGAGATTGGGGCGGGCCATATCTTTATCAACCTGTTTGCGTATGGCAGGGAGGTATTCGGCAAATAATTGCAGGCGATGGTATTTGGACTGATTACGTAATTTATTCCAGCCGGGATGATAGCGGTATTGTTTACGGCCAGCTGCATCCGTACCCGTAAATTGCAAGTGACTATTTTCCAGCGGCGATATCCACACATTGGTATAGGCCGGTGGAATTACCAACTGATTAAAGCGACGGATCAGGTCTTTGTCCTTAACCTGCTTGCCATCAGCATCATAAAAAGTAAATCCTTTGCCTGATCTTTTACGGGTATATCCCGGCGTTGAATCAGCCACGTAGCGCAGCCCCGCTGCCTTGGCGGTGATCACCGGGTCGCGCCCGATCTTTTCCAGTTTTTTGACAAGCCTGTTCACGTAAACAGAACAGCAGCAAATACTTTAAGTTTTCACAGTCGCCATTTTAACTATTGGCCATTGACTATTGACTATTGACTATTGACTATTGACTATTGACTATTGACCCCCTCACACTCCTTCCAATCCGTATTGCTTTAATACATCAGCAGGCACACCTTCCCATTTTCCGGGTGCATTGCCCTTGTAGCCCAGGTCATCTATTCCCATTTTACTGGTAAAAAAGCCGATGGCCGTCAGGTCACGCATCTTGCTGAAGAATGCAACACCCTGCTGCATATCAGGCCTCGCTTGCATAGGATAAGCTATCTGGTCCAGCACAGTTTTCTGAATGTCCGGCTTACAATCCTTAAATGCATTATTGTAATGATTCAGGCAATACACGTCGAGCCATTTCAAACCGCCGCGCATAGGCAACTGGTGCTGCGGTTCGTCCTTCACAATAAATTCGATAAAGTCGGGTACTTTGGCATCCGTTGCGCTGCCGCTATGAGCATCTTTCGGAATGATCAGGTCCGCTAACACGGCTATCGTAGCCATTTCGTGCGTATCGAAATAAGTTGCCTTCAAAAGGGCTTTATCACGCTCAGCCTCGAATGGCTGCCTGCCGGTGGTGTCAACGGCAGCAGCTTCGCTACCGCTTTCCTCCCCTGTTTTTGGGTGGCAACCGGCCAATACCGCACTTGCAGATAAGGTGCCTATACCCAATGCTTTTAAACTATCTCTTCTGTTCATGATTTTCTATTATTGATCTTAAACATTCTGTTTTCTACGCTGATCTATCAGGTACTCGGCAGTCCGCATGGATAGCGCGAGTATCGTCCAGGTTGGGTTCTTTTCCGATTGCTGGGTAAATACCGAACCGTCCGTTACAAACAGATTTTTACAATCATGCGCCTGGCCCCATTTGTTTAACGGCGCACGTTTCGGGTCGTCGCCCATACGTACCGTCCCAACCTCATGAATACCTTTGCCCGGCTTATCCAACCCGTAGTTGTTTTCGGCCGTCGCCGGCCTCATCAGCGGGATACCGCCCATCAGCTTTAATATCTCCGCCGAGGTTTCGGCCATGTGTTTAGCCTGGTTAACATCGTCCTGGCTCCATTTGTAATGGAAGCGAAGCACCGGCGTACCGTATTTATCCACTACATTCGGGTCTATCTCGCAATAGTTATCTTCCCTTGCAGTGGATGCGCCGTGGCATCCAAAACCTGCCATTGTACCATAAAACCTGCGATAATCGTCTTTAAGCGCCAAACCATAACCGCCGCCAGGTTTCATTTTGCCATCCGCACCGGGCAGGTAGCCGTTCAGCATCGGCACAAATGCGCCTTCGAAACCGAAATAGCCGCCATAGCTCGGCATCATCATTCCGCCGAATATCTCCAGGTGATAGCCTCTTGAAAAATCCAGTTTTTTGTTATCCAGCCACCACGGTGCATACAAGTGCAGGCTGCCTACGCCGTCTTCATTAAACCGTTTTCGGCCCATCAGTTGTGGGATGATGACTGCACCACCACCTTGCGTCGAGTCGTGCAGATATTTACCAACTGCATTGCTGCTGTTGGCCAATCCATTCGGGTGGCGCACCGACTTTGAATTAAGCAATATCCTGGCCGACTCACACGTACTAGCCGCCAATATCACCGTTTTGGCTTTAACCTGGTATTCCTGCATATCGTCCTTCAGGATATAGGAAACACCACTGGCTTCGCCTTCGTTGTTGGTCAGTATCTCACGTACAACGGCGTTAGTCACCACCTTCAAATTGCCGGTTTTAATAGCCGGAATAACCAAACACGATGATGATGAAAAATCACCATATATTTTACAGCTGCGGTTGCACTGCCCGCAAAAGAAACAGGCTTGCCTGTCGGTATTACCAGGCAGCGGCGCTGTCAATACCGATCCGCGCCCGGCTATTACCTTAATACCTGCAGCAGTGGCGGCTTTCTTTACAAATAATTCATTCAGGCGTGGCTTTGGCGGCGGCAAAAATATTCCGTCCGGATCGTTATCCATACCTTCCATCGAGCCATAGACACCTATCAGCCGGTCAACCTTATCATAATAAGGCTTTATTTCGTTATAGGTTATCGGCCAATCGTCGCCCACGCCATTGGCCGTTTTTGATTTGAAATCTTTTGGCCCCATGCGTAACGAAATACGCGCCCAGTGATTGGTGCGGCCACCCAGCATGCGTGACCGGTACCATTGAAAATCGGAACCGTCTTTTTGGGTATAGGGTTCGCCTTCCAATTCCCAGCCGCCGTATGATGCGTCAAAATCGCCCATTGGCCGCGTGGCGTTGCCGCCCCTGCGCGGCGACTGGTACGGCCATTTCAACTGATCGGAATCCTTCGCCGGGTCGAAAAATGGCCCTGCTTCCAGCATGAGTACTTTTATACCGGCGTTGGCAAGTACATAACCGGCCATACCTCCCCCGGCACCCGAACCGATAATGACCACGTCATACACGGCTGATGATCTTTTTATCTCCATGTTTTATTGAGTTTAAGACAAATTCATAGTCAAAAAAAGAAGTCATTGCGAGCGATAGCGCGGCAATCTCGTCGCCAACCACAGCGTTCACATATATCGAAGAGATTGCTTCGTCGTTCCTCCTCGCAACGACATAGTATATTGTCTTACGCCATCATTCCGGCTTTGATTGCCAGTTTTTTGGTGGCAGTAACGCCCGCGTAATCGTCCAGGTATTTACTGTCCTTGGTATACATTTTAAATAGGCCGCCTTCGTACTCGATACTAGCCCAACCGGTGAAGCCCGATTTTTTGATGATCTTAAACATCCGGTAAAAATCCGTTTCGGTATCGTCGCCATTGGCATCAAAAACATGTGATTTTACGTGGATACCTTTAGCATAGGGCATTAGTTCTTCTATACCTTTATAGCGGTCATATTCCTCTAAACATTTGGTTTTCATATACCCGGCAATGTCCTGCGTTTCGGGTTTTGTCCGGTTAATGCAGAAGTTCCCAAAATCTGCCAGCGTTCCGCAATGCGGACTATTTACCTGTTTCATAACCCCTGCCAGCCAGGCGCCGTTGCAGGATATACCCACATGATTTTCGACGATAACATCAATATTTTGCTTGCGCCCGTATTCTATCAGCCTGCCCAAACTATCTACTGCGGCTTTGGCTACCGCCTCGTGGTCGCCGTCACCTTCCACATTAACCCGTATCATCGGGCAGCCAAGGGTAGCTGCAGCATCCATCCATTTATAATGATTTTCTACTGCTTTCAAACGTACCGCATCATTAAGATCACCCAAAACTCCCTCGCCATCTATCATGATACGCAGGTTATAGCTGCCATTATCCGCTGCACGCTTTTTTAGTTCGCCCAGGTATTGGGTGTCTTTGGCCTTATCAGCAAAAAACATAGAGCAATAATCCAGTCCCAGTATACCCAACTCTTTGGATTTGGCGGCAAAGTCGAGCGGATCGAGCTGCTTGGTCCAAAATTCGCCCGCAAATGAAAATTGCGAAATAGCTATCTTGAAAAACAGGTCCTTCTCCGCATTCGCATATAAAAACTCGGGCAAGCTGGCGGCTATGCCTACCCCGGCTGCACCTATAGCAGCTTTTTTAAGAAACGATCTTCTGTCTATTCTGGTCATGATAATAAGTGTAATTGGTTTTATTTAGTAGGTTTTACAAAATGAAGGTAGTGATTAATTTTTCATTTAGTGAAATTTACTAAATAATTTTTATACACAGTTTGTTAAGTGTATTTTTATCCCATGCAAACCGAAGAGCAACTAAGAGATTTTATACTGAACGGACATCTAACTTATGTACCGCATGTGTCGCTCGATTGCGCCATTTTTGGTTATCATTCACAGCAGCTTAAGCTGTTGCTTATAAAACACAAAGCCATAAAAGATTGGTGCCTCCCAGGCGGTTATATCAAACGGACCGAAACCCTGGTTGAAGCCGCTAACCGGAATGTGAAGGAACGGACCGGTATCGATAATCTTTTCCTGCAGCAGTTCAAGACGTTCGGTGACCCTGACCGCGCCCGGACTAGCCAGTTTGATGAGGACAATTGGTTAGAGGCTATGGGCGTAAGAATTGACAAAACCAACTGGCTGATCGACCAGACTATATCCATCGGATTTTACGCGATAACCGATTTTTCGCGAACCGAGCCGCAATCAGATATGCTTGCCGTGCAATGCACCTGGTTTGATATCGATAACCTGCCAAAGCTGGATTTTGACCATGATGAAATGGTGAAAGAGGCCCTGCATACCATGCGCGTTCAATTATACCATTACCCCATCGGGTACAATTTATTGCCTGAAAAATTTACTTTAACAGAGATACACGCATTATACGAAACCCTGCTTGGCAAAAAACTGGACATCAGCAATTTTCCAAAAAAACTGATCGCACTGGGCCTACTAAAAAAGCTGGATGAAAAACGGAGCATAGGCGCCCACCGTTCGCCGCATTTGTATATGTTTGACAAAGCGCGGTATGAAGAGGCTCTTACAGAGGGGCTGGTATTGAGTTAAATAGTAATCATCTTCGGTCTTGCCGACTTTGGCTGACTTACGGACTACTTTCATTACATTTGGTAATGAAGCTGTTACCCATCAAAGAGCATCTCTATGAAAATCCGAAATTTGTTGGTCACCCTGATTGCATTGATAGTTTAGGCATGTGTATTGATTTTTACAAACGGGTTGGCTTTAACCCACCCTGGATATGTTATTATGTGGAACAGGACGGGCAATTAGTAGCGGCAGCAGCATTTAAAGGAAAACCTGTTGGAAACAAGGTCGAGATAGCCTACGGTACTTTCGATGCTTATCAAAATAAAGGCATTGGCACTAAAATAGCTGCCACCCTGATTCAACTGGCCCTGGAGACTGACCCATCGGTGAGGGTAACCGCGCAAACTTTAATGGAGGAAAACTACTCCACAAAAATACTCCGCAAAAATAATTTTGTGATCATTGGGACTGCAATGGACGAAGACGAGGGCGAAGTTTGGGAATGGGAGTATCAGGAGCCTCACCCCAACCCCTCTCCGGTAGAGAGGGGCTTTTAGTTCTATTATTCATTGCCGTCCCATTCATGGGACGATTAAAATAATGCTATCTGTCTGTTTCAGCCTAAATTGACCTTTATGTGACCGTTGATTTCTTTCAATCTTCACAACTTTACATCAATTCAAAATCACAAACACTTATGAAATACAATTTTTTAGGGAACACCGGTGTGGTGGTATCCGAACTTTGCTTTGGTACTATGACCTTTGGAGGCGAGGGCGGCATCTGGGGGAACATCGGCAAGCTTCAGCAGGACGCGGTAAACGAATTGATGAAAACCGTAGTGGATTCCGGCATCAACTTCATCGACACGGCAAACGTTTATTCTTATGGTTTATCAGAAAAACTTTTGGGGCAGTCGTTAAAGGATGTTGGCATTAACCGCAATGAGTTGGTGATAGCCACCAAAGTACGTGGTCGCATGGGTGAAGGCAAAAATTATGTTGGCCTCTCCCGTTTTCATATCTTCCAGTCGATAGACGAAAGCCTGCAGCGTTTGCAAATGGATCATGTGGATATACTTTATGTGCATGGTGTCGACCCGAAAACACCTGTTGAGGAAACCGTAAGAGCTTTGAACGATGTGGTGCTTACCGGCAAAGTTCGTTACGTAGCTGTGTGCAATTGGCCCGCCTGGATGGTGATGAAAGCTATCGGCATAGCTGAAAAGCATGGCTGGAACAAATTTATCGGCCTGCAATATTATTATTCATTGACCAGCCGCGATATCGAGCGCGAAGTTCTGCCGCTGGCCATCGACCAAAACCTGGCTGTTATGCCGTGGAGCCCGCTGGCAGGTGGTTTCCTGTCGGGAAAATACACACGCAATAATGAGAAAGCTGGCGACTCGCGCCGTGATGTTTTTGATTTCCCTCCGGTGAACAAAGAGAAAGCTTACAACATCATCGACGTGATAATGGAAATAGGTAAGCAATATAATGTATCGGCAGCGCAAGTGGCGCTTGCATGGGTCCGGCTGCAAAAAGGGATTACCAGTACCATCATCGGCGCAAAGAATGTCGATCAGCTAAAGGATAATGTTAATTCAACCGACGTTATTTTGTCGGAAGATGATCTGAAAAAGATAAACGAAGTAAGCGCCCTGCCGCGTGAATATCCGGGCTGGATGGTGGAACGGCAGGCGGCTGACAGGGAGATTAAATAGTCCGAAAGTTCGCATAAGTCGGAAAATCCGAAAGAAATGACCGGGATAAACTTCCGGACTTATGCGGACTTTCCGACTTCCGGACTGTTAAAGTTCGTTCAGAATTTTAACCACATATTCCACCTGCTCCGGGTGCACGTCCAAATGCGTCACAAAACGGATCCGGTGTGTGTCGGTGCTATTGGCTTTGATGCCTTTTACAAGCAATTTTTGAAGAACCTCTGATGCCGGGGCAATGGTATCGAACAATACCAGGTTGGTATCAGCTGGCATTACATATTTCACCCAGCTTTGGGCTTGCAGCGTATCGGCCAATATTCGGGCATGTGCATGATCTATTTTCAAGCGTTCGACATGATGGTCGAGCGCGTAAATTCCGGCCGCGGCCAAAAAACCTGCCTGGCGCATACCCCCGCCCAATACTTTGCGTACCCGGCGTGCATATTTGATGGTTTCTTTATCAGACAACAGCACCGAGCCAACCGGCGCACCTAATCCTTTTGACAGGCAAACAGATATTCCGTTAAAATATTTGCCATAATCGATAGCAGCATCACCGGTATTCGTAAGCGCGTTGAATATCCGCGCGCCATCCAGGTGCAGCTTCAAGCGTTTTTCTTTGCATAGCACAGCTATCGGCTTTATATCTTCCAGTTTATAACAACTGCCGCCCCCTTTATTCACGGTATTTTCCAGCACTACTAAGCTTGTGCGGGGGTAATGCACATTCTCAGCATTGATCTCAGGCGCTATCATTCCCGCAGTGATCCTGCCCCTGTCCCCATTAAGCAACCTTGTTGATACCGCCGAATTGAACGCAATGCCCCCGCCCTCGTACCGGTACACGTGCGAGGTTTGATCGGCTATCAACTCATCCAGTGGCTGGGTAAAGCATTTGATAGCTATCTGGTTAGTCATTGTCCCCGAAGGACAAAACAGACCTGCTTCCATACCAAATATGGCAGCAGCTTTGGCTTCAAGTGCGTTTACAGTTTCATCCTCACCGAAAACATCATCCCCCACTTTGGCTTCCCACATGGCTTCCAGCATGCCGGGGGTGGGTTTGGTAACGGTATCGCTACGCAGATCGACAGTTATCATATATAAAGGAAATTTGCGTTATTTTTGTATTGAACAATATGCGCCCAATTTTAATCATTTTATTTTTCATGCTGGTGGCTGTATCAGCAAAATCACAGAAATGGCAAAAAGGTTCCTTTACCGACCTTAAAGGCAATAAGGTGAGCGGCCTTATTCATGATAATCCTGGCGGCAAAGGCCCTATCAAGGACGAAGGATTTATCGAATTCAAAGACGACAGTAAAGCTAATCCTTATAAACTTAGTGCCAGCGACCTGAAGTCGTATATGGTTGGGCAGGATAGCTTTGTGGTAGCCCATGCACCGCATAACTCCAACTGGACCAAAAAAGAACTTGATTTTGTTAAAGTTGAACTGGACGAAGAAACTAAATTGTACATGGCCGACGTAGGCGCAGTTTCAGGCGGAGGAAAGGGTATAGGTGTGCGCCCAACGGGAGGTGTGGGTTTTGGTACCGGCCCTTACGGGGGAGGTTATGGCGGAGTTTCAATTGACGTTGGCGGCGGTCGCGGCAGGCGGGGGCCGATCCAGGCAACTTATTACTATGGTACCAATACTGCTGAAATGGACCAGCTTACACCCATGAACTTCGAAGACGTGATGAGCGACATCATGGGCGATGAACAGGAAGTTGTCGACAAGATACGCGCCCACCAGTTTGGCCTGGGGAATATCCAAAAGCTGATCGCTTATTTTAAACAAGTAAAAGAAGCTGAAAGCCAAAAGCAGAAAGCCGAAAGCACTCCGAACTGAGCTTTGGACTTTCTTTACGCTCAAATATTCTGCGCTATCACAAACCCGCTTGCCCAGGCCCATTGAAAGTTGTACCCGCCCAGCCAGCCCGTAACATCCACGCATTCGCCGCCAAAAAACAGGCCCGGTATCTTTTTCGCTTCCAGTGTTTTCGATGAAAGTTCATCCGTTGACACCCCGCCCCGCATTACTTCAGCTTTGTCATAACCCTTATCCCCTGCCGGCTTTACTTTAAACTCGTGGATCAGGGCAGCGATATTCTCCAGTTCAACTTTGTTTAGCGACGCCAGGTTTTTATCGGCAGGCAGCCGGTCACTCAGTGCTTCAGCAAATTTGCGGGTGAACAATCCGGACAAGTAATTCAGCAGCATCTTTTTTCCATTCACTTCGCGTTCTTGCTGTATCAGGTCGATAATATTTTGATGCGGCAGCAGGTCGATATAAATAAACTCGCCCGGCTTCCAATACGACGAAATCTGCAAAATAGCGGGGCCGCTCAATCCCCAATGGGTAAACAATATATTCTCTTCAAAACTTATCTTATCATTCCACACCCGGCAAAAAATGCTGTTACCGGATAATTGTTCGTACCAGGGCTGATCTTTACCGGTTATAGTCAGCGGCACCAATGCCGGCGCGGTGTCCGTTATTTTCAGTCCGAATTTCCGTGCTATCCGCAAGCCGAGGTCAGTCGCCCCCATTTTAGGAATCGGCAGCCCCCCGGCAGCTATAACAACTTTTTCGGCCAGCAGGCTGCTTTTTCTTCCGTTTCTGATAATTGAAACTTCAAACCCCACTCCAACCTTGGTAACATCCGTAACTTCGGTATCGCACCATATTTCCTGCCCCAGGTCGGCGCATAAATTGGTGAATACCTGTACCACGTCCTTTGCCTTATTGCTTACCGGGAAAAGCTGCCCCAACGTTTTCTCCTGCCCGGTAATACCATAAGTTTCAAAAAAACTAATGGTGTCCTCCACCGACCATTGTGCAAAGGCCGATTTACAGAAATGTTCGTTCTGCGATATGAACTGCTGCGCCGAGGCATAAAGGTTGGTATAGTTACATCGCCCTCCCCCGCTTATCAATATTTTGGCTCCGGGCTGTTCGTTCTTTTCCAGCACCAGCACACGCTTGGCCAAATAGCCTGCCTGTACGGCGCACATAAGTCCGCAAGCGCCGGCGCCTATTATTATTGCATCAAAATGGGTTTGTTTTGTTAAATTTGTGCTCATGGAGGCGGTTTCGCAAATATCTGAATTTGGAAAGATACTTATCTTTTTAATTACCGGAATTTTGGCCGTGGCATTTGCATTCTTTGTTTCGCGGCGGTTATCTCCCAATAATCCAAATGCCGAAAAGCTTACTTCGTACGAATGCGGCGAAGAGCCCACAGGGAATGCCTGGCTGCCATTCAACTCCCGCTTCTATGTTATAGCATTGATATTCTTGCTGTTTGATGTCGAAATGGTGTTTATACTTCCCTGGGCTACGGTGTTTGGCGATAAAACCATCATGAGTATCGATAACCGCTGGGGCTGGCTTTCTCTCATTGAAATGTTCGTGTTCCTCGGCATACTGATACTTGGACTTATATATGTTTGGGTAAAGGGCGACCTCGACTGGATCAAGCCAAAACCAGCTATACCAACCACGGATACGCAGGTCCCTGTTTCCCTGTATCAACAATTGAACAAGCAGCAAGGTGCCTACAAGGTTAAGGACTTCAGCCTGGAACCGGTTGCCACACAACAGACTGCAACTCCGGCTGCTGCCACTGCCGCTCCAATAAGAAAACCCATGTTCAAACCAACATTCAAAAAGCCGGACAATGAATCCTGAGAGCATGAACGAAAGCGGCGGTGTGGTGGTCACCAAAATGAACGACCTGCTTAACTGGGCAAGGTTGTCATCGCTATGGCCGCTGAGTTTTGGCATTGCCTGCTGCGCAATCGAGATGATGGGTTCCTTTGCCTCTACCTACGACATGGACCGCTTCGGCGTGTTTCCCCGCCCGTCGGCACGGCAGGCAGATGTGATCATCATAGCAGGCACGGTCACTTTCAAAATGGCCGAACGCATCAAACGCCTGTACGAGCAAATGCCCGAGCCTAAATATGTCATTTCCATGGGTTCCTGCTCCAATTGCGGTGGCCCGTACTGGCAGCACGGTTATCATGTGGTTAAGGGGGTCGACCGGGTGATACCGGTGGATGTGTATGTACAGGGTTGCCCGCCACGTCCCGAGGCACTTATTGGTGCCATACTGGAACTGCAGAAAAAGATCGAAACCGAACAGCTCATCAAAGGCTGATTTTCCCGGTACACTAAGTGTTCACGCCGCCGCCGCTTGCCAAACACAGCGTCATCTGAAAGCCCTGATTATCAAGCTACCCAAAAATAACAGACACCAAAAAGTGCCCCATTTTTAACATTTTCGTGAACACGTTTTTTGGGGATTGGGCAATGGTCATCAGGCATTGGGAGATCACTCAAAAAACGAGAATATCCCACTCCCAACTATAACCTTTCGCCTTTTACCTTTCACCTTTTCTACTGACAAACCACTGTCACCACTTTTATCAACCTAAACACTTAAATTTGACGGTGCCGTTATAACAAACTAATCACCGTCCTCATGAAAAAGATCGCCCTAAGCCTTTTACTTTCAATAGCTACCCTTTCCGTATTCGCCCAGGCCACCAACCGGGTAATGAGTATTTTCCCGAAAGGCACCCTGCTTTACGATGACCTCCCTTATGCCGGCGATACCCTGCACAAACACTTGCTGGATATTTACCTGCCGCCGCAGCATAAGGATAAATACCCCGTGGTGATATGGATACACGGCGGCGCCTGGATGTCGAACGATAAATATGCCGATATGGGCTATATGACGCAAACGCTCAAGGGATTTATCGACAGCGGTTACGCCGTTGCCTCTATCGATTACCGCTGGAGCACGCAGGCCATTTTCCCGGCACAGGTGAAGGACTGCAACCAGGCCATCGAGTACTTGTACCAGCATGCCGAACAGTTCCTGCTCGACCGTAAACGCTTCGCTGTGATCGGTTTTTCTGCGGGCGGTCACCTCGCTAACTTACTTGCCCTTTCAGCCAATAACGATATAAAAGATTTTTATGCTGATGGAAAAAAGCCGCATTTTAAGATCAAGCTCGTGCTCGATTTTTATGGCCCTTCAAACCTGGTTACCCTTACCGGGAGCAACAACGAGGACCTTAATAACCCGGTCGCGTTATTATTAGGCGGCCCGGTAAGCCAAAAAATGGACCTGGCTAAAAAAGCAAGCCCTATTATTTATATCGATAAAGACGACCCGCCGTTCCTGATCGTACAAGGCGAAAAAGATCAGTCGGTAAACCCCGAACAGGCAAAATCTTTAAGTGCAGCGCTTACTTCATTCGGCGTAAAAAATGAACTGATCATCGTACCCGGCGCACCGCATTACGGCGAAATGTTTGATGCGGAAAGTATCAGGAAAAGAGTATTTTTTTATTTGGGTAAGTATTTAAAATAGTTATAACCGCTTTATGCGTGAAATCGAGAGGGATCGGCGTGAATCCACAGGGCATGAACAATAACTTTTAATCACCGTCCTATGCCGTGCATAAAAATGGATTTTGGAGGTTTTGGAACAACCCTCTTTATTGCTTGCAATAGAGAGGGTCGACAAGCGCAGCGACGTAGGGGTGAGTCCACGGCGAAAATAATTAAAATGGAAAGTCTTGGTGAGTGACCTACGGACCAGCTTTACAGCCCCCTGCGCATTGTCCTTCTGCTTCTGGAATGCTCCCTCACAATTTCCTTCAGCAGCGATTGCAGCACAACGGCGTTCCAGTCGATGGAGAAAACGCAGCATTTGTATTGACGCGCATTGTCGGTGTGGTGTATCATGAAATAATTCTGATAGCTTTTTATAGCGATCTTGTCCCAGGGCAGGTGATTATTTTTGTCCCAGCTTATGCCATCCGCATGAAATGTCACACCCGACAGCTCGAACAACTGCTGGATATTATATAATTCGGTATAGTAATTAAGCTGGTTGTCCAGGTAAAAGTCCCAGGTGTTTTGCAGAAGTTCGGCCCATGTGCGGTAATACTCTTTACGTTTGATGCCGAATACACTGTTGAGTTTGATACGGTAAATTTCGCAGTTGAAATTTTTGATCTCGATAAAATACTGACGGCCGAAACTGAACTTATACCCCCGTAATTCGCGCACACCAAACCTGAACGCCGCTATACTGTCGCACGCTATAAACTTGCTTTGCCTGATACCAAAAGGTTGCTCAATAGTTAAGCCCCTGGGGGCAAACACGATCCTTTTGATTACCCTTTCCTGTATCAATCCGGTTATAGCAATAGTATTTTGGGGGTCGGTCATTAACATCTAAATGTATGAAAAACAGCCATTAATAATCAAGAGATGTGTATAAATATTTCTTTTTTGTTAAAACAAATTTCAAGCGTCAATTGTAAAACGCTTAAATTCATTATATCGTATTAATTATCAGTTATTTATATCTAACAACCATTGGTTGTAAAAAAGCCTCGTTTTTTCAACATTCAATATTCATAGCGTTTCTGTGTTAACAACCTATTAACATCAATTGTACTTTCCACACTAAGCGGATAGTCCTGGGCGGTATTTTACAGCCCAAAAGGCACCTGCGAATGCACAATTTTTATTTCGTTACCGGCAAAGCCTCTTTGCATTTTTGTAATAACCATCCTGGTACACCAGGCAAGCAAGTAAGCAGCACGAGGTATTTCCAAAAGTTTGCTTTAGGGCTATTAAAACAAAACGACCCGGCACTAATAGTACCAGGTCGTTTCGTTCATTTATACTAAAAGTCTTTTGTCTACTTCAGCAGTACGTCGCTTAATCCATGTACCACGCCATTGCCGGCCTGCAGGTTATATAATAACACATCAGCCTTGTTTCCTTTATCATCGGTAAGTATTAATTTTCCGGTGTAGGAAAGTGTTAGTGTTCCGCCGTCAAGTGTTTTGAATTCTACCTTACGGTCTTTCGAAGCATTCAGCGCCTTAACAATATCGTCTTTTGCAAACTTCCCCACAACGGTATGTGCTTTTAGCAAGGTAGCCAGTTTAGCAGGATCGCTTACTAAGCTGTCCAATTTGGCTGTTGATAGCTTTGCGAAAGCATCATTCGTAGGGGCAAAAACTGTAAATGGACCGGCAGCGCCCAAAGCGTCCTGCAAATTTGCAACCTTGATCAGGAAAGCAGCTACCCCACCCCGTTCCGACGACTGAGCAGCATCAACAACGGTTGCCGGTGGTGTCGTCGTTTGCGCGAACGATGTTTTTACAAATAAGCAGAAGGTTAGTAAAGCGGTAATAATTAAAACTGGTTTTTTCATATAATTCAATGGTAATTTGGGTAAAAAAATATTTAAACGGCTTTTTATTCTTAAATATTATAAAATATCGGCCACAATTATCAAAAACAGCGGCGATGATGAATAGTTTGCGAAAAATAAAAAAGTTTTAGTTTAAAACACCCTCTTTATAATTGTAAATTATATGTTACAGTGTTTATATCGGGTAAAAACAAAAGGCACCGCGCAAAGCAGGTGCCTTTAAAATATAATGACTAAATTAATTATTGAGCAGGTTATTTACTTTCCTCAAATTTATCGCCCGGCAATTGGATCTGCCGGCCGGGTTCGTCAGGGCTTACTGCCAAAAGGGTGATCTTACCGTCTTTGCCTTCTATTGTCACGGTGAAATCGCGGGTATCACCATTGTCTCTTTTTAGCGTAACGTTCAGCGTCGTTTTGCCGGTTTTGAAAGGAACCGACCAATCGCACGTGTAGGATTTGACGTCTCCGGTCATCTTCTGGCCGTCATTATCGTTCGCTGTAAAAACGGTGATAGCTGATTTACTAAATTCAACTGTGGTTTTTTCATCCTGGCTGTCCTGTAAAGTCCCTTTATCGTCCAGGTGTTCAGTTTTTGATGAGGTAAACGTGACTTTTTTGTCGCATTGTGCGGTGGCTATGGTGCTGCCTGCTGCAAACACCAATAAGGAGAGAATTAATTTTTTCATGTCGATAATTTGATAATTTTGATTTTACGCTAAGATAAGTATTTAACATGGTATTATGCAATACATAGTTCTATAATAATATACAACTAATTGATTACCATGCGTTTATTTTTCCATTTTTCATAAAAAATGGCTACGTTTAACTATAAACCTGGAGGAAGCAAATGAATACCGACAATAAAATAAAAACATTGGTGCGCCTATGCCTCGTAACAGGCACACTGGACGCCATCGCAGCTTTATTGATAAGTTATAAGGTATCGCCTGCTGTAATATTTAAATTTATTGCCAGTGGTTTGTTTGGCAAGGCCGCTTTTTCAGGTGGTGCTGTAATGGTTTTCTGGGGATTATTATTCCATTATTGCATAGCCTCGGTGTTCAGTATCCTGCTTTTTTTATTATATCCTGCTTTTATAAAAGTGATCAGGAACAAATTCATGGTCGCTGTGGTTTTTGGCCTGGTAATATGGGCGGTGATGAACCTGGCGGTATTGCCTTTAACTAATATCCCTAAACGTACCGGCGGCATTAAACCCCTACCGCTCATCGAAGGCATACTCGCATTGATCATCGCCATTGGTATTCCTGTTGCTGTAACAGCCGAAAGGTATTACCGGAAACTTTTGCTGCGAAAGACACTCGATGTGTAACGCAATACCTGCTGCTGCCCAATAGTATATTCCGAAACATAACCGATCACTGATCTTCCAAACTTTTCCGTTAAATTTGCCTGCTCAGAATGAAAGCGTTTTACGGAGACCTCAAACTCGGAATTTTAGGCGGCGGACAGCTCGGCCGCATGCTTATCCAGCAGGCGATCAATTATAATGTAACGGTTAAAGTGCTCGACCCTGATCGCGAGGCGCCTTGCCGTAAGCTGTGTGACGAATTCGTGGTCGGTTCTTTGGGCGATTATGAGACCGTCTATAAATTCGGTAAGAAGGTGGACATGCTCACCATTGAAATAGAAAAGGTGAATGTTGATGCGCTGGAGCAATTGGAAAAAGAAGGTGTGCTGGTTTACCCGCAGCCGCGTATCATCCGCCTGATACAGGATAAAGGCTTGCAAAAACAGTTTTTCAAGGAAAACAGCATCCCTACGGCCGAGTTCCAGGTGATATCATCGCCGGAACAATTAAGAAGCAGCCATATCCCCTTCCCTTATATCCAAAAATTGCGCCGCGACGGATATGATGGCAAGGGCGTTTATAAGGTGATCGACGAATCTTATTTGGCCAAAGCCTTTACCGAACCAAGCCTGATAGAGCGTTGGGTAGATTTTGAAAAAGAGCTGGCAGTCATCGTTGCCCGCAATGCCGATGGCGAAACCAAAGCTTTCCCGATGGTCGAGATGGAGTTTAACCCGCAGGCCAACCTGGTGGAGTTTTTAATATCCCCTTCTACCTTTCCTTTTGAGATACACGAAGAAGCCGAACGCATCGCCAAAAAAGTAGCCGAAAGTCTCAATATCGTGGGTTTGCTTGCAGTCGAGATGTTCCTTGATAAACAAGGCCGTATTTTGGTGAACGAACTGGCCCCGCGCCCACATAATAGCGGCCATCAAACCATTGAGGGTAACGTGGTTTCTCAATTCGAACAGCATTTACGGGCGATATTCAACCAACCACTTGGCGATACCTCCTGCCTTAACAACGCCATCATGATCAATGTTCTCGGCGAGGCCGGATACGAGGGCCCCGCTGTTTACCAGGGCATTGAAAAGGTACTGGAATGTGCGGGTGTTTACATACATTTATACGGCAAGGCGCTTACCAAACCTTTCCGCAAAATGGGCCACGTAACCATTGTGGATGCCGATCGGGAGAAAGCGATAGAAAAGGCGAGATTTGTGCAAAAGACGTTAAAAGTGATAGCTTAGGTTCACAGAAATCATGAACCATCAACTATAAACTATGAACCAAAATAACCAACCCAAAGTCGGTATCATCATGGGCAGCAAGTCAGACCTGAACGTAATGCAGGACGCCGCTGATGTTTTAAAAGAATTAGGTGTATCGTACGAGATCACCGTCGTATCCGCTCACCGCACTCCCGAACGTATGTTCAGCTATGCCAAATCGGCTGCCGACCGTGGCCTGAAGGTGATCATCGCAGGTGCAGGCGGTGCGGCACATCTGCCCGGCATGGTAGCCTCGCTTACCTATTTACCGGTTATCGGCGTACCCGTAAAGTCCAGTAACTCCATCGATGGCTGGGACTCTATCCTGTCCATCCTCCAAATGCCGAACGGTATACCCGTAGCAACAGTGGCACTTAACGCCGCTAAAAATGCCGGAATTTTAGCCGCCCAGATCGTTTCCACAGGCGATGAAAGCATTATAGCAAATCTTATTGCTTACAAAGATCAACTGAAACAAAAGGTCGAAGAATCGGCAAGGGAGATGGAGAGTTAGTCCGAAAGTCGGAAAGTCCGCATAAGTCCGAAAGTATTTAAATAGAAACGGATTTAAATTTCCTTTTTACAAAAAACTTCTTTCGGACTTCCGGACTTATGCGGACTTTCGGACTATCCTACAACAACCGTTCATCATCCACTGATATAACCATCCTCACAACGTCTTACCTTTGCCGAGGTATGAACGATCTGAACATATACACCATCACTTCAGCCATTGCCGACCCGGTACGGCTGTCGGTGATGATCTACCTCATCAGGGGGCGTGCCTCCTATGCCGGGATCCAGCAGCACCTGGAAATTTCGCAAAGCAATCTTTCCAATCACCTGGCGGTACTTGTGCGCGCCGGGCTTATCAGAAAAATAAACAATGGTCGCCGGAATGATTATGAAATAGCCGGGGCCGATGTCGCTCAGTTGATTGAGCTGCTACAGAACATGCAAAAGGTGCCCGCGCACCGGCCCGTTATTAAAAACATAGCGATAGCACGTACCTGTTACGACCATGTTGCCGGGAAACTGGGCGTGTCGGTATTTAACGCACTGAAAGATCGCGAAGCGATTATGTATAACGCGCCCGACACCAGCCCAACCTACTTTTCTGAAGAAGTGTCCCTGGGTATCAATGCCGAAAAAACTTTTCAGGCTTTAGGGGTCGATCTGCCGCCGGCCAATTCTGCACGGCGCAAATACATTTATGCCTGCCTCGACTGGACGGAGAAAAAACCCCACCTGGCCGGCGCAATCGGCGCAGCTTTATGCCAGGCTATGATGGAACAAAAATGGGTGGTTCGCAACGACGAAAAACGGGTACTCCGTGTTACCGACACAGGCCAGGCCGCTTTAAAAAATATAATAGATCTCGATTTTAATGCTTACTGCAACGGATAATAATACCTACAGGACCATCAGGCCCAAAATACTATACTTTGGAACACCCGTAGCGTTAATTACTACTATAGATGAATCCGGCAACGCCAATATCGGCCCCATGTCATCGGTTTGGGCATTAGGTTATAAGCTGGTGCTTGGTCTCGGCTGCAACGGCAAAACTTTCAGCAACCTGGTAAATCAAAAGGAATGCGTGGTTAATATGCCTTCGGCATATCTTCATGAAAACATCGAAAGAATAGCCAGGCTAACCGGCGCATATCCTGTTCCGGATAGTAAAAAAGCTTTATACAGCTACGAAAAGGACAAATTTTCGGCAGGCGGGTTCACAAAAATGGATGCACAAACCGTTCGTCCGCCGGCCATAGCGGGTTGCCCGCTGCAGTTAGAGGCTGTGCTGGATAATTATACTATTTTGGAATATGATGAAGAAGGCAATCCGGGTACAGCAGCCATGACGGTGGAAGTGATCAATGTAAGGGCACATGAGGATATCATTACGGGAACCGAGCATATTAACCCCGAAAAATGGTCACCCCTCATCTACAATTTTCGCCACTACTATGCTTTGGGCGAACACCTTGGAAAAACCTTTAAAGCGGAGATTTAGATGTTAGTCCGAAAGTCGGAAAGTCCGCATAAGTCCGAAAGTGTTTAAGTGGTAATTGGTTTAAGCTCACAATCCACAAACATCCTCTTTCGGACTTCCGGACTTATGCGGACTTTCGGACTAAAAATTAATTCAATTCCGGGTTCTCCGGGAAATTGGCAATATGCGCGTAGCGCTGCCCCAGGCTCTTCACAACATCCTTCCACAGGGTCTGCTCTTCATGGGTAAATAATATCTCCGGGGTGTATTTATCGGTTACTATCCAGGCATCGCTGCCAATCTCGGCATCCAATTGTCCTGCTACCCAGCCGGAATAGCCCATAAAAAACCTGATTTCGCCTGCCGTCAATCCATAATTAGAAACCAGTTCCTTCACCGCTTCAAAATCACCGCCCCAGTAAATGCCATCGGCCAGTTCTATCCCACCCTCAATTTTGTCGGGGACGCAGTGTATAAAGTGCAGGGTATCGTTCCCAACCGGTCCGCCTACATACACCGGAAACTCAGAATATTGAATATCAGGCAGCAGGTCGCCCAGCAAAAACTCGCTTTCGTGGTTCAAAACAAAGCCCATGGCGCCTTCATCGCCATATTCAGTAAGCAGCAGCACCGATCTTTTAAAGTTCGGGTCGAGCATAAACGGTTCAGAGATCAGCAGCCTGCCGGCATCGGGTGCAATAAGACTAAGCATTCGTATAATTTTATTTCTTTATAACGGCTAAGGTAAAAATATGTTCATATTATCAAAATATGAAATACCTCATTAATATACGGCGTATTTAATTTGTAAGTTTGCACAAATGAACCAGCAGGATATACAAAATATACGCAGCGACTACGCCGCATCTTCCCTTTCCGAAAAAGATACCGCCGCCGACCCCATAAAGCAATTTGACAAATGGTTTAATGAGGCGCTGAAATCGGAGCAAAGCGAACCTACCGCCATGACCCTGGCAACCGCCACGCATGACGGACGCCCTTCTGCCCGTATTGTGCTGATGAAAGGTTTTGACAGGGAAGGCTTTTCCTTTTATACCAACTATTTGAGCCGGAAAGGAAAAGAATTGGCCAAAAACCCGCTGGGCGCCGTTGTGTTTTTTTGGGATTCGCTGGAAAGACAAGTTCGCATCGAAGGCACTATTGAAAAGCTGGACAGGGCAACGTCTGAAAAATATTTTATGACCCGCCCCCGTGCCAGCCAGTTAGGGGCAGTTGTCTCACCTCAAAGCCAGGAAATAGAAGGGCGCGAGGTACTTGAAGAAAAATTGAAAAATGCCGAAACACAATACGCGGATAAAGACGTACCCAAACCCTCACATTGGGGCGGCTATATCCTTAAACCGCGCCTGATCGAGTTCTGGCAGGGAAGGCGAAGCCGTCTGCACGACAGGATTGTTTATAAAAAGATCGATAACAAAACCTGGAAAAAAGTTCGCCTGGCGCCATGAGTCTGGATGAGATCAAAGCAATATTGACAACCAAATTTGGCGATGGTGTCATCGTTGGTGAAGAAACCGGCGGGTTACAGCCAGCTTTGCTGATTGATGCTGCCCGTATTGCCGATGTTTGCCTGGAGCTTCGCGATAATCCGAAAACTTATTTTGATTTCCTGTCGTGTCTCAGCGGGGTTGATTACGGCGTGGAAGCTGGTCGTTTTGGTGTGGTATATCACCTGGCATCAATTCCCTACCAAACACAACTGACATTAAAGGTAAGCAGGGAGAACGATCGCGACCCGGATAATTTACCTTCATTCCCATCTGTTAGCCACGTTTACCGCACCGCCGACTGGCATGAACGTGAGGCTTTTGAAATGGAAGGGATATTTTTTGAAGGCCACCCTGATCTGCGAAAGCTTTTATTGCCGGATGACTGGGAAGGTTATCCGTTACGAAAAGATTATACCACGGTAGATAAGTATTATAAAGAAATTAAAATTGATTGATTTCGAAGATAAGCGCGGTGTCACCCTGAGACTCTCGAAGGGTGAGCGTAAGGCCTTTACCCGCATGTTTCGAGAGCCTCAACATGACACCCAACTTAAATAAGGTACTCATATTTAGTTAAATTGAATATCACGAATTCGAAATACGAAGAAGCCCTTCAGCGCTATCAGCAAAAGATCGCCGACGCCTCTACCGAGGAGATGGTGCTCAACATGGGCCCGCAGCACCCGTCTACGCACGGGGTTTTGCGGCTGGAACTGATAACCGACGGCGAGATCGTGAAGGAGGTGATACCCCATATCGGCTACCTGCACCGCTGTTTCGAAAAACACGCCGAGTCGCTTACCTATCAGCAAACCATCCCCTTTACCGACCGCATGGATTACCTGGCGTCCATGAATAACAGTCATATATGGACGATGGGTGTTGAGCGGATGATGGGCATTGATAAAGACATTCCAAAACGTATTGAGTATATACGGGTACTCGTTTGTGAGCTGAACCGTATTGCTTCGCATTTGATCGCTATCGGCACTTATGGCATCGACATCGGCGCCTTTACCCCTTTCCTGTGGTGTTTCCGCGACCGCGAACATATCATGGGTATGCTGGAATGGGCCTCCGGATCGCGCATGCTGTATAATTATATATGGGTGGGCGGTTTATTTTATGATCTGCCGGTGGGTTTCGAGGAACGCTGCCGCGAATTTGTAGAATATTTCAAACCCAAAATGGCTGAGCTGAACGGCTTGCTCACCGATAACCAGATATTTATCAGTCGTACAGCCAACGTTGGGGTTTTACCAATGGATGTAGCCATCAACTATGGCTGCTCGGGCCCTATGCTGCGTGGCTCTGGTTTGAAATGGGATCTCCGCCGTATTGACGGTTATTCCGTCTATCCTGAGCTGGATTTCGAAGTACCTATCGGCAAAGGCGAAATGGGCACTGTAGGCGATTGCTGGGACCGTTACAAAGTACGTGTTGATGAGATTGAGCAATCACTGTGTATAGTTGAGCAGTGCCTCGACCGCCTTCAAAAAGAACTGAAACGCACACCTGATTTTGATCCGCGTGCTAAAATGCCGCGTAAAATAACCCCAAAACCCAACGATTATTACGTTCGCGGCGAGGGCGCCAAAGGCGAACTTGGCTTTTATTTTATCCCCGACCCTGCCGGACGATCCGAAATACCCTTCCGTGTAAAATCACGCGGACCAAGCTTCTGTAATCTTTCCGTCCTGCCTGCCATAGCCAAAGGCGTCATGATCGCCGATTTGATAGCCATTATCGGGTCGATAGATTTTGTGCTGGGGGAAGTGGATAGGTAAATTTATCAGAACCCTATGCTTAATACAACTACCATCAAAATAAAAACGGAGCGGGGCGAACGCGAAATATTTATCAGTCCGTTTTTACTCCAATCAAAAACACACCCTGATTTTAAATCTGGAACCTTTACTTTGCATAAAGTATACTTTTATAGTGAACTTGATGATAACGACTATAAGAAAAATCTCAAGCAAGAGTTTCCTGAATATTTAAATTCAGATAAATACATCATCAATTACGGGCAGGATTTTGAGAAATATTATTTGGGAAGTTTTTTCGTTGATTTTGAGACTAAACATTGTTGGGATTGGCAGGGAAAACTCGATGGATTAAACGATGCAGAAGTAAAAGCTTTAGGTGAATCTTTGTTTGATGAAAAATCGATAGGAAGGACTATTATCTTATTCACCCCTACCCGACCATCTGATTTTGATCTTGGTAAGCTACATTATCCCATTTAATAGCAAAAAGTGGCATGCTGAAATGAGCCTTTCCTGAGTTTATAGACGGAAAGCATGTGCGCAAAGGCCCTTAAAGTTTCATCAAAGCAACTATCAGCAATCCCCAAGCAACAAACTCAGGCACTAACCGCAACGGGCTCAGATCGGTCCATTGCTTCACAATAGCCTGCAAGGTGACCGCATCAAATTTCTCCGGCTGCATAATTTTTCGCACCATAACCGGGATAAAATAACTGAAGGTAATAACCCTGGTAACAAATATCACAATAGCCGCGGCCAGCCAATAACCCTGACCCGCGCCATGATGCCAGCACGCCATTATAATATTGAGCATTGCCAATAAGGCCTGCGCCGGGGATACCAAAGGCCAAAATCGTTTAGCGGCATTGTTTTGCCCCGATGATTCCAATTTATCCCGCAAAGTGCGCGGGTGCACATTGTGTTTCCAATTGGGATAGATCACCAATATTTCGTACAGCCCGCCTCCCAGGCTCAATGTAATGGTCAGTAATAGTAATATTATGGATATCGTTGTCATCATGCTACCAAATTAGTAACATGGCAACCTGTGCCCTACAACTCTTCGGTCAGTAGGCTTCTTTCGTCGGTAAATTCACTAAAGCGCGGGATAGCTCTCTCAGATCATGGTAATCCATAATATCCCGCAATCGTGTCCAACAAAAAAGCCCTGCAAGCAGGGCAATTCCTTATAATACGGCCAGGTTTGGTTTACATTAATATACTTTAACCATAAACACATAATTCTGCAGTTTCTTCACCTGCTGAACCCTGCTTAAGTTGGTTAATGTATTCTTTGTACTCAGAACCGGCTTTCTTGTCAATGAGTCGGTCGGGATGTTGTCAATAGCTTCCAGCAAATAGTCTGATTTCAACGCAAAATGAGTTCCCTCTAAACCAGTTTCCTTCGCCTTAACCAATCCGACGATATTACCCCTGCTGTCAAGCAGTGGTGCGCCGCTGCTGCCCGCATTTATAGGAACAGAGACCTGGTAATCTATAGTGTCTCCGTTCATCCCGTTTAAGGAAGTTACCCGTCCATCGTTATACATCGGTGAATCCTGCGGATAGCCATAGGTATAAACACTTTCTGCCAGATCACTTTCCGTTCTTTTGAAAGTATAAGGAATGGTACCCAAACCTGTAAATGTGGTGTCGCTTATCTTCAGTATCGCCACATCGCGTTTCGCGTCGGTATAGATCACTTTAGTTTTAAACACGCGCCCTGCAACGTTTTGTACATATACCGAATCGGCGCGGTAAATAACGTGGTAGGCTGTCGCAATTAAACCGTTTGATGTCAATGCAAATCCGGTCGCGCTGCTTTTATTTGGCGGCAGTACCCGGGGTTCATGCTTCAGGGCGTTATCCAATTTATGATCTAACCTGCTTATATCCCTGCGTTGATTTTGAAGTGTCAAACTCAGTTCAGTATAGGTTGACTTATTATCCATCTTACCCGTCACAAACAAGGTCGCCAGTATCGCAAATATAGCGATGGAAGCAGCAACCGATATCTTGGAGTGATGATTGCGCCACAACTGGATGATCCACGATGGACGCTCGGTAACTTCTTCTACCAAAGCATGAACGTCGATCTCGTCATGGATAGCATTAAGCCTTTTCTCCAGCTCCACACGTTCGCCGTATTGTTTAAGCAAACCAACAAACTGCTGGTGCTCTATAACACGGGTGTCAACCTCCGCATTCTCTGTACGAAGCTGCTCAAAAGCGCGGCGTTCGTCGGGGTTCATTTCCCCGGCAAGGTAGCGTTCTACCGCTTCTAAAAGTTGCTCGTCTCTCATGTCTTTTTCTTTCTATTTCTGCTGAAAAAATAATTTCTTCAGCCTTTGCAGGCATTTATACTTCTGGGTTTTGGCGTTATCCGCATTAGTATAGCCAAAACTCTCACAGATCTCCTGCATCGATCTGTTGTGGATATAAAAATCCTCGATAATGGTTTTGCAGGGTTCACCCAGCATCCCCAGTGCGCCCTGCATTTTGCCGAACTGTATGTCCCGCTCGCCCTGCTCCTCCACATCATCCTCCACAGGCAAATGATCCTGAAAATCGTGCAGATCGCCGCCGTAACGGTTCATCTGGCTCAGCCTCTTCAGCCACAGCCGCCTGCAAACTGAGTACAAAAATGTTTTCAGCTTGCTGTTCAGCTCAAAGTCGCCCTTTTTTATCTTATTATAAAGAACTATGATCGCCTCCTGGTAAATATCCTTGGCATCGTCCGGTGTGCCGCTGTTGTTAATTATCAGTTGCAGTACCATCGGAAAGTAAGCCACGTATAAACGTTTAATAGCACTTTCCGAGTTATTGAGGATACCAAAAACAATTTCGCTGTCTGTAGGCGCCGAAGTTTTTAACTCTTTATTCACTATTAATACGATTTATCCCGAATTGTAACCCACTCATTGTAAAAAAATTAAACAAAATCAAAAGTACGAGGTTACCTACTTTGATTCAGATTTCAATTTTACAACATTTATTAATTAATCCACAATGAAACACATAAGCAAATTAGGTTTGGCCGCCATTATAGCACTGTCCTTTGCGGCATGCAAGGGCGCCAGTTCAACCAGCACCACCGACACCACTAAAGTAACCGATTCAACCCACACTACCGTTGTCGACAGTACAAAGAAAGATACGACAATGAAAATGGATTCGGCCAAAAAAGATACCACGCAGCACTAAAAACAGTGATGTTAATTCTGCGAAAAGCATTAAGGTAACCCCCATCGGGTTACCTTTTTTTATTTATTTTTCGTACGGGTCACCTTCTTAAATTTTGCAGTATCAATGAAAAACTTAATTAAAAAACCATGAAAAATTTATTGAAGATCGGTACCCTGGCTTTGGTAACAGCCGGCTTACTGGTAGCATGCGACCCGCCATCAAAGGACACTGTAAAATCAGCAACTCCCATCGATTCGTCGCAGAAAAAAATTGACACCGTCAAAAAAACGGGCATCGATTCAGCAAAAAAGGATTCAGTTAAAACAAAAAATTAATAACTGATACCGCCCGAGGTAACCACGGCCGGGTTACCTTTTTGTAAACAACATATTAACTACAACTAAGGTAGATTATGTATAATTATTTTTAACTTTTATGGGTTACCTTTTGTTTTTTGAGGTATTAATGCAAAAAACAAAATATAACAAACATGAAAAATTCATTCAAATTTGCTGCCCTTGCTTTGGCAATCACTGTATCTTTCGCCGCTTGCAAAGGTTCATCTACTGCTACTACTACCGATTCAACTACTACTGTTGATTCAACCAAAACTACTGTTGTTGATTCTACTAAGAAAGATTCTACTACAGTTGCCGTAGACTCAACTAAAAAAGATTCAACTAAAAAATAATTACCCCGAAAAGACTCAACATTTTAGTTTTATCTGTTGATTTTTTAGTTTTTTTCTTAAAACGAAGGTAATCCTTAATTTTTTTCAAAATGATGGGTTACCTTTTGTTTTTTCCGGTATTAAGAAGCAAAACTATTAATCACTTATTAAAAAACTCAAATGAAAAATTCATTCAAAATCGGTTTCTTAGCATTAGCTATCGCTGTTTCAGCTGCTGCTTGTAAAGGTAATGGCGGAGCTTCTTCTGCTGATTCAACTAAAATGGCTGACTCAACCAAAATGGCTGATTCAGCTAAGATGGCTTCTTCTGACAGCACTAAGAAAGACAGCACCATGAAAATGGCTCCTGACTCCACTAAGAAAGATTCTACTAAGAAGTAATTTCTTTCAAGTCAGAACAAAAAGCTCCCCGGTTATGCCAGGGAGCTTTTTTATTTTCGGGTAAACATCGAGATGATCCAAATAATAAGGGCTATCACGATAATTACAGCCACTATCCCCACAGCAAATCCTGCCTTAAAAATACCACCTATCACAGAGCATCCGCTCAATGCCGTGACAGCCAGCACGACTAATATTAAATTAATGCTTTTCATTTAATTGGTTATTGTAAGCTTAACTACAAAAAACCTCAGGGAAAGTTTTTACCGGCAATAATACCCGAAAAGAATTTTTAATTTCGGCCGGCATGGATGTTCCTTTGTTGTCGGCAAATAACGCTTCTCTAAAACTGGGTAATAACTTTGTTTTTGACAGCATAACCTTTCGGGTAAACAAAGGTGAAAACTGGGCGCTAATCGGGCAAAGCGGCTCGGGTAAAAGCGCGTTGCTCGGTCTGATCGCCGGAAAGTTCCATCTGTCGGCCGGCAGCATGCGGTATCATTTTCATGAGGATTTCCTGGCCCTACACCCCGATCCGGATGCGCATCTTACTTTTCACAAGCTTATCGCGCTGGTCGAATCGCGCCATCATTTTCGCAACTTATCCAATACCGGCGACTTCTATTACCAGCAGCGCTATAACTCATCCGATTCAGAGGATGCACAGACCGTCGAAGAATATCTTGGCTCTATAAAAGCTTATGCTGATATACCTTCATATTGGACATTGAAGATTGTATTGCAAAAGCTGCACCTCGAAACTTTAAAGGATAAACAACTGATCAAACTATCGAACGGAGAAACCAAACGCCTGCTGATAGCGGCAGCATTGCTCAAAAACCCGGTTGTGTTGATGCTGGACAATCCGCTGGCCGGGCTTGACGTACAAACACGGGCTGAATTTAATACCATTATTGACGACATCACCCGATCTGGCATTACGGTCATCATGGCAACCTCCCCTGCCGAAATACCACCTGCTATCACCCATGTGGCTGTTTTAAAAGATGGCACACTTATGCAAATGCAGGCAGCGCAATTTGATGCCAAAGCTTTCAGTAGTTCGGATGAAGACCATATTAACAGAACGGAGCTTTCCGACCTGTTAAGTCTGAGTGCAAATAGCCCGGCTTTCGACTGGATAGTGAAGATGGATAACATAAATATCACCTACGGCGAAAAGCAGGTACTAAAAAATGTTAACTGGTACATCCGCCAGGGTGAACGGTGGGCTTTGCTCGGCCCCAACGGTGCGGGCAAATCAACTCTGTTGAGTTTGATAAACGCCGACAATCCGCAGGCTTATGCCAATGATATTGTCTTGTTCGACCGTAAACGCGGCACCGGTGAAAGCATTTGGGATATTAAAAGCAAAACCGGTTTTATTTCGCCTGAATTGTACCAGTATTTCCCTACCGATAACAGCTGCCTGCAGGTTATCGAATCCGGCTTTTATGATACCATGGGCCTCTTCCGAGCAAGCGATGCTAAAAAATCTGCTATAGCCTTGCGATGGATGAAGGCATTGGAGATCGGTCAGTACGCCAGGCAATTGCTCAAAAACATTCCCGCCAGTGCCCAACGCCTATGCCTTCTTGCCCGGGCGCTGGTAAAAAATCCAACCCTTTTGATCTTTGACGAGCCCTGCCAGGGACTGGATGCACACCAGCAACAGCATTTTAAAAGCATCGTGGACATCATCTGCCAATTGAGTAATGTCACCATGATCTATGTTACGCATTACCAGCACGAGATACCGGATAGTGTAACACAGCTTTTAAAATTGGATAAGGGCGAGGTGGTTTTATAAAACGGGCATTGCTACAGCTTTCCCTTCAGCATATCCAACGAATAAAAACTCTCACGCCAGTAGATGCCTCCCTGTTTAAGCGTGATATAGGTGGCTCTTAACGTGGTATAAGCCATAAAAAAACCTGCGAATGGGATCATAAAAGCGTACCACCACTTATTGGGCGGAATAACAGCCATGTAACCTATATGAGTTAAAAGCACAATGCCGGCCATTAAACGTACAGTTGCAGAGCCGAAAATAAACATCAGCGGCATGGGTAAAGCTACAGATATCAATATCAGTACACTATTCGCAATGGCTTTGCCAGTATTATAATTGGCTACGGAAAAAGAGTTTTTCAAAAGTCCATTGCCGAGCTGGCGAAGATTTTTATACCATTCCAGGCTAACATATTCATTGCCTATCAATGCGTCCTGGCTTAATCCGGCCGATTTGATCTTGAAGCCCAATTGCAGGTCATCATCGGGCCGTAGTTTGATCAGGGCATGTGTACCTGCCTTTTCATAGGCCACACGCCTGACCAGGTTAAAAGCGCCAATGCCGATATAAGCCTTTGACCCGGGCTTTTTGGCATCCCATGGTTGCAGGTGCATCATCAGCAGGATAGTAAAGGTGGCCAGCACGCTGTTTAAAACAGGCGACGGGGACACCACCCTCGGTAAAATAGCCAGGTGATCCAATTTATTAGCTACCGCATAGCTTACCGCCTTGCTTAAAGCATCCGTATGAAATACAATATCAGCATCGGTAAATAGCATCCATTCTTCGGTGCTGCTTAAATATCCCTGGTAAAGGGCATTATTTTTACCGAGCCAGCCATCAGGCAACGCCGTAACAGTTGTTATAGTAAGTTGCGGGTAGCTAACCTTAAAGTCTTGCAGTATGTCCGCGGTACGGTCGGTCGAGCGGTCGTTTACCACAATGATACGGCTATTGCTATAGTTAATATGGCAAACGCTTTGCAGCGCCTTGGCAAGGTCCTCCTCCTCATTCCGCACCGCGATAATAATGGCAACGGGCGGCAGGTCCGCCATAATGGGTTGCTCATTTACACTCCTGATCTTTCTAAAACTTACAACCAGGTAAATATTAAGCGTAATAGTGATGAGGCTTATGGCTAAACTGCAGTAAAAAAATAGCATTGTTTTTTTGCCAAAACTAACAAAAGGTATTTATGTTGAACGGTTTTAGGCGACAAACCAATCTAAAAACCGTGAACCTTCATAATTACATCGTCAAACTTAGCTATATAAATACAATCAATCTGCCAAGTCCTTATCTTTGCCTTTATGAATACCGCCGATCTGTTGCAGCGCGCTTTACAATTTGATTTCCTGTCAATTGAAGAAGGCGTGCACCTTTACCACCACGCTCCTACTGCCGAATTGATGTTCGTAGCAAACGAACTGCGCAAAAAACAGGTGCCGCATGGCAAAGTTACCTGGCAGATAGACCGCAATGTAAATACCACCAACGTTTGCATTGCCAACTGCAAGTTCTGCAATTTCTTTCGTCGCCCCGGTCACGAGGATAGTTATATCACCGATATCGAAACCTATAAGCAAAAGATAGAGGAAACGTTCCGCTATGGGGGCGACCAGTTGCTATTGCAAGGCGGCCATCACCCCGACCTTGGCTTAAAATTCTATGCCGACCTGTTCAAACAACTCAAGGAATTATACCCAACGCTCAAATTACACTCGCTTGGGCCGCCGGAGATAGCCCACGTTGCTAAGCTGGAAGGCATGAGCCATATCGATGTGCTGCGCGAATTGAAAGCCGCCGGTCTTGATTCGCTGCCTGGCGCAGGCGCCGAAATATTGAACGACCGTGTACGCAGGCTTATTTCCAAAGGTAAGTGCGGTGGCCGGGAATGGCTGGATGTTATGCGTGCGGCCCATCAGATAAACCTGCCGAGTTCGGCTACCATGATGTTTGGGCATGTGGAAACTATTGAGGAGCGCTTTGAGCACCTGGTGTGGATACGCGAAGTGCAATCCGAAAAGCCGGATGGCGCCTATGGCTTTATTGCCTTTATCCCCTGGCCATTCCAGGACGATGGCACCCTGCTGCGTAAAGTGCGCGGCATAACCAATAATGTATCAGGCGATGAATATATTCGGATGATAGCGCTTAGCCGTATCATGCTTCCCAACATTAAAAACATCCAGGCCTCGTGGCTAACCGTGGGCAAGCAGGTGGCACAAATATGCCTTCACGCCGGGGCTAACGATTTTGGTTCCATCATGATCGAGGAAAATGTAGTTTCCGCCGCGGGCGCGCCTCACCGCTTTACCGCGAAAGGCATACAAAATTCCATTATCGAAGCCGGCTTTCAGCCGCAGTTGCGTAACCAGAGATATGAATGGCGCGATGTACCTTCCCAGATAGAGGAGCAGGTAATAAACTATTAAGCAAAGATTATTTTCTTAAAATTTAGGGCAAAAAGAAAGGCCGGGTACTCTCGCAGTTTCCGGCCTCTACATCTACCTATGAAAAACAGCCCTTTTTGGGGGTCATGTATATATATCCAAATGTTGTGCCATTACCTAAAAACCCCGTTATAAGTGTAAATAAACTTAACTTTTAATACATATATCACTTATGCGGGGAAATTTTTTCCGAAAGGTGTTGCTTTTTTTCCCACTTTTTTCCTTTCAGACAATATATTCCCCACTAAAATTCCCCAAATGTTAATATCTTCCGGTGTCATTTTCTTAATCTTTTGGCAATATCTTTATCTTTCCGCATCTTTAAAACTCCAAAAAAGCTAAATGGAAAACCCGGAGTTATATATTGAAGCGCTCATTTTTTCATCGGAACAAAGCATACGGACCGAAGAAATAATTTACTGCCTGCAGTCGGTTTTCGAACGCGATTTCAGCCGCGAGGAGATCATCGCTTATTTAGATAATATCAAAACCAAATACCAGGACCCTAACCTGGCCATCGAACTGGTTAATGTTGCCAACGGCTACCAGTTCCTTACTAAAAAAGATTACCATGCCGTTATCAATTTATTGCAGTTACAACGCTCAAAAAAGAAGCTGAGCCCTGCTGCTTTAGAAACACTGGCCATTATTGCTTACAAGCACCAGGTAACCAAACTGGAGATAGAACAGATACGCGGTGTTAATAGTGAATATTCTATTCAAAAGCTGCTCGAAAAAGACCTTATAACCATTGCAGGGAAGTCGGAAACCGTCGGCCGGCCTATACTGTATAGCACAAGCCAGCAGTTTATGGATTATTTTGGGATAAACAGCCTAAGCGAATTACCACAGATAAAGGACTTTACAGATAATTCCTCGTCCATTGGCGAACAGGCAGAATAATTTTTAAATGTATTTTCTTTGAAATTGATTTTAATTATTTTTGGGATAGCAGAAAACTGCCATTAAACGAACATTACATTAATAACTGACCCCAATTTAATTTAGACTGTAGAAAATTTCACCGCAATGGAAACGCCGAAGAAACCAGTTAAGAAAGATTCAAGTGCCAGGAGCGCCAGCGTAAAGAGACCAGATGAGAAACCGGCGGATGTGCCTGCGAAAAAAAAGATCATCGACGATGATGATGACGAAGATTTCGATATGCCCCTGGACGACCTGGGCCGCTACGAAAACTTTGATACTTACGATGATGACGACGACTATTGATATTGATAATATTTATAACTATAACCGATCTTAAAGCATCCGCAATCCCTTCGGATGCTTTTTTTATTCATCCAGCAGGACTATTTCTATGAAAATAACCGAGGTTAACAACAAACAAACCCGAAAAGCATTTCTTGACGTTGCCCGTATCATTTACAAAGATGACAAAAACTGGATATGTCCGCTGGACAACGACATTGAAGCTGTTTTCGACCCGCAAAGGAATAATTTTCATCAGCATGGCAAATGCACGCGCTGGATATTAACCGATGATAATGGGAAACTAATCGGTCGGGTTGCTGCCTTTATCAACGACAAGAAAGCCTATAACTATGAACAGCCAACCGGCGGTATGGGTTTTTTTGAGTCGGTCGACGATGAAAAAGCTGCTTTCCTGTTATTTGACACATCTAAAGAGTGGTTGAAAAGCAACGGAATGAAGGCAATGGACGGGCCGATAAATTTTGGCGAGAATGATAATTTCTGGGGGTTGCTTGCCGAGGGTTTCGTCCCGCCGTCATACGGGATGAATTATAATCCACCCTATTACAAAAAGTTTTTTGATGACTATGGTTTTCATACCATGTACGAACAGATAACGAACCACGTGGACGCGCATAAACCTTTCCCTGAAAGGTTTACCAAAATAGCACAATGGGTCGCCCAAAAACCGGGGTACGAGTTTAAACATTTTGAACCGGGCCAGATCGAAAAATTCGCGTCCGATTTTATCGAAATATATAATGACGGTTGGCGCGATTTTGAAAATTTTGTGCCGATAACCCATGCTACGATCATGGAAAGTTTCCGGAAGATGAAGCCACTGATGGACGAAAAACTGATATGGTTTGCTTATGTAAATGGGGAGCCTGCATCATTTGTTGTTATCCTGCCCGACGCCAACCAAATGATCAAAGGCATAAACGGCAAGTTAAACCTTATTGGAAAACTAAAATTTGTTTATAACCGCTGGCGGGGCGTAAAACGCATGCGGGCCATTGTAATGGGTACAAAACAAGCTTATCAAAAGCACGGCCTTGAGTCGGGTTTATTTATCAAAGTGAAAGAATATGTCTTGCCTTTAAAGCAATATGATGAATTAGAGCTGTCGTGGGTGGGGGATTTTAACGACAAAATGATCGCGTTACATCATAGTATGGGCGGTGTCTTTGGTAAAAAACACATCACCATGCGCTACATCTTTGAATGACAAAAAGAGCTGAAATTTGACTATCAGGCCGTAACCTTAGCGTGCCTAAGCTCTTCAAAAAGCTCGATCACCTTCTTTTGCAGGTCGATCACTTCAGACTCCCGGTCGAGTAATTTCTTATTGACCGACTCCAACTCGTTCACAAATTTCTGATCCTGTTCCGAGTCATTAAATGTAAGCAACTGAACTACAGTCATGTCGAACAAAACAGCTATTTGTTCCAATCTCGAGAGATTAATATCTGTAATTCCAGTTTCGATCTTAGAAAAAGCTGGGATAGAGATATCGAGCTTTTTTGCGACATCTTCCTGGCTCCATCCTTTTTGATGGCGAAGTAACCTGATTTTTTTTCCTAGTGCTTTCATTTAGTTTAATTTGGATAAGGTTTCCCAGTAGTTAATAAAGTTACTAAAAATATCAATATCAAAAATATTATTTACAATTTTTATAATATTTTTACAGAAAGCGAGGCCAAATCGATTCCGCCGAAGTTTCCGGAGCTCATCATCAGCAGGTTTTTTCCGCTTAAATCAATATTTTCCAGGTAGTTTAACAACTCCCCGGGGGTGTTAAAGAACAGGAGATCGTCCCGCGAAAATGCTTTTTTGACCGTTTCCGCGCCATAAGGCAACATTTTCTTTTGCTCAAACGTTTTTTTGTCGATAAAAACAATCGCCGTGTCTGCTTCTTCCATGCTGCCTGAGTATTGATCCAAAAAATCCTGGTTTAAACTACTAAACGTATGAAGTTCAATGCAGGCAACCAGCTTTCTATCAGGGAATTGTATCTTTACCGCATGAATAGTTGCCTTCAATTTGGATGGAGCATGCGCAAAATCCTTAAAAAAGTTCGCGTTTTCATTTTTTCCAACTAATTCCAGACGGCGGGCCGCGCCTTTGAAAGTAGTTATGTAACTGTAAAATTCCGTACCGTTTATACCTAAATTTTCGCACACCAGCCGGGCAGCTTCAAGGTTCAAAAGGTTATGGTCGCCAAACACCTGCAGCGGGTGTTCTTTCCCATTAACTATAATATTAGTAACGCCATATTTAATATTATAAGCCGGTAAATCATAAGGAATTTTACTTATTGCGGATGTGGCTTCCTGCACTATCTTATTTACCGTTTCGTCCGTTCTGCTATAAATCAGTTTACCGCCTGGCTGTATCGTATCAATAAATATCCTGAATTGATCAATATAATTATCAAACGTCGGGAATACATTGATATGATCCCATGCAATACCGCTTATAACCCCGATATTGGCCTTGTATAAGTGAAATTTAGGTCTCCTGTCAATGGGCGAGGACAAATACTCGTCACCTTCTATCACCACAACGGGCGCCTCGTCCGATAGTCTCACCATGGTATCAAAGCCTTCCAACTGTGCCCCCACCAGGTAGTCAAAGTCTTTTCCGGCGCTTTTCAGCACATGCAATATCATCGAGGTTATGGTGGTTTTACCATGACTTCCACCTATGACAACACGCAGCTTATTTTTTGAATATTCATAAATATATTCAGGATATGAATATATGCGTATACCTAATTCCTGCGCCTTTAATAATTCAGGGTTGTCGGCTCTTGCATGCATGCCAAGGATGATCTCATCAATTTCCGGGCTGATCTTTTCCGGGTACCATCCCATTTTTTCGGGTAGTAATCCATGTTTCACCAGTCGCGATACCGAGGGTTCAAACATCACATCATCCGATCCGCTTACCTCGTGTCCGCGCTTATGCAGCGCTATCGCCAGGTTGTGCATAGCACTGCCGCCAATGGCTATAAAATGTATTCTCATGCAGGTAATAACTTGCCACAAAGAAAAGGAAATTCCCGGTGTTTATGGCAATTTTCCTATTTCAGCAGCAACACCGGTACCGCTGATCTCACTGTCAGACCCTTGGATACACTATCATGAAGCAGCGACTGGAAAAAGCTGTATTTATGCGGCAAAGCAATAACCATTTGAGCACCATGCTTTTTAGCAAACCCCAATATACCATTGATAACATCATCCGACTCATTGTAATAGTATTTGGGATGATAATCTTTCAGCATCGTATGCAAAACCGATTCCTGGGCAAGTTGTTCCGGGTCTGCATTTTTATGCTTTGCCTGCCGGTCGATATTAACCACCAGCAGCTCGGCATCGTGCCTTTGTAAAAGCCGCTGCAAACCTTCGAGCGGGAACCTGTCTGTTATTTTTTGAAAATCACAAGCCATTACCACCCGCTTCACCGGTTCATAACAACAAGCCGGTGGTACCACAATAACAGGCGCAGGGCTTAGTTTGGATATATTAATAGCATTCAGGCCTACATGGCTCTCACATTCGTCGGTTGACCCGTTGCTGCCTATAATTACGATGTGTATGTTATCGTCGGCCAATGATTCAAGGACTGAGCGGGTAAGGGGTTGCCTGCTGACTTTGGTTTCAATTTCGACCCCCTCTCTGACAGTTTTGAGCAGTTTGCTTCGCAGGTGCTTTAATTGGCCAAGCCTTTCTTCTGCCTCCGCTTCTGTTTCTTCCTCGGTTATGATAACCATATCAGGCGTAGGTAAAACACTTTGATAAAGCGAAACATAATAGGAATGCAACAATAAAATAAGCTTGACATCGGTTTGCCTGCTCAGCAGCGCGGCGTATTCGGCGGCATGTACAGATGTTGCCGAAAAATCAACAGGTACAATATAAGTTTTCATCAGAACATCATTTAGGTCGACTTTACTCCAGGCTATTTTATCCAAAAAGTAAATTCATATAAAACGTTACAGACGGTGCGGTTTACAATTGTCAGTTATAACATATATTATAACGCCAGAAATTGCAACTTGTGTTTCAGTAAGAAAGATAAGAAAAAATGTGCAGTAAGTCGGGGTCTATTTGCTGAATTTTGCAGCTACCCAGTCTTTGGTCTGTTGATGGTTAACATACGTTAAACCATATTTGGACGCTTCATCTTTAATGATCTCCAAATCGGGACTTTCATAAAAGCCACTGAAATAAATATCACCGCCTGGCTTTAATACCCATGCATAACGGTCCATCTGGTCAATCAGGATGTTCCGGTTAATATTAGCAAGGATGATGTCGAACTGTTCTATCGGAATAGCTTCCTTTGAGCCGCAGAATACCCTGATGTGCCCGCAATTGTTCAATTGGGCATTTTCCAGCGTGCTGTCGTAACAAGCAATATCGTTGTCTACCGCGGCCAGGCTCGAAGCACCCAGCTTTTCAGCAAGGATAGCTAAAATACCTGTTCCGCAACCCATGTCCAACACTTTCTTACCCTTGAAATCAGCGTCCAGCATCATGTCCATCATCATGGAGGTGGTTTCGTGGTGACCAGTACCGAAGGCCATCTTTGGGTCGATCACGATTTCGTATGGAAACTCCGGTTTAGGCTGATGAAAGGTGGCACGCACCCACACTTTATCCCTTATCTGTATCGGCTCAAAATTGCTTTCCCATACCTCGTTCCAATTCTTTTGCGGGATAAGGTTGATCTCATAACTAAAGCTGAATTGCGGACGAAAAACTGCTATCTTCTCGTCCATCAATGCCTTATTAAATTCAGCTTCGGAAATATAAGCCTTAAACCCGAATTCAGCTTCCTCGAAGGTGTCAAAACCGATATCGGCCAATTCATTTATCAACAGGTCCTGCTGATAGTTTTCGGGTTCGATCAAAGTAAAATGGAGTTCGTAGTAATTCATTCTGTTGGTTCAATATCCTTTTTTTCTGCGTCCTGGTCCAGCCGTACATTTAATAACGACATCACCAGGATATTCATTACCCAGTAAACGATCTGTATACTCGTCATGAAAATGATTAGTTTCAGTAAATGATAATAGCCCGAACGTTGTTCCCATATAATATAACTAATCCCAAAGGCGAATAATAGGCAAATAAAACATAAAATGAAAAAAGCGGCCAGCTTCGCCCCAATGCCTTTGATCTTCACTTTATACCAAACCGGGACAATGATGAGGAATTGAGTCAGCAGACCGACAACAAATAACAACGGCCAGAAGAAACGATAGTAAGCCATAAAACTTCTCACCGTCCCTTCGCCCATCTCATCAGTTCTCAGCGTGTAATATTCCGAACTATACCTCACCGCAATAAAAAGCACTGTAAAGCCTATCAACGGTGGCAACAGAACTTTCAGGAACTTTCTCATCTGATAGGAGATTTGAGATTCGAGATATAAGATTGATCAGCGGACGTTATTGTCAATTTTGACTTCGTACTACAACTCATATCTCAAATCTCACGTGCCGCATCCAAATTAATTGAACACCTTCACAATATCCAGGAAATCACGCGATTTCAAAGAAGCACCGCCGATTAAACCGCCGTCGATATCACCCTGCGCAAAAAGTTCGCCGGCATTTTTGGGGTTGCAACTGCCGCCATAAAGAATAGTGGTATTATCTGCCACTTCCTGCCCATATTTCGCCGCGATCTCCTTACGGATAAACACATGTATCTCCTGCGCTTGTGCCGATGTTGCTGTAACACCGGTACCTATGGCCCAAACAGGCTCATAAGCAATCACCACCTGTGCAAATTGTGCAGCATCAAGGTGAAATACACCTTCCGCCAATTGCGTTTTGATAATGCCGAAATGCTCATTCGCTTCGCGCTCCTGCAAGGTTTCGCCTATACAGAAGATCGGTTTTAGTGAATTCTTTAACGCGGTGTCCGTTTTTTTTGCCAGCAATTCGTTTGTTTCACCAAAATACTGGCGGCGTTCCGAGTGACCCAGGATAACATATTCCGCGCCGGTTGAATGGATCATCTTTGCCGACGTTTCGCCCGTGTAAGCACCAGATTCGGCCTGGTGGGCATTTTGCGCGCCTATGGACACCTTTGTATTTGATTTTGCCAGTTGAGCAAGACTATGCAGGTGAATAAACGGACTGCAAACCACCACATGCTGCTTACCGGTAACTTCATCATGTACCATATTTACTACTTCCGAAAAAAGGGATAAACCTTCTTCGTAATCCATGTTCATCTTCCAGTTACCGGCAACAATTTTTTTTCTCATGAGTATTTAGTTGTTGAATTATCGATTGATTGAATTATTGATTGTTTATTCTGGTTACCTTAATATACCTTTTGTTGACCACTGTTATTAATTATCGATATCCTTATTCAATAAATCAATAATTCAGTAAATCAACAATTAAAATCTTCTGAACTCTTCCGTCAGTTCAAAAACCTTCTTCAGTATGTCCTGCTCCACCTCGTTAAATTCCCTGTCGTCCCGCCGCTCGAAAACCTTTTCTGTTGTCTCAAACGCCTTCTTCAGGGTATATACCTCATAACCATGTGCGCCGCCCCACGAAAAGTCGGGTACAAAATTACGCGGGAAACCCGCCCCAAACACATTAGCGCTTACCCCTACCACCGTACCTGTATTGAACATGGTGTTGATGGCACATTTGGCATGATCGGCCATGATCAACCCGCAAAATTGCAACCCTGTTTTACGAAAGCGCTGCGTGGTATAATCCCACAACTTCACCTCGGCATAATTATTCTTTAGGTTCGAGTTATTGCTGTCGGCGCCAATATTGCACCATTCGCCTAATACCGAGTTACCGAGGTACCCCTCATGTCCTTTGGACGAATAGCCCCAGATAACTGCATTATTGATCTCGCCGCCAACACGGCAATACGGACCAATAGTAGTAGCACCATATACCTTGGCACCCATTTTCACCTGCGAATGCTCACAAAGCGCAAACCCGCCGCGTATGTGGCAGCCTTCCCAAACCTCGGCGCCGGCACCCAGGTAAATAGGCCCTCGTGCGGTGTTAAACGTGGAGCATTCGGCAACTGCCCCTTCCTCTGCAAAAAAATCGTTGCCCAATATCGTATTGGTATTGCTAATGGAGGCGCTTGTACGGCCTTTGGTCAGCAATTGAAAATCTTTACGAAGTTCGATATCATTCAGCCTGAATACATCTTCGGGGTATTTGATCATTAGCGGCTCGCCGTCATAATTTACTTCGCTGCCAAAATCGGTGGACGGATCAAAGCTTTCCGCGTCCGACTGAGAAAGTTTCACAGCCAGCAATTGGCCGTTATATTTCAATGCCTCGTCGCCGTGCAATTCATATATGGCTTCAAGCAATTGTTCATCGGGGCAAACGGCCCCATTGATAAACAGGTTTCTATCTTCGGTTTTCTGTGGGAATTTTTCGGCCAGGTAAGCCTCGGTATGGTAGGAAAAGTCGATACCAATGTGTTTGCTCCATTTTTCTGCTATCGTCAGTATCCCGATCCGCAGGTTAGCTACCGGGCGGGTATAAGTTAAAGGCAGCAGTGTTTGGTGCGCTTTATCGTCAAAAAGGATGATAGACATGGTGCAAAAATAAAAAAAGTCCCCCGATGTATCGGGAGACCTTCAAATAATTTATCAATAACAACAAATTACTTTTTGTTGTAACGGGTGCGGAATTTGTCGATACGTCCTGCAGTATCTACCAGTTTCATCTTACCAGTGTAGAAAGGGTGCGAGGTGTGCGAGATTTCGAGTTTCACTAACGGATACTCATTGCCATCTTCCCATTTCACTGATTCACGGGTATCGATGCAAGATTTGGTTAAAAAAGAGTAGTCGTTAGACATGTCTTTGAAAACAACTAACCTATAATTTTTTGGATGCAGATCTTTTTTCATTGTTATGTATTCTCCTAAAAGAGGGGCAAATATACCATTATAAATTAAAATTAAAAAGTAAAACTCAAAAAAATCAGCACCCTTAATCAACATCTTTATAAAAATTAAGTGACTGATTATGAGACACAAAGCGGATTTATCTAAAAAACATGGTAAAAACTATAACCTTGCCAACTTTAGGTGCGTACAAGTACGTGGTTAATAAATAAGAGATTAATACTTTTAATTGGTTTGAAGAATGGTTAAATCCCCGGTAGTGAATGGCCGGGGATTTTTTATTTTCAAACATTTATAATCTGCCCTGTTCCTCCCCTGCTCCACTATCCCTCTTCTGTTGATTTTTAACTCCGTTTGAACCAAACGAATGGTAATAACTAAGCTTAATCATAGTGGCCACCCTCGACTCGCCATAGTAAATTACATGTACTTTGCTGTTAAATTCATCCGTAGTAAGCAGGCCTAAATCGCTGCTGTAGCTGCTGCCCCGGAAGATATCTGAAATCGTTAGCTTTAAACTACTTTTACCATCGCCAAATTCTTTCTTTATGCCCAGGTTAACGATTGTATTACTGTACGATCTCCAATTTGAACTATAGGAAGGCGAATTGTAATAGCCGGATAACTCGGCCGAAAAGCCACGCTGCAATTTAAAGTTCTCGCTGAAATTAAATGAACCGGCTAAAAAGGTTTTCTCAAATGGATGAGGAGTGAATGATATCCTGTATTGCCTTACCCCCCCTGTAAAAGTATAATTCATATCCCACCAACCAGTCATTTTTACAGGTATGGTCGCCTGTAGGGTGATTGAGTTTTGCCAGTCAGCATTCTCGGACCTTAAATAAACCACACCATCTACCGGACCGGTTGTAACTTGGGTCCCCAAAATAGGGTGATCATCCCGGCTGAACAACAACGAAAACAAGTAGTCATGAGTATTATAGCCAAATTTCAAATTACGGGTGACAGTAGGCTTCAACAGCGGGTTCCCTGTAAAAACCGATAGCGGGTCGTTATAGCTAACGTAGGATGTCAGGGCGTCGTACGAAGGCCTCGTAATGCGTTCGGTGTATGAAGCCTGCAAGGATGAATTATCATTTATTTTCCTGGTGAAAAATATCGAAGGGAAAAGTCGGGATAATTTGCGGTCTATCCTGTAATTAGCATCGGCTGATTTATCTGTATAATTATGTGAATACTCATACCGTGCGCCTGCGACCAGGGTTGTAGCCGAATCAAGCTGCATGTTAAAAGTGAGGTAACCTGCGCTGATCGCCTCATAGGTAATAAAGTTATTGGCCCTCCCTACAATGTTGGGCACCCAAACACCGTTCTCCAGATTCTCGATGCCAGAACGGGCGTTAGTACGGCTATAGGTTGCTTTGCCACCGGCTTCAAGCTTAATTTTCTTATTCAGTTGCTTCGAATAGTCGATTTTGCCGATCAATACATTTATCAGCGTGTTACCAAAATCGCGCTGTATGGGCGAAAACAGACTGTCACCATTCCCTGCCTGATTACCCTGGTCATCGGTAAAGGAGCTTTGCGACTTGGAGAGTGACCTTGTATTATAATACAGGTAGTCTATATCGGCGCGAATTTTTTGCTTACCTGCCAGGTCTTTATCAAAGTACAAATTAGCGACTGCAATACCGGCGTGGCTGGAATTATTAAAAAGCGAATTATAAGTAAGCACTGAATCACGGAACAGGTAATAGCCATAATTATGGGGATGATTTGTATTGCCGCCGCCCCAATAGTTAACGCTGGCGCCAATGGTGGTTCCGGTGTCAAGTTTTATATCTGCACCCAATGTACCATCGTAATAGTTAGAAACCGGCCTGCTGATACCGGTATAACTGAAATCGGTTTGTCCGCCTAATATGGATGCAATCTCGGAGCCGGCTGCATTGAGGTGTCCATAGTCATGATCGTGCCAGTAGGAATAGTACCCATACAGGTTAACCTTACCTGTATTGTGATTGATATTAAGCGCAGCCGAAGCCTTTTCATACATACCATAGCCTCCGGTGAGTGTTACTGAACCATTCGTCCCGCGCTTTTTGCTCTTTTTGGTCACGATATTAATGATACCTGCATTACCTTCGGCGTCATATTTGGCCGGCGGCGTATTCATCAATTCTATCTTGTCGATATTATCCGCGCTCATGCTGCCCAGCAGCGTGATCAATTGTTCCATCGACATACGCATCAGCCGTCCATCCATCATCACCAGTATGCCTGTTTTTCCATTAAGTGAGATGGTGTTGTTGTGCTGATCAAGAATGACACCAGGCGACCGCTGCAATACGTCCAGTATTGAACTGCCTTTTGTCATAAGGCTGTTTTGCACATTCACAGTAACCCCTTCGGCCGTCTGCTGTATCTGGGGCTTGTCTCCACGGATCACTACTTCGTTTAATTGCTTGCCGTTCGGTTTCATTACCAGGCGACCAAGGTCTGCATTTTGTCCCCGGCTTATATCAAAAACTGCCGATCTGTAGGTTTGATATCCAACCGCAGTTATGCGCATAAAATATTTTCCCGGCTGTGCTCCATCTATACGAAATATGCCGGTATCATTTACCGTAGCTGAATTTATTATAGCGCTATCAGCTGATCGCAAAAGCGCGGCAGTTGCAAACTGGACCGGTCTGCCTGCTGTATCGGTAACGCGGCCCGACACCTGCCCGAAAGCGCCGGCTGCAATAAGAAGATATAACAAGCAGATGATGAAAGATCTCATATGTGTGTGTTTAGTCAAAAGAACCACTCTCAATCCGGACAGAAAAACCCGATTGACGAGCGCCGGTACCCTCTTGATGAAATGCAGAAATGGAAAGATTTTGATGAGAAAAAGTAATCGGAGCAAACAAGCTACAGGATATACTTTGCCAAATGCATTTGGTCAATTATTCGGTGCCGTTCATCTGAAATGCGAATAAATATCAGCCAATTGATCTAAATTAGCATCATGGCGTTTGTTCCCTCTAAACAGAACTGGTTCGTCCGGTACAAGTTGTATCACATCCCTTTTTGGCTACTGTACAACTACATTTTTTGGGCGCTGTATACCGGCAGCCTTTATGAGGCAGCCCATGAACAATTTTTTTCTGTCTTTTGGGCCAAAAGTCTTTTCTATACCATCTTTCCCGCGTTAGCAGTATATTTCAACTTGTATTTCCTTATCCCTCGTTACCTGCAAACAGGGCGTTATGGTTGGTATGTCCTTTTCCTGGTATTAATTATTATTGCCTCTTCGTCGCTTATTGTGCCGGGGTACTATATCACATCCTGGCTGGATGGCACTAATGCGCAAAAAAAGTTTGGCATTACCAGCGACTGGAATGGATTCTACCAGGCGGTTAGGACAGAACCTGTGAAATCCACTATAGCTGCTATTACGCTGGGCATGAGCATCAAGCTGACCAAAAACTGGCTTGAAACGCAAAAACGCCAGCGGGCGCTGGAAAAGGAGAAGCTGGAGACCGAACTAAAATTCCTGAAATATCAGTTCAACCCACATTTCCTGTTCAATAGCATCAATTCCATTTTTTTCCTGATCCATAAAAATCCGGATATGGCATCGGCATCGCTGGCCAAGTTTTCCGACCTGCTCAGGCACCAGCTTTATGAATCGAACGACAGCCTGATCCCTCTGAAAAAAGAGATCGATTATCTCGAAAACTTTATCGAATTGGAGAAATTACGTCAAAGCCCTGATCTGACAACTGAATTTAATATCAACGATGATTATTCGCCTGGCCTTGGCATAGCGCCGTTTATCCTGATGACTTTTGTAGAGAACGCATTTAAACACGTATCCAAGCATAAGAACAGCCCAAACTGGATAAAGATGGACCTTAAGATCGACAGACTGGCTTTGAAAATGCACATTGCCAACAGCAGGGCCGATAATGACTCGCAACAGGCGATCCATTACGGCGGCATTGGCTTGAAAAATGTGCAGCGCCGGCTGGCCCTGCTGTATCCCGAACGATATCAACTGGATATACAACAAACTGAGGGTGACTTCAAGGTAATCCTTGAGTTGGAACTGTCCGAAGTTGCTGTTAATCCTTCGCTTGAATTTATGGAAAAACAATGATAATGAATTGTGTAATTGTAGACGACGAACCTTTGGCCCGTGAGGGTTTAGCCAACTATGTGCGGGAGGTTGATTTCCTGAATTTGACCGGCGTTTGTGAAAATCCGCTCGAACTGCTGCCGCTATTTGATAAAAATACTATCGACCTGGTATTTCTCGATATACAAATGCCTAAAATGAACGGGATCGAATTCCTGAAGATCATGCAAAAGCCCCCCATGGTGGTAATTACTACGGCCTACCCCTCCTATGCACTCGAGGGTTTCCAGCTCAATGTACTCGATTACCTGCTCAAACCAATAACGTTCGAACGTTTTTTCAAGGCGGCAAGCAAAGCACGGGACTATCATCGTTTGCTTATGAAACCGGCAGGAGAAACGAGTATATCTCCGCCTAACGACGATTACTTTTTCATCAAATGCGGCAATAAATATGAGAAAATACCTTTTGAAGACATCCTGTATGTGGAGGGTATGCAAAACTACATCAATATCTATACCGCAAAGGGCAAGTTCATGACGATATTGTCATTGAAAAACCTGGAAGAAAACCTGGATCAGCGGGCCTTTATCCGCGTACATAAATCTTATATCGTGGCCATCAGCAAAATCGACAGTATCGAAGGCAACGAAATATTTATCCGGGATCAGTGTATTCCCATCAGCCGCAATTATCGCCAGCAAGTGATAGACCAGGTGGTCAACAAAAAACTGTGGGACAATGTCAAAAAGCGAATATCTAATTAGCCCAAACCTTGTTCTCAACCCGTATCCTCACCGTCAGCATAATCGCATTTAAGATAGTGAAGATCGCTGCGGTATAATACAAATGAAACACGAGCGGAATAATGGCTATCTCGCATACTACATCGGCATAATTTGGATGCTTGAACAGTTTGTACGGGCCTTTTTTTATCGGCCCTGCACCGGGTACACGATATATTTTTGTATTCCAGTAGGTGCCCAGCGAGTTTAAAACCCAAAACTTGAAGGCCAATAGTAAAATGACCAGGGCAAGAAAAATATAGCTCAAAGTATGGGGATCACCTGCTAAATAATACTCTCCTATCAGCGAAAAGATGAACGCTGTATGCATCCCTACCATGAACGGGTAATGCCCGCGCCCATATTCAACGGCGCCTTTTGACAGCAGCCACTTTTCGTTCCGTCTGGAAATGTACAGTTCTGTCAAACGTTGTATGATGAGAAAAGAAATGAACAGGATGAAATACATGTTTTAGTCCGAAAGTCCGCATAAGTCGGACAGTTCGCAAGTTTTAAAGTAAGATTAATCAATATCAAATAAGCAAATCATCTTCCGGACTTATGCGGACTTCCGGACTTTCCGACTCAATTCCCCATCTCCAGCAAGACCATTTCGCTCGAAAAGCCCGGTCCCATCGCCATCATCAATCCATAACCACCCTCAAAGCCCTCGTTCATAAAACGCTCCAGCACATATAACACCGTTACACTTGACATATTACCGTAGTTGTTCATCACCACACGTGAGTTTTGAAGAAAATCACCTTCCACATCCAATGCATCCGTATACGCCTCCAGTACCTTTTTCCCCCCTGGATGAAAGATGAAGTTTTTGATGTCATCTAGTTTCAAGCCCTGTTTTGATAAAAAGCCATCGATGTCGCTACGCACGTTTTGATTGATAAAAGTAGGGATGTCCTTCGAAAAAAGCACTTTGAAACCATTGTTGGTGAAATCCCAGCCCATTACTTCCAATGAATCATAATACAATTTGCTGCTGGCTGATTTATATCGCACCCGGTTATCCCCAATATGATTATCGCCCATTACCAGGCAAGCCGCAATCCCATCTGAAAATAAACTCGACCCTACAAAGTTACTGGTGCTGTAATCATCGCGCAAAACGGTCAGCGAACATAATTCTACAGCCACCAAAAGCACAATAGCGTTTGGATTTGCTATCGCGATGGCATTCGACTTTGCCATGCCGGATACTCCACCCGCGCAACCCAGGCCGAATATAGGCATACGGTTAATATGCGGATCGAGCCGCATCCGGTTAATGATCAGTGCGTCCATACTTGGGGTGGCAAGGCCCGTAGTTGATATAAATACGATATCAGTAATATCTTCCTTGCTAATATTAGCTCTTTCTATACATTCTTCTATCGCCTCAACCGAATATTTCAAAGTAGTTTCCAAATATTGGTTATTCCGGTCCTCGAATGTCGACGGGGCCATGTAATACCCTAAGGGCTTACAGAAATTACGGGTAACAATCTGCGTGTTATCAAAAACATCCATCAGCCGTTCCATGTGTGGCGACCGGCTGGTAAAAGCAATACGCGCCTGCTCTTTTACCGCCTGCTGGTCGGTCCGGCATGGGAGGTCTACTTTAGATACTGATGCTATATAAGGCATAATAAGTTTAGTGGATAATGAATATACTGTATAATGGAAAGTAGCGGCCGATAGTTTTAAAAAAAGCAAGAGCAGATACATCTAAATTACGCCATAGGGCAAACGGTGGTTGCCTGTGAAATTAAAAAGGCCCCTTACGGGGCCTTTTCGTGAGATTGAAAGATTTAGTTGATTTATATATGGTTAGTTAGACCCGGATGTAGATTTTTCGTTTATCTAATATATAACCCACCAGCCAGCAGGTAAGCATTACCGTTATCGCAAATAATAACGACCCTATTTTTCCGTGCGCCACAGATTGCCAAAAATTATCCACCCATTGAGGAACGCTTTTTCCGCCCAGTATCACCCAGGACAGAATGATAAGGATCAATTCAGAAACGATATAGACAAAAAGCGGATTCTTACCCACAACAGTAAAAAAGTTGGGCCAGTTTGCGGCTCTCCATTCCTTTATCTCAACAATAAAAATAAGGAATGATATAATAACCAGGTCGATACCCGTTGTAATAAAAACGAACGAACTTGTCCATAGTTTCTTATTGATCGGAAAAACAGCATCCCAGCATATTGCAATAAAGATAAAAAGACAACCAGTAAGTATTAATCTCGAAATAGTTTCATACCCTTTACCCTTTTCCTGTATAAACTTCCCTGCGTAAAAGCCTATGATAACGTTTACGATGGACGGTATGGTACTTAGTATACCTTCAGGATCAAAAGCCACACCTTCACCATGATACAGGTGGGCATCGCCCAACACCCATTTGTCCAGATAGGTACCTGCGTTCGTCAGCATACCAAGCGGGTTTGCAGGGTCGCCCCATACAAGCAGGATGACCCAGTACCCCACTAAAAAAACTCCCGAAAGGATATAGACCGAATTCTTTTTAAGGTAATGTACCATAAGCGATGCAAAACAGTAACATAATGCTATGCGCTGCAATACACCCATAATACGTGTTTCGCCGACCGGTCTCAAACTCCAGTGGCCGTTTTGAACATTGAAAAACGGGAACCAATACATCAGGTAACCTATCAGAAAAATAAGGATCGTTCTTTTAAATATCTTTCCAAGCACTGCGCTATTGCCCATCTGCTGATATTTTTTCATGGTAAAACTCATTGCATTACCAACTGCGAACAGGAAAGATGGAAAAACCAGGTCGGTAGGTGTAAAGCCATTCCACGCTGCGTGGTTCAATGGCCAGAATGCCCCATTACTTCCAGGGGTGTTTACAATGATCATGAAACAAATAGTCATTCCACGAAAAACATCGAGTGATAAAAATCTCGGTGAAGCGCTGGCCATAAATTAGGTTAGTTTACAGCCACAATGTGCAAATACTATTTTAATTTTACAAGAAAATAATAATACTTTTTAATTGTTTTTAAAAAGTATAAGAAATAGCCAGGCGATGAATCGGAATGAGATCAATCAAGATAGTCGGCAAGTTCGGGCTCATTGTATTCGCGGATGAACTGCACTATCTTGAATATCGTATCATAGTCAAGGTTCTTACTGCCGTTCCAGTCCCATTCAAATAATTCACCGTCAAATCTTATCTCCCCGGCACTTTCACCTGCTTCATAAAGGATGTAACGACCTGTCGGGAACAAGTCGCCGCCGCCTATCTCCTCATATATCGGCTCGATATGGATCAGCCGTTCATCGCCCTGCGTATCTAACTGATATTTAACCGGGTTAACCATAACATTAATTATTACACATTTAAGACTCAACGTATTTTGTTTTGTTTCAAGGATATTCTTTTATTCCTTAAAATTCATGGTTTTGATAAGGATAGATTTCCCCTTAAAAATATAAACATTGAATTGTAAAGCACGCAAAATTGTACTTCGTTCAATCAGGACCAATTAGCTTAAACTTATTCAGGTTATTTGCCGGGTTAAAAAGAATCGCCCGATACATTGTAGTAAACGGTCGCGCTAATTGTACCGCTTTATGCAGCCTAAATTAACGGGACGTTTTTCAATGGTAATTATATATTAAACATAATATTTAAACCTCAGATTTCCAAATATTAAACGCATATTTCCGAGCAAGCCGAAATGATCGGCGCAACGGCTCCCCCATCAACCGCTGACCTGACTTAAATATTTTTCTCCCCGCCCCACAATAAAAACGTCTATTGCTACCAGTGAACGGCTGCTGGCAAAAAGATGATACCTATCAGGTCGCCATCGCCTTTAGTTAATCAACATGAAAACCTTTGGCACAGGTATTTATAGTTTTCAACATATAAAAGTCCGCGACTGCTTGTCTGTTAATAAACCCAGCCTAATATGGTACATTTTTTGACAAGTGTTAATAAGAAATCAATTATAAATGCTGCCCACTAATTTTTATATTATCCAAACCGAAGCCGGTGATATGATCCGTGATGTCAAATCCATGTTACGTATCAGTATTCGCAGGCTTGAGGAGGCTTTTGAGCCGAATCCTACCGAACTCCAGTTCTACAGCAAATACAATGAAGGCCTTATTGTTTTCGAAACGGTGAATATTAAGGACTATTTAAGGCCTTTGGTGGCATCGGCATTACAGTGGTATGCCGAGCATATCGGCTATCCCGACATGCATATCAGCAGCCAGGACCCACGCCATTTGCTGAAAGCTGTGTAATTACAGCATTAGCAAATATTTCTCAAATTGTGGAATAAATTCATCAAACAGGGCGCAGCCACTTGCCTTTTCGTACCCGCCTTTTGTAAACGAAAAAATAATATAGCCGTTTTTTACACATTCCATATCATACTCCCAGTCGCCTATGTTCCAGGCCATAAAAAGGCTGCCCGATAACGTGGGCCTGAAACGTATATTTTTCTCCAGGTTCAGGTCATCTATGTAGTTTAGAACCTTCTCTGCATTGTTTTGGGCAATGTCGTTCGGCGCCTGTGCGTATACACTGGCCTTATTTATAACGGCGGTAATTTGCGGGTGCATTGGTTATAAAAATATATTATCAATACCTGTTGTATACGATAATATCATCAATAGGTTCACTTGCATATTGGTATAGCCTTTGCGTATAAATTAATACGTCACGCTATCAACCCAAAACTACTAACCTATTAAAGATCATCATCATGTGCAAAGTTGTTTTAATTGACGATAACCCCATTGATCATTATATTATGCGGACAATGTTGTATAATAATGACCTGTGCCAGCAAGCCACTTACACTTTTGATGGCAGCATGATCATTGAATATATGGAGGAACACCAGTCGGAAAGCAATCGTTTACCCGACGTGATATTTCTTGACCTGACCATGCCGGATTTTAGCGGATGGGATTTTCTTGAAAAATTTGAGCGGTTAAAAAATCACCTGAAGAAAAATATCGAATTATATGTAATGACATCATCCGTCCGCGAATCGGATAAGGAACGATCTATTAAATATGCCTGTGTAAACTCTTTTATCAGCAAGCCATTATCAAAGCAAATGCTGAACAGCATCTGCGGGCATGGGTACGCCTGACATTAACAGAATCCAAGCGAGTGATTATATTATAGTTTTTTTACGCCAGGCAGACCCTGGCGTTTTTTTTATTTAAAAGCCGATTGAATATCGTCCAACGATACCCCCAGCGTCTTTAGAGCTATTTTATCGAGCGCTGATCTGTCGCCTGTAAAATGAAATATGCTATGCTGGTGACTAAGCTTCCCACCTGGTTTCAGGAATGCTCCCGGAGAAACGCTCTCAATCTCGTAAAATGGCCCCATCTGCGTGCCATCAGCCAGCGGTCCGTCATTGTAGGAATTTACAGCGTCCCCAATCATCGGATCTTTATCCGGTGTCCATTCCTGGTTTAGATAAGTGGCCTTACTGTCCACATCGAATACTGCTATTGTAAGCACATTATTAATAGCATCATAGCTGCCGGCAATGGCTTTGGTTCGTGATGCTGGCATGCCAAGCTTACCCCGCGATTTACCGTCGGCTTTAAAAAACAAGTGACCATTCTTATAAGTTACCCTATCAGGCGGAATTTGGCCAAAGTAGTCTGTTGTGGCAACTTTACCCGACTCATTCTCCCTATAAGGAATAACGATAACTACGCCCGGCGACGGGTTAAACATATCTAGGTTCCAAAGGCATGGCGCACCGGTTTGGCTTGTCCAGGCTATGTTACCTGTATTAATGATCGTATTGTCGGTTTTAACTCCTACAACCTTTACCGCACTGCCGGGCTGCACGTCCAGCGCTTTTTGAATATCTGCACCGTCCAGGAGGGTGATATTGCGCTCGACACGTAATTTAAGGTTAGTACCTGCATAGTTCTGCACTTGCATATCTTTGCTTAACAACACTTGTTTATCGCCTTTGCTTACCAGGTTCCAACTTTCATGGTCGAACGCTGCAGGCGTATGCCAGTTAGCAAATTCCATTTTTGCTCCCGGTTTAAAAAACAAGGCAAACTTGCTTCCTTCCGGCCCCAGCCAAAGGCGGTCCTCTCCCCCATATGCGTTCATGTGAGGGTCGGTTTTGGTGTTAAAAGCTTTATAATTTATCCAGCCAAAACTTTTCCCGGTGTCCCCCTCTGCTGTAGAGGTAAATACTTTTCCCTGGTATTTCGGCGAAATGATAACTTTCGCAGCACCATCACCGCTTTCAAGCACAATAACGCTGTCCTTCTGTTGCAGGAAGGCTAGATCGTAGCCAAATGAGCCTTTTTTAAGATCATCAACAGATGGTTTCTGCTTACCCAGTTTACAAGAAAACGCCATCACTGCACCGGCCAGGAAAAGATATTTTACTTTAAGCTGCATGGCGATATTAGTTTACTTCCAATTGATCTTTTGCAGGCAGCTTAGGAAACGGTGCATGCGGTTCCGCCTGGTACCAGAATACGGTAGAAGCGATATCATCCTGCAAAGGCATGTATCGCCCGTCGTTGTGCCAACCAAGGTCCTGTATAGTTACTTTCAGGTCTTTATCAAAGCGGATAGGATCCATGATATGCCACCGATATAAACCAAAACGCTGGGCAATATTATAATGGCCGTCACCTCTTAATACTTGCGGCAGACCGGTATATGGCCCGCTAAACTCCGTATAGTTACTTTCTTCAACCCCTGCGGTATTTTTTTTCTCGCTATCAAAATCGTATGCGCCGTTAAAATAGTCCTCAGTTCCTGTGCCAGCTATAGTAGGGAATTCGGTGTCGCCGTCCATAAAAAACTTGATCTCGCCTTCACCCCACCAACCGTTCTTGTTCGAGCCATAAGCCATGTAGGTGCCCACATATTGCCCTTTACCCTTAATACTATCCACCAGTACATAATCCTTTTTAAAAGGCAAGGGGTTCACCCTGCGAAACTGAGCGTGCAAATACCCTGCATCTTTAGGAACATCTGTAAGCGCATAATCGACCTGGTAATACAGTACCATATCCCTATCATCAATATTTTCCATCGTTATGCGGCACTTTTTATGAAAAGGCATGGGCCAGTAACAATTAAGGCCGCTGCCTGGGTTTACCACTACGGCAAGTGATGTAACCGGTGCATATTTACCCCAGCCCATGCAGAAAAAATCGCCAACGGGTACTTCAACCGATGGTGTTGTCTCGTCATCCCAGTAAAAACGGATAATAGAGTATCGCCAGTTACCTGTTGGCGTCATCCAGATGTGTTGTATAACGCCAGGCCCGTCTATTTCCGCTATTGTATAAGTTGTTTTCTTCCTGATCACCACACTTGGGCTTACTTTCCATTTCTGCCCCAGGTCGCGGGCAGCGTTGGCGCCTGTACCCGTAGTGGCCATACCGCCTTTGCCTTTTTCTCCGTTAAAATTCTCGGGGCTTATAGAACGGGTCTTCGCATCCGACATGCGATAGATGTTCCCCATGTTCATATCAAGGCCGTTAAATTTTTGCTGGGCGCCTGCCACTGCCACTATCATTATGAGCAGCGAAAAGATGGTGATCTGTTTTTTCATATATCAAAATTTGATTTCATGGTTTGTAGCTAACAGTATTGACCAACTCCCCAATGCCAGTTATCCCAATCGATATTACGTCGCCGGGCCGGAGCGTGAAATCGTTAGGCGGCACCAGGCAGGTACCGGTCATCAGGTAACAACCCTGCGTAAAATCGCATTCCCGGAACAGATAGTCCGCCAATTCGGGTAATGACCGCTTCATCCTGCTGATACTGGTCTCGTCACTATAAACCTGCTGATTATTCCTATAAATACTCATCCTTATTGTTGTATCGCGCTGTATCTGCTCTTCCGGTACGTAAAGACATGGCCCCAGCGCGGCGCTTCGCTCAAATATTTTCGCTTGCGGCAGGTATAGCGCATTTTCGCCTTCAATACTTCGTGAACTCATATCGTTGCCCACTGTATATCCCTCTATACTTCCTTTCGAGTTGATAAACAGTGTCAATTCAGGCTCAGGCACATTCCACGATGAGTCGCGGCGGATATATAACTGCTGGTTATGCCCTGCAACACGGTGAGGCATCGATTTAAAAAACAATTCAGGCCGGTCGGCCTCATATACTTTATCGTAAAGGTCGGCAGCGCCCGAATCTGCAGACTCTTCCATCCGCGCCTCACGGCTGCGCAAATAAGTAACACCCGCTGCCCAAACTTCCTGTTTGCCTATCGGCGGAAGCAAGCTTTCCTCTATTAACCGCAAAGCATTTTCACCTATCGCACTCTTCGACAAGGCTATTCTTTCTATAAGATACTGATAAAGGCCGTCGCGGTTGATAAGTTCATCCCAGTCATCATCCAGCATATAGCCTTCCGACCCGTGTTGCAGAATAATACCCTCAATAAGTTTGTAGACTTTCATATGATAACAAAAGCGAATGCAACCGATCGCAGTTTAAAATTGGCTTTACAATATAGTATCTTTTAATAAACTTTAAAAACCACAAAACAAAAATGGCCGGTGAATTATACCGGCCGTTCTTCGGGATTATTTTTTTATGGCTCTGTTAAAATTATTGAACTACTATATTACTACCTATTGAAGCGCCATTTTGTGTATAAGATGCTACTCCGCTTGGAGTACTGGTAAGGATGACTCCCGACATTTGCACATTGTTGGTAACCAAGCCTGCTTTTGTATTGGATATTGCTATAGCACATTTGGTAAAGTTTGCCACTGTGCCTCCGCTTAAAATCAAATTCCCGGGGCAGCTGTCCAGCATAATGGCAAGTGTTGCAACACCGTTCCCTTTAAATGTTGTATTTGAAATTGTCACGATATTTGTTCCCTGCAGGTTAACCGCTTTGGTTGTGGTAGTGAGTGTACAGCCGGTGATCTTGATATTTTGACTGCTGTTATAAGAGTGGATACATTCCTCTGCGCAGCCAGAAATGACATCGTTTAAACATTCTATTCCGTTACATCCATTGGCGCCATCGATCAGTATGCCCACCCCAGATGAGCTTGTTATAATATTTCCTTTCGAACGGCACCCTGTACAGTCAGCAAATTCAAGTGCCTCCAATTGCGCATTGCTAAATGAATTGACGGTTGCTAAAGTACCCGATGACCGCACAATACTAATACCTATGCTGCCACCAATAATAGTATTTTTGTGCATTGTGCTATTATTACAATACCTTATCTCGACGCATTCTGCCGCCCAGTTTGCAGGATTAACAGGCATTTTAATGGTATTGTTGCTAATGTCCCATCCTGAGGTAGTAATAGCAGGATTATTTGTACTCCCTCTGATACCTACCGCTATTTGCTGAACGGTTGAGGGCGAAAGCATGCTCCTGTCAACAACATTCTTGTCGAATATACCGCCGGTTGTAACAGCTGTTTCGGCATCAAAATAAAAAGCGATATAGCCTATTTTGTCGAGGGTACATCCGGTAACAGTCGGTTTGTTAAAAGCTCCAACTAATATACCATAACCTGCGAATTGAGTTACATGCACATTAGTGATGGTACAGTTATCTGCCAGTATCCGCATACCTATAACACCGTTGGCGCTTCCCGCGGTCGTGTAATCCCATGTTCCTTTAACGGTACCGTTTGTTACGCTCGCACCTGCAGCGCTAATCCTTATCCCTGCGCCCGAGGTTGCGGTCATGTTAATGGTTGCGCCATTCATATTCAGCGCATGGGTAACTGTTAGCCCGGTAACGTTATAGGTAGCACCAGCCGTTAATGTAAGGTTCCCGGCAGTCAATTTCGCCTGCAGGGTTGCGGTATCGTCGGCATAGCTATTCAGCGCTGACACTAAGGCTGTAAGAATAAGCGCCGATATTATTTTCACGCCACGGCCGAAGAATGGTTTTTTAATTGTTTCCATTTTGTTTATCGTTTGGGTACTTTTTATAGTTTAATTTAATTAGTGGTATGTCGGTCAATGCTCGACTATTTTATTATTAATGAGCATAAATTTCTCTACGATTAACGTTTATATATCCAGAATTAAATATCTGTAATTGAGCATTTTATATAATAAATATACTAAACAAAAGGGGGATTTGCAACAAATTCTCCGGCTTTTTTGTATGTCTGCATTCGTCCATCTTGCCTTTTTAATTGTATCTAACATTATGGTTTCAATAGGTTAATCGCAGTTCTTCATAATGTAGTGCATAGCAATACTTTTGTGTGTTTTGTCTTGAGATGATCTATATTAATACTATTTCTTATACGGTTTGTGACAATGCTAGCTTCGTAATAGAACCTATTATTTTGTTGTGGTTATTTGTTCTATAAATTAATTATACTTCAATAAAAACACCAATCTGAATTATCCTTTTCAATAATTTGCGCTATATCTCTTAATTTCAATATCTTATGCAGCCAGTTGGTAAAAAAATCCACATGTTTTATTCCCCATCTATCCCACCATTCAATAAATGCAAGGCATTTTTTCACAATGGTTAATATTTATTATTAATAATTAAGCTATTGTAAAAGAAGCACTTACAGTCTATAATATGCAAAAAACGCGCCCATCTTTTTTCAACAGCATACATACTAGTTAACAAATAGAAATTCTAACCGATCCATCCTGATGGTATGATTCTTGAAATCAAATCAATAATGGCCAAAGCATAACAGATGTCGTCAAAGGGTAACGACATTTTACTGCGAACAGCTATAATATTATATCTGTCAAAATTTAATATTTTTATAAGGGATTAAACTTTCCTGTGAACGATGCATCTTATAAACAAAAATTGCAACCATGAAAAAACCATATCTTGTCATAATTCCGGCATTATTTGTATTCTATTCGTGCCATCAAAATGAAATAAAGCTTATTGACGGGCCAAAGTTCTCGGTGAATAAGGGTAAAAAAGATAACGCCGACTTTAGCGCCGGCGGGACCGGAACAGGTGACGGCAATGGCACCGCCGGGGCCGGCGCTGTTGCATTAAATGGTTTTAACCTGAATAGTAATGAAGCTATGTCAAAAAAAGACATCCCGCAAACAATTGTGGAAGAGTTGCCAAGATCATATAAGCAACGAAAATTCATGAATGATGTCTCAAGCATCAGCTATGATCTGTTTATGATCCCTGGCAACATCGTCACCTTTAATCCAACCGATACTACTTATCAAATGAGAACACTAAGGGCTATAACCAAAAACAGCAAACCCCCGGTAGTAACATCAATAAACGATGGGGTACTTTATAGCGCAAAGGTCAACTCTACTACAAGTTTTAACGGGTCTTATCTTATAGGCGGCCTTAACGTTAACCGCGACGAGATAATGGAACTGAACATCCAGGACGTAGCCATTTCGACTGTGCCCGATAGTCTGATAGATGTAGATGCAATAAAATCGGCCATTGCAGATATTCCGGCAGAAGAAAAGAAAAATTTATATTATATAAAATCGGCAACTTTAACCCTTATCGAAAACAGAAAATATACCGAATCTAAATTTGACGCCAGTATTAATTCTTTTTTTGTTACTTCAGGCGGAAAAACCTATAGCAGTAATGAAAAATTAAAGAGGGACAGGACGGTTTCCATATACATCGTACCGCTTGACCATATTATAAGTGCTCGTTAATTTCACTTATTAAAAAAAAGCCCCGAAGCACTTTACTGCTACAGGGCTTTTTACTTATAAATTGCTTAGCTTAAAAATTATTTCCTGATTTAAGAATAGTCAAAAATCCTGTTAGCCAATACAAGCAATTGTTAAATTTATTGTTTATAAATGTATAACCTGTATAGGTTATGCCGGCGTTATCCATGGCAACAACTTCTGCGCCTGCGCTACTTTTTACTGAATTACCATTAACAACATTACCACTCAATGTTACGTAATTAGTACAAGTGGATATTGCCAACTCCTTGCCTGCCCCGCCATTAGCACCAGTGCCATAATTGAAAGTATTATTGGCCAGTGTGAGTTTTTGAGTATTGGTTTTAGTTGGCACATAAGTTACAACAGCTTTTCGTACGCCCAAACTTGGGGTTGTCATATTAAACACGTTACCCGATGCAGTTAACGAGTACGTGGAGGTATTTGCAATAATGTCAATACCAGTTGCCTTAGGATTATTTATTGTATTGTTAGTCATACTAACACTTGGGGTATAGGCGCCAAACACCACTATCGCATTCAAACAACCCGTAATATTATTATGATCGATTACTGAAGTATACCGGGTAGCTGCTCCCTGAAAATTATTAGGTGTTGTGTTAACCACAATGCCTTCGGCTTTCAATGCATAGTCAACTATGGTATTGTATTGAATTACCTTATTGTTGGCTGCAACTTCTATATATTCGGCCTGCGCATCGTAAATAGTATTATAGGAAACTGTCGTATTTACAGCTACCGCTTGAATACCTTCGCCATAAATAGCCTCACTTGGACTCTTACCTGAACCGTTTATCGTATTTCCTGTTATTACAGTGCCGTCTATATTTCCGTAATCCACAATACCATTGCTTCCCGATTTGTTAATTATATTATACAAGACCTGGTTATCTTTACCATAGGTAGAAACATTGCCGTATGAGGCAAATCCGTTTGAGTGCGGAGAATTAAGTACATTACTCATGCAAATAGTTTTATTTGCGCCCGCCTCCGCATAGGTAATACCAACAGTGTTACAAGTGTTTCGGTAAATGTAATTCTGTAATGATCCGGTGCCCGTCACCCACACTGCCTCAATGCCAATAGGCTGATAAGGGCATTTGAAACTGAACTTGTTATATTGTATTGACAGATACTGGCTATCCTTTATATAAATGCAAGCATTGGCCCATGACCCAAGACTAAATGCCTTGTCTGACGTTATGAAATTAATGTTTGTAACGTATGCTCTGTTAATTCCAATTGCGGAGAAATACCAGGCACGACTAAGCAAGTAACCTGACATCGAATTCCCTGCCTTAATTGCTGCGCCACCCGTGCCATATATCTTAACACCAGAGCGCAAAGTGAGCGTTGAATTAATGATGTACGTGCCTTTCTTTAACACAATTGTTGTTTGGGCATTGATAGCGGCCTGAATAGCTTTGGTGTCGTCGGTATAACCATCGCCTTTAGCGCCATAGGTTTTTACATCGACTGCATTTGAAGGAGGAATAGTGTCTGAATTGACCTGGACACCATTGACAGTAGTTACCGCCAGTGAATTAGATGCCGACTTAGAGAAATCGGTGGTCGGGGTTACGGCGTCTTTTTTGCACGAGAACAAAATGAGCAGGCAGAAACATCCCAAGAGTGCTGTAATTCTTTTCATAGTATTTAAATAAATCAGGTAGTTTTGTTGCCTATTCCTTACAATCTTTGAGGCAACAAGGGTTAAAAAATCTGTTAGTTAGTTAGTACTGTATTATATATCGGCAGCCGGTCATTAATTTGCGAGAGTAAGACCAGTTACCCGACGGTGTTGCAATTTATAAAAATTTATTTACCCAAGCTCTCGCCGGTTGATATTGTGGCATTGGGCGATTATTAGCGCATATCCACAATTGCGAGATTGTGCATAACGCGTCAGTTAAAATATTTTCAAGATTAATTAAATAGTCAAGATTCGAAAGGCATTTTTTAAACAAGTACATGATAGTACTGCCTTGTAAATTCATCAAAAACAGACGCCTGGCCGTATTTTTCTCTGAAGTTTCCTTGTTTCGGGATTTCAAATTCATTTAGTCTTTAATTAATTCAGGGTTGTTTACGGCAAAAATATAAAAAAGTTTCTGAAATAATAAAAAAATTTCAAATAAATGATTAAAATTTAATTATAAATTATTAAATACTTAGCATTTTTTAGTATTATTAAAAAATGAGTATTTCTAATAAATCCGATTTTCCCTTTTTTTATTGTAAAATAGTTGTTACAATTTGATCAAAAGCTCGAAAAAACATATTCATAAAATATTTAGTATCATATCGCTTTGCAATATTTCATAAAAATACTTTTAACGCTAACAATCTTTAATTACAATTGTTTTAATTTTTTTGATTTTTTTTTTTGATTTTTTTTAGAGTTGTTTTACGAGAAGAAAACTGCATTGACTTTAGGTCTCATGAACTGTCCCTTTGCCGCACAGGCAATGGTGATAGCGTACTATAAAAAAAGCAAGTCATTTATTGACTTGCTTCCGGTGATCCCATCAGGATTCGAACCTGAGACCGACAGATTAGAAATCTGTTGCTCTATCCAGCTGAGCTATGGGACCATTTTTTTACAGGCACAAAGATGCGAAATCCGCACAAATAATTAAAATGATTGTATAATATCCTCTTTTGGGCGTTAAAGATTCGTTTCCTGGATTGTTTTTTGTAACTTATCGTCTCTTAACAAGGTCTGCATATTTGCAAAATCGGCTTATTATATAGATTTGTATTATAATTGCATTTTTAAAATTACAAAGTGTTTCTTTTACAATTAGTAAAATCATACTTTTAACCAATTTTTTAGATAAACTTAATTTATGATCATAATTGCTGACGGTGGCTCCACCAAAACCAATTGGTGTCTGGTTACCGAAGAAGGTAAAAAAGTGTATTTTAATACCGAAGGTTACAACCCCTATTTTTCAAGTACGGCTTATATTGTCCAGTCGCTGATGGAAAATCTACCGACTGACCTGGAGAAGAGTGAAATTACCGAAGTTAACTATTACGGCGCAGGTTGCTCTACTGATGAAATGCGGAACATCGTGGCGGAAGCTATGAAGGCTGTATTCACCAAAGCCCGTGTTTATATAGGACACGACCTGCTTGCTGCTGCAAGGGCTCTTTTGGGTACAACTGAAGGGTTTGCTGCAATACTTGGTACCGGAACGAATACCTGTATTTACAATGGCCGGGAAGTAACACACAATATCGACTCCGGTGCTTATATATTAGGCGACGAGGGTAGCGGATGTTACATAGGTAAAAAATTACTGGTTGATTATCTGCGCGGTTATATGCCCGAGGCAGTGCGTAAACTTTTCTGGGAAACATTTAAGCTTACGCCTGACGATGTAAATGAGCAGGTTTATACCCAACCCCGCGCTAACCGCTTTTGCGCAAGTTTCAGCAAGTTTGTGTACGATAACCCTGTCAATATAGAATATTCGCGAAATATTGTACGCACGTCATTCGAGGATTTTTTCCGCAACCTGGTAAGACATTATCCAAATTATCAGAAATACACTTTTAATTGCATTGGTTCGGTAGGTTACAATTTCCGGAATGTGTTGGAAGAAGTTGTTACCGAAAACGGCATGGTGATCGGTAATATCATCCGGTCGCCTATAGATAACCTGGTAAAATATCATTTGGAACTGGCTCCAAGTCAATTATAATTGGTCTTAAGTCAAAAAAGTCCCGAGTCCTAAGTCGGTTGTAAAGCCAACTTAAGACTCAGGACCTTTAATTTTTGGCGTCGGACTAAATAACTTTCCCCTTATTTTCCAGGTTCAGTTCGTTCTGAAATATTTTGGAATATTTGCGTCGGTCGAATTTGTAAAGCTTGGCTGCACGGTATGACACCCCTTTTTGCTTCTCGTCCAATTCCTTCAAAAATCCATAACTAAGCATCTTTTTTCGGAAATTACGTTTATCAAGCTTTTTGTTCAATACAGCTTCATAAAGCGACTGCAATTGCGTCAGGGTAAATTTCTCGGGCAGCAGCTCAAATGCGATGGGTTGGTAATTGAGCCTGCGGCGCAACTTATTAAAGCCTGTTTTGAATATCTCGCTATGGTCAAACGCCAGTTTTGGCAGTTCGTTAACCGGGTGCCAGAAAGCTTTCCTGGCATACTGTGTTATCGGCCGGAGGTCCTTTTGCCCGTTAATACGGATCAGCGCATAGTATGCTACAGTAATAACCCGTCCCTGCGGGTGGCGGTTTACTTCTCCGAAAGTATGAAACTGCTGCATATGCAGGTCGCGAAGCCCGGTAAGTTCATACAATATACGCTCGGCGGCGTCGTCGATACTCTCGTCCTGCTCAACAATATATCCGGGCAAAGCAAGCCAATCCTTGTAAGGCTCCTCGTTCCTCTCGATCAGTAATATCTTAAGCTCACCTGCTTCAAAGCCAAAAATTACACAGTCGATCGAGAATACTGAATTAAATGTTGGTAACTTTACTTCCAATATGTGTTGTATTTTAGGTTTACGGGCTAAAGATATGCTCTAAAAATCCGAATATAAAAAAAATAAAATAAAATTCAATGGTGTAATCTACACACACTATATTCGCACCTGAAAAACAGCAATAAAAATGCAAAAGATTTCAAAACTTGGCGTACTAACATCCGGCGGCGACGCCCCCGGTATGAACCCTTGTATAAGGGCCGTTGTACGCACAGGTATATACAGTGGGCTGAATGTTGTAGGGATACGCAAAGGTTACCAGGGACTTATCGAAAACGACATGTACGATATGAACCCCCGTTCGGTAAGTAACATACTTAATTTAGGCGGAACTATATTAAAAACTGCCCGTTGCCTGCCTTTCCGTACGGACGAGGGTATGGAAACAGCGTACCAGAATTTAAAGGAGCAAGGTATTGACGCCCTTGTAGTAATAGGAGGCGACGGCACTTTTACAGGAGCATTGCGCTTCTCAAAAAAATACCCGGACATCAAAGTTATGGGGGTACCGGGTACTATTGATAACGACCTTTATGGCTCAACGTATACGCTTGGCTTTGATACTGCAACGAATACGGTAGTTGAGGCCATCGATAAGATACGCGACACTGCTGATGCTCACGACCGGCTGTTCTTTATCGAAGTAATGGGTCGCGACTCAGGCGCCATCGCGCTAAGGGCTGGCGTTTGTTGCGGTGCCGAAGCAATTTTACTGCCCGAAAAGGCTACCGCTATCGACGACCTGATAGAAAACCTGCGTGCCGGCCAGCATAATAAAAAATCGTCGAGCATCGTAATTGTTGCCGAAGGCGATAAAAATGGAGGCGTATATGACATAGCCCGCCGTGTTCAGAACGAAATAAAAGTATACGATATAAAAGTAACCATATTGGGCCACTTGCAACGCGGAGGAAGCCCTTCGGCTTTCGACCGTGTATTGGGCAGCCGTCTGGGATATGCGGCTGTAAAGGCGCTGCTTAACGGACATACGCAAAAAATGGTAGGCCTGCAGGCAAACAATATAAAAATTACCACTCTCGAAGAGGCGCTTACCCAACACGAGTTTAAACTGGAGCAAGATTTGATGGAGATGGCCGACATACTATCAATCTGATTGAATGATCGCAGTTGTTTATAGTGGATCGAATTATGCCGATTGGCGGCTTGCAGACAGGGGCCGCACAATAGCCTCATTCAAAACGGGAGGCATTAATCCGTATTTCAACGACGAAAAGCAAATAATTGCACTGCTAAACAAAAACATCAATCTCATTCACCACGCCGAGGAGATCAAACGTATTTACTTTTACGGTGCGGGCTCGTTTTCCAACGACCTGAAAAATATCGTTCACAATGCCTTTTCAGAATTTTTTAAATTCGGAAAAGTAACCGTCGAGCATGATATAGATGCCGCAGCTATAGCGTGTTGTAAAAACAGGCCGGGCATTATCTGCATTTGCGGCAGCGGTTCAAACGCAGCATGGTACGATGGGCGTCGGGTAAAGCCCAATAATTACGGCCTCGGTTTTATATTAGCGGACGAGGGCTCGGGTAACTGGCTTGGCAGGCAATTGCTGAAGGCTTTTATGAATGAGACCCTCCCTCCCAACATACGAAAAAAGTTTGAACACCGGTACGACCCGGACCGCAGAAGCCTGCTGGAGAAGATTTATCGGCAAAAACAACCTGCTGTGTTTTTGAGTTCATTTGCAGAGTTTTACCTCGACAATAAGGACGATAATTATCTAAAGAGCGTCATAATTGCGGGTTTCACCAAGCTAATTCACACTTATTTGCTACCTTTACATAAACAACACCCGGGAGCCACGGTAAATTTCACCGGCTCTGTAGCCGCTAATTTCCAGGACTATTTGGTTGAAGCCGCCTCGGGTACAAATATTACTATCGGGAATATTGTAAAAGAACCTATAAACAATCTGTTAACATATTATTCTAGTAAAAATTAAAAAATCATGAAAATAGGAATTAACGGTTTTGGCCGTATCGGACGCCTTGCTTTCAGAGCCGCAATTGAAAGGCCTGACATCGAGGTTGTTGGTATCAATGATCTTGTAGAGCCTGATTATATGGCTTACATGCTGAAGTATGACTCGACCCATGGACAATTTAAAGGCACCATCGCTGTTGAAGGCGGCCATTTGGTTGTTAACGGCAAAACCATCCGTGTTACTGCTGAAAAAGATCCTGCTAACCTTAAATGGAACGAAGTTGGCGCCGAAGTTGTAATTGAATCGACCGGCTTGTTCCTGACACAGGAAACCGCACAAAAACATATTGATGCAGGCGCAAAAAAAGTTGTTATGAGCGCTCCGGCAAAAGACGATACCCCTACCTTTGTTATGGGTGTTAATCATAAACAATTGAAAGCAGATCAGAAGATCGTTTCAAACGCATCGTGTACTACCAATTGCCTTGCTCCCATCGCTAAAGTACTGAACGATAAGTTCGGTATCGAGGAAGGTTTGATGAGCACGATCCATGCGGTAACGGCTACTCAAAAAACCGTTGACGGACCTTCGCATAAAGACTGGAGAGGTGGCCGCGGTGCTTACCAGAACATTATTCCTTCATCAACCGGCGCGGCCAAAGCTGTTGGTTTGGTTCTTCCTGAATTGAAAGGTAAATTAACAGGTATGTCATTCCGCGTTCCTGTTCCGGATGTATCCGTGGTTGACTTAACCGTACGCCTGAAAACTCCGGCATCATACGATGATGTGAAAAAAGCAATGAAGGCTGCATCTGAAGGAGACATGAAGGGCATTTTAGGCTACACTGAAGACGAAGTTGTATCTGAAGACTTCAAAGGCGATGTACGTACTTCCATTTTCGATGCAAAAGCTGGTATAGCACTGAATGATAACTTTGTAAAAGTAGTATCATGGTACGATAACGAATGGGGTTACTCCAATAAACTGATCGACCTGGTACAGGAGATCGGTAAACTGTAAATGAGCTGAGAGCAAAAAGCCGAAAGGCTAAAGGTTTGCTGTTCGTAATAAACAAAAGTCGCGCTGGCATATATTCCAGCGCGACTTTGTTTATATTGAGCTTTCTGCATTGATCCTTTCGCTTTAAGCTTTATTGGGGACACAACAAACAATGGTGATTAGCGTTTTAATTGAAAACCATAACTCTCCGCAATGGTTTTATTGAAACACCAAAACTCTTAAGCCATGCCAACTACAGCAAGTTCAAAGCAGACGGTGTTGTCGTTTATCAAAGCACTCAATGAGGAAGATTTTGATGGCGCCCGCAAATACACCGACGACGACCTCCAATTTATCGGCGTAATGGGAACCCGCAACGGCGCCGACGCTTATTTCAACGACATGGCGAAAATGAAGTTGAAATATGATGTACAAAAAGCGTTCGCGGAAGGGAACGACGTTTGTCTTTGGTACGATATTGATATGGGCGGTCGAAAAATATTCAGCAGTGGCTGGTACCATATCGAGCATCACAAAATAGCCTGGTTTAAAGTATTATTCGATCCAAGGCCGTTATTAGAACCTGCACATTAGGCGATGGCTATTTGATGCAGGAAATAACTATTTTCCCTCATCCACATCCTTAATAAATTTTATCACCCCATCCATAAACACCTTTTGGTCGTCCCAAAAACAAAGGTGGCTACCGTTGGGGCAATAAAGGCTTTTGCCATTCTTCACCTGGGTGCTCATCCATTCCATGTATTTTGGATCCATAGAATCGTATTTGGCGCCAACCATCAGTGTGGGCACCGTAATTTCCTTTAGCCGGTTGCTGATATCCCAATGCAGCAGCCTCCCTCCAGTTTTAAATTCACTCGGCCCCTGCATCATCACATAAATTTCTTCGTTAAGGTGCTTGAACGCCCGGTTCACCGGTTCCGGCCATTCGGGCAGTCGGCACAAATGTTTATTGTAAAATTCTGAGAAGATCAACCTTTGGTAAGTGGTATCCTTATACATCCCCTTTGCCTCGTAATTCATAAGTGAATCAACCAGCGTTTTTCGCATCTGGCTTCGTAGCACCAGGTTATATTTTTCATAGGCCGGGATACTCGCCATCATGTTGGAAACGATCATCCCTTTCAGGTTTTTCTGGTATTTCAAGGCGTATTCCATAGCCAGGATTCCGCCCCACGAATTACCGAAAAGATAAAAATTGCTGCTGTCCAATTTCAGCGTCTGCCGAACCTGCTCCACTTCCTCTACAAACCTGGGCGTTGTCCATAAGCTGCTGTCGCGCGGCTGATCGCTATAATAGGATCCCAGTTGATCGTATTCGATCATTTCGAAGCCTTCTTTCGGGAAGAAGCTTTCGAAACACTCCAAATATTCGTGTGTAAAGGCCGGGCCACCATGCAGTAATAAAACTTTGATGCGTGGGTTATTACCAAAACGCTTGGTCCACACTTTAAAATTGCCGACTGGAGTTTTAATGCTGATCATTTTGATACCTCCTGCCTGCACGCCGGAATCGGCAGGAGCAAAATATTCGGCAACAGTAGGGCCACTGCTTTGCTGCTTGCAGGAGTAAAGAGACATAATGGCTGCTGACGCCAGTAAGAGGAACTTTTTCATGGTTGCAATCTGGTTTCGGATTTAATACAAGATAGTAAATCCCAACTCAAAACCAAATAGCCCAATCAGTTACATCAATTCTTCATCATCGCTTTCGCGATGTACTTTAAAAGCAAGATAAGCGAGTATAAAAGCGGGCATTGCACTGAGGATGATCTCTAAAGAATCTAATAACTTACGGTAAACGGCAATCTCATACCCGAATATAACCGTTGCTACTATTGCACCGGCCAGGTACAAATAAAAGGGTTTAAAACGCATAATGATACCATTTACGTTTTAAACCCCTGAAATACAGTTATGTTTGCTCTTATTTATTTTTCTTAAATACAGTGGCACTCAACGGTGGTAAGGTTACCAATATTGAATTTTCCCTTCCATGCCAATGTTCTTTATCTGCTTTTATTGCTTTAGCATTCCCCATTCCGCTGCCCCAAAAAGCTTTGTCGTCCGAATTGAATATTTCTTTCCAGCTGCCTGCATCTGGCACTCCCACACGGAAGTTATGATGCGGATTTGGCGTCATATTCAAAATGATCACCAGGTCGTTTTTAGGATCATGTCCCTTCCGGGTATAGATCAAAACGGAATCCGCTGAATTACCGCCGTCTATCCATTCAAATCCGGTACCTTCAAAGGCTTTTTCGTATAGTGCCGGTTCTTCCTTATACAGTTTGTTTAAGGCCTTGACGGTATCTTGTATACCTTTGTGATTAGGATATTCGAGCACATACCAATCCAGCGATTTGCTGAAGTCCCATTCGGTACCCTGCCCAAATTCGGCTCCCATAAACAGCAGCTTTGTACCGGGGTGGGTAAACATATAGCTATAAACCAGGCGCAGGTTAGCAAACTTTTGCCATTCATCACCGGGCATTTTAGTCAACATAGATCCTTTGCCGTAAACCACCTCATCGTGCGAGAAAGGCAGCATAAAATTTTCGGTGAAGGCGTATATCAAACTAAAGGTGATCTGGTTGTGATGATATTTCCGGAACAGCGGATCGGTCGAAAAATATTTGATCGTATCATGCATCCATCCCATCATCCATTTCATCCCAAAACCTAAGCCGCCGGTGTAAACCGGTCGGCTCACACCTGTGAACGAGGTCGACTCTTCGGCAATGGTCTGTGTATCGGGAAAGTGACTATAGCAAGCTTCATTAAATTCTTTCAGGAATGATATTGCTTCCAGGTTCTCATTACCTCCATACATATTAGGTTCCCATTCGCCGTGTTTGCGCGAGTAATCCAAATAAAGCATCGAAGCAACCGCGTCAACACGCAAGCCATCCACGTGGTAACGGTCAAGCCAAAACAGGGCGTTGCTGATAAGGAAAGCGCGAACTTCGTTACGTCCATAATTGAAGATAAAGGATTTCCAGTCAGGGTGAAATCCTTTGCGGGTGTCGGCATGCTCATATAAATGTGTACCATCAAAACGGTACAGCGCATGAATATCACCCGGAAAATGGGAAGGCACCCAGTCCATGATGACCCCAATACCCTGGTTATGGAAAGTTTCTATCAGGCCCATTAATTGCTTAGGTGTGCCATACCTGCTCGATGCTGCGTAGTAACCGCTAACCTGGTAACCCCAGCTTGGGTAGTATGGATGTTCCGCTATCGGCATAAACTCGACATGCGTAAAACCCATTTCCTTTACATAGGGTACTAATTTATCCGCCAGTTGCTCGTAGGAGTAAAATGAATCGGGGCTTTCAGGGTTACGCGCCCATGAGCCGATGTGCACCTCGTAAACCGAATAAGGCCTGTCTATCCCGTTGTGCTGGTACCTGTCTTTCATCCATTTGGTATCCTTCCACTCGTAATAAGTGTCGGCCACGATAGACGCGGTACGTGGAGGTTCCTCCCAGCGTAAAGCAAACGGATCGCTTTTTTCAAGTTCTTCGCCCGAAGACGATTTGATAAAGTATTTATAAGTTTCTCCGTCGCCCACATCAGGGATAAAACCTTCCCATATGCCCGATGAATCCCACCTCGAAAATAATGCATGCGAAGCCCGGTTCCAGTAATTGAAATTACCGATAACGGAAACAAACTGCGCATTTGGCGCCCACACGGAAAAATAGGTACCGATAACACCGTTAAATTCGATTACGTGCGAGCCAAATTTTTCGTATAATTTGTAATGCTTTCCTGATTTGAACAGGCTAATATCGAAATCAGTAAAACGGCTGTACGGCTCTACACTGTTTTTTATGACGTTTCCAGGCATATTGTTTTTGATTGACGGCTTGGTTGCTTTATTTGCCGGCGCCGCTTTGGCTGGCTTGTCAGCAACTTTTGTTGAAGATGCGGTTTTTTTGGTCGCTTTTTCTGCTACTGCCTTCTTTTCTGCAGGTTTAGCCTTTTTTGTGCTGCTTTTTTCAGCAGGTGCCTCTTTGCCTGTACCAGTTTTTGTTTTAGCCATATCTGTATGCCCGCGGGCGTTTAATTAAATTTTTCTATTTCGAATAATACATGCTGAATACCTTTTAAAGGTATCCGTATCCAATCGGGGCGGCCGTTAAGCTCATAACCAAGTTCATATACGGCCTTCTCCAGCAGGTGTAGCTGCAGCAGGAAATTTAGCTCTGTCCGGCTACCGAAGGTAGCGGAAATATCTCCCATTGTATGCATGTATGCGTCGATATAGGCATCCGTTATCAACTTATACCAACGGTCGGCTGCTTTCTGCAAACGCTGCGGATCAACTCCTTTGGTCTCATTACTAAAATATAATTTAGAGCAAACGGCATAGTGGAAAGACCGTATCATACCCGCAACATCCTTCAGCGGCGAATGTTTTATTTTACGGTCAGTAATAGAGCTTTCGGGCTCTCCCTCAAAATCAATTATAAGGTAATCGCTGCCGGTAAACAGCACCTGGCCCAGGTGATAATCGCCATGTATACGTATACGCGATGATTTCAGGTCGTTATTGCCGATCTTCTCAAAAAATCGTTCAATTACTTTTTCACTGCTGATAAAGTCATCAGCTAACGCTTTGGCATTCTTGTCTAACCGTGCATAGTTTTCTTTTAATAGGCTGATGCGCTTAACCAGTAACCTATTTAGGTGACCCTGAAGCCATGTTATATATTCATCATTAAATTTCTCAGGTTTAAAATCTTTATTCTTTTTGTCCGACAAAAGCGCAAGGTGCATTTCAGCAGTCCGCCGCCCCAACAACTCAACTTTCTCAAATACGTCGTCACGTACGCTGAAAAGTTTGTCCACAAACATAAAAAGGAAATCGTTCAGGTCATCGCCGGTGGCCACCCAACTATCGCATTTACTGGATACCTTTTGCATCATCAACCCAAGCGTAACCGGCGGTATGCCCGGCCGCTCGTAGATAAGGCTGCCACAAAACGACGGAATATTTTTAAATCCGCCAGTTTCAGTAAGAAATTGCAGCATTTCCACTTCGGGATTGATCTCGCGAAAAAGTTTCCTGTATAGTTTAAAGAAATACTTGTTGCCAAATACAAACGACGAATTGCTTTGCTCCAGGTCGGGTATCACACACAGGTAGCCAATGTCCTCATCCGTCACAGCAAGACCTTTGCCGCGATGATAAGTAAGTTGCCCGTTTTCCTGCGGAACTACGGCATTTTCCCATATATTTTTATACAATTCCGTTTGGAACCGAAAGTCGTAAATAGCGTCTATCAGCCACCCGGGCTTGCCGTCGGCAGTTATTTTGGCTATAAATGCTTTTGGGTTGATTTGCTCTATCAGGTCGTAGTCATCGGGGAGAAAAGAAACCGGCAACGCGTATTTTTCCTCGTCGCCATAAGTGTAACCTACATGTACAATTATTAGGTAGGCCTTGCCGCCTTCAATAGGCATGTCAAGCAATTGCTGAACCTTCAGAAATTTGATCATACGTGCCTTGCCTGCAAACCAGCGGCATTTGCGCATATAGTCATAAAAGACACTCTCCTCGAGCCATTTAAGGGCTTTCTTATCCCGGGCAAAATCCTTCCATGGCTTGGTCAGCTTTAAGGAATTGGCGTTTGCCTGTATATCGATATTGCCCATTTTCATATCCTACACTTCTATCCTGAATAAATGCACCGGCAGGTCCCAAGGTTCAAATTGCACATAGTTCCATTCCTGGTTCCAGGTGTAAGTATTGCCTGTTAATATATCGTAAACAGAAAAGTCTTGCCCGGCTTCAATCCCCAATTCCCATAAGGGAGTTTGTACATGGGCAAAATGCTTGCCGTAGGGGTCGAGCTTTGCAATACATAGGATATGGTTATCCCCTGTCCTTTTGTAATAGGCAATTATGTTATCGTTATAAGTCTCGCAAAAGCTTATGTTATAAGTGTTTTGCAGTGCCGGGTTAGCTTTCCGCGCTGCGTTTACTTTGGTAATCACATCGATCAGCCGGTTCTTTGCCGCCCAATCCCAATGCCGCACTTCGTATTTTTCTGAATTGAGGTATTCCTCTTTCCCTGGATATGGTTCATGGTACATCAATTCATAAACCGGGCCAAAAATGCCGTAGTTTGATGATAATGTCGCAGCCATAAAATAGCGCGTAATAAAGCTGATCTCGTTACCATTCTGCAGGATATACGGGTTAATATCATGCGTATTCGGCCAAAAATTGGGACGATAATAATCCTTCATTTCCGATTGCGTCAGCTCATTCATGTATTCTACCAATTCGTGCTTGCTGTTGCGCCACGTATAATAAGTGTATGATTGAGTGTAGCCCAATTTAGCCAATTCCTTCATCACTTTCGGTTTAGTAAAAGCCTCGGAAAGGAAGATGGTCCCGGGATATTTCTTTTGCACTTCTGCAATACACCATTCCCAGAAATTGAAAGACTTTGTATGAGGATTATCCACCCTGAATATCCTTATCCCCTGCTCACACCAATAATCCAGTATACTTTTAAGTTCTTTCCAAAGATTTTCCCAATCGTCATTCTCAAAATTGATGGGTAATATATCCTGGTATTTTTTTGGCGGGTTCTCCGCGTATTGCACGGTCCCGTCCGGTCGCCATTTAAACCATTTGGGATGCTTTTTTACATAAGGGTGGTCGGGCGAACACTGAATGGCAAAATCCATTGCTATTTCCAAACCATGCGCAGCTGCTTCTTTTATTAAATGTCTAAAATCGTCGAGCGTACCAAGGTCTTTTAAGATATCCTTATGCCCGCCATCTTTCGATCCGATGGCATAGGGTACGCCGTCGTCGCCGGGCAAGGCATTAACTGTATTATTTTTGCCTTTCCGGAAAGTTTGACCGATGGGATGTATTGGAGGAAAATACAAAACATCGAAACCCATTTCGGCAACTCGCGGCAATAAGGCTTCACAATCCTTAAATGTGCCGTGCCTTCCTTCGACAGTCGAGGCAGACCTTGGGAAAAAACAATACCAGCTGCTGAAGGCGGCTTTCTCCCGGTCAACATATACTTTCAACTCACGCAGGTAGGTAGTTGCATTCTCCAAATTGGGATACCGGTCGATAAGATGATGAACATCTTTCCCTAATACCAGGTTCACCGCCAGATCGTATTTGTTTTCATCCCTCAGCGTTGCAACAATTTTATTGATGGTTTTTTGATCGGCCTTACTTGCCTGGGACAGCATGGCTTCTAAAAAGTCTGCACCGATCAACAACTCTACCCCCATGTGTTGTGTATCCTGGTATTTCTTTACGAAACCTTCGTGCCAGGTTAAAGGATGATCTACCCAACCGATAACGGTGTAGCTGTAAAAGCCAGTTTTCTCCACGCCAAACAATCCCTGCCAGCGGTCATTGCTCATCAGGTTCATAGGGACACGGAGCCAATTTTTATCGCTTTCGTGTTTATACAGCACCTGGCCTCGTACATGATCGTGCCCGTCGGTAAAAATATCGGCTTCAACCCTGATGCTTTCACCGGGAATCCTCTTGATATAAAACCTACCGGCGTCAATTTCGGGCGTAACATGCCCAACAATAACCCGCTGCAAGCCGTGTTTAGTCATTGGTTCGAAGAAATGGTATCAGTCGGTTAAAATTGATCTTCTATATAAATTTAGCATATAATTACCGGGCCGCAAGTGCGTACGGCCCGGATAATTAATTGATTACTAATTGCGTGAAATTCTTTCTCAGTTTTAACTGCACGGTTTTATCTGATGCGATCATAAAATCTTTCACCTCATGATCGTCAACAATGATCCGCGTCGGCTTAAATGGCAACCCTATTATGTTCATGTGGTAATTCTCATACCTGGGGGTATAAAGGCCCTCCATACTTTGTTGTATAGTAAGTTTATTTTCCTTGCCCCGTACCACAAATTTCTTTTCGAGATAAATATCCTGCTCATAAGCAAAGGTCTCCCCATAATCCTCAAAAATGAATGAATTAGCTTCAAAATCGCTGTAATAAACATTCATCTTCACCTCTTCTATCTCCTTTTCGCCCACATATTGCATCACAGGGTATTCCGGTATTACAGAGCCTGCCTTTACAAAAATGGGCATTGTTTCCAGCGGAGCCGCTACCATTAATTCTTTGCCGCCGTCAACAAGTTCGTGTGTCCAGAAATTATACCATTTACCCTTTGGAAGGTAAACTTTGCGGTCCTTTTGCCCTGCAGCCAGCACCGGGCAAACAAGTATCTTATCGCCATAAGTAAATTCATCCTGGCGGAAATGATTGGTCGGCTCAAATTGTTCGTGCATAACCACCGGGCGTACGATGGGGAAACCATAGCGATGATGCTCCCAAAATGCAGAATATAAATATGGTAATAAACGGTAACGTAATTCTATAAATTTCCTGTTGATGGATGTATATGGTTCGCCAAAACTCCAGGGCTCACGTTCCTTGGTATCGCCGGCTGAATGCGCTCGCATAAATGGCGAAAAGGTTCCCAATTGTATCCAGCGCGTAAATAGTTCGCCGTCTGGCTCTCCGCTAAATCCGCCAATATCTGTCCCGCAGAACGAAACACCTGATATGGACAAACGCTGGCACATGATGTTGCCCAATATCAAATGCTCCCACGATGCCACATTATCACCTGTCCAAACGGACGAGAAACGCTGAACTCCTGAATAACCGGCCCGTGTAATAGTGAACGGGCGCTTATTTTTCATGATCTTACGTAAACCCTCATAGGTGGCACGGACCATTTGCATACCATAAACGTTATGGGCTTTACGATGCGACCCACGTTGACCGTCGTATTGATGCCGGACATCATCAGGAAAAGTTCCTGTACCAAACACTGCAGGTTCGTTCATATCATTCCAAACGCCTGCAACACCTAATTGCACCAACTCATCGAAAAGATTGCCCCACCATTCACGCACTTCGGGGTTTGTAAAATCAGGGAACTGGCAGCGGCCGGGCCACACATGGCCCTCCATAAAGTAGTCATCGCAACGACGACAGAAATACCTGTTCTCCTTACCCTCTTTAAATACCGAATAGTTATCGTCGACGCGTATGCCCGGATCGATAATGACCACCGTTTTGAATCCCTGCTCCGAGAGTTCCTTGATCATCTTCTTAGGATCGGGGAAATATTTCCGGTTCCAGGTAAAGCAGCGATAGCCATCCATGTAATCGATGTCGAGGTATATGCCATCGCATGGTATTTTCTTTTCGCGGAAAGTTTTTGTCACCATCCGCACTTTCGATTCCGGATAATAACTCCACCGGCACTGATGATAGCCCAGCGCCCACATTGGCGGCATAGGGTGTGTACCCGTAAGCAAATGGTAGCGCTTTACCACGTCCATCATGTGGGGGCCGTGTATGTAATAATATTGCAACTCGCCGCCCTCGGCCCAAAAACTGGTCTTGGTCGGGTCTTCGGCACCAAAATCAAAGTCAGCTTTAAAAGTATTGTCGAAAAATATGCCGTGGGCGATACCTTCATTCAAGCTGATGTAAAAAGGTATGCTGCGGTATAATGGGTCCTGGTTCCATGCGAAGGAATACGCATCGGTGTTCCAGTTTTTTAATCGCTTGCCGCGCAGGTTAAGCTCTGTAGCTTTATCTCCCATACCAAAAAAACTCTCGTTTGAATGGCATGTTTTGGTGCAATAAACATAATATCCGCCAAATTTCACATTCTCTTCCCAATGCATGGGTACCGCATCTGAACTTGTTATAAAATTCTGATTATCAGAAAATGAAATAAAGAAATCCGTTTTCCGGATATGACAATTAATGATATTGGTGTAAACCACATATTCTTCTTCCAATTCATTCAAGCCGAATACCGAAACCTTTTTTTCGAGCTTTGGTACCGCATAGGAGAATTCGTCCAGGAAAACACCATGTGGTGCCAGCCTTACGCGGATTATCTCGTCGGTAACAACGGTAATTTCCACCTTGGCATCACCATCAGAGAAGTAGAATTTATTATTTTTCTGTTCGGCTGAAACCGGCCGGCTGAGGTATTTTTTAACTATCGGCTTAATTCCCGCTGCGGGGTTATTGACGTGGTGAAACTCATCTTCTTCCAGTTCGGCCAATTTAGCGGGTATTCCTTCGGGGTTTTGTATATTATTATCTTCCATTCAAAATAGTCGTATCGTCAGTATGTTAATGTGTATCTTTTACGCAATATAGGGATTGGAGTTCATAAATCGGGCATCATTTTTTATATGATGGGGTCAAAAAGATAGCTCTTTTTTGAACCCATGCTTACAATTAATCTCTAATCACCTTAAGGTCAAATCTTGTCAATAGTGGATATTTTTTTTCCATCCTGTACATATAACACAGATATGGCACCTAAAAACATAAATACTCCCGCCATAATAAGCGCATAAATAGCGTGGTTATGATAGAAATATTTAACGATGGGGCCACCGATGATACCATTGACAATTTGCGGGCCTGTAATGAAAAAATTAAATATCCCCATGTAAACCCCAATTTTTTTAACCGGGATAGAACTTGACAGGATGGCATACGGCATAGCGAGTATGCTGCCCCAGGCTAAGCCTATACCGATCATGGACAGCAGCAGTAAATAGTGATTTTGAATGAAATAAATGGAAATTAATCCAATGCCTCCCATAATAAGGGAGAATGAGTGTGTTTTCTTGCGGCTGGTTTTGCGTACTATGCGCGGTAGCAACAAAGCATAAATTGCGGAAACCAGGTTATAAACGCCAAAGCAAACATTTACCCAATTTGCTGCGTCGTTATACTGTATAGATGAGGTATCACCTGCTTTGATATGATAAACATGGTCTGCAACGGCCGGTGTTGTAAATACCCACATCGAAAATAGTGCGAACCAGGAGAAGAACTGGACAAGACCTAACTGGCGCATGGTTTTCGGCATATTTGCCAGATCTGAAAATATTTCTGCCAAACCATTTTTATGCTTTTCTTCAGCTTCATCGGGCTCATGAAACGATGCAAACTCAGCCGGCGAGTATTCTTTGGTCGATACCACGGTCCATAGGATACACCCGATCAAAACAGCTGCACCAACATAAAAGGAATATAATAAATTATCAGGAACGATCCCCGGCGCCGCGGTTTTGCCAATATGGAACCATTCCGCAAAAACATAAGGCAACCACGATCCAATTACCGCACCAACACCAATCAGGCAGGTTTGCATCGAAAAACCGATGTTATGCTGATTATCAGGCAAGTTATCAGCCACCAAAGCCCTAAAAGGCTCCATAGCCACATTAAATGAAGCATCCATGATCATCAGCATTCCCGCGCCGACCACGATTGGCGGAATGATAACTGCTAACGCTGATGAGTTGGGCATGAATAAAAGGGCAAGTCCCGACAAGATTGCGCCTGTTAAAAAGAAAGGGCGCCTGCGCCCAAGCCGTGTCCATGTACGATCGCTGTAATGACCGATGATAGGTTGTATAATCATGCCTGTAATAGGCGCTGCCAGCCAAAACCAGGACAAATGCTCTACATCAGCTCCGAAAGTTTGCAATATGCGGCTGGCGTTACCGGTTTGAAGTGCAAATCCGAATTGAATACCCAGGAAACCAAAGCTCATGTTAAATATCTGCCAAAAGCTAAGGCCGGGCTTTTTCTTGATCGCTAATGTTGCCATAATTGTTCTCAGGTTTATTTTGATAGTATAATTGGTTCAAAATCCAAGCAAAAAACCGCTGCTTGCAGGTAGGTCTATTGTCACACCGTTCATAATATCTTCAGCATTAAACTTTGCTCCGCTTAACAGGTCGGTAAACTCATGACTACCGCTTAGCTGCAATAACTGGAGCAAGTCGGGAGGTAATATTACATGTATGTTTCGCCGTTCGCGATTAAAATTGGTTATGACTAATATACGTTGTTTATCGGTATATCGTAAAAACAGGTACAACCGGGTATCAAATCCCGGTTGACGTTCATTAGCCACCATCAGTTCCCAGAATTTCCCTTCCCGTATTGCTTCGTTTTGCCCGGAGATGTTTAATAATTTGCTGTAAAAATTTCGCAGGTCTCTTTGGCTTCCAGACAATTGTGCCCCATCAAATTTTCCTTCATTCAGCCATTTCTGATGTTCAGGCACACCCCAGTAGTCAAATATAGTGGTACGGCCGTCGTCGTTGCTAAAACCCTCGTTACCGTTACCGGGTTCACCGCATTCCTGCCCCGAGTAAATCATAACCGGCCCGGTATTCATAGTTGCTGTTACTATCATTCCCGGAACGGCCAGCCATGGATCTCCTGCAAAAAAACGGGATGCAATACGCTGTTCGTCATGATTTTCCATAAAACGCAGCATATGCTGGTCGATACCGAAACAATCACGATTCCAGACCTGGTTGATTTCCCATGTATTAGCATCCGGCCAATTGCAGGTCAACTTTCGGAGAGCATCGTAAAGACCCACCTTATCATACAGGTAATCAAATTTACCGATAGAAATATAATCGTGATACTTGCCTATTTCGTAGGCTTCGCCAATGAAGATCAATTGTGAAAATTCAGCCTTAAGCTTCTCTATTATCCAACCCCAAAATTCAAAAGGCACCATTTCGACCATATCGCAACGGAAACCGTCGATACCCTTTTCACTCCAAAAGTGAAGTATATCATACATTTTATTCCACAGCGGCGGAATGGGGTCGAAGTAGGTTTTACGGTTATCCAGGTAATCCACACCGTAATTCAGCTTGAGGGTCTCAAACCAGTCGTTTATAGAGGGTGTGGATGTAAAGCGGTCGTTTCCTGTCGCTTTAGCTGGATTTTCGTCAAACTTTCCGTCTTTCAGCGGGCTATTAAACTCGTCCCCTCCGGGGTTATATCCGGGCGGAACAACGAAAGATTGCCCCGGCAAATAGTAAAAATCATTAGCCGGGCTAAACGCTTTGCTTTTATCATCATCCTCGCCAAAATCACGGACACCTCCTGGCTTTTGGTCAGATGTATAGGTTCGCGCCACATGATTGGGCACAAAATCCATCATAACCTTCAACCCATTATCATGTGTCCGTTTAATAAGCGCCTCGTACTCCGCTATGCGGTTATTTACGTCGGCAGCCAGGTCGGGATCGACATCGTAGTAATCCTTGATGGCGTAAGGCGATCCCGCGCGCCCTTTTACCACATCCGGATCATCAGGTTCGATACCGAATTGCGAATAATCAGTCATGGTTGCGTGTTCGATGACGCCAGTATACCAAACATGCGTAAAGCCCATTGCTTTGAGTTCCTGCAAAGCTTTATCCGAAATATCATTGAACTTACCTGAGCCGTTTTCCTCTATCGAGCCATAAAATTTATTTGCCTGTTTGGTGTTGCCAAACAAACGGGGCAATAGCTGGTAAATAATAAGTTTGTGATCGGCCGCCAATGATATGATATTAATTATGCTTCAACCAGCAATTCGTTATTTGCTTTTACTATCTGATCTTTACCGTAGATCGTCACCGTCAGTTCGTTACCAGACAGGTTTTTGATTTGCACCCCTTCTTTACCCACCCTGATGTTTAGCAGTGTACCACGGAAACCAATATGAAACGAGAATGATTTCCATTTTGCAGGCAGGAAAGGGTTAAACGACAATTTTCCATCCCTGACCCGCATGCCGCCAAATCCCTGCACCACGGCCATCCAGGTACCTGCCATCGAAGTGATGTGACAGCCGTCTTCAGTATCATTGTTATAATCGTCCAGGTCGAGACGTGACGTACGCAGGTAAAATTCGTAAGCCCGTGCCTCGTCACCCAATTTAGCTGCAATCACGGCGTGAACACATGGCGACAATGACGATTCGTGCACTGTTCTTGGCTCATAAAAATCATAGTTGCGCCGAATGGTATCAATATCGTATTTATCCTCGAAAAAGTAAATACCCTGCAAAACATCAGCCTGTTTGATATAGCACGAACGTAATATCCGGTCCCAACTCCATTTTTGGTTGATGGGTCGCTCGCTTGCAGGAAGGTCCTTTACTAAAATTTGTTCCTTATCAAGGTAACCGTCCTGCTGTAAAAATACACCAAGCTTCTCGTCGTAAGGGAAATACATTTTTTCGATAATATCCCTGAACCTGTTAAACTCCACCCTCTCATTCAAACCAATTTTATCACCCAGGGCTTTATATTTCGCAGGCTCCTGGTTCTGCACTTTAGCAGCAACATCCATGGCATATTGCATACACCAGCAAGCTATGGTATTAGTGTACCAGTTGTTATTAACATTGTTCTCGTACTCATTCGGGCCGGTAACCCCCAGCATTACGTATTGCCGACGGTCATCGCTCCAGTTAACCCGCTGCGACCAAAAGCGTGCGATCGCTATCAGCACTTCCAGGCCGTAGTCGGCCAGATATTTTTCGTCGCCTGTGTAACGTACATAATCATATATGGCATGGGCAATGGCGCCGTTACGATGTATCTCTTCAAAAGTTATCTCCCATTCATTATGACATTCCGTACCATCCATGGTAACCATCGGGTATAAAGCCGCACCATTCCTGAAACCCAATAATTTTGCGTTATCGATGGCTTTACCCAATTGCTTATAACGATAGAGCAACAGGTTGCGGGTAACCTTCTGATCAGCGGTTGCAAGGTAAAAAGGCACACAATAGGCCTCAGTATCCCAATAAGTGGAACCGCCGTATTTTTCGCCCGTAAACCCTTTGGGGCCGATATTCAGGCGATCGTCCTCACCGGTATAAGTTTGGTTAAGCTGGAAGATATTGAAACGTATCCCCTGCTGCGCCGAAGCGTCCCCTTCGATAATAATATCGTTGTGCTGCCACTTTTTCCCCCAGGCTGCAGCTTGTTCGGCAAGCATTTTTTCAAAACCCTTTTCGCTGATAACCTTTAAAGTTGTTTTCAACACCTCCGCCAAAGCAGCTGCCGGGTAATTTTGGGAAGATATATTGGCGGCGTATTTTATGACAGAAACAGGCTGCCCTGCAACTACCTCCAATGTAATAGCGGAGGCCACATATTTATCTTTTTCGATCTTTTTAGCGTCAACTTCTACCGGCAAATTATTTTGACTGACAGTAAACCTTTGCCCCGTAGCCACCTCGAAGCCCGTTTTTTTTGTACGGAGCTGTATATAACCTCCATTGTTCCAGCTTTCCCTGGTTACCTCGTCCCAAAATTTTTCATCGTAGTTTGAATCCTTATTGGCAACATCTCCGTCAACAAAAGGTGAAATAGTTATTGGGCCGCTATAATTAAATGGGGTAATAGTATACCTGATGGCCCCAGTTTCATCATCCACGATACTGCAAAAACGGGTAGTATCAACTTCTACCTCAATGCCTTTCGCCGTTTTGGCACGAAAGCTTCTTTTCAGATAGCCATCCTTCATATTTAGCTCACGGCGGAAAGCGATTACTTCGCATTTGGCAAGATCGAGCTGTTCGGCACCAAGCGTGATGTCTATTCCTATCCAATTGGCCGCGTTTATCACTTTTGCAAAATATTCGGGATAGCCATTCTTCCACCAGCCTACCCGGGTTTTATCGGGATAATAAACGCCGGCAACGTAATTTCCCTGTAAGGTTTCGCCGCTGTAGACTTCTTCAAAATTGGCGCGCTGCCCCATTCGGCCATTGCCCAAACTGAAAATACTTTCGGATATGGTATTGTATTCAGGCCTAAAGCCCTCTTCTATGATCCTCCACTCGTCAACTTGTATGTAGTCCTTCATTATAAATGTGATATGTTTTGTTCAATAGGGGTAATCATTTCCACCCAAAAGGAAGAAACGACCTGACTTTTAATGCTTTATAAATCATCTAACTTTTCTATACTCATTTTATCCAACCCGCTAATTACCAAATTAGCTTTACCCAACACCTCACGGGAGCCAATGCCAACTACTTTCATCCTGCCATTAATGGCCGCTTCGACGCCTGCTATGGCGTCTTCGAAAACCACACACTTTTCGGGGGCTACACCTAACTCTTCCGCGCCTTTTAAAAACACTTCCGGATCGGGTTTAGGTTTGCTCACCTTGTTGCCATCGATAACAACATCAAACAAATGCGCAATACCAACCTTTTCCAGTATGGTTCCCGAATTTTTACTAGCCGATCCCAAAGCTGTTTTGATGCCCGCCCGTTTGCACGATTCAACAAACTCCTTTGCTCCCGGCAATACTTCATCCGGTGTCATCTTATTGATCATCTCCACATACCAGTTGTTCTTCCGCGTCGCCAGCTCCTCTTTTTCAGCATCAGTTTTGGTTAGTCCGCCCCATTGCAAAATCAGGTTGAGCGATGCAACTCTGCTCACCCCTTTCAGCTTTTCATTATCCTCTTCGGTAAAATCAAACCCCAGTTCATTCGCCAATCTTTTCCATGCTTTGTAATGGTAAACCGCAGTATCCACAATCACCCCATCCAGATCAAAAATGCACGCTTTTATCTTATTCATTCAATTTTTACAGCAAACAACCTGCTGATTTTAAAGTAGCTAAATATATTTATTAATGTGTATTTTTTGGCAGTAATTCTAAAACTAATGTAGCTTTTGCCGGTAACGTAAGCTTTGGGAGGCTGACTGTCTCGCCCGTTATTACGTCTTTTGCTTTTTCGGCGCCGTTAATGCGCTCAGCATATCGTTCTGTCTTAACTTCCTGTTCTTTTTCACGGCTATTGTAAACGATCATTACCGTTTTTGCCGCATCATATCTGAAAAATACATACACTCCGTCTTCGGGTATGTATTGCATCATCTTGCCTGTTTGCAATGCGGTGGTGTTTTTTCGGTAATTAGCTAAAGCTTTAACATAGTTAAAGGCCTCGTTCTCTTTGACACTTCTGCCTGTGGGTGAAAATTTATTATCCTTATCGCCCGGCCAGCCGCCCGGGAAGTCCTCACGCACCAGCCCATCGGGGTTCGAAAAATTTTTCATCAGTATCTCATCACCGTAATACATCTGCGGCACGCCGCGCATGGTCATCAGCATAGCCATTCCCGACTTGTATTTAGTGAAATCCTCTCCCACTACCGAAAGGAAGCGGCTCATGTCATGATTGTCCAAGAATATAACATTTTTAGTGGGGTCTTTATAAAGAAAGTCCTGCGCCATTATTGAATACAAACGATTGACCCCTTCGGTCCAGCCTTCGTGTGCATTCAGCGCATCGTAAACAGCCTCTTTCCAAACCCCATCGGTTATCCCGGGCAAGTGAGTATCCAATCCGCGGTTTACCACATTTCCTTCGGTAAAAAATGCCTGGTTGGCCGCCGACCATACAAGGGTTTCACCAAATATAGATAAACGCGGAAACTCGGTCCGTACGTCTTTCGCCCATTTAGCCATGTATCCCGGATCGTTATAAGGGTAAGTATCTAGCCTGAAACCATCTACGCCCGAATATTCTACCCACCAGATATGGTTCTGCGTCAGGAAGTTTTGATAATAAGGATTATTTTCATTCATGTCCGCCATCCGGCGGTCGAACCAGCCGTCAAGCATTTGTTTCCGGTCGGACGGCGCAGCGTGGGGGTCCATTACCGCCGCATCACGAAAGTTTGATTTGGTATATTTCGGCCATTGGTGTACCCAGCTTTTCATCGGCATATCCTGTATGGTGTATCCTTCGGTACCGGCATGGTTGTGCACCAGGTCCATCACCACTTTCATGCCCATAGCATGGCATTTTTCCACAAACTTTTTATACAATTCGTTGGTGCCATAGCGCGGATCGATCTTGTAATGATCCGTAACCGCATAACCATGATAAGATGCGCTCGGCTCATTATTTTCAACAGCCGGCGTAAGCCAGATAGCGGTCACACCTAAATCCTTCAGATAATCCAGGTGATCCATTATTCCCTGAAGATCCCCCCCGTGGCGGCTGAACATTTTTGCCCTGTTAATACCAGTCTCCCGCATCCCGGCAACCGAATCATTTTTCGTATTCCCATTGGCAAAACGATCGGGCATAATGAGATAGATGAGATCTTTATTGGTAACACCCTGAGCGCGGTTTTCTGAATGGTCGCGTTTCTTCAATTCATATTGATAGGTAAGCGTTTTTTCGCCTGCTTTGGTAAATTTTATCGGGAACGTTCCCGGAGTTGCGCCTGAAAAAATGCGCAGATCGACAAATAAATAATTCGGATTTTCAACTTTATGGACCGCAATAAGCCTCACGCCGGGGTAGTTTATTTCCACTTTTCGCGAGGCAATATCATTGCCGTGTACTATCAGCTGAAGGTTAGGATTGCTCATGCCGGTCCACCAAAACATGGGCTCCACGCGCTCCAAAGCGGGAATTTGAGCTGAAACGCCCAATGCCACCACGAGGCAGCCGAATGTCAAAAAAAGTAATTTTCTCATACCAGGTTTATCAGGAAAAATAGCCGGAGGTCGATTTCGATCTCAACAGTCACGGCGTTTCAAATTTAATATAAAAATGATTTCCTGTGAGAAAAAGTGAAAATGATTGAGGAATAGAAATTTCAGACGTGTTTTAGTGATTAGCTTTGCATGATTGCTTAACACTTTGTATGCAACTCTATAATGAGACAATTTAAATATATCGACACAATGAAATCAATTTCCATCATTTCCATCCCGGTGACCGACCAAGAAGCATCCAAGCAGTTTTATTTAAAATTGGGTTTTAATCTATTGGTAGAAGCACCGTTTGATAAGGGCCAGAAGTGGGTTCAACTAGCATTCCCCGGCCAGGAAGCTGTATCCATTACGTTGGTTACCTGGTTTGATAATATGCCGGCGGGATGTATCAACGGGTTTGTTATAAACACCGACAACCTGGACAACGATATTAATGAGCTAACTGCAAAGGGTATAACAGTTGGAAAGGTCGATCACACACCATGGGGCAGATTTGCGGCGGTAACAGACCCGGATGGAAATCGGCTAAGCCTGCATCAAGCATAACGCTTTCCTTTATGGTTTCTCCATATTTATTCTTTCTGTGTACTCTGCGGTAAAAGTCCAACCGCAGAGTACACAGATAATTTTTTTTGCAGAGAAGTATTGAGATACTTCACCATTTGTCGATCCCTAATAATTTTCTTCCCAATGGGCTTAGTTCTGCAACCGGGTTCTTTTTCTCGCGTTCCATCGGGTCGCCCGGAAAGGCATAGCCCTGCATGGCTTCGCGGCTTTGCCAGCTGTTAATACGCCATTGACGCAACTCTTCATTATCTTCCTGGGCGGGCATCATCGCAATATATTGAGCAATACGTACTTTATCGCCGCTCCTGTTGGGGCGTATGCCATGTGGCTCCAGGCTATTGAATATCAGCAGGTCTCCTGCTTCCAGCTTAACCTTTACTATTTCAAAACCAGTAGTATCTGGTTTATAATGATCCCGATCGGCGGGTTGCATCAGCTTCCAGGCGTCATAGGTGCGATAAAGCTCAGGCACACACTGGAACCCGCCCATATTTTCATCCGTCTGGTCGGCCAGAGCTAACACGCCCTGTACGTTTTGCGGCTTGGTTTCCGGATCGTAATCCCAGTGGATAAATCCTTTGTATTCAAAGCCGGGCCTTAACGGAAAATTCAAATTTGCACGGTCAATAGTTACCCACAGCTTTTCGGTTCCCCAAACATCCGCAAATGCCTGGTGGACTTTTGGATATTGCCTGTTATCCCACATGTATTGCTGGTTATATATTTCCACCATGCCGGTATTGTTTAACTCCGTCATCTGCATTTGTGCGTTGGGTCTTTTGTACCAGCTTTCAATATCATTCTGATCCTTATCTTCATATTCCCACAGATAGTCCGCAAGTTTCTTTGCCTGCTCTTTCGGCACCGCATTCTTAACAACCACATAGCCATTCTCTATCCAAAATTTCCAGTCGGCCTCGCTCAAAACCCGCAATGGTTCGCCGTTACTACGGTCATTTAACCTTAGCTGGCTCGATTTCGCCGTCGATGGATTGCCAGGTATTTCCTTATGTGCATTCTCTGGGGTCATGGTCATAGCGCCCATGGTTTGATTTTCAGTTTTCATATCTGCTGTTGATTTACATATCAAAAGTAGTACTGATATATGCGGCAATTGTACTTTGCAATGACCAATATTTGCTCTGTATTAACATATTACATAATTTTAAATGAATTATTAAGGCAATCAAGATGAATGAAATACAATTAGAACAAGTTGTTTTTGAGCCCGGCAAGTCGTTTAAGCTATTTTCTCCCCGCCTGCGTAATACTTTTTTATGGCATTACCACCCGGAATATGAATTAGTTTATGTTGAGGCTGACGCAGGGATACGCCATGTTGGCTCGCACATTTCGGGTTACACCCAAAGTGACCTTGTTTTTATTGGTGGCAATCTTCCACATCTTAATTTCGATTATCGCTTGCGAAGCGATTATCACCAGGTAGTCATCCAACTGCGCGAAGATTTTATGGGCGGCGCCATAAGCATGTCGCCTGAATTTTCTGTCATTAACCAGCTATTTAAAAGGTCCGCCTCAGGCATAGCTTTTAATGGAAATACAAAAGCTATCGCCGCACAGAGGCTTAAGCAATTACAAAACTTGTCGTCCTTCGGTCAATTAATGGAGTTAATAGACATCTTCCAATTCCTGGCAAATTCGACGGAATACCAGGTGCTTAACGGCGATGATCTGAGCCTTCGGTTTTTTTTGAAAGATAAGATACGCATGGGTGCGATATACGAATACATCGATGCCAATTACAACCGTAAGCCCGATGTGAACATTGTGGCCGACAAGGTACACCTTACTACACCCGCATTTTGCCGTTATTTCAAAAGGCAAACCAATATGACATTTACAGATTTTGTTAATCAATATCGTATCGATATGGCAAAAAACTTGCTGATGCAGGACAAAAATATCACTGAAACCTGTTATGCAGTTGGGTTCGAAAGCCTATCCTATTTTAATAAATTATTCAATAAGATCGTCGGAAAGAATCCGTCCGAATTCAAAAGGTCATGGCCTGATAGCAATGCTCAACTACACTGATCAGCTTTAAGTAGCAATTTACAATAAGTTAAATATCAATTGTTTATATATAATTTTTACCTTTTATGGTACCAAAAATTGTTAATAACTATTGTTGAACCTATTCTATTTACCCCCGTATAAAGTGGTGTTTAACAGAACATTTTGTTGCCGAACGGGCAATTTTATACGACCGGATGATGAAAAGAGAAATTACCGCACTGTTATTACTTTCAGGCTTGATGTTTTATTCCTGCAAAAAAACGGCAGTTCAACCAGATACCGATGGCATTACCATAACAACCCCTGCAACTTCTACATCGACAACAGGGCAAACAACCACAGGCAGCAATGCCGACGGACCAAGTGTGACGGGCCTGGTGAGACTCAAAATGAGCAAAGACTCTATCAATACAGATGGGATTCTCATCAATTTTAAGCCCACTGCTAAACCGATATATGTGATAGGCGAAGATGCACCTGCCTTGCAGGGCTATGGTGTTGTGACATTATCAAGTGTATCAAGTGATAACATCCCCCTTGCTATAAACTCATTGCCATTGTCAGGCAAGGGGCGGTCCATCAATCTTAGTGTCTCCTCCACAACGGAAGGCGTTTATAAACTGGCAATGGAATCGATCACCTCCGTCCCTTCTGGCTACGAAGTATGGCTGATGGACGGGTATAAGAAAGACTCCGTGGATATGCGCCAAAACCCAAGTTATTCCTTTAATATTTACAAAGCGGATACCGCTTCATCAGGGAGAAACAGGTTTAAACTCACATTCCGTTATAAGGTGAATTAAATCAGGATTCCATTTTCACCTTTTTACTCTCAAGGTTACATGCATTTAGTTATATTGGTCGGTACCAATCCTGACCGATGAAATACTTAGCCGTTGCTGTATTCGCTATTACGCTGGCATTGCTGTATGCACTGCAGATCAAAATCGGCGATATACCTCCTATTGGTAACATTCTTAACCCATGCACCGGTTTTTGGCAAAATGCGGAAAGCAAAAACGCTGTTCCAGACCAACAGCTAAAGGTTGATGGCCTGCAGGGTAAAGTTATCATCCATTACGACGAACACCGGGTACCGCACATCTTTGCGGAGAACGACCACGATCTGTATTACGCCCAGGGTTATATAACAGCGCATGACCGCCTGTGGGAAATGGACATACAAACTCGCAACGCGTCGGGGCGGCTTTCGGAAATCATTGGGGCAAAAGCGCTCGAAGTTGATCGCTACCATCGCCGTATAGGAATGACCTACGGCGCAGAAAATACACTGCGCGGCATGATGAAGAACCCTGTTTCTAAAATGATGATTGAAGCTTATTCCGCCGGCGTCAATAGTTACATTCACCATCTCAGCAAAAAAGATTACCCGCTGGAATTTAAATTACTGGATTATGCTCCGGAAGAATGGAAACCCATCAATTGCGCATACCTGTTAAAACTGATGTCCGAAACGCTGGCTGGCGGCTCAGACGATTTTGCCATGACGAATGATCTTAAAGTGTTTGGCGCTCAAGATGTGAACGACCTGTTCCCCGACTATCCTTTTCATGAGGACCCGATAATTCCAACCGGGACGAAATGGGATTTTAAGGCCCTGCCGCTCCCAAAACCTTCGGCAGATTTTATAGCTCAAATGACCGCGGGAATAAAGCCGAAAGAACGTATTCCCGGCATTGGCAGTAACAATTGGGCCATTGCCGGAAACAAATCAGCAAACGGTTACCCTATTTTGGCCAATGATCCTCATCTCAATCTCACTTTCCCTTCAATATGGTACCAGGTGCAATTATCGTCCCCTACGGTAAATGTTTATGGAGTTTCGCTGCCGGGCGCACCGTGTGTTGTTATTGGTTATAATCAAAACATCAGCTGGGGTGTAACCAACGTCGGTGCCGATGTGCTCGACTGGTACCAGGTCAAATTCAGGGATAAAACCAAAAACGAATATTGGTATAATAACAAGTGGAATAAAACAAGCAAGCGTGTCGAGGTTATTAATATTCGTGGCGGGAAGCCGCTTTGCGACACTGTGATTTATACTCACCACGGCCCGGTGGTTTACGACAATACGTCGCAAAAACCTAAAGACGATCATGAAAACGTACCGGTTGGCGATGCGCTACGCTGGATAGCACATGATGAGTCAGACGATTTTATGACCTTTTACCTGCTAAACCGCGGCAAAAATTACGATGACTACCGAAAAGCGCTTACCTATTATATTGCCCCTGCACAAAATTTCATTTTTGCTGATAAGGAAAAAGATATTGCTATTACACCTAATGGAAAGTTCCCGTTAAAGTTCCGTGAACAGGGTAAATATATTTTGGACGGGAGCGACCCGGCAAACAACTGGCAAGGTTGGATACCTTATGATCAGAATCCAACAGTTAAGAATCCCGCCCGTGGTTTTGTAAGTTCAGCAAATCAATCGCTAACTGACCAAACTTATCCTTATTATATCAATTGGGACTTTGAATTATATGATAGGGCGAAACGGATAAACGATTTGCTTTCGGCTATAAAAAATGCCAATACAGATAGCATCCGCCTGATGCAAATGGATGATTACAGCATGCGGGCTCATGACGTATTGCCTCAGATGCTTAAATATATCGATGCCCCGAAGCTTAACAAAGACCAGAAATGGGCACTTGAACTTATAAGGGATTGGGATAGGCATTTCTCAGCAGATTCTGAAGGGGCAAGCATTTTCAACGCCTGGTGGTTGAGCTTTTACGACATGGTTTGGGATGAGTTTGACCGCAAAGATATGCTGTTAAATTACCCCTCGTTTGACCGCACCGAAAAACTACTGCTAACCGAACCCCACTCGAAATGGTTTGATGTAATTAGTACTCCCGCGAAGGAGACAGTAGCCGATATAATAAACCGATCATTTATAGAATCGGTTAACCAACTGATCAAGGAACATGGCGAGCCTGGAAAAAACTGGCAATGGGGTGATGTGAAAGACACTCATATCAATCATTTGGCTAATCTTCCGGGTTTCGGAACGGGGCATTTTCCGGTTGGGGGGAATGGCTCCGTGATAAACGCACTTAAAGGAGGCAACGGCCCGTCGTGGCGAATGGTAGTACAACTGGGGCCCGAAGTAAAAGGCTACGGCGTTTTCCCCGGTGGCGAATCGGGCAACCCGGGTAGTTTTTATTATGATGACATGTTCAATACCTGGAAAGAGGGCAAACTAAATGAATTGTTATTCCTCAAAAATGCCGGTGAAAAATCGGCAAGAATTAAATCAACCCTTATCTTAAGCAGTAAGTAAAAATGTTATTCTTAGCTATATTCATCCTAACCGTTATCTGCAGCTATTTTTTGCCGTGGTGGTTTGCTGCAGTTATTGCCTTTGCAGCCGCGTGGTTTTTGGGCAAAAAGCCCGGCACGTCGTTCTTTGCTGGGTTTTGCGGAGTGTTTATCGCATGGACGGTACTTACTCTTTTAAAAAGCATTCCTAATGACAATATATTAGCAACTCGGGTTGCTCATCTTTTCCAGTTGCCTAATTGGTGGCTATTACTTATTGTTACTGGTTTTATAGGCGGGCTGGTTGGCGGCATGTCGGCTCTGTCCGCAGCATTACTGAAAAAAGCATTCACAAAGCGGTAATAAGAAAGCCCTCCTGAGTTAACCGGAGGGCTTTCCATTTCAAATAAAATCGGATCAATTAAAAATATAACGGATACCGAATTGTGCCTGCCACCTTGAAAGCTGGCTGATGTCAGTTTTATATGAGCTGGTTACAGGAACCAGGTTGTTAGCGTCCAGGTAAGGGAAGGAATATTTAGCCTTGCCGGTTGATGCATCAATACCCTGGTATTTCAACACTGTCACCGAGCCGCTGCTAAATCCGTTAAATGCGGTCTGATACAACCCCCAGTCCCTGTTAAGGAAGTTACCCAGGTTGATGATGTCAAACGTGAATTCTAACGTGTTTTTTACTTTGCCTGCCTGGATATAGAAATCCTGTGCAAGATGCAAGTCAGCCCTTTGGAAATAAGGCAATATGGCACCATTACGCTGAGCAAATTGGCCCCTGTGTGAACTCAGGTATTTATCCTGGCCAATAAAATTATTCAATTGAACCCACAGTTGGTCAGGTGTACGCAAATCTTTCGCGTCATTTGCTACCAGGATAATATCTCCTTTGTTTTTAGGAATATACATCAGGTCGTTGGTTGCGTTGTCATTATTAGGGTCGCCGGATGTAATGTAAGAAACAGCGCCGCTATTAGCTCTTTCAAATACCAAACCGATAGTTGTAGTAGCGTGTTTTATGTAGTCTTTCTTGTAAGCGAAAGAAGCAATGATCCTGTTTGGCTGCACAAATGAACTATTCGACAAGTTATCCGCATTGGGGTTACCTGCAACGTATCGCGTGCTCCAGATGGTTGAAGCTGTAGAGCCACCGTCGTTTACATCCTTAGTTACGGTATGCGTATAAGCGACGTTGGCGTATAAACCGTTTGAGAAGCTTTTTTGCAACTGACCGGTAACGAACCATGAATAACCTTTATTGGTATTGGTCATATAGTATAATCCTGTTATAGACGGATTGGCAGCTGTTGCGGCAGCGGCAGCCGGGGTGATGTTTTTAGAATCGTAACGAATCTGGCCTTCAACACCCGGCAAAGTTGTAAATCCGTCAGAAAGCACCAGGTTCTGATGGTAGATCGCATTAATATCTTTAGTGTATGAACCCTCGATGGTAGCGATAATACCGCCGGGTAATTTTTGGTCAACAGCCAGGTTACTTCTCCAAATCTTTGGATATTTCAGGTTCGGATCAGCTACGTCGAGCTCATAAGAAGTATTTGCAGCTGCATTGGTCGGCCTGTTTGCATTGACATTCGGGTTGAAGATCAATTGGTCATTTTGCGCCTGGGTATTGGTTGCAGCTCCTTTGTTTATAGTGTATGATCCAAACAATACGCCATTGTTTGATGCCTGGTTTGATATCCAAACAAAAGGTACTGTACCTGTAAAGAAGCCGGTCCCGCCACGTATCTGTGTCGACTGATCGCCGTTTACATCCCAGTTAAAGCCTATACGGGGAGATATTTGCACCCTGTTTTTAGGCAATACAGAAGGGTCGACGTGAATACCTTGCTGGAATGCTAACCCTGGTACGTTCGGATTTTGTTGCAATGTGGTAGGGAATGCATCATAGTCAGCTCGGATACCGTAAGTTAAACGGATATTGTCTGTCACGTGAAACTTATCCTGAGCGTATAAGCTGTATATACCGGCTTTGATCTTTGCATAAGGAAAAGATCCATCAGGCAACGCCGAAAAACGTGTCGAATAAGCAAGAGCCGGAAGTCCGTTCAGGAAATCATAGGCTGAGTTATAAGTGTACAAACCGTTGTAATTAGGAGCGAAACCATTGGTATAGCTTTGTATCTGGTCGCTTGTACCAATCACGATCTCGTGCTTACCGGCAAAAATGGTAAAGTCATCAGAGAACTGGGCGATATTAGTGCTCAATAAGTTGTTTGCAGTATACAACTCGTAACCAAAACTGGTTTGGACCGCAGATGCCGTTGTTTCTGTAACAATGCCCGTAACAGGATCAGCACTTGCAACGCCATTACCAATGTCAACCAATGGAATAGCAGTACCGCCCAACGACGCACGATAATCGCGCAACGCTGAATAACCTACTGTTAACCTGTTTGACATACTGCTGCTGATACGTGTATCCAACTCGATGATGCCAATGTTGAAGTTATTATTGATACGATAACCCGAACCATAAAATGGCAACGTGGTAACGCCCGGTGCACGGGTAGTATTACTGATACCAACGATACCGGAGTTACTTGCCGGCTGATCTTTATAAGATTTCAGGTAAAAATATTTAGCACTTAAAACATTGTTTTTATCAATGTTCCAGTCCAGCTTCACAGTCATCTTATCGCTGTGGGTCTGGTAGCTATAACCCTGGTAAGGGCCCGGATTATAGCCATAATTGGTTTGCAGGTATTGTGATATCGAATTCAAAGTAGCTGCGTCGGCCTGGGATACGTTAGCGCCCGTTGAACCACCGCTTGAAGCAACGTAAGACGTAGCAGGAGCGCTTATTCTCTCCTGTTCACCTGACAAAAAGAAGAATAATTTATTCTTAATTATCGGACCGCCAACGCTTAAGCCTGTTTGGCGATAAGTAAATGGTGTTTTGGTAATATCCGTAGGGCCGGCATGATAGCCGGTAAGTGTAGTGCTGCGAACATAATCGTAGACCGTCCCCTTAAACTCATTAGTACCCGACTTCACTACAGTATTAACACCGGCGCCGGTAAAGTTACCCTGGCGAACGTCGTAAGGGGCGATATCAACTTGTATCTGGTCAATAGCGTCCAGGGAGATCGGTTGGGAGTTTGTCTGACCGCCAAGTGTACCTGACAAACCAAATGAGTTGTTGAATAATGCACCATCAACAGTAATGTTGTTGTAACCACTGCTACGGCCGCCAAAGCTCAAACCATTGGCCGAAGGGGTCAGCTTAGTAAAATCCTGGAGCGACCTGTTGATGGTTGGCAACGCCTCGATCTGTGCGCGGCTGATCGTTTCACGTGCGCCGGTCCTCGATGTGTTAAACACTTTTCCCTGTGTGCCGGTAACTTTAACTTCCGCTAAGGTGGTGCTGTTCTCCTCTACCCTTGCGTCGATACGTTGGTCCTGGCCAATTGATAAGGTGATTCCTTCTTGCACAAATTCTTTGTAACCTACAAAAGTCACCTTGAATGTGTATGGCCCGCCTACCCTTAGGTTGGGAATGTTAAAACGTCCATCTGCACGGCTGGCGGTAGAGTATACCGTACCGGTTGGCGTGTGGGTCATTGTAATTGTCGCGCCGGGTATCGTTCCTTTACTATCGGTAACGATACCGTTAATTGACGCAGTTGTTACACCCTGGGCAAAAGCATTCTCGCCTGCGAGAAATGAAATGCCCCCCAGTAGTAATAAAAGTAAATACTTCCTCATATTTGTCTTTGTTTAAATGAATAATTTGAATGAACTGATGTGGCGCAAAGATATGTAACAGTCCCGTTACCTGAGTTAAATTTGTGTTAATATTTATTGTGTATTTTTCAACAGTTAACACATTGAGAATACAATTATTTAACACTATGTTCTTATTATTGCCATATTCATATAATTATCTGATTTATAAACCGTTAGTTAATATATCCCTCACACCGGATTTGTATATGTTTGGTAAAAATCCGGTACTATAAATGGGGTTTTTTTCAATTCCCCCCTTTTTACTTAGCTTTGCCTCAAATTCAAAAATCACATAAGAAATATGGACTACGATTTAATTGTTATTGGGTCTGGCCCGGGCGGATATGTAGCAGCAATACGCGCTTCGCAGCTTGGCTTAAAAACCGCGATAGTTGAGAAAGAATCATTGGGCGGTATATGCCTTAACTGGGGTTGCATCCCTACCAAAGCGTTGTTAAAAAGCGCGCAGGTATTTGAATATATAAATCATGCTGCCGATTATGGACTAAAGGTGACAGGTGGTGAAGTGGATTTTGAATCGGTGATCAAAAGGAGCCGTGGCGTGGCTGACGGGATGAGCAAAGGTGTCCAGTTCCTGATGAAGAAAAACAAGATCGAAGTGTTGATGGGAGCTGGTAAACTTAAATCAAAAGGTACTGTGCAGGTTACAGGTGCCGATGGCGCAACAAAAGATTATACTGCTAAACATATTATACTGGCTACCGGCGGCCGTTCACGCGAGTTACCCAACATCAAGCAGGACGGCGTAAAAGTGATAGGCTATCGCCAGGCGATGAATTTACCAAAACAACCTAAATCGATGATCGTTGTCGGATCAGGCGCAATTGGTATCGAATTCGCCTATTTCTACAACGCGCTTGGCACTAAGGTCACTGTGGTCGAATTTATGGATAATGTGGTGCCTCTCGAGGATGAAGAGGTATCAAAAGCACTGAACCGCATCCTTAAAAAACAGGGCATAGAGATCATGACCAGCTCAAATGTCGAATCGGTCGATAGCACTGGCGAAATCTGCAAGGTAAAAGTGAAAACAGCAACTGGTGTAGTCGACCTTGAAGCTGAGATCGTTCTGTCAGCAGTGGGTATCAGCACTAACCTTGAAGGCATTGGCCTGGAAGAAAACGGCGTTAAAACAGACAAAGGTAAAGTAGTTGTTGATGACTTTTATCGCACCAATGTCGAAGGCGTTTATGCCATCGGCGATATTGTAAAAGGGCAGGCATTGGCTCATGTGGCATCTGCCGAAGGCATTATTTGCGTTGAAAAAATTGCCGGTCAAAACCCTGAGCCATTAAATTACAATAACATACCTGGCTGTACTTATTGCAGCCCCGAGATAGCGTCTGTTGGCTACACTGAAAAAGCTGCTAAAGAAGCAGGATACGAGATCAAAGTGGGCAAATTCCCCTACTCTGCTTCGGGTAAAGCATCTGCTGCAGGTGCTAAAGACGGCTTTGTAAAAGTGATATTCGACGCCAAGTATGGCGAGTTCCTGGGCGCACACATGATCGGTTTTAATGTAACCGAACTGATAGCCGAAGTAGTTACCGCCCGCAAACTGGAAACTACAGGGCACGAGATCATTAAATCCGTTCACCCTCACCCAACCATGAGCGAAGCTGTTATGGAAGCAGCAGCCGAGGCTTACGGAGAGTGCATACATTTATAAGCTTATAGTTGCGGCTCATAGTTCATGATGGCTTTGATCATGAACTATGGATCTTTACCATGAACCAACATCTATGAACCTTTACACCATCGATACGGGTTTTTTTAAATTAGACGGCGGCGCTATGTTTGGCGTGGTCCCCAAATCTATCTGGAACAAAACTAATCCAGCCGATGAAAATAACCTGTGTACCTGGGCGATGCGTTGTTTGCTGGTAGAGGATGGCAACAGGCTTATTTTGATAGATACAGGCATTGGCAACAAACAGGACGCCAAATTCTTTAGCCATTATTACCTGCACGGCGATGCCAGCCTTGATTCTTCCCTGGCAAAGCATGGTTTTAATAAAGACGATATTACCGATGTTTTCCTCACACACATGCATTTCGATCATGTAGGCGGAGCGGTAATACGCAAAGGCGATAAATTGACTCCTGCCTTCAAGAATGCGACCTATTGGAGTAACCCGAAACATTGGGATTGGGCGGTAAATCCCAACGACCGCGAAAAGGCATCATTCCTGAAAGAAAACATATTACCAATTCAGGAAAGCGGTCAGCTTAAGTTTATTGACGCAGAAGCTGGAACCGGGTTTACAAAAGATTTCGGCCTGCGTTTTGTTTCCGGTCATACCGAATCCATGATGCTGCCACTTATTCGTTACAAAAACAGGGAAATATTGTACATGGCAGATCTGACACCTTCTGTTGGGCACTTGCCTATCCCCTATGTGATGGCTTATGATATGTTCCCCCTGACTACGCTGAATGAAAAAAAGGCATTGCTTGGTGAAGCTCTCGCCAATAATTATGTGTTGTTTTTTGAACACGACCCTGTAAACGAATGCTGCACATTGCAGCAAACGGAAAAAGGCATCCGTGTTGAGGCAACTTTTAAGCTTGAAGAATTGTAATTAGAGTTAAAAAGTCTCTAATTTTACTAAAAAGCAATATAAATAATCTAAATGTAAAGATATAATTGCTTATGTTTTTTTCATAACAATTTTGTACCTTTGCACGTTCCATTCTAAAGTATAGAATCGAGGTAATAAAAATAGATGAGACAACTCAAAATAACCCAATCCATTACCAATCGTGAGTCCCAATCACTTGACAAATATCTTCACGAAATCGGTAAGGTTGATCTGATAACAGCCGAAGAAGAAGTAATATTAGCCCAAAAAATACGCGAGGGAGATCAGGCAGCACTGGAGAGGTTAACAAAAACAAATCTTCGTTTTGTCGTTTCGGTGGCAAAACAATATCAAAATCAAGGACTTACCTTAGGCGACCTGATAAATGAAGGTAACCTTGGCCTGATCAAAGCTGCAAAGCGATTTGACGAAACCAAAGGTTTTAAATTCATTTCATACGCCGTATGGTGGATCCGCCAGTCTATTCTGCAGGCGATTGCCGAACAGTCGCGTATTGTACGTTTGCCTTTGAACCAGGTAGGTTCACTAAGCAAGATCAGCAAAGCATTTTCAAAACTGGAACAGGAATATGAGCGCGAGCCTTCACCCGAAGAACTTGCTGACATGCTGGAAACTACTGTAGATAAAATTTCTGACACACTGAGCAATTCGGGCCGTCATGTATCGATGGACGCACCTTTTGTACAGGGCGAAGAAAACACGTTGCTGGACGTACTCGAAAACCAGGAGCCCAATACCGACTCGATACTGATCAATGAATCATTATCGGAAGAGATCAAGCGTTCGCTTTCAACCTTAACGGAACGCGAGCGCGAGATCATTGTATTATTCTTTGGTTTGGGCACTAATCATCCTCTTTCATTGGAGGAAATAGGTGAGAAATTCAACCTTACCCGCGAACGCGTAAGGCAGATAAAAGACAAAGCCCTTCAACGCTTAAGGCATACGTCGAGAAGTAAGATACTCAAGTCCTACTTAGGATAATGTTCAAAGCCTTCGTCAAAAGCGAAGGCTTTTTAATTTACGGCTAACATTATCCGCTCTGGTTTTTTTCAATAAATAAACTAAATTTATAGGTTGTAACTATTGCTTTTATAACCTGATGCGCCTGCTATTTTTTGTTCCATTATTATTTGCGGCCTTTATTTCCATTCCTGTATCGACAAACGCGCAGGTGTGCAATGGCAGTTTGGGGGCGCCGGTAGTGAATGAAACTTTCGGTTCCGGCAAAACTTTTGGCGAGATAGGCGCTCCGCTTGCGCCGGGAATAACAAATTTGAAATATAACGCCACTTCGTGCGGGGGTGAGGATGGGGAATATAGCCTTCTATCATCTATGGGTACATCTTGCAAAGGGGGTACCTGGAAATACATTGGCCACGATAACACAGGGGATAAAAACGGGTATATGATGATCATTAATGCCACCGATGAGCCCAGCGAGTTTTTTACTTATCGTGTAAAAGGAGAACTGTTATGCGCAAACACCAATTACCAATTTGCAGCCTGGGTATTGAATATTTTGCGCGATCTTCCGCAAACAAAGGGCTATTCCGAACCTAATATTACTTTTAGCATAGAAAAACCGGACGGCACAGTGTTGAAAAGTTTTAACACCGGTAATATCAAAGCAGATGACCTTTCAATTCCATCGTGGAAACAATATGGGACATTTTTCACCTCTCCCAATGACGGGTCGGATGTCATCGTAAAAATGACCAACAATAGCAGGGGCGGCTTAGGTAATGACCTTGCTCTCGACGATATAACATTCAGTCCATGTGGCCCGCTCATACAAACCGGGTTTGCCGTTATTGGGAACACGGGCGATAAAAACAACTGCATTAACGATGACCTGAATTACACCCTGGTAGCGCAACAGCAAGGGTACCTCGACCCGGCTTATCAGTGGCAAAGAAAAATACTGGGTGACACCGTGTGGACCGATGTTTCTGGCGCCACCACTACAACTTATAATGTTGTTATTCCGAATGCCCGGGTAGGGCTTTATCAATACCGTATCGGTGTGTTGAGCAGTGCAAATGCCGGGTCGGAAAAGTGCCGGATATATTCCGATCCGCTTAATATTAACGTATATCCGTTGCCAACTTACCCACTTTCTTCAACTACTACCACCTGCATAGGCAGCCCGCTCATTTTAAGGGCTGAAGGTGGAGACAGTTATTTGTGGACAGGCCCCAATAACTTCACATCGATTGAAAACAGTCCAACTGTCACCGTCAATGCCGACCATAGTTACGAAGGCGACTATATACTCAGAATAATCAAAAATGGCTGCCCGCTTTTCGCGACCACTACGGTAAGAGTATTTGATGCCGTAACGGCTGAGCCGCTAAATGACGTTGCAATATGTGAGGGCGGTTCTGTACAATTCAACGTGGTGAGCACTAATGCAACCAAATTTAAGTGGTACCCGTCAACCGGCCTCGACCGTGATGATATCGCCAACCCAACAGCAACTCCGGGTATAACGACAACTTACAAGGTAGAAATAAGCAATGACGCATGCCCGGGATACATCAAATCTGCGACCTCAACAGTCACTGTTTACAAGAACCCGGTGGCCGATGCGGGAAAAACATTCAGCATGAATGAAGGAGAAACCGCTAAACTCAATGGGAAGGCATCAGGCGATAACATCGTCGCCTACTGGACGCCTGCCGAATACCTGGATGACCCTACGTCGCTGACACCGGTAACCACTGCTACCGCCAATATCACGTATACGCTTCATGTCGAATCGACCGTAGGCTGCGGGATAAGCACCAGCAGTGTTTTTGTACGGGTTTATAAAAAACTGGGGATCGTCAATACTTTTACCCCCAACAGCGACGGGGTAAATGATATTTGGAACATCAAAAATATTGACGATTACCCGAATGCACAAATTGACATTTACGACCGTGGCGGGCAGCGAATATTTCACAGCATTGGCTATGGCAAACCCTGGGACGGAACAAATAAGGGCAGCAAGGCTATCGCCGGCACCTACTATTACATTATTGATTTTAAGGAAGGTGGCCTGAAAAAAAAATCAGGGTGGGTTTTATTGGTCCGATGATCAGCTCATTTAACTTATGCTGAACAATAATTTAAACTGTAATCTGTTTCATTGTTTGGAAAAGCCCGGCGTTTGAAAAGATTAAGCATTTTAACAATTCAGTTTTACTTGCTAATATTTTGGTACAACATTGCATGTACCATAGCTGCACAAATTCTCATTTTATTTGGCGGGCTGCCAATAAATGCTGCAAGCTTTTTCATAGCTAAACTATTGGGTTATTCAGGTGCCTTAGGCCTTGATCACTATACCTCAAAAAATCATTATTATTATTTCCGGAACACCGGCTATAGTATGCGATGGATATTTGTTAGTGCTTTTATAACCGACATATTCGTTTACTTAATTATCGCGCTTATATGTTTAAACTAACTGTCGATAGTGTCGACCTCGAGTTTAACGGCCGTAAAATATTACAGGATATTTATCTTGATTGCTCAACGGGCGAGGTACTCGGCATTCTCGGCAGGAATGGCTGTGGCAAATCTTCACTTTTGAAGATTATTTTCGGTTTGCTTACTCCTACTCACAAATATTTGAGCATTAACAATGAGGTTCTTGATAAAGGTTACCATAAAAACAGGATAGCTTATTTACCACAGCATAATTATTTACCTAAAGGGATACGTATCAGCAGCCTGGCTAAGATGCTGGTTGCTCCGGAATATTGGAGTGACTTTTCAAACCTGGATATTTACCGGGAACACAAGCTAAAGAAAACAGAGCAGCTATCCGGCGGAGAATTACGGCAACTCGGAATGCTGATGATCCTTTACAACCGGTCCAATTTTATTTTACTGGACGAGCCATTTACACACGTTACTCCGATACAGGCAGATTATTTCAAGGGCATTATAAAAGCCGTTTCTAAAAACAAGGGCATTATCGTTACCGATCATCAATACCACAATATCATTGACGTTAGCGACCGGCTTATTCTTATTACCGAAGGGTGCACAAAACCTGTTACAAGCCCTGATGATTTGGTTACTTATAACTATCTTAGCAGTAACAATTAAATTGCAATGACTATCCCAATTTACCAGGCTGATGCCTTTACCAATCGTTTGTTTGGCGGCAATCCGGCTGCCATTTGCCCCTTAAATGAGTGGCTGCCCGACGAAACCATGCAGAGAATCGCCACGGAAAACAACCTTGCTGAAACAGCTTTTTTTGTAGTTGAAGGTGATGGATATAAACTAAGATGGTTTACTCCTGAATTTGAGATCGACTTATGCGGGCACGCAACACTTGCTTCGGCCCATATCATATTTACAGAATTAGGATACCAAAAAGACACGATCAATTTTCAGACCGTAAAAGCAGGAGTACTGACCGTAAAAAAAGATGGCAATAAGTATACTATGGATTTTCCTTCGCGGCCACCTATAGGTATCGAAGTACCAAACGGATTGGTTGAAGCATTGGGCGGTAAGGAACCTGTGGCCGTATTACGTTCGAGAGATTATTTCGTTGTATACGAGACAGAGGACGACATTCTTGATATTGCTCCTGACTTTTCAGCGCTCTCAAAATTTGACACAGTAGGTTTTATCGTAACTGCCCGCGGCCAAAAATCGGATTTTGTTTCACGCTTTTTCGCCCCCGGTGCAGGTATACCGGAGGATCCTGTTACCGGGTCAGCGCATTGCAATCTAATCCCCTATTGGGCCGACAAACTTGGAAAGAGCACATTACACGCTTACCAGCTATCTGCCCGCAAAGGTGAATTATGGTGCGAATTGAAAGGTGACAGGGTATTGATGAGCGGCAATGCCGTTACCTATTTAAAAGGAGAGATTTTTGTTTAGGATTGAAGCGGAAAACTCAAAGCATAAAATTATAATCGAACCAGGAAGCTTTCAGCATCGTGCTTTAAGCTTTAAACCCATAAAATGCAGCTCAGTAAGTTAGAGATCAAGGGATTTAAAAGCTTTGGCGATAAGGTAACCATCAACTTTAATGAGGGTGTTACGGCTATCGTCGGGCCTAACGGCTGCGGCAAATCCAATGTGGTGGATTCCATTCGCTGGGTACTTGGCGAGCAGAGCACACGCATGTTGCGGAGTGAAAAGATGGAAAACATCATTTTCAATGGCACCAAAGGCCGCAAGGCTGCGAATCTCGCAGAGGTTTCCCTCAGTTTCGATAACACTAAAAACATTCTTCCAACCGAATTTTCGCAGGTTACTATAACCCGTAAATTGTACAGGGCCGGCGAAAGCGAGTATTGGCTTAACGATGTGCAGTGCCGCTTAAAGGATATCACCGATCTTTTCCTGGATACTGGTATCGGGGCCGACTCCTACTCTATCATCGAGTTAAAGATGATCGATGAGATCATCGCCAACAAGGAAGGTTCGAGACGCAATCTTTTCGAAGAAGCTTCGGGTATATCAAAATATAAGCTTCGCAAAAAACAAACTTTTAACAAGCTAAAGGATACAGAAGCTGACCTGGAACGTGTTGAAGACCTGTTGTCCGAGATCGAGAAAAACCTCAAAACGCTGGAGAACCAGGCTAAAAAAACAGAGCGCTATTACAGATTGAAGGAACAGTACAAAAACCTCAGCATTATGCTGGCTTCTTTCCGTATTATCACTTTTAGCGAATCGCTGAAAAAAATCGAGGAACAGGAACAGAAACAGCATGATGAAAAACTGGCTATTGTAACACAAATTGACAATACCGAAGCATTGTTGCAACAGCAAAAAACCGACAGCCTTGTAAAGGAAAAGAACCTGGCAGCACAGCAAAAGGCCACCAACGATTTTGTTGGAAAGATCAGGGCTTACGAAAATGAAAAGAAGATAAAAAACGAACAGCTAAAATTTCAACAGGACAAGGAATCGCGCCTGAGCGGCGAATTGGAGCGCGACCGTAACCAATTGAATCATGTGCTGTACAACATCAAAAGGCTCGCTGAAGAAAAGTTACTGGAAGACGAAAATCTGCAAAGGGTGCAGCTGACCGTTGGTGAACTTAAGGAATCTGTAGACGAATTAAGGGCACAGCAAAATTCTGCGCGAGCCGAACTAAATGAGATCAATACTGCGAATAACACTTTGCAAAACGAAATATATAAGGCTGAAAAGCACTTAGATATATTGCAAATACAGCAACAGGCGCTTGAACAGGAAGGTCAGCGAAATTTGGAGGATACATCCAACAAGGAAACCGAGTTATCGCACTTTAACCAGGCTGTGGCCGAATTGCAATACAGGTCGGACTCGATGGATAAGGAATTGCAAATGATGACCGGGTTAGAAGATCAGTTACAGCTGCAGATAAAAGAAACGGAGATTGAATCGGAGGAGATCAAGGAAACCATAGTTAAAGAGAGCCGCAAACTTGACGCCAAACAAAACGAGTACAACCTGACCAAAAGCATGGTTGATAACCTGGAAGGCTTTCCGGAATCGATCCGGTTCCTGAAGAAAACAACCGGCTGGGCAAAGAATGCTCCTTTGTTTAGCGACGTACTTTTTTGCCGCGAGGAATACCGGGTGGCTATTGAAAACTACCTTGAGCCTTTGATGAATTACTACGTCGTTGAAGATTACGATGAAGCCATAGCGGCTATTAATCTCTTGAGTAACTCCTCGCAGGGAAGAGCGCAATTTTTTATATTAAATAACTACAAAAATCAAACACCAGCGGCAGCATTGATTGAAGGTGCAGTTGCTGCTTTGGACGTTATCGAAGTTGAGCCTCGCTACAGAAACCTTTGCAACCATCTGCTTAAAAACGTTTACCTGGTTAACGATTCAACAGAAAAGGACCTTAACAGTACTTTGTTGCACGAAGACGTGGTTTTAATAGGTAAAAGCGGAAAATTCAATAAATCAAAATTGACCATGGCCGGGGGCTCGGTTGGCTTGTTCGAAGGTAAGCGCATAGGCCGTGCCCGGAACCTGGATAACCTGGCAAAAGAGATCAGGTCGGTTGAAAACAAGATCAACGAGCAAAAAAATCGTTACAGTGATCTTCAAAGCAAGCTATCGACACTGAAAATGCTTGGCAAAAGCGAGCAGATAAAGCAATTGCATGACGATCTTAACAGGCTAAACACGGAACTGATCACCGTAAAAACCCGCCAGGAGCAATACCAGGCATTTATCGAGAACAGCCTGAACCGCAAAGCAGACATAGCCGAAAAGATTGCCAGTATTAAAGAAGAAATGCTCCGTTTGCAGCCCGAATTAGTCGGATTAAAGACACAAAAGGAAGAAAAAGGGGCGCTTTTAGCCCAAAAACAGCTAACATTTAACGAACTGAACGAAACAGCCACCGTCCAGTCCAACACTTACAACCAGGAAAACATTCGTTTTCATCAGCAGCAAAATAAAGTGTCCGGATTAGTTAAGGATATGGAATACCGGGAGACCCAAAAGGAAAGCCTGGAAAGCCGCATCGATCAGAACAGCGCTGAATTGGAAAAGGTAAAACTCGCCATAACTGAAAACCTGGCACAGTCCGATCACTCCGATGAGGACCTGATGGAAATGTACCAGCAAAAGGAAGAACTGGAGAAGGCGACCCATCAGGCCGAGCAGGAATATTATGCGTGGAGGAACGAAATAACGGAGACCGAAAATATTATATCGGCGTTAAGGCGAAAAAAGGAGCAATTTGAAGTAGTTGAAAATGAGCTTAAGGACGAACGAAACAGCCTGAAGCTGGAGCTAAATGCGTTAAAAGAGCGACTTTCGGTTGAATTTAATATTGATATACAGGAGTTGTTGGATGCAGAGCCACCTGCCGGCGAGAACGAAGGCGAACTGCGCGATAAAACTGAAAAGTTAAAAAGACAGCTCGACGATTTTGGGCCGATAAACCCGCTGGCGGTAGATGCTTATAACGAGATGAATACCCGCTATGAGTTTATACAGGCACAAAAGAAGGACCTGAGCGAGGCGAAAGCATCTTTGTTGGAAACTATAAAGGAAATAGACGATACCGCTCGTGAAAAGTTTATGCAAGCGTTCGGGAATGTACGGGAGAATTTTATAAAAGTTTTCCGGTCGCTATTTAACGAAGAAGACTCGTGCGACCTGATACTGACTGAACCGGAAAATCCGTTGGAGTCGGACATCGACATTATAGCCCGGCCAAAAGGTAAGCGCCCGCTGTCCATCAACCAGCTTTCTGGTGGCGAAAAAACGCTGACCGCCACCGCCATCCTGTTTTCGCTTTACCTGTTGAAGCCTGCTCCCTTCTGTATTTTTGATGAAGTGGATGCTCCGCTGGACGATACAAACATTGATAAGTTCAATAATATTATACGTGATTTTTCCAGCCAGTCACAATTCATTATCGTGTCCCACAACAAAAGAACCATCGCCAGCACTGATGTGATATACGGCGTAACAATGGTTGAGCAGGGTGTTTCGAGAGTTGTGCCCGTCGACTTAAGGGAACTGGCGGATTAAGTAAAAAAGCCGGAAACAGTTATCGTCCCCGGCTTTCGAAAGTTTGTACCTGTAAACTTATTTATCTCATCTTAAGCTTTTTACCAAATATCATCCCGGTAAACTTGTGTTTTTCGAGTTGTTTACCTGCCAGGCCTTGAGCTTCTATAGAAAGTGTCCTTTGGTTGGCAGCAAGGCTTTGTATCGTGGTTCCCTTTACTGAATAAGTGCCCGTCTTGACATAGTTAAGCGCATGGGCCAGTAAGCCTTCGGTAGGGTCGCCGAAATCCTTGGAAACGTCGTCGTAGTCCTGAACACCCGGATAGCTTGAACTCCCGGGAGTAAAGCCCGCATAATAATCACCCTGGCCGGCAGAGTTTTTCGTTGAAAACTCCGGGATATACAATTGATATTTATTAATATCTATATCAAAGAAACCAACTGGTTTACCATAACTGGTTCTGCCGATAAATTGCACGTCCATATTGGGACGAAGGTTATTGATCGTCAGTTCACTTGCTGACGCTGTAGAACCCGTTACGATGAAAAACACGCGGTTCACATTTAACGACCCTTGTTTAGCAAAATTCACTGCATTTCCCGCTACCGAATAGTCAAACTGTGCATAATTATAGTCCTGCCCGGAAGATTGGTCCTTCCGCCATTGGTTTTTGAGCAGCACTTCCTTATTCCCGGTCAATATGTCGTTATAGTAAGTATTATACATCAAACTTCCGGATTTACCGCTGGGCACTATCAGGTTGTCAAGGTATTCGGCCGTAGCTACGTAGCCGCCGCCGTTGTAACGCAAATCGACGACAAGATCGGTTACATTTTGCGCCGTAAAATAATTGAATGCCGCATTAAGCTGCGGGCTTGCATTCGATGGAGATGTAAAACTGTTGAATACGATATACCCTACAACGTGCCCGTTACCCTGATCAAATGTCTTATAGGTTAACACAGGGTTAACCGTATAATTAGCTACCCCAAGGTTAGTCACCGTAAGCGTTGTACCATCGGGCTTCATCAAGTCCATCGAAATGGTGTTACTGTTAGAGTAAGCGTTTATCACAAAATTTAAATTCGCGCTGCTTCCATCGCCATAGCCTGGTGCATCGTACGATAACGACGTCCGGCCATTTATTTTAGTGATCTGGTAACCACGCTTTATGCCAGCCAGATCTGCCGGTGAGCCTGGATAGACAAACTTTATCCTGAGGTCATTAATATCGTTATACAACGGTGCAAAGCCAAAATCTCCTATAACACCGTTTAATTCGCCCGAAACTGTTCCGTCGTCAATAAACGAATATTTTGATTCGCCCGGCGCAGGTGAATAATATTCGTAAGGCTGACTGGTATTTGGATTTATCGCTATTTGTGATAATGCGTCCACTTCATTTTGCAAGGCAGTGATGTCATCGCCACCGGTAAACGTCCTGGGTTTAAACGTGGCGTAATCTGGCAGCGATTTATACCACAAGTAATCTTCTTTTGCATATAAAAAGATCGAATCCTTGATCTTATCAAGGGTGGTACCCGGCGCATCGGGACCTGTAACATCAGGCGTCGGATTGACTTTCTTATTGCTTTTGCACGCTGCAAACAGCACTACAGAAAGTATAAAAATTGAGTAAATAGTTTTTTTCATATTGGTTTGAATATAAATATATCTTTTGAAAATATCTTGATTTAAACGAAATATACGATAATATGTTATAGACAGACTTTTTAAAGCCCGGTTAGTTTTATAAAATCTATTCCAGAGGCTTCAGCACACTGCTCATCCGTATCATCTGCACCTATCATTACTATATTTCTGCGCTGCAAATTATGCTCTTTTATTAACAGGTCAATACAGTCCGTTTCGGGCTTTGGAACCAGTTCGTTTGCAAAATAACAGGTAAGATAAGGTTCAAGACCATTCCATTCCACCTGTTTTATTTTATTCAATTGCTGTCCGGGATTGCCGTTGGTCACAATAAATATTTTTTTACGGTCCATCACAACTTCCTGCAACAGCTCCAGCATGCTCCGAAACAACAAAAGTTTCAGCGGAAGTTTTGCCGTGTTACTTAAGTGATTAAAATTAGCCCGGTATTTTTCGTCAAGGTTAAGCTTTTTCTTCAAATTATCAAATACATGCTCCTTCCCTTCTGACGAGTACGTACCGGTCATATTGTTGGTTGCTTCTTTAGCGTCTATCATTTCGGTATATTCCAAAAAGCTGGCAAACAGGTAATATACCTGGTACCAATAATCTTTTGCGGGATACAGCACGTCATCCAGCTCAAAAACAAAGGCATCCTTACGTGCATCAATATCAGCGTACCGTATCATTCGGAAAAAATATTAATACCGTATTCACTAAACAACTGTCTTGAATTTAACAATAGGTCTATCTCGTGCCGGCGTAAAGGATATATTGCTTTAATATTTTTGTCGAGGCACAAGGTTAACATACGGTGAGCGTAACTGGCGTCTGCCGGATCGGGCAGTTTAATTATTTTGCCCGACCTGATCAATATTTCCGGCAGTTCGAGATAATCACCTAATAAAACATCAGCGGCGGTCAATGTATTTTTCAGCGCATATGCTTCAGAAGAATTCGCTGCTGTAATTAACGTATACATTAAAATCATTAAACAATTAAACCATCCTTCATCAGCACCTTCCTGTCAGAAAGCCCGGCAAGGTGCTCATTGTGCGTAACGATCACAAAAGTTTGATCGAACTCATCGCGAAGCCTTTTGAACAAGCTGTGCAGTTCCCCGGCATTGGTCGAATCAAGGTTACCCGAGGGCTCATCGGCAAAAATGATAGACGGGTCATTGATCAGCGCCCTTGCCACGGCCACCCTTTGCTGCTCGCCACCCGAAAGCTGGCTTGGTTTATGGGTCAGCCTCTCCGAAAGACCTAAAATATCAAGCAGTTTTCGCGCTTTCTTTTCGGCATTGCTTCTCGATTCACCAGATATTAATGCGGGGATGCAAACATTCTCCATTGCATTAAACTCAACAAGCAGGTGATGGAACTGGAAAACAAAACCGATCTTATGATTCCTGAATGTGCTGAGGTCTTTATTATTCAGGCTGCTTACATTAGTATTGCCGATGACAACATGCCCCGAATCAGGTTTATCAAGTGTGCCAAGAATATTCAGCAAGGTACTCTTGCCCGCACCGGACGCACCGAGAATAGTCACTATTTCGCCTTTTTTAACTTCAAGATCGACACCTTTAAGTATTTGCAGTTGTCCGTATGTTTTATGGATAGCATGAGCCCTGAGCATGGGGCTAAATTAGTGAATACTGAGTAGAGATTGGAAATTAGTTGGCATTATTGAAAACTAATCGCTGAAGACCATGCTAAGCCCGCTGAATTTGTGAAACAAAATTGTAGATTTGCCCCAAATTCTACTCACCATATGAATATTCACGAATACCAGGGCAAGGCTATTTTAAAAAGCTTTGGCGTACGAGTTCAGGAAGGCATTGTTGCCGACACTGTTGAACAGGCTGTCGCAGCCGCTAAAAAACTAAAAGAAGATCTAAATTCGAGCTGGGTAGTTATAAAGGCGCAGATACATGCCGGTGGTCGCGGAAAAGGCGGCGGTGTTAAACTGGCTAAAAACCTGGATGAGGTAAAGGAAAAAGCCGGCAATATCCTGGGAATGCAACTGGTAACCCCCCAAACCGGCCCGGAGGGTAAAAAGGTAAATAAGGTACTTGTTGCACAGGATGTTTATTATCCCGGCGAAAGCGAAACCAAAGAGTTTTATATCAGTGTCTTGCTCGATCGCGCAAAAGGGCGAAACATCGTGATGTATTCAACTGAAGGTGGTATGGACATCGAACACGTTGCCGAGCATACCCCGCATTTAATATTTAAGGAAGAAATTGACCCAAAAGTAGGTTTGCAGCCATTCCAGGCCCGTAAGATAGCATTTAACCTTAACCTGACCGGGGAAGCGTTTAAGGATATGGTAAAATTTGTAAGCGCACTTTATAAAGCTTATGATGCTACCGATTCTTCATTATTCGAGATCAACCCCGTTCTGAAAACATCGGACAATAAAATTTTGGCGGTAGATGCAAAGGTGAACCTTGATGATAACGGTCTGTTCCGTCACCCTGATTTTGCTGCGCTACGCGATCTGGCCGAAGAGGACCCAACCGAAGTAGAAGCAAGCAAATCAAACCTGAACTACGTGAAACTTGATGGTAACGTAGGTTGTATGGTAAACGGTGCAGGCTTGGCCATGGCCACTATGGACATCATTAAACTTGCCGGCGGCGAACCTGCCAATTTCCTCGATGTTGGCGGTACGGCTAATGCGGAGACTGTGAAAGCCGCATTTAATATTATACTGGAAGATCCTAAAGTAAAGGCAATTTTGATCAATATATTCGGCGGCATCGTACGTTGCGACCGTGTTGCACAGGGTGTTATTGATGCTTACCAGGAATTAGGCAATATCAACGTGCCTATCATTGTCCGCTTACAGGGCACCAATGCCGAAGAAGCGAAAGCACTGATCGATAATTCAGGATTAAAAGTTTACTCTGCTATCCTGCTTAAAGAAGCGGCAGAGCGTGTAAAAGAAGTTCTGGCCTTGTAAGTCAGTGATTTGAGATTAGTCAAGAAATATTAGCCCGTTTATAACGGGCTTTTTTGTTGAATCTCTCGAACAAATGTATCATTGGAATGTTAATGTCTACATGTTTTGTCGACAAAATGTAATCTTAACAAAATGATAATAGATGTTTAAACATATATTTATATCTTTGTTTAAGATTTACAATAAAACAATTATAAGCTATGGCAAACGTAACAAAATGGGTTATTGACCCAATGCACTCAGAAGTACAATTTAAGGTAAAACACCTTGTTATTTCGACAGTAACTGGTTTCTTCAAAAGCTTTGAAGGAACAGTAGAAACTGAAAATGATGATTTCAGCGATGCGAAGATCAATTTTTCGCTGGATATAAACAGTATAGATACCACACAAACTCACCGCGACGAGCATTTGAAAGGACCCGAGTTTTTTAATGCAGAACAGTATCCTCATATTAAATTCGCTTCCACCTCGTTTACCAAAACAGGTGATGACGAATTTGAATTAAAAGGCGACCTGACCGTTAAGGATGTAACCAAACCGGTAGTCCTAAATGTGGAATATGGCGGATCAGCAACCGACTTTTACGGCAACACAAAGGCAGGTTTCGAGATCACAGGTAAAATCAACCGCAAGGAATTTGGCCTTACCTGGGATGGTGTGACCGAAGCAGGCGCTATTGTAGTTGGTGAAGACATCAAACTTCATATTAATATCCAGCTTGCGAAACAAGCGTAATCTGAATTTCGGATATCGAATTGTCGATTTCGGATTTCGATGAGGAATACGAAGCCATTTGCATTTGCACGTGGCTTTTTCTTTTTTTAAAACTATCTAAAGGTATATTTGCTAAACCAATATGCTGATCAAAATATATCCCGAAAACCCAAACCCTAAAGCTATTGAGCAGGTAGTGGATATGCTGCGTAAAGGTGGTATCATCATCTACCCTACCGATACCGTATATGGCCTGGGATGTGATATTACCAATCAAAAAGCGATAGAGCGTATTTGCCAGATCAGGCGTATCAAACCCGAGAAAGCAAACCTGTCGTTCATTTGCTATGACCTAAGCCATATATCAGATTATACCAAACCGATAGATAATACCATTTTCCGGATGCTAAAAAAGGCCTTGCCGGGACCATTCACTTTTATCTTTAATGCAAGCCATAACGTACCTAAGCTTTTAAGCCTAAATAAAAAAACAGTCGGCATACGTGTGCCTGATAACGATATCGCACGGGAGATCGTAAAGCAATTGGGTAACCCTATTGTATCTACTTCTATCCACGATGATGATGAAGTGATGGAATATTCGACCGACCCTGAATTGATCTACGAAAAATACCAGGACCTTGTAGATATCGTCATCGACGGAGGTTATGGTGGAAATATTGCATCAACAGTAGTTGATTGTACCTCTGGTGAGCCGGAAGTATTGCGCGAGGGTAAAGGCGAACTGGAATTATATCTGTAACAAAGATTTTGGCTATGTTTGCCAAAAATATCCGGTCTTGTTCAGAGCGCAATTATCCAGCAATTTAATTCCCGAAAAAATAATAATAGCCGTGGTGCCCGTTATCACATTTTTTTCGTGGGCGGCGCTACCTGTCATCGTCGCGGCTTTGCTATTTGTGCTGATGCTGCTTTTGGTGCCTTACAGCATTTATACCATCTACATGGCGCCGCTTAATATTTCTTATGATGAATCGTTCCTGTTTATGACGAACAGGAAAACTGAAAAGATAATCCGGTTAAAGGACATCAGCCGCATAGAGCCTGTAGCCAGTTATTCAAGCCTCAGAAAAAGATGGCAGATAAGCTACACAGAAAACGGAGTTGAGCAAGAGCTGTTTTTCTTTCCGACTGGCACAACCGCCATAATGCAATTCAAAAAAGTCGCAAGAGCGCAAAATCCGATGATATTTGCGGCAGATTAAGGCCGTATAGATCTAACAAATTCCGGTATTCTTTCCAGGTAATTTTCAGTTCCTAAAAACTTGACGAAAGCGCTGCCTACAATAGCCCCGCGCGCATATTCACAAGCCTTGTTAAATGTTTCTGTATTGGAGATACCAAAGCCGATTATGGCCGGGTTCTTCAACTGCATCAATTTAACGCGCTTATAATAATCCTCTATCAAATTGGAAACCTGCAGGTTTTTGCCGGTAATGGATGACGATGACAGCAGGTAAATAAAGCTATCGCTCAGGCCGTCGATCTTATGTATGCGTTCTTCCGATGTTTGAGGTGTAACCAGGAAAATATTGCTGAGGTTGTTATCCTTAAAGCTTTGGGCGTAAAGGTTTTCATATTCATACATGGGCAAGTCGGGTACGATAACACCGTCGACGCCTACCTCAGCCGCTTTTTTACAGAAACGCTCTACGCCGTATTGCACCATCGGGTTTACATAACCCATTAACAAGATAGGCATGCTGACACGCTTCCTGATATTTTTCAGCTCGCCAAAAAGCCTGTTCAGGTTCATACCATTTTCCAAGGCTACTTGTGAACTGTGCTGAATGGTTGGCCCATCCGCAACCGGGTCGGAATATGGGAAACCGATCTCCAAAAAATCAACACCCGCCTTTTCCAGGGCTTCTGCAATAGCAACAGTGGTATTCAGCCCGGGGTAACCGGCGGTAAAGTAAATGGATAAAAGATTTTCTTTTTTTGAGTCGAAAAGTTTATTTAGTCGGTTCATGAGCCTCATCCCACCCCTCTCCGGTAGAAAGGGGCTTGTAATTTCGTTTAATATAAAAGTCTCCGCTACCGGCGGAGATTTAGAGGCGTCTAATATCCGAAATGTTTTATATACGTATTCAGATCTTTATCTCCCCTGCCCGAAATACAGATCACTATGTTATCGGTCTGGTTGAATTTCATTTTTTCAAGGTGCGCCAACGCGTGCGCTGTTTCAATGGCTGGTATTATACCTTCCAATTGGCAACATAACAGGCCTGCCTGCAAGGCCTCATCATCAGTAGCGCTTACATACTGGGCACGTTTGATCTTGTACAGGTGCGCATGCTGCGGCCCTATACCCGGATAATCCAAACCAGCTGAGATAGAATAAGGCTCAACCACCTGCCCGTCGTCGGTCTGCATCAGGATGGTTCGGCTGCCATGAAGCACGCCTTCGCGGCCTAAAAACGTTGTCGCTGCCGAATGCCCGCTGTCTACCCCTTGCCCTGCCGCTTCTACAGCTATCAGCTTTACAGATTCATCATCCAGGAAATGATAGAACATTCCCATGGCGTTACTTCCGCCACCCACACAGGCCATTACATATTGGGGAAGTTCATTGCCGGTTCTTTCTAACAGCTGTTTTTTTGCCTCCTCAGAAATGATGGATTGAAACTGTGCCACCATTTCAGGATAGGGATACGGTCCCACCACCGAGCCTATAATATAATGCGTATCTACCGGGTTATTTATCCAGTCGCGCATGGCTTCGTTGGTCGCATCCTTTAAAGTTTTACTTCCCGATGTGGCGGGAACCACCTTAGTGCCAAGCATTTTCATGCGGGCAACATTTGGGGCCTGGCGTTCCATATCCACTTCTCCCATGTACACGACACATTCTATGCCTTTCAGTGCGCAAACCGTTGCAGTTGCTACGCCATGCTGCCCGGCGCCGGTTTCGGCAATTATGCGCTTTTTACCCAAACGAATAGCAAGCAGTATCTGCCCAATGGCATTATTGATCTTATGCGAACCGGTGTGGTTCAGGTCCTCGCGCTTGAAAAATATGTTCGCCCCATATTTTTTCGAATATCTTTTGGCGTGATATAAAGGCGATGGCCGGCCCACATAATCGCGCAGTAACTGGTCATATTCCGCCTTAAAATCGGGGTCATTCAGAATAGTTAAATATTGCTGCCGCAATTCCTCGACGTTGGGATACAGCATTTCAGGGATATATGCCCCGCCGAAATCGCCATAATAGCCCTGCTCGTTTACTCCGTATTTCATTTTAATAGTTCAAATGCCTTTTTTAATTTATCAATATCCTTTAAACCGGGCTCCAGTTCAAACCTGCTGTTAAGGTCGACGCCATAAAATTGAGGATGACTGATTGCCTTTACCTCGTCCAGGTTCTCCAAACTCAAGCCGCCGCTTAAGAAAAAGGGGATATTCATCTTATAGTTATCCAGTAATTTCCAGTCAAAGGTTTGTCCGGAACCGCCATGTTTAGCTGTTTTTGTATCGAACAGTAAATAATCAACCGACCCGTTGTACTTGTCCAATTTGGCAAAATCAAAACTATCATCGAGCCCAAAAGCTTTTATAACGGTTACCTTGTCTTTAAACAAAGCGCAAAACTCCGGACTTTCATTGCCGTGTAATTGTATGGCGTCAAAGTTATAGTTATCGATAAGTTTGGAGATAACTTCTTCATCTTCATTTACAAGCACTGCTGTTTTATAAATATTTTCGGACAGGGTGGCTAATACTTCACCCTCAAGTTCGGACGCATATCTTGGCGATGGCGCATAGCATATAAAACCCACGTAATCGGGCCGCAATGCCGCCACTGCGCTGATATTGTCAGGATGTTTTAAACCGCAAACTTTTATCTTCATCACTTAATTACTGCTAATTAAACTATTAAAGCTTTTCAAAGCCTTTTTATTCAACAGGGACTCCTCGGCCTCATAAAAACAGTCGCCGAATGTTTTATCTGGGTTTATTGTCCGTATAGCGATGGCCGCATTGCATAAAACCACATTCGCTTGTGCCGGTGTCGATTCATTATTCAAAACACTCATAAATATATTAGCTGAATCTTTAACAGTACTTCCGCCCATTATTTCGTATGGTTTAAGCTTTTCAAATCCAAGAGCTTCTATTGTATTTATCTTTTCGCCTTCAGCGGAGAATGTTTTAAAGTCGCCGGTAAGCGAAACTTCGTCATAACCGTCCAAAGCATTCAGAATGGTATATTTTACATCTGATTTCTGGTAGAGGTAGGCATACATCCGCGCCAGTTCCAAACTAAATACGCCTACCATCTGATTTTTCGGTTTTGCGGGGTTCACCATCGGCCCGAGCATATTAAAGAAGGTTTTCACACCCAGTTCGCGGCGTATGGGCGCAACGGTTTTCATAGCCGGATGAAACAGCGGCGCGTGCAGGAAACAAATATTGGCCTTATCTATATTTTTCTTCAGGTGATCTGTATCGTTGGTGAACTGGTATCCAAGAAACTCGATAACGTTGGACGATCCGCAGCCAGACGAAACGCCGTAATTACCATGCTTGGCGACTTTGTATCCTGCCCCGGCAACAACGAACGATGCTAGGGTAGATATATTAAAAGTATCCTTTCCGTCGCCGCCGGTGCCACAAAGGTCCACCACGTCATTGGTGCCGAGATTAGCTTCCAAGCACAAATCAAGCATCGCATCACGGAAACCTTCCAATTCGTCCACAGTGATACTGCGCATGCAATAAGCTGTCATAAAAGCAGCCATTTGCGAATTGTTGTACTGCCCTTTCGCAATATTGGTCAGTATCTCCCTTGACTGCTCACGGGTGAATGTCTTATTTTCAAAAAGGTGGTTAAGTATTGCTTTCATGTTAATTGAGCATAAAAAAAGGGTTGCCTTGCGGCAACCCTCTGCATATATTTTTTTCAAACAAAAACAGGACTGCCTTACGATTACTCGTTAAGCCACCACCAGTTGTTGTTTAATGTATTTTTCATTGTTATGGCACAAATATGGAAATAGTTTTTACTAAAAGCAAGGGGAATGATATTTTTGGTGTAAGTTGATTAGGTTAAGTGGTTTATTGAGTTGATTTAGTTAATTTCTGAACCAATTTAATCAACATAGTCCAGCTTAATCAACCAATAATTCAGAAATGCCCATCAAAAAACAAAAATATAATCCCGAAGACGACCTCGGTTTTGGTTCACAGCCGGTTATCAAAAGTCAGCCACTGATCAAACAGGATGGTTCTGTCAATGTCAAACGCGTCGGTCTGCCGGTTTTCAGGCCTTACGATAATTATCATAAGCTGATAACCATGAAATGGGGTAAATTCTGGCTGCTTATACTTGCCTGTTACCTGGCTATCAATATTGTATTTGCTTCTATCTATTTAGCGATAGGGGTACAGTACCTCAATGGCGCCGAAGGCACAAATACATTTGAGCATTTTTGGGATGCCTTCTTTTTCTCGGCACAAACCATTTCAACGGTTGGTTATGGGCACATCAGTCCGAAAGGAATGGCGACAAACAGCGTAGCTGCTCTCGAATCGATGATGGGCCTGTTAGCGTTTGCTTTAGCTACCGGGTTGCTTTACGGGCGTTTTTCGAGGCCATCGGCTAAGATCACTTACAGCGGCAACCTATTGGTAGCCCCTTATATGGAAGATCACCATGGATTAATGTTTCGCCTGGCCAACCTGCGTAGAAATACACTCATAGACCTGGATATAGAAGTTATCTTTTCGTTTAACGAAGATGTAGGCGGCAAGATCATGCGTCGGTTTTACCAGCTTGAACTTGAGCGAAGAAATGTAAGTATTTTGACTCTTAACTGGACAGTTGTCCATCCGTTGAATGACAAAAGCCCGCTGAAGGACATGACACCGGATGACCTTCAAAAATCGCAGGCGACATTTGCGGTGCTGCTAAAAGCATTTGACGACACCTTCTCACAAACCGTTCATTCGCGGACATCCTACCAGCATAGCGACCTGGTTTGGGGGGCCAAATTCAAGCCCACCTTTGACCGGGATGAAGATGGGCGTATAGTATTGGACTTGAGCAAGATAGGCGATTTTACAAATGTAGATTTGCCGGCTGTTCAAAAAACTAATTAAATAGTTGATAATTTGTTTTATTATACTTATCTTTATACATATCCCTGATTTGCTAACCTTATTCGCTATGAAATCAACCATTAAATTTGTCTTTAACTCATTTGCTGTTGCAGCTTTGATCGGTCTTGCCGGTTGCTCTAATAAGCAAAGCCCTGCTCCTTCCAATGCAGATACAAATCCCGCCATAGTTTATAATGCCGGCAACCACGCGGCTCAATATCCAACAACGGGGATGATGATTGGGGCCAACGGGAATTTATATATAGCGGATGTTGCTACCAATACCATAAAAATGATAACTGCGACAGGCGACGTTACTCTTATTGCAGGCAGCGGTTCTGTTGGGGCGGCCGATGGCAAGGGTGCTTTAGCCAGCTTTAATTTGCCGGAAGCGCTTTTTATTGACGCGTCCAATACGATCTACGTTGCAGATGCCGCAAATAACCTGATCAGGAAAATAACACCAGACGGCACGGTTTCAACCCTGGCAGGCAGCGGAAACATTGGACATGCTGATGGGAAAGGCACCGCTGCGAGTTTTAATTTCCCACAGGGCATCGCAGTAGATAAAAATGGGAATATATATGTGTCAGATACAGGCAACGATCTGATCAGAAGGATAACACCGGATGGGACCGTTTCAACCCTTGCCGGAAAAATTGCCCTGGGAAATGCAAATGGTATGGGCGCAAATGCCACTTTCAATATTCCGCAGGGACTTGCTTTAGATGCAGCGGGTAATTTATACGTAGCCGATGCCGGAAACAACCTGGTAAGGAAAATAGAAGCGTCGGGAATGGTAAGTACCTTTGCGGGCAGCGGTCATGCAACATCTTTCAACGGGGCCGGCACCCTGGCGAGCTTTAATTTTCCTGATGCTATCACTATGGGAACAAATGGAAACTTGTACGTCACCGAAGCTTTTGGCGGACATGTCAGCAAAATAACCCCCGAAGGAAATGTTACCGGAATTAGCGGATTTGATATAGCCGCCTACACGAAAGGCTATAACATTGTTGAATATAACAGGAACGTTGGAACACCCGGGCCATTATCGGTTGTACGTCCGAACGGCGTTGCCGTCAACACAGCATCATATACTGTATATATAGCCGATTCGGGCAATAACCTTATCGCACAGGCAAGCGGATTATAAGGAGAAGTTATTATTTAATCTCCTGGCAAAGCTCTATCAAGACGCCATTAACGCTTTTTGGATGGACGAAACATACTAGTTTATTATCTGCGCCGGATTTAGGTTTGTCATTTAAAAGGACAAAACCTAAGCCCTTCAGACGTGCCATTTCGGCTTCAATATCCTCAACGTCAAAGGCTATATGATGAATGCCCTCTCCCCTTTTTTCGATAAATTTGGTGATGGGGCTATCCGGCGAAGAAGATTCAAGCAATTCTATTTTATTTGGGCCTGATTTTAAGAATGCCGTTTTAACTCCCTCGGATTCAACATCTTCAATTTTATACACGGAAGTGTTCAATAGCACTTCATATATCTTGCCTGCATCGGCTATACTATTGACGGCAATCCCGATGTGCTCGATCTTTCTCATTCCCAAATATTGCAAATAATTACGTTTTTCTGATTATTCCCCTTTGTTTTGAATGATTATAAATAAAAACTTTGCGTATCTTTGTATTGTTAATAAAATTACGATATGGATCTGCCAATATACCTCGATAATAATGCAACGACACCCATGGACCCACGGGTACTGGATGCAATGTTGCCTTATTTCAATCAAAAATTCGGCAATGCCGCCAGCCGCAATCATGCGTTTGGATGGGTAGCTGAAGAAGCCGTTGACTACGCCCGCGAGCAAGTGGCCAAATTGATAGGTGCAAACGAAAAAGAGATAATTTTTACTTCCGGCGCCACCGAAGCGGACAACCTGGCTATCAAGGGTGTTTTTGAAATGTATAAGGAAAAAGGCAATCACATTATTACTGTAGTTACCGAACATAAGGCGGTTTTAGATACCTGCCACCATGTTGAGAAACTTGGCGGAAGGGTAACTTACCTTGGTGTTAAGGAAGATGGCATGATCGACCTGGCTGAATTGGAAGCAGCTATGACACCGGAAACCATCCTGGTATCTATTATGTATGGCAACAACGAAATAGGCGTAATACAGCCAGTAAAAGAGATAGCTGCCATTGCACATAAATCCGGCGCCTTATTTATGACAGATGCTACGCAGGCAGTAGGTAAAATACCAGTTGATGTAAACGCAGATGGTATTGATCTGCTGGCTTTTTCGGCGCATAAAATATATGGGCCTAAAGGTGTAGGTGCATTATACGTTCGCCGTAAAGGACCAAGGGTAAAAGTTACCGCCCAAATGGACGGTGGCGGTCACGAGCGCGGTATGCGCTCGGGTACTTTAAATGTACCGGGTATTGTAGGTTTTGGTAAGGCATGCGAATTATGCGCACAGGAAATGGAAAGCGAAGCAAAACGTTTATCCGCATTACGTGATAGATTACAGGCAGAGTTAACCGTATTGGAAGAAAGCTATGTAAATGGGAACCAGGAACATCGCTTACCACATGTCGCTAATATATCCTTTAAATATGTGGAAGGTGAAGGTTTGATGATGGCCATGAAGGACCTGGCAGTATCGTCAGGGTCTGCATGTACATCAGCTTCGCTTGAACCATCGTATGTATTAAAAAGCTTGGGCCTGTCGGACGACCTGGCACACTCTTCGATACGTTTTGGTTTGGGAAGGTTTACTACCGAAGAAGAAGTCGATTACGCTATTGAAGTCACCAGGAAATCCGTATTGCACCTGCGCGAACTTTCACCGCTTTGGGAAATGTTTAAGGAAGGCGTGGATCTGAGCAAAATAGAGTGGGCGGAACATTAATTACAGATGTGCGAATGTGCAGATGTAGTTTCAATATAAATAACAACGGGTTTTGGATGCAGATTCAAATAATTCATTAAATCACTATTTCAATAATTTAAAGCTATGGCTTATTCAGATAAAGTAATCGATCACTACACAAACCCCCGCAACGTGGGCACTTTGGACAAGAGCAGTGCAAAAGTGGGCACAGGTTTGGTAGGAGCACCTGAGTGCGGCGACGTAATGCGCCTGCAGATCCAGGTTGATGACAATAACGTGATCACCGATGCTAAGTTCAAAACATTTGGCTGCGGTTCGGCTATTGCCTCTTCATCATTAGCTACCGAGTGGCTTAAAGGCAAGTCGATAGACGATGCGATGAAAATTGACAATATGGATATTGTTGAAGAACTGGCATTGCCGCCGGTAAAAATTCACTGCTCGGTGTTGGCAGAAGATGCTATCAAGGCAGCTATTAACGATTACCGCGTTAAAAATGGCATGGCTCCAATAGAAGCGGAAAAAGCACACCACTAAAATTGGTGAATAGTGAGTAATGAATGGTGAATTGCCATTTACTCCCCATTCACTATTGACAATTGACTACAATGGTAACTATAACTGATAAAGCAAAAAGTAAGATAGATCACCTGATGCAGGATGCGGGGCTTGATGCCTCCTATTTCCTTCGTGTATCGGTGAAGGGTGGTGGTTGCTCGGGGTTATCATACAATCTTGATTTTGATAACGAAGAAAAAAAAGGCGATCAGTTTTTCGAGGATAGAGGTATCCGTATGGCGCTTGATATGAAATCGTTCCTTTACCTTGCCGGCACCGAGCTTGATTTTAGCGATGGCTTAAATGGCAAAGGTTTTAACTTCCACAACCCGAACGCATCGCGCACCTGCGGATGCGGCGAGAGTTTCTCAGTATAATATTTTCGGATTACACCGATTTATTTTTGATTACACCGATGTTCTGAAAAGCATATCGGTGTAATCATTTTTTAATATATTTATCCTTGTAATCAATTATAAATTTTAATGAGTTCTGTAGCTGAGCGAAAGACCGTACCTGACTTGATACGCAATGTTGTCGCGAATATCCATCCCGAAACGCATCCATTCCTTGTTCATAAAGTAAAAGAAGACTGGGTTGAAATTTCTTACAAAGAGGCCATTGAAAAAATTGATGCCATATCGGCCTGGTTCCTGGAAATTGGCGTAAAAAAAGGCGACCGCCTGGCCCTGCTCATTGACAACGGTCCGGATTATGTTTATTACGACCAGGCGCTGCAACAAATAGGAGCTGTTAACACTTCCATCTATCCCACCCTTTCAGAAACGGAAATAGAATATATACTGAATGACTCGGGCGCAAAAACTATTCTTGTTGGCACGCCTTTTCTGATGAGGAAGGTATACCGGGTTGCCAACAACTGCCCCGACCTTATCCGGATCATCCTCGGCTTTGATGAAATGGAAAAATATGCCGACCGGGGCAACAAATTCAACCCGGGCATTACCTGTATAAATGGTATTATAGAAGAGGGACGTAAGATAGTGGAACAATATCGGCCGGCCATCAACAGTGCCCGTGAAGCTATCCTGCCGTCAGACCTGTCCTGCCTTATTTATACATCAGGCACAACCGGTACTCCCAAGGGTGTAATGTTAACCCATTTCAACCTGACAGAAAATGTACGGGCCAGCCTGGAACAAATACAGGTGCTGGAGAAAACAGACAAGTTCCTTTCGTTTTTACCGCTTTCGCACGTTTTTGAGCGCACCGCCACCTATCATATTTGCCTGTTTGAAGGTTGCACCATTGCATTCTCGCAAAGTCTTGACCTGCTGGCCAAAAACATGGGCGAAGTTAAGCCTACCATCATGTGCTGCGTACCACGCTTACTGGAACGGATACACGACCGGGCAATGAAGAACGGGACTTCGGCGGGCGGCGCAAAAACCAGGATATTCCTTTGGGCGCTTGGTATTGGCCGCAAACACAGGTTGGTGCTGGAAAGTGGCAAAAAGCCAAACATTGTACTTAGGCAGCAACAAAAAATTGCCGAAAAACTGGTATTCAGCAAAATAAAAGAGCGCACTGGCGGCAGACTGAAATTCCTGATATCCGGCGGAGGCGCGTTACCTAAAAATATTGGTGAATTTTTTGGCGACCTGGGCATTAAAGTATTAGAAGGTTTTGGGTTGACAGAGACCTCGCCGGTAATGGCCGTTACCGAAAACGAACGGGTGATTTATGGCACGGTTGGCCGAATTATTCCACGGATAGAAGTGGGTATTCAGAATGTTGACACCAAAGAGATTTACACCGTTCAAACCCATAATACTTTCAAGGAGGATTTTCAGTCGGAAGAAGGAGAGATCATTGTGCGCGGACATTGTGTAATGAAAGGTTATTGGAACAAACCACAAGAAACGGCAACCGTTATCGACCCGGATGGCTGGTTTCATACCGGTGATATTGGCCGTTTTTTTAAAGGCAACCTGCAAATCACCGACCGTCTCAAAAATATGCTGGTAAATGCTTATGGTAAAAACATCTATCCTACCCCGGTAGAGAATACTTATTTAAAGAGTTCGAAAATAGAACAGGTATTCCTGGTGGGCGACAAGCGCGAATATATAACAGCTATTGTGGTACCAGCCCGGGAAATATTGCAGGAAACTTTTAACCTAAGCAACGAGTTTTTCGAACAGCCCGTAATGTTTATCGAGGAGAAGGAGATCATCGATTGGATAGGCCAGGATATTAAGCGACTTTCAAACGAACTTGCCAAGTTTGAGCGAATAAAAAACTTTAAAGTTAAACGTACACCTTTCAGTATGGATGATGGGGAAGTAACACCAACCATGAAGGCCAAAAGAAAGGTGATAGAAAAGAAATATGCCGACGCTATTGACCAAATGTATTTGCAGGAAGCAGAGGCAGACTAGGCTATAGCGAAAAAATATTAAAGAAAAAGCGCTATGTATAAAAATTTGAAGTATTTAGTGCTGATAATTTTATTAAGTGCCTTATTTTCATGCCATAAGGACAAAAAGGTTATCCCCGAAACTCCCCAGACATCATTCGGAACCTATGTTCTGTTTACTGCCGACGAGGAATTTAATAACGGTCATTCTAATGCCCCAAGTGCCTACACCACACTATACTATGCCAAGCTGGACGGAACTGGTATCACGGCAGTAACGCCATTTGAATCGGACCATTACAGCTATCGCGGCTCATGGTCGTTTGACGGTACAAAGGTTATTTATACCCGCGGCAACAAGGACGATAGCGACCGCAGTTTGTGTATTATTGACGTTCCCGGAGGAAATTTCAGGACTATCATCCAGGGGCACCGTGCCGATTACGGCTCATTCTCACCCGATGGCAAACAAATATCCTACGGCAAAGCACAAGTAGACAGCCTTTATGACTATGATGTGTACGTAGCCAGCGCAAGTGGCACTTCAGAGCAACGCCTTACTTTTTTTGCAAACGATGACGGTGCGGTAGCCAATATCCATTGGGGAGCCAATGGCAAAATATATTTCAACGCCATCGGCGATCATCATCACGTGGGGATCTACTCGGTTGATCCGGACGGCAACAATCTTACTTTAGTGGTACCCGACGTGGAGTTTTTGGGAATATCCCGCGACGCTGGGAAAATATTGTATGATACCAGCACCGGCCTGTATACTTGTGATGCGGACGGCAAGAACTCAAAAAAGATCGTTACCTACGACAATAATACGCCCAACTCCATATTGGGCGCATCGTGGTCATATGATGGTATGGCGATCTATTTGTCCTATACCGATTACCCTTACGGCCTGTTTGGCATCTACCGCATCAACAGGGACGGATCGGGATTAAAAAAGATACTGGACGGGTTTTATGAATTTCCGGTGGTATATTGATTTCCCGCAAAGCCTTTCTGGTACCCGTTCATTATCCTCCAAAGAAACCAACAGGCAGGCTGTTTCTCTAACTAAAAAACGCTATTTTTGCAACCTTATTGAAACACCGTTTTATACATGAGTATTGCACTATCCGAACAGGAAATTTTACGCCGCGAATCGTTACAACAGCTTCGTGCTTTGGGCATCAACCCCTACCCGGCCGAGGCTTTTAATATAACTGCTTTTGCGCAGGATATATTGGATAATTTTAATGCCAACGCCGGCAACTATCAAAATGTAGTATTGGCCGGCCGCATCATGACCCGCCGCATTATGGGCAGCGCCTCGTTTGCCGAACTACAGGATTCAACCGGGCGCATCCAGATTTACCTGAAACGCGATGATATCTGCCCCAGTGAGGATAAAACGATGTACAATACGGTGTTCAAAAAGCTTCTGGACATTGGCGACTATATCGGCGTTAAAGGTTATGCTTTTATAACCCAAACCGGCGAAGTATCCGTGCATGTTAGTGAGCTCATCGTTCTGTCGAAATCGTTAAAGCCATTGCCGGTGGTTAAGCGCGAAGAGGATGGGACTATTCATGATGGCTTTACAGATCCTGAAATGCGCTACCGCCAGCGTTATGTCGACCTTACTGTTAACCCGGAGTTTAAGCAGATATTTATTAACCGCTCCAAAGTGATCAGCACTATGCGCGATTACTTCAATAAACAAGGCTGGATGGAGGTGGAAACGCCTATTCTGCAGCCTGTACATGGCGGCGCAGCGGCAAGGCCATTCAAAACGCATCACAATACGCTGGATATGGAGTTGTTTCTCCGTATCGCCAATGAATTGTACCTTAAACGGTTGATCGTAGCCGGGTTTGATGGGGTTTATGAATTCGGCAAGATGTTCCGTAACGAGGGTATGGACCGCACACACAACCCGGAGTTTACCTCAATGGAGATTTATGTAGCCTATAAGGACTATATCTGGATGATGGAGATGGTGGAAAATTGCCTGGAAGAAGTAACACGCGCCGTACATGGCGTGCCTGTTGTGCAGGTAGGAAATAACGAGATCAGCTTTGCCGGGCCATACGAAAGGTTATCCATGTACGAGTCGATCCAGAAATATACCGGAATCGATGTTTCGGCGATGGATGAGGCAGGTTTATTAAATACCTGTAAGGACCTCGGCATTGAAACCGATGCCACCATGGGCAAGGGCAAATTGATCGACGAGATATTCGGCGCCAAAGTGGAGGCTAACCTGATACAGCCAACCTATATCACCGACTACCCCATCGAAATGACACCGTTGGCCAAAAAGCACCGCAGCAAGGATGGTTTGGTTGAACGGTTTGAATTGTTTGTAAATGGTAAGGAAATAGCAAATGCTTATTCGGAATTAAACGACCCTATAGATCAGCGTGAAAGATTTGAAGAACAATTGACATTAGCCGGTCGCGGCGACGAAGAAGCCATGGCCATGGACGAAGATTTTCTACGTGCTTTGGAATACGGCATGCCGCCAACATCGGGCCTGGGTATCGGTATAGACCGTTTGGTGATGCTGCTAACCAACCAGCACACCATACAGGAAGTATTGTTCTTCCCGCAAATGCGGCCCGAAAAGAAGGCGAGGGTGGCCACGGCTGATGATTTTATTAATATAGGCGTGCTTGCCGAATGGGTACCTGTTTTGAATAAAATGGGCTTTAATACAGTCGAAGAATTGAAAGCCGCCAACCCAAACAAGGTTTATAATGACATGGGCGGTATGCGCAAAAAATTAAAGCTGGACATTCCGATGCCGTCAAAGGAAGTGGTGATGGCTTGGTTTAATTAGCTTATGGCCCGTAGATCATGGTAAAATGGCAGTTTTGCTATAAACTATGAGCCATTAACCATAATCTACTTAACAATTTGTTAATAAAATCATAAAATTGATAAAACTTTAGCATCAAAATGTCTGTATAACTTTATAATTACACAAGTTATGCAAACATTATGACTAACTCGATATTAGAAATAACTGAGAACGAATACCTTATCAAATTAAACAGGAGTACTTTCGACCTGTCGTTTATAAGAAGCTTACTGAAAATAGTTGAGGTGGCGAATCCCTCGGAAGATCACCTGCCGGCCGCTGAGAAATATGTACCGGCGAGGTTGAACTCATCATCTGAACCGGACTATTACAGCTTTATAGAAGAGAAATAGGCTTTAAAAATCATCTTTTTAAAGCCTATTTTTTTACTTAATACTGGCGGTATCCGCCGCGTACTGCCTGCTGTTTATCCATTTGTACCATCTGGGCCTTCATCATTTTTATCTGGTCGGCCAGCAGCTTATTTTTATCATCCTTACTTGCTTCCGATAAGTACATCTGTGCTTCACGTTTGTTGCGTTTAGCCATCGCTATACCTGCCAGGCTCAATTTAGCCAATGCTATATTATGCGACATTTTCATGCCCAGAGATAAGGCCTTCTTAAAAAATTTCTCTGACTTTAACGGCGCTTTTCGTGATTCCATCAAACCAAGCAACAGGTTATAGTAGCCGTGCTGGTTTTTGTTTAATTGTTTTTCGTAGTCGGTTATCTTTCCCAGCCATTGGTCGGCTTTTTCCGAATTCTCTTTGCGCAGGTAAAACTGCGCTATGATCATATTTTCATTAAAGAAATAAGTGAGCAGGATAAGTCCCCCGATAAAAAACACCGATATTCCCCATCCCCAAAAACCAAAGCCACAAAGGGTAACACCTGCTCCGGCAACAACGCAGGCAATAATAAGCCGAACAAGATTTGACATAATTTTATGTACTGTAAAATAGATTGCAAATATCCGTTTATTTGTAGTCTTAACCAACATCTGTATAAATATTTATGGCGATTGATCTGGAAGCATCCTGGCTGAAAGTTTTACACAAAGAATTTGAGAAAGATTATATGATCAAACTCAAAGCTTTTCTTAAGCAGGAAAAGGACGCGGGTTATAAAATATATCCAAAAGGAACCGATATTTTCAATGCATTTAAACAAACACCTTTTGATGATCTGAAAGTGGTGATACTTGGGCAGGACCCTTATCATGGTGTAAACCAGGCGCACGGTTTATCCTTTTCTGTGCAAAAGGGAATCAGTCCTCCACCATCTCTGAAAAATATTTATAAGGAACTTGTTACGGATATACCGGGGTTTACTATCCCAAATCACGGCGACCTGACAGAATGGGCTGAACAAGGCGTGTTATTACTCAATGCAACACTAACTGTCAGGGACAGCAGCCCGGCTTCGCACCAGAAAAAAGGGTGGGAGGAATTTACCGACCAGGTGATCAAGACTATATCCGACAAAAAAGAAGGGATCGTTTTCATCCTGTGGGGAGCTTACGCCCAAGCTAAGGCCGAACTGATCGATAAGTCCAAACACTTCATCATCAAATCTCCGCATCCGTCACCATTTTCGGCCGACAGGGGTTTTTTTGGCTCAAAGCCATTTTCAAAAACGAACGAAATCTTAAAAAAGGAAGGCAGAAAACCTATTGACTGGCAGATACATTAACAATTACTAAATGATTGAATTATCGAATTATTGATATTCAGTCATTCAATAATTCAGTAAATCAACAATTAGTATTCCAGCGGCACTATCGGCTCTTTCTTGCTGGTCGACATGATCATCATGGTTTGGAAGGTTTTCACCACAGGGATGCGGCTGATCTTTTCCATGATAAGTTGTTCGTAAGATTTGATGTCCTTCACATATACCTTCAGCAGGAAATCGCACTGACCGGTAACATGGTGGCATTCGGTAACTTCCTTGATCTTTTGTATCTCGTCCAAAAATACCTGGATGGTGTTATTCTTGTGAAAATCAAGCGAAACCTGAATGAAAGTCTTAATACCCAGGCCCAGTTTTTCCTCATCCACCAGTGCGTGATAACTTTTGATATACTCTGCATTTTCCAGTTTTCTAACGCGCTCCAGGGTGGGTGCAGGAGATAAGCCAATTTCATTAGATAACTGCAAATTGGTTATCCTTCCGTTTTCCTGTAAAATTCTAAGTATCTGCAGGTCTATTTTGTCGAGTTCGGCAGCCATGATGGGTACAAATATAGTTTTTCCTTAATCAACAGAATAAAATTTCTTTTAAAACAATTTAGACCGAAATAAATTTTATATATTTTTTTAGACTAATCTAAATTTTTTATTAGATTTGCTTAAATGAATACATTCACAGAAGAGAATTATTTAAAGGCCATTTACCATCTTTCCATCCAGTCGGAAAGCGTCAGCACAAACCAGATCGCCGGTTCGCTAAGTACTAAGGCCGCATCGGTAACAGATATGCTGAAAAAACTGGCTGAAAAAGAACTGATCAATTACACCAAATACCAGGGCGTAACCCTCACGCCAGCCGGTGAAAAGATCGCATTAAGTATTATCCGCAAACACCGGCTTTGGGAATATTTCCTGGTGGAGAAACTTAATTTTAAGTGGGACGAAGTGCACGATGTGGCGGAAGAACTGGAACATATCTCGTCCAGAGAGCTGGTCGACCGGCTGGACGAATTTATGGGGCATCCAAAATACGATCCGCACGGTGACCCAATACCCGACCGGCATGGTAAATTTAAAGCGCACGAATTAAAACCTGTTTCGTCGCTTGGCGTTGATAGCGTGGGAATAATATCAGGAGTCCGTGAACATTCGGCGGCCTTCCTGCAATACCTGGAAAAAATGCAGCTGATCATCGGAAAGAAAATAAAAATAACTGAAATAAACACCTACGATCACTCGGTGATCCTCGCGGTGGACGGTAATAAGGTCCACATCAGCCGCGAGGTAGCCAATAATTTGCTGGCAGCTTTATGAGTAGCGAACATGGTCAATCATTAAGCAACGTTCATAGCTCTATCGCTACTGAAAATAAAACCGGCTGGCGACGGATGCTTGCTTTCATCGGTCCGGCATACCTTATCAGTGTGGGCTATATGGACCCGGGCAATTGGGCGACTGATATTGCCGGCGGCAGTGCGTTCGGGTATAAACTGATATGGGTTCTGTTCGTTTCTAACCTTATGGCGTTACTGCTCCAGTCATTAGCCGCCAGGTTAGGTATTGTCCGGGGGCTCGACTTGGCGCAGGCCTCAAAAAACTCCTATCCACGGTTCGCTAACTTTTGCCTTTATATTTTGGCGCAAGTGGCCATTATAGCCTGCGATCTTGCCGAGATCATCGGTATGGCCATCGGCCTGAAGCTGCTTTTCAACCTGCCGCTGATATGGGGAGTGTCACTTACGCTAACCGATACCATCCTGATGCTGTTTTTAATGAACCGCGGCATGCGTAAACTGGAAGGATTCATCATCTCCATGATATTTATAATTGGTGTATCGTTCCTGGTGGAGATGTTCATTGTACAACCCGAAATTAAAGAGATAGCGAAAGGGTTTATCCCGTCGAACCTTTTTAAATCCGATCATGCAACGCAGCAAATGCTGTATATCACTATTGGTATAATTGGGGCGACGGTAATGCCCCATAATTTGTACCTGCATTCGTCGCTTGTGCAAACCCGGCGGATAACCAAGACCGACGAGGGTATCAGAACTGCGATCAGGTTCAACCTGTTCGATACAACCATTGCGCTGAACCTGGCATTCTTCGTAAATGCGGCCATATTAATATTAGCTGCCGGTGCATTTTTCAGGAACGGATATTTTGAGGTCGCCGAGATAAAAGACGCATATAAATTACTGGAACATATATTCGGCAAGGTGGCTCCCACTCTGTTCGCGATAGCATTGATCGCATCGGGGCAAAGTTCGACGGTTACAGGGACATTAGCCGGGCAGATCATTATGGAAGGGCATATCAACCTTCGTATCGAGCCCTGGCTGCGGCGACTGCTTACACGCTTGCTGGCAATCGTTCCGGCGATGTTCACCATTATCTATTTTGGCGAGGAAGGTTTGGGAAAACTCATTATCCTGAGCCAGGTTGTGCTAAGTTTGCAATTAGGGTTCGCGGTAATACCGCTTATCCATTTCGTTTCGGACCGCAAGCGGATGGGACAATTCTCCATAAATACCTGGGTAAAAATATTAGCCTGGGGATGCGCCCTGCTGATATTGGGTTTGAATGCAAAACTGGTGATAGATCAGTTAAAAGACTGGGCCGCAGCTTATCCGCAATCAGGATTTTTAATTTACGGCTTGGTGGTACCCATTACAATAGCAGTTGGCGTGTTGTTAGTATATGTATTTTTGAGACCTTTATTGTTTAAACATAAAGATATGCCTGCACAGGTGCCACATGGTTTAGCTACAGCAATTACCGACCTTGCGCCGATAACCTATAAAACAATAGGCATTACCATTGATTTTTCAAAAAACGACAAGGACTGCATCAGGCATGCTATTATGCAGGGAGGGAAAAAAGCGCGTTACAAATTGATACACATAGTTGAAACAGCCGGCGCACGCTATTACGGAACAGACACCATGGACCATGAAACGCAAAGCGATGTGGATAACCTGGAAAAATACGTCGCTTCCATGCAAGAATTGGGTTACCATGCCGAAAGTAAGATCGGTTTCGGCAGACCGGCAAAATCCATCGCTCAAATTGTGAAAGATGAGCAAATTGAATTCCTGGTGATGGGGTCGCACGGGCATAAAGCGCTTAAAGACCTGATATTCGGAACCACCGTAAACTCCGTTCGCCATAAGGTTAATATCCCGGTATTGGTGGTAAAACCGCAATAATTCGCATATTTGCACTGCGATGAGCCAGGATATCTACATAAAAAACAAACGCGCCTATTTTGAGTACGCCATACTGGACAAATACACTGCCGGTATAAAATTACTTGGCACCGAAATAAAATCGATCCGTGAGGGCAAGGCCAATCTGAATGATGCCTTTTGTACTTTTATCGATAGCCAGTTATATGTTCGCAACCTGCATATCTCCGAATATTCGTACGGATCGTTCTACAACCACGAAGCCAAACGCGACCGGGTGTTATTGCTAAATAAAAAGGAGCTGAAAAAACTGCAAACTCGTGGCGAGGAGAAAGGCCTGACCATTGTTCCATTGGCCTTATTTATAAGCGAACGTGGCTTTGCTAAATTAGAGATCGGCCTGGCACAAGGCAAGAAAACCTACGATAAACGCGAAAGTTTGAAAGAACGCGATACTAAGGTAGAGATGGAAAGAGCGATGAAAAGATAGTTGGCAGTTATGAGTTAGCATGATGGTGGATTGCTGCAAACTGCCGACGGCAAGCTGCAAACTGATCACCAGGCCTTATCCCCTACCAGCGGCACAAATCTGAAGGTATCCAGCACGTGTTTTTCGTAATCATTTTCAGCTGTTTTAAGTACCGTCACCATTTGCTGTTTGTCCTCATCACCTACCGGTATTACCAGGATACCGCCAATTTTAAGTTGTTTTAATAGCTCTTCGGGTACAGTGGGCGCGCCTGCGGTTACGATGATCTTATCATAGGGAGCATGTTCTTTTATGCCCCGGGAGCCATCGCCTAAAAAGAATTTAGGCTTATAACCCATGTAAGGCAATACCTGTATAGTGCGTTGGTATAATTTTTCCTGCCGTTCTATAGTATATACATCGGCGCCAAGCTCCATTAGTATGCAAGCCTGGTAACCTGAACCTGTACCGATCTCCAGCACCTTATCTCCCTTTTTGATATGCAGCAACTGCGTTTGATAGGCTACAGTGTAAGGTTGTGAAATCGTCTGTTCCTCGCCTATCGGGAAAGCGATGTCCTTGTAAGCCTGGTTCCAGAAAGTTTCATCAAAAAAGAAATGACGCGGAACTTTACCAATGGCTTTTAGTATTTGCTTGTCCTCGATGCCCTTTTTCTCTAATATCTCCACCAACCGTTTGCGGGCGCCTTTTTCACGGTAATTGTCTATGAACTTATATGCCATTTGCCAACAAAGTTAGCACGATTTATGCAGTATGAACAGGAATGTTTAGAACTATTAGTCCGGTATTAGATTCTTCACTGCGTTCAGAATGACAAAAAGATCATATTGGATCAACATCAGCCTGGACAACACTCCCCTTGCTCAATTTAGTTGTTTGAAATTGAGTGATCACATCTTTGATAATAGCTTTAGCACGGTTGATGGACTCCACATCCCGCTCGAATTTGAGCATAATGGATTTGATATAGTAATTGCGGATGCGGCTGACCAGCGGGTATTCGGGCCCGATGACACGGTCGCCGAAGTTTTTGCGCAGCTCTGTTGCCAGGTACTCGGCCTGGTTAAACAGTATATCCTGGCTCTTATGTTTGATATCTAAATTGATAATGCGATAAAAAGGCGGGTATTTAAAACTTTTCCTCTCCTCCATTTCGGTGAAATACAGATCCTTGTAATCGTTTTCGATCACCTGTTTGATAACCCGGTGATTGGGGTCGTAAGTTTGAATTACTACTTTACCCTGTTTTCCTCTTCGCCCGGCCCTGCCGCTTACCTGCGCCAGCATCTGGAAGCTTCGCTCGTTGGCATGATAGTCGGGGTACTTTAATAAACTATCAGCGTTGATGATACCGATCACAGTCACGTCTGAAAAGTCCAGGCCCTTAGCTACCATTTGAGTGCCCACCAAAATATCTATCTTTTTCTCTTCCAGGTCGTTCAGGATATTTTGTAAAGAATTCCTTGAACGTGTGGTATCCAGGTCCATGCGGGCTATCCGGGCTTCGGGCAGCAGGATACTTAATTCATCCTCCACCTTCTCCGTACCAAAACCTTTATATTCCAGGTGAGTCGAGCCGCATGCCGGGCAAATGGATGGCGCTTCCTCCTTATAGCCGCAATAATGGCAATGCAATTTGCCGCTGCTTTTATGATAGGTCAGGCTTACATCACAGTTGATGCATTTGGGTGTATAAGCGCACACTTTGCACATCAGCAGCGGTGCATATCCGCGGCGATTCTGAAATAGAATCACCTGCTCTTTATTAGCCAGTGCAGTCTTTATATCATCCATCAGTACACTGGTAAAATGCGACTGCATGGTTTTCTTTTTCAGCTCTTCGGTAATGCTTACTACTTCTGTTTTGGGTAATTCAACTCCGCCAAAGCGTTCGGCCAATTCAGCGAAACCGTACTTATGCATTCGTGCGTTGTAATACGATTCAAACGAAGGCGTAGCTGAACCCAGCAACACTTTACCATGATAAGTATTAGCAAGATAGATCGCAGCGTCGCGTGCGTTATACCGCGGGGCCGGATCGAACTGTTTATAGGAGGTCTCGTGTTCTTCGTCCACGATGATCAATCCCAGGTCCGCAAACGGCAGGAAAACAGACGAACGCGCACCAAGAATCACTTTATATTCATGATTCAGCACCTTTTGCCAAACTTCGACACGTTCATTGTCATTAAACCGGGAATGATAGACACCAATGCTACTACCGAAATATTGCCGCAGCCGTTCGATAATGTGGGTAGTTAAAGCGATCTCGGGCAATAGGTAAAGTACCTGCTTTCCTGAATTAATTACCTCTTCTATCAACCGGATATAAAGCTGGGTTTTGCCCGATGAAGTAACCCCATGCAGCAGCACGACATCCTTTTCATTAAACTGATTCTTTATGTCTCTTAATACTTCTTCCTGGGAATCACTTAATTGAAAATTATCCGAGAACTCATCCTCGTCAAAATACAAGCGGCTTACATTCTTTTCCTCAGCAATAAATACTTCCTTTTCGATGAGCGACCTGATGCTCGCATCACCAGCCCCGCTTTCTTCTATGAGTTCATTTTTTGAGATTGTCTTCTGTGTTCTTGCCAGTTTGATATAAGCCAGTAACGCATCCGCTTGTTTAGGGGCGCGCTTTTCGAGGATGGGAAAAAGTTCGCGCAGGTTATCCGGATCGTTGTAGGCAGGGTTTAGCGTAAGGAAAGTTTTCCTGCGTGGTTTGTAACGTTCGCTTACTTCTTCCGAAATATTGATGATGTTCTTTTCGAACATCGACTTCAGTATCGGCATTACGGTTTTTTGCCCAAGCAATTTTACAATATCGCCGACGGTTAATTCATTTTGAATTTCAAGCGCCTCGGTTATCAGGAACTCCTTATCGTGCAAGGTGCTTTTATCAACCTGGAAGTCTTTGTTCAGTTCTATTTTGGTTTCACTGGCCAGCTTTAAGGCCGACGGCAAGGCGGCATTCATCACTTCACCCATATTACACAGGTAGTAATCGGCAAGCCATTGCCAAAATTGCAGCTGCTTTCCGGTTACTACGGGCCTGTCATCTAAAATATCGAGCAGGTATTTAGCCTCATATTTTTCCGGCGCCTGGTTGCCAACTGAGGCAATAATAGCAGTATACAACTTACTTTTGCCGAATTGCACCACTACCCTTTTGCCGACTGCAACCGAATTGTTCAATTGAAAAGGCACCCTATAGGTATAGTTTTTGGATATAGCCAAAGGCAGGATGACCTCCACAAATAAGGTCTCCCTGTCGGTATGCTGTATATCGGCAAACTCCAGCATATTTTATTTATCTCTGGAGGCTCCCAGGGCCATTGCTGCCCAACCGCCTATGAACAGTAGTCCGCCCAACGGGGTTACAGGGCCAATTATATTAGCAATATGCAAGTTCAGCAGATCCTGGCAAGCAAGCAGGTACAGTGAACCTGAAAAGAATACTATGCCTAACGTGAACAGCCAATATGCAGTACCTGTAAACTTACGGTCGGCAGGCAATAAAGAAAGGAACAGCAGTGCAAAAACATGATAAAACTGGTATTGTACCGCGGTGTGCCACACCTCCAATTGATAAGCTGTTAGTTTTGGTTTTAAGCCGTGGGCGGCAAAGGCGCCTGCTATAACCCCGAACATTCCCAAGATAGCAGCTGTAATAACAATTTTCCTGTTCATCGGTATATAAAGTGCTAAGTTACCATTTGAAAGTATTACTTTACGGGTGGCAGGCAAAAATCTACCTTTGTGTGATCTGAATTCCATGAAACGACTAATCATTATTACCATCCTGCTTTTCGCCGCCACAGCATTGGTAACGGTCGTTTACTTTCGCCACCTTAACACATCAGGCAAATATGCCAACCTGGCTATGCGAACCATTCCGAATGATGCCTCGCTGATATTCGAATTCAACAACGATAAGGAGTTTTATGACATTTTCGCCGGCAGCAAGCTTTTTGGCAATTTGCTTGGGCAGGATAACCAGGATGAGTTAACTGCGTTGCAGCAGCTATTGCTTCAAAACCCCGTGCTCAAAAAATATTTTAGCGGACAAGATATTTTTGTTTCGCTTCACCCGCAGAAAAATAATTCAATTGATTTTCTGCTAACAGTATCGGCTTCAAAGGAGTTCAGTGAGGCTGTATTAGAACAGTTATCAAAACAACCCAAAAACGGCATGTTGATAACACCGACGGAATTTGATGGCAGACCGGGTTATATTATTTATTTGAACGACCTAAAAAAAAGGTTCTATGTGATCAATAAAGATGACTACTGCCTTTCCGGGAGTTTTTCGAAAGATATCATCACCCATTGTGCAAATTACGACTATCGCAGAGAAAAGCAATCGTTTGTGCTGCTTCCGGATCAGCAGCGATCCAATTCGCTTGCGAACCTGTATTTGAACTACCGCGCGCTTACCCCTTTGGTTGAACAGGTGTTTTTAAGTAAAAACTATGACATCGTCAAAAATTTCCGTCAGTTTCCGGGATTAGCAGCACTTAGCCTAAACTTTAAAGGTGACGCGCTAATATTTAACGGAACAAGCGAAGCTGAGAATAGCGGGTCGGAAGGCTATCTTGGCCTCTTTGGCGGCCAGCAGCCCGTTGCCAACCACCTGAAAGAGCTATTTCCTTCTACCACTGCCTATTTTACAAACTTTTCGGTATCTGATCCTTTGAAATTTGAATCCGAATTAGCCGACCTTGAATCGAAAAGTGATTTTAGCGCTCAAAGAGGTGACATTCTGAGCAAGATCAGGAAAGAGACTGGTATTTCGTTACAAAAAGAATTCCCCAGGTTACTCGGGAACGAATTTGCCGTGGTAACCACGCATTACCACGAAAAAATAGGCATAGTGCAGTTAAAAGATGGCTCAAAACTTTTGAGCCTGCTTACCAATACCTGCAAAATGAGCTCTGATAACACGGGGCAGTTTACCTACGACAATGTACCGCAGATATTGCTTGGTGAAGCTTTCAGCCAGTTTAAAAAGCCTTATTTTAAAGTGCTGGATAACTACCTGATACTAACGAATAGTACATCCGAAATAGTTAGCTATACAGACACCTACGTCAACAGGAAATTCCTGGTAAAAACCAATGGCTATAATGATTTCAACAATCTGCTGGCCGAGAGTAGTAATGTTTCATTTTTCATCCAATTCAAAAACGCCGCACAATTATTCAAACAGGACATGAAATTATCTTTTTACGAAAGTTTTGACCAGGCTAACCCAGGCTGGAAAAACTTCTATGGTGCTTCGTGGCAACTTTCATCGTCCGACAAAAGTTTTTACACCAACTTTTGCATGCGCTTAAACACCGATACAGCCTCAATAAAAGGCGCATTTTAAAAAAATCTGCTGTATCCACACAACCCAACACCTAAAATTCCGTTTAAAGCCTATAGTTGCTAATTTTTAATTTTTAGTATAAAATTAGTTTTTGAAGTTTATCTTTAAAACGCTTTAACTAACATATAGCCCCTGAGATACTTATAATGAAGAAGTTTTTACTTGTCTTTTGTTTCTTTTTGTTAGCAGCTAAGGGGTTCTCGCAACAGTTTTCACAATACAATACCGGAACTTTATTTGATTCGTTTGAAAACCCCTCGCAACGGGCGTTTGTTCCGGATACAAGTAAAATGTACGCCTTCAACTTTTTTGTTCCGAATTTCAATGCAGGCTTTACCTTAACAGGTGATGCGCAATCCACCCTTGTGGACAGGGCATTTGGAGGGAAATACAATAACAGTGGCCTCGAGATCGGTAATAACAAATTCAACCGCGCAAATATCAGCGGAAATGCGTACCTGATCATGTTCAAAATGTTTTCGAGCCTGAAGGGAGATGTCGAACTTGGTTTTTTTGCGCAAACAAAATTAGAAGGCAGGGGATATTTTTCCGATGAATCCATTGCGGTATTCAACGGACCCGGCGCTTTTGCCAATAGTACTTACAATGATATCTTTAATGATCATTATTATTACCAGATATACAATTCGATAGGCTTTTCATATCGCGAAAAAGTAACAAATCGGCTTGCCATCGGTGTAAAACTGGGCGTTTTATTTGGGATAGACTATAATAAGGTAGACATCTATCAGTCGCACATTAATTTCGACAATGAAAACGATGCTGCAATAATTGCCTTAAAAGGCAAATATTACCAAAGTAAAGGCCCGGGTAATTTCGATAGCAGGAGCTTTTTACCTACAACCCGCAGCCCGGGTGCACAGATCAGCCTTGGCGCATCTTACCGAACGGAAGACAACGTAACGATACAAGGTAATATCAAAGACCTTGGCTTTATCCACTGGTATAGCGAGTCGGGCGTATCTAATTTTAACGGCACAGAAACCATCAATGGTGTTACCACACCGCACCGCGAGGATAGTATTTTCAATCACGTTAACAACATACTCAGAAGTAAAAGAGTGTTTCAATCGTTTACGACGCCAACGAATGCATTGTTTGAGCTAAGCGCCACCAAATCCTATTGGGTAAATGACGACCACTCTATCAAATACTCCCCAACGGTTGTGGTGTCAAAAGCGTTATATTATACAGATTATACCGGGGCACTTGTAAACCATTTTCAATACAAGAATTATCATTTTAGCTTAACTGCAAGCTATGATGATATGAACCTGTTCAACCTGGGCACCCAATTTATGATCAAATCTTATAACGGGGAATTTTTCATAGGTACTGATAGATTGTTAAAGTCGGCAGCGTTGGCAAGCGCTATTCGCGGTTATTCGTCGTACAGTAACAATTCATTTACCGGGGCCAGTTTCTTTTTGGGCTTCTCGCTTAAATTTGGCCCGGTTATAGAGCATCCTTTAAATGCCAGCACCATACCTATGGGCGAAAAAGGGTTTCTGGGACGCCTTTATAACAGGTTGTTCAAGACTTATCAGTAGGGCGTTTACCTGCTATAAAATCCTTCAAATAATACGGCTCAAAATACGCCACATCTTCAAAATCCCCTGCTAAGTATTTTTCAGCGGCTCTTTTAGTGAGATATTTTGCAGAATTGGTGAAGTCGCCAACTATTTCGGCATTCGGATGAACAGCCAGTACCTCGCGGCATTTTTCTGCCCCATCGCCAAAAAATATGATCTTATGTTTTGATAGCAGATCGCTAAAGCTATTACCATCGATTATTTCGGCTGATGTCGGTACTATTCTACTCCCCCGGCTATCAAACACAGCCGTATATACTTCCATGCGCCGCGCATCTATCATCGGGCAAAGTAATATATCATCACCAAAGGATTTCTCGGCTATGAGTCCATAAGCCATAGTTTCCAAAGTTTCAACAGCGATAAGTGGTTTATCGAGCGCAAAACTTAAGCCTTTTGCGGCGGAAACACCAATACGCAAACCGGTATAAGAACCGGGCCCACTGCTTACGGCTATGGCTTCAATATCATTAAAAGTTTTGCCTGCATCCTTCAACACTTCTTCGACGAAGATCGTAATCTTTTCAGCATGGATATTTCGCTGGTCAGCTTCCTTAAAGGCCAAAACGCGACCATTTTTCGATAGGGCTACCGAACAAACTGTTGTGGCTGTTTCTATTTGAAGTATCATTTTTTAAGTCTTGAGTCCTGAGTCCTGAGTCCTGAGTCTTAAGTCATATATCTTCATTAAAAGACTAAGTGCTTAAGACTTCCGACTAATGACTAATTTATGGTACCGGATCATGTCCATGCCCACCCCAAGGGTTGCAACTGGCTATCCGTTTTATAGTTAACCATCCGCCTTTAAAGGCCCCATATTTCTTTATTGCCTCCACTCCATACTGCGAACAGGTAGGAGTATAACGACATGAAGCACCGGTAAGCGGCGAAATAAAATATTGATAAATTTTTATCAGTAATAAAAATATCCAGCCAATAACTGTCTTAAATATTTCTATTATCAGCATCATTTGGCGCTAAGTTCTGCTAGCCCTGTTAAAAGTTTCAGCATCTTTTTATGGATGAGATCATAGTCGTTAATTTCCTTTCCGATATAACCCACTGAAAAAACGATTTGTTTCTCCCTGGCGTCAAGCGATGAGTATAAGTACTGTTGTTTGTTCAGACGGTATGCTTCGCGCATGCGTCTTTTGAGCAAATTGCGGTCGACGGCGCTTTTGAATCTTTTTTTTGGTACCGAGAACAATACTTGCGCGGGGAATTCCTGCGGCTGGCTTGCGGCCATCCATGAAACCTTGAAGGGGTAACATAAAAAAGAAGAACCATTATGAAAAAGCTCATCGATGAGCCTTTTATTACATAACCGTTCTTCTTTTGTAAAGCTGTATATTTTGCTCATACCTCAACTGCAATTTAAAGCAATAACCGGTCGGAGCCTGTGGACAAGCAATTATGCTTTGTGCGAGCGCTCGTCAGAAACAGTTAATCTCTTTCTGCCTTTTGCTCTTCTGGCTGCCAATACTCTTCTGCCATTAGCAGTTGCCATACGCTCACGGAAACCGTGCTTATTTCTTCTTTTTCTTTGAGAAGGCTGAAACGTTCTTTTCATCGCTATTTATTCTATTCGTCGTGTTTTAAAACAAGAGCGCAAATTTAGTGCTTTTTTTATACTTATCAAATAGAATTGTACTATTTGTTAAATGAGGTGTTGTTTTGGTATATTGTTGCATTATTTTTTCAGGTGCATTAATAAAGTCCCCACTATTATGAAATATTTAGCTGCTTTAGTGTTCCTATGGTTACCTCTTCTGGCTCTTTGCCAGGAAGAACAGCACTATAAAATTTATAGCACCAGTCAGCAAAAACTGGTTTCAGCTGATGACATTACAGCCGGTATGGACAAAGCCGATGTTCTTTTCTTCGGCGAGGAGCACAACGATTCCACCTGCCATGTGCTGGAATCGCTGTTATTTAAAAAACTTGCAGCCAAGTTTCCCGGCAAAACCGCGCTCAGTATGGAAATGTTTGAAACCGACTGCCAGAACGTATTGAATGAATATTTAGCCGGATTAATACGCGAAAAGAATTTTACGACCGAGGGCCGTGCCTGGAAAAATTATAAGGATTACCGCCCGATGATAGAATTTGCCAAAACCAGTCAGATACCCGTAGTAGCTGCCAATGCGCCGGCGCGTTATGTTAACATGGTGAACCGGATGGGGCTGACCAGCCTTGACAAACTGGACAAAACGGGCAAAGCATGGCTGGCGCCCCTGCCTATTGACACCGCTACCGGCGCCTATTACGACAAATTCCTTGAAATAATGGGCGGCCACGGCGCAATGGGCAATATGCAAATGTACCAGGCGCAAAATGTTTGGGATGCCACCATGGGCTGGTCGATAGCGCGGTTCCTTAAAAAGCATCGCGGCTATAAAGTTTTCCAGGTGAACGGCGGATTTCACAGCCAGGAGAAACTGGGCACTGCTGCCCAACTGAAAAAATACTACGCAAAAGCAAAAATCGTCAATATCGCCTGCTTTTCGGATGATAGTTTTGACAATCCCGACTGGAATAAATACAGTAAGGACAATGATTACATTATCCTTACTGATCCGAAATTGCCAAAGACGTATTAATATCTAAATCGATACAATATTTTCTGATAGCGGTGTTTCACCGTGAGAATCCTAAATATTTCCGGATCGTCAGATGAGCATATCATGTTTATGCTATCACCAATTCTGAAAAAATCGTCATTGTTTCTTATTTTTTGCAAGTAATCTCTCTTGTTGTAAGTGTAGGTAAATACGGCATAATGAAATGTTGTATTCCTTGTAGATGATTTAGCAAATCCGACTATTAAAGCATTAACCGGCACACCGTGATCTTTCAATTGATTATTATAATACTGGTATTTCACCGTGGTTAAAGCCCAATATATTCCGCACAATGCCATCAACATTATCAGCGCCTTTCTCCATTCTATCCACCTTGTTTTGCCGCTTAAGTCTAACCATAAGCCACATAAAACCACAAAAGGAAGAAATATAAGCACGTAAGGAACTATCCCATATAGATACCCATATTTATAGGATTCGAATATTACGCCATAGCATCCTGCAATAAGAAACAGTATTAATAGAAACGTCGATAAAAGTTTTTTTGCATTCGACATTCTTTTTATTTGCCTTTCGCCAGCAAATCTCTGATCTCGGTCAGCAATACTTCTTCTTTTGTTGGACCCGGATCAGGTGCGGGAGCGGGAGTGTCTTCAGGTTTTTTCAACGAGTTTATTGCTTTTACTACCATAAAAATACAGAATGCCACGATCAGGAACTCGATCAGGGTATTGATGAAATTACCATAATTAACAGCCACCTCGGTGATTTTATTGGCCGGGTCGGCGTGTCGGATAAAAAGCTTTAAATTTTTGAAATCGATACCACCTGTAATATAACCTATCGGTGGCATAATAACGTCATTAACCAACGACGTAACGATCTTACCAAAAGCTGCGCCAATGATAACGCCGACCGCCAGATCGACCACGTTGCCGCGCATCGCAAATTCCTTAAATTCTTTTACAATAGCCATAAGTGAGGTTGTTTTGAGTTTGAAGTTTTCGTTAAAGTTGAATAAATATACAAAGTGAAATGACGTTTAAAATGCTTCCCGTCATTTTTCTTAAACACTTACCGTTTAATTCCGTTTAAAGGGGGGCTCCAAATTATCAAAAGAGTTAATTTTTTCGGGTTTATGGTTAATTGATGTATTTTTGGGCTGATACAATTTATGTTAAAACAAAATCTTCAACAGAAACTTTTACAAAAGCTTTCGCCTCAGCAAATTCAATTTATAAAATTGCTGCAGGTGCCTACCGTTTCCCTCGACACCCGTATTAAAGAGGAGTTGGAGGAAAACCCGGCGCTTGAAGACCTGAGTTTAACAAATTTGAACGAGCCCGAAGAACAATATCCTGATCGGGACCCTGAAGAAGATAGCTATAATGGCGATGAAGAACAGGGGCCGGCCGACGAGTTTAATATAGACGATTACCTGCAGGAAGATAACCTGAATGAATATGGTTCGAGATACGACCAGAACGGCGACGACGATGACGACCGCAAGGAGATACCAATAGCTGTACAAAGTTCGTTTTTCGAGAATCTGCAGGCTCAGCTCGACCTTGTTCCATTACCGGATAAAGACTTCAGGATAGGTCAGCAGATCATTGGCAGTCTGGATGATGATGGTTACCTGCGCAGGTCTATCACTTCGCTTACAGATGACCTGGCATTCTCGCAGAACATATTTGCCGACGATGATGAAGTGGAGGATATGCTGAAAGTTATCCAGTCGTTCGATCCGCCGGGTGTTGGCGCCCGCAGCCTGCAGGAATGCTTGTTGATACAGTTAAGAAAAAAAGACCAGAACGATCCGGTGATAAGGAAAGCCATGCAGGTGGTGGAGAATTACCTTGACGAATTTACCCGGAAACACTACGATAAGCTGGAAAAATCGTTAAGTATGACCTCGCAGGAATTGCGGGCAGTTATATCTGAAATATTAAAACTAAACCCAAAGCCCGGCGATTCGAATGAGGTAAATACCAAGCAAATGCAGGTAATACCCGATTTTCATATCACCAATAATGATGGCTTCCTGGTATTGACATTAAATTCAAAGAATGCGCCCGAGCTTCGCGTAAGCCGCTCGTACCAGGAAATGTTTGAGCATTATGATAAGGCATCCCAGCGGGATAAAAAACTAAAAGAAGCTGTTCAGTTTGTAAAACAGAAACTGGATTCGGCCAAATGGTTTATTGATGCCATCAAACAGCGGCAGCAAACGCTTCTAAAGACCATGAATGCCATTATGCAGTATCAATACGAGTTCTTCCTGACGGGTGATGACAAAAACCTGAAACCGATGATATTGAAAGATATCGCCGACAGAATAGGCATGGATATTTCAACTGTATCGCGTGTAGCGAACTCCAAATACGTTCAAACTGAATTTGGTACTTTTTTGTTGAAATCATTCTTCTCTGAGGCAATTCAGATGGAAAGCGGTGAGGAAGTATCTAACAAGGAGGTGAAGAAAATACTGGAAGAAAACATCGGCGCTGAGGACAAACGCCACCCGCTTGCTGACGAAAGGCTTACCGAAATACTCAAAGAAAAAGGCTATAACATTGCCCGCCGCACCGTAGCCAAATACCGCGAACAGATGAATATCCCGGTTGCAAGACTGAGGAAAGAACTATAAAAATCCTGATTTATTAAAATGAATGTGCCGGAGCTATCAAATGGTCCCGGTTGTTAAGCATAATGCCGATCACGATCTCGTGTGTGCCATTACTTACTGTCCGTAAGGCAGAAGTGGTGTAATCGTAAGAATAGCTGATATTGATAAGCGAACTGATATTTAGCCCGAACATACCTGCAACTGCATCACCGTTACGGTAGGCGCCGCCAATCCAAAAACGATCTCTGAATGCCAATTTCATATTTACGTCGTAAGTTACCGGCAAAGGTTTGATGAACTTGACCAGTGTTGATGGCAACAAGGTAACATCGTCGGTCAGAAATACCTTAAATCCGCCCGAAACAAGGAACTGCGGTACCGTTTTTGCCTGGTTAACCGAGCTTTTTGTACTGAAATATTGGTTCTGTGATAATAATTGCAGAGCCGATACACCAAAAAAATAATTGGATGAATAGCCCCAAACACCTACTCCAAGGTCGGGCTTCCATTGGCTGTTACTACCATTCGCGATGGCGGGGTCGAGCGGATTTTCCAGGATGAGTTCAGAAGTATTCAGGCTGATGTGGTTCATACCTGCCTCCACTCCTACAGCCAGGTTAAAGGTGCTTGTTAAACCAAGATGGTATGCGTATGTCAGATCAAGATTGGATGTACTAATTGGCCCGGCCTGGTCCGAAACCACCATAAACCCTAATCCATGATGCGGGGCCGAAGCTTCGTAGTTTTGGGTATAAAGGCGGCTATAAGGGTTGGCTTCGTTACCGCCCGATAATGCGGCGGCGTCTCCCCCAACAAAGTCAGACCCAAATGGTATGCTGCCAGTGATATAACTGGTTACCGGTGCCCCCTGTAAACCCGTCCACTGGCTTCGGTAACCTGTTTTTATACCGATATAATTCTCGATACCGGTTACGGCCGGATTGACAAGCATATTGTTTAATACGTATTGCGTGTATTGCGGCTTTTGCTGCGCAATAGCAAACTGAAGGGTTAATGCAGAAACAAAAAATACGAGTAAAGATCGCTTCATTCCGATATTATAGGTCACCTGCCACAGACTTCTCTTTTTAGATTCAGGCCTGTTAAGATACCAATTTAAATATAATTATTGCCCTGTTTACGTACAAACCGACAATTAGGTCATAATTAATTACTTATTGCGCAAAATAATAGTTGCCTTGTGTAAATTTATTTGTTTATGAACGGGATCTGTGCAGCATCTCCAGTTCGATGTTGGCGAGTTGTAATTTATGTGCCAACTCTTTATTTTCCTTACGCAGCTGGTATATTTCCAACGCATTCTGGATGTATAATTTAAGCTCATCGTTTTGCCACGGTTTTACCAGGTATTTATAAACCTGTCCCCTGTTTATAGCATCCATCACAGCATTCATATCAGAAAAACCTGTAAGCAATATTCTTATCGTGTCCGGGTAAACGGTTAGGATCGACTCCAGGAATTCAATACCTGTCATCCCCGGCATACGCTGATCGGTTATGATGACGCCTATTTCGTTAGTATCAAGTATCTTGCGACCCTCGCGGGCCGACTGTGCAACATGAATATTAAAATCGCGCCGGAACGCAGCTTTAAAGCTATTGAGATTATTTATCTCATCATCAACATACAGCACTCCGAACGACATAAACTATATTTTATTTTGAGAGTATCTACAGACAGCTATTTTAACACGATAAATTCTTGAAAGTTTAATTTTCTGCGCAATTTTATAGTGTTTACAGCATCGCCGCTGGTAAAGCAAATCGTAAAAATGAAAAAAATATTGCTAATAATATATCTCTTGCTACAAAATAGTTCTCTTTTTGCATTCCAGGCCGATACATTAACTATCCGCGAAAACGAAAAAAAACTTTTAACAAGCAAATATTTTTCCCAGCTTGATGATCCATCGGGGCTTTATAAGATCAATGATGCCGTTAATAATCCCGGTTTTCACCCGGCTGGCAGCTCGTTACCGGCAATACAATATGCGAAATCTACAATATGGCTAAAATTTGTACTTCACAATAAAACTACCCGGGCATTTGTACCTATCACCATAGGAGCCAGTGTTATTGACAACTTTGACCTTTACTTAGCCGATTCGCCTAACGGCAAAATGATCCACTTTTCGTCTGCAGTACCCGACCGCGATTCAAAATTGCTTAAGCAAAATAACACTTTCATTAATTGTATTATTCTGCCCGACTCGACACGAACCTTATATCTAAGAATAAAAAGCAATGCTTCCGGCACAGTTCCCATCGAGGTTAACAGCGCCAACACCTATTTCAAAAATGCTGACTACGAGAACTTGATGGTAGGCGGTTTTATAGGCATAGTACTGGTGATGGCACTTTACAACCTGGTGCTATTTGTTATGGTTGGAGATAAAAGCTATGTTTACTATGTAGCCTATATCATTTTTTTAGGCATATCGCAGGTTTTACTGCGGGGCTACGGAGTAAACTTTTTCATCAGTGAAAAAACATTGATAAACAGTTATTTCATCCCGGTCATCAGGGTGTGTTTTGGTTATTCGGTATTATTATTTGCTGCCGAATTCCTGCAGCTAAAATCCAAACTCGGTTCCTATTTCAGGTATTATTATATTTTATTTGGCTTGTATACAGTTGCATTGCTTGCCATTATCATTGGCAAAATACCTTTTGCATACGACCTGATAACGATTTCTGCCAGCTTTATGTCTATTGCCCTGCTCAGCATTGGCAGTGTGTTGTATGTTAAAGGGTATAAGCCTGCTAAATATTTTATGATAGGTTTCGGTTTATTCTTTATAACGGTGCTTATCTCTATCGCCCGCAACAGGGGCTTTATCGTTCATAATAGCTTTACCGCCAATATCATTATCTATAGCTCGATCCTTCAGCTGATCCTGTTTTCGATATCGTTAGCCGAAAAGATCAATTTTTACAGGAGACAAACCACCGAAACACAGTTGTTATCTCTCACTATAGCAAAGGAAAACGAAAAACTGATAACACAGCAAAATATACTGCTTGAAACAGAGGTTAATGCGCGCACTAACCAGTTGATAAAAACAAACCAGGAACTGTCAACCATCATCGAGAACCTCAAATCGACACAGATGAAACTGGTTGAGACAGAGAAAATGGCCTCTCTCGGCCAGTTAACTGCAGGCGTTGCGCACGAGATAAACAACCCGATAAACTTCGTAAGCTCGAACGTCAAGCCCTTACGGCTCGATTTTCTCGAACTGTTTGCTTTAATAGACAAATACAAGGATGCCGGCGCCCACCCCGATCAAAAAGAATTATTGAAAGCAGCCATTGCACAAAATCAAAATACAGATCTCGATTTTATCAGGGAAGAAATATTAACGCTACTCGACGGAATTGAAGAAGGTGCAAATCGGACAACAGAGATCGTGCAAAGCCTTCGTACCTTCAGCCGTACTGATGAACTGGTACTAAAGCCGGCTGACATCAACAAATCAATTCTGAGTACACTTATACTTCTACGAAGTACAATTCCCTATAACATAGAAATAAAACCTGTACTGAACAAATTGCCTTTGTTAAACTGTTACCCCGGCAAGATAAACCAGGTTTTTATGAACCTGATCAATAACAGTATCCAGGCGATAAAGGAAAAACCGCACCAGGATCAGGAAAGCATCATTATCACTACAACCGATCATCCTGATAATATAGTAATAGATATAACCGATACAGGCGTTGGTATGAGCGAAGAGGTCCGTCAGCGGATATTTGAACCTTTTTTTACAACAAAAAATGTTGGGGAAGGCACCGGCCTTGGCCTGTCAATCGTATTTGGGATCATCGAGGACCATCACGGCACCATCAATGTGCAATCTGAACCCGGCGCAGGAACATCGATTACCATAACACTACCCAAAAATTTAGAATAAATCAGAAAAACTTATCCGGATTTGGCACCAGGTTAAGGAAGGACTCAAAGTTCTCCTTGTAATGCGATTGATCAAGCTGGTAATAGAACGCTCCTTTTTTTGACGAAAGCTTGTCCTTTTCAGGTAATTTGATGAGCAGCCCGGTCGATAGCAGTTTACGACTGAAATTACGGTCATCAAACTTAGTTTGATAAACGCCTTCGTACAGCGCCTGCAATTGCGGTATCGTAAACTTTTCGGGAAGCAGCTGGAATAATATCGGGTGTAAAGCAGCCTTATAGCGCAATTGGCGCAGGGCCAGCTTTACCATTTCGGTGTGATCAAATATCAGTTCGGGCAGTTCATCCAAAAGAAACCACTCGGGGTGGAACTCATCGTTGATCTGCTTTTCATACTGGTGAATATCGATCAGCGCATAGTATGCTATGGAGAGCGTTCTTTCAACCGGGTCACGATCGGGCTTACCAAATACATGGAACTGATCCATGTAAACATTTTTCAAACCTGTACGGTGTTCTAAAACCCTGTTGGCTGCGTCGTCAGGCGATTCGGAGGGCTGGATGAAACCGCCCATTAAACTCCACTTATCTCTTTCAGGGTCCATCGCACGCTGAACGACAAGCAATTTTAAATTCCAGCCATCAAAACCAAATATGATACAATCTACTGCAACAAGGATGCGTTTCTGGCCGGTATATCTTTGCATAATATTATTCTGTTACAAGAATAAAAATAAAATGGGAGTAATAAAAAATTAATAATTATTGATACGATTTTAATAACTATTTCGGTTAAAACAATTTTAACAAAGGTTTGATAAATAAACGATGAATGTTATAGCTTTATCGGGCAAACCTATTAATACCTGTAAAAATGATGAATGCTGAACAGAAAGCCGCTTATGAACGCGACGGGTTCCTGCTGGTGAAGGGTTTTTGCTCGCAGGCAGAGACTGACAAGTTATACAAGACCGCGCTTGAAGATGATGCTATGCGCAAAAACGCACTGGACCTGAACGATCTTTCCGGCAAGAAAACCAAATTATCGTTATGGTTTACGCCGGGGAATGATGTATTTGGTTACCTGACGCGAGCCAAACGCATGGTTGAGTCGGTAGATGAATTGTTGGATAATGGTTCGCCTGTTTGTCATTTTCATTCCAAGCTGATGCAGAAGGAACCTAAAGTGGGTGGTGCCTGGGAATGGCACCAGGATTACGGGTACTGGTATAAGAACCAGTTCATGTTTCCCGATCAGCTAATCAGTGTTATGGTGGCTCTTACGGCCGCCAATAAAGCGAACGGCTGCCTGCAGGTTATCAAAGGTTCGCACAAGTTGGGCAGGGTAAATCATGGTTTTTCGGGCGAACAGGTAGGTGCAGATATGACCATGGTTAACAACGCCCTCAAAACAATGGAACTGGTATATTGCGAACTGCAGCCGGGCGATGCCTTATTTTTTCATAGCAACCTGTTGCACCGTTCCGAAGCGAACTTATCCGATCATCCGCGATGGTCCATTATTTCGTGTTATTGTTCGCAATCTAATTTAGCTTATAATGAGACATCGACGTCGTGGAAGACCCCGGTTAATGTAGTACCCGACGAGGCAATATTGCAATGGGACGCGGCTTCATTATCAGATAACGATTTCCTGAAAAAGGAAAACGACCCGGCATTGAAAGAGACCGGGTGGGAAAAAGAGGTCTGACGGTTGGAAAGTTGGAAAGTTGAAGTTGGCGCTCTATTCGGACATTATAACATTTCAGCTTTCGAACATTACAACAAAAAACATTACAACATTTTAACTTTCAAACATTACAACAAAATAAATATGAAAATCGCCATGCTTGGTTCGGGCTTTATAGCCCGTTTTTATGCTGACTCGCTTGCAGCACAACGCAGAAAAGACATTTTGGTAAGCGTCTATTCACGCTCGGCAGAAAGGGCCGAAAAATTTGCCAAAGATTATGGTTTGCCCCATTTCAGTAATAATTTGGATGAAGTAGTGGGTAATCCCGAGGTAGATGTGGTAGTGATCGCTTTATCGAACGAGCTGCATTTGGCCGCTGTTGAGGCTTGCGCTAAAGCGGGCAAGCATGTGCTTTGTACCAAGCCCTTGGGCCGCACCGGAGCCGAAGCCAAGCAAATGATGGAAATGGTGGAAAAAGCTGGTGTGATGGGTGGTTATTTAGAGGATTTGTGCTACACCCCAAAATTCCTGAAATCGTTAGCCAGTGTTAAGGCCGGCAGTATTGGCCGGGTGCTTTGGGCAAAATCAAGGGAAACGCACCCCGGTCCGCATAGCGATTGGTTCTGGAACCTGGAGCAATCCGGTGGCGGCGCTATTGTCGATCTGGGTTGCCATTGTATCGAAATATCGCGGAATTTTATTGGCAAGGATATAAAACCTGTGGAGGTAATGTGCTGGGCAGCCACGCAGGTACACCCTATCGCGGCAGAGGATCATGCATTGGGCTGGGTAAAATACGCTAACGGCACCATCGGTCAGTTTGAAGTGAGCTGGTGTTTCCGCGGTGGTATGGACCTGCGCGACGAGGTTATGGGCAGCGAAGGCACCATCTGGCTCAATAATTTCCTGCGGACTGGTTTCGATATGTTCAGCACGGGCAAGGGTAATAATTACGTGGCCGAAAAAGCCGAATCATCCAGCGGCTGGCTGTTCCCTGTAGGCGACGAAGTAAACGAGCTGGGTTACAATCATATGTTCACTGATATGTTTGACGCCATCGACCAAAAGCGTGAACCTTCAGAAAACTTTTACGATGGCTATGTGGTGAATTGTATCATTGATGCTGCCTACAAATCGGCCAAATCGCGCAATTGGGAGCCTGTACAAATAGACGACTGGCGCGGCCGTACCGACGTAACCGAAGGCCACGAGTTTGCCTCATACGATGATACCTACTACCTGATCAAGGAAGAAGTATTACCTAACGGTGAGAAGAAGCTGATATTAAAAAATAAGGCAACGGGTGAGGTGGTGCGGAGAGATCTGTGATTCCGTGAAGGGTGTCTTGTTGAGGTTCTCGAAACATGCGGGTAAAGGCCTTTACGCTCACCCTTTGAGTGCCTCAGGGTGACACCCAATATAAGATTTAGACTTACGAAGTTTTAAAAACTTCGTAAGTCTAATCCATAATTTAAGTTTCGAACTTATGCAGGCTTTCGAACTACCTAATCACTAATCAACTAATCACCAGTTAACTAACACGTTTCCCCTGCAGCAGCATATCGATTGCATGATCTAATGATCCGGCAGCAATCACTTCGCCTGAGTTAACAAAGTATATTTCATCCGCATTCTCAATAGTATTCAGGCGGTGTGCAATGATAACGCGCGTGGTTGATTCCGGCAGGTTGGCCAGGATATCACTCAACAACTGCTCGGTTATGGTGTCGATATTGGCGGTCGCTTCGTCCAGTATCAATATTTCTGGGTTGCGTAAAACGGCACGCATAAAGGCTATCAGTTGTTTTTGGCCCAGGCTGGCGCTATCGCCCGACGATAAAACCGGGGTATCCAATCCCTTGTCGAAAATATCAAGCAGGCTTTGCAGGTTTGCCCCTTTCAGCTCTTCTTCTATCTGTTCATTGGTCAGGTTTTGATATTCTTCGTTGCTATACAGGATATTATCCCTTACGGTACCGGTGAAAAGGAATGGCTCCTGCAAAATAAAGCCGATCTTTTTAGTCCGTTCATCCGGTTCGTATGAACGAATATCTTTACCGTCCAGCAATATCGTCCCTTCGGTTGGGTCATATAGCCGGGCTATCAGCGAGGCCGTCGTGGTTTTACCGCCGCCTGTAGGTCCTACCAGGGCGTAAGTTTTACCACGCTCCATTTTAAAGTTGATGTTGTGTAGTATTTCGCCGCCGCCGGGGTATGCAAAATGCACGTTCCTAAATTCAAGCAGCGCGTCTGATCCGGTTGTTATGTCGCTTTCAACAGTGGTGAGGTTAGTTTCCAGCGAGAGGATGTTCGAGATACGGTCCCATCCGGCCATGGCTGTCTGGAAAGTTGCCCACAAGGTAGCCAGCTGCCTTAACGGGTTGTAGAAACTATTGGAGTACGACAAGTAACTTACCAGCAAACCGACACTAAACTGCCCTTTAGAGATCAGGTAAATACCAAAGGCCAGGACAATTAATTGCGCAGCGCCGGCAAGCAAGGTATAAAACGGTAGGAAAATATTATTGGCAATACCGGCCCTTATAGATGTTGCATAGTTCTCCTTGTTTGCTTCGTCAAAACGCTTGCGAAAATAATCGCGCCGGTTAAAAGCGATGATCACCTTAAAGTTATTCAGGCTTTCCTGTATTTCGGCGCTCATTCCTCCTGTGCTTTTTAAATTGACGGCGTTCTTCCGTTTAACCCATGGCGATAATATCCTGGTAAATATCCACGCCAGCGCCGCAGGGGCGATAGTGGCCGCACCCAGTTCGGGGTTAATGCTCAACAAAAATATGCCGGCGCCAACCATAATAGCCAGGTTGCTTACAAACTGCATCAGCGACTGGCTGAAAAAGGTATTGATCTTATCGGTATCGTTATTAACCCTCGATATCAGGTCGCCGGCTTTATTTTGATTGAAGAATGCCACCGGCAGTTGCTGCAATTTGTTAAAAATGGCATTACGCAACGTATAAAGCATCCGCTGGCCTACGCCACCCATCAGCATGGTTTGCAGGTAGCTGGCTACCAAACCGCACACATACATAGCCAGCAGCACGCCTGCAATTACCAACACACCGTGATAATTGCCTGGTATCACATACTTATCAATAGCGTGCCCTATCATCAGCGGACCAAAAAGGTTCACCGAGGCATTGATGAGTATAGCCAGGAACGCCAGCCACAGGTTTTTCTTTTCGTGCGATATAAACTCCAGCAGCTTTTTCAAAGCTCCCAGGGTCGATGTCTTTTCCTGTTCCTTTGAAAATTTATTTAGATCGTAATTCATAATTGCTGGTGCTTTGTTGTGAATCGTATATCTGCACGTATTCAGTGCTGGTTTGCATTAGCTCATCGTGTTTTCCGCTGGCTATTATTTCACCCTCCATCAGCAGGATGATCTGGTCGTAATGCCCTACCGAGGCTATCTTTTGCGTTACAGATATTAATGTTAATCCCGGGTAATTTTTCTGCACGTTTTCCAGTATTTTCTTTTCGGTATTGCCGTCCACCCTGGCGGTAAAGTCGTCGAGTAACAAAACTTTGGGATCCAGCGCAAGAGCTCGCGCCAGCATGATACGCTGCTTTTGCCCGCCGGAAAGGCTTGCACCGCGTTCGGAAACTATAGTGCTCAGCTTTTCGGGGAATGAGTCGACAAACTCATGCAATTCGGCAGTGTCGATCGCCTTTTGCAGCGATTCATCGGTCACCGTATCGCTGAAGGCGATGTTCTCACGGATGCTCATATTAAAAATAATGCTATCCTGGAAGACAAAACCCACCTGGCTGTGGAACGATTCGCTATTGTAATCATTGATACTCCTGCCATCAAACAAAATCTCGCCCGAATTGGGTTTGATCAAATTGGTCAACAAGTACAATAGCTGCGTTTTCCCGGCCGCCGTCGGGCCAATGATAGCGATCTTCGACCCGGCTTTTACCGATAGGGAAATATTCTTTAAAGCTGGTTTCTGTCCATAGACTACATTTACGTTTTTCAGTTCGATATCGCCGCGCAAAGATTCTTTTACCGTGCCGGTTTCCACGGTATCAGGAGCATCCAGCACACCGGTAATGCGCCCGAACGACGCCTGCGCCTGAGCGATAATGTTGCTCATAAAACCGATCATGATGATCGGGAATATGAGTATGACCAGGTAGCTATTGAACGCCGCAAAATCGCCAAGGGACATGGTATGATTGATTATAAAATGCCCTCCCAAAACCAGTATGCTTAATGTGGCTGCATTGGCGGTAAAAGTGATAACGGGGATAAGTCCGGCAAAAAGCCGAAGGATGGCAAGGCCGTAATCTTTTGCTTTAGTATTTGCTTTCAGGAACTTATCGAATTCCAGTTGCTGCGAATTGATAACACGAATAAGCGCCGAACCCAAAATACTTTCGTTGATTACTTTATTCAGCCAGTCAATAACTGCCCGGCTTTCAACAAAAAGCGCCCGCACCTTCTTCAGCACCACCGCAAAGGTGATGCCGATAATAGGGATAATGGCAATAACACAAAGCGCCAGTTTCCAGTTGATGGTAAGCAGCATTACGCTTGCGCCGACGATAAGAAATACCGACGATATGATGGATACCAGCGCCTGGGATACGAAAAGCTTGATCGAATCCACATCTGCCGTAAGGTTGGTTAACAGTTTGGATGGATTTACCTCGGCTATAAAGGCATTGCTCTGTCGCGATATTTTGTCGGAAAGCCGCGTACGCAGATCGCGCGCTACCTTTTCGGACGTATAGGTTTGGATGACGCTTTGCAGGTACGAGAAAACAAAAATGAACGCAATGGCCGACAAAAATTTGGTCATCGTCGGGTTAAGTTCGAAATGTACCCTGGTCATCAGGCTATGGATATACCCGTCGATCCCGTGCGAAATGATCTTTGGCAGCCATAAGTTGACACTGTTGCTGAATACAGCGAACAGGATCAGCAAGATCACTAATAACCGGTATGGTTTTAACAGGCTAAATATTCCTGGTTTCTTTTCTTTCGGTTTTTGGTTGTCAGACATCAGTGGTATTTTATTGTTATTTTAATGTCACTTAAGCAAAAATAACGATGCACAGCTATGGTCGTGCATAAAATCAATTATAATTGCAGGGCCACACTAAGGCAGACGAACAACGCGTTAAAACATTTTAGACCATGCCACAAAAATTTGACCGTGAAGCCGGGTACATCCTCGAAGATGACCGCGTTTTGCTGCGACCGCTTGAAGAATCGGATATCGAATTCCTTCTCCCTTACGCTATGAACGAACAGGACACCTGGAAATATTCGGGCATTAGTGCGCACGGGGAGGAACGGATGCGGGCCTACATCAATACCGCCCTTACCAACCGCGCCGAGGGAAGGGAATATGCCTTTATCGTATTTGATAAAACCACCGGCCAATATGCCGGAAGCACCCGCTTTTACGACATACAACCCGGCAACGCCATGCTGCAGCTGGGCTACACCTGGTATGGCGAAAAGTTTCGCGGTACAGGGCTGAATAAACACTGTAAATTCCTGTTGCTGCAATTTGCGTTTGAAGAGTTGGGCATGTACCGTGTAGAGTTTCGTGCCGACGCGCGTAACGAGCGCAGCATTGCCGCTATGAAGAGCATAGGTTGTACCGTTGAGGGTATCCTGCGCAGCAACATGTGGCTGGAAGCCGGCGGCCGGCGCGACTCCATTGTGCTCAGCATTTTGAAAGAGGAATGGGAAGGCGGGGTGAAAGAAAACTTGCTCCGCAGGCTATAGTCAGGAGTCGTGTGTCTAAAGTCTTTTTGTTTACCAATATCCGTTGACGGGGTGCTGATAATGCTCAAATTTATAGAATGCCATTTTTATAAACAAAAACTTCAGTTAAGTTAGCTAAAATTTTGATTATAAAATCATTATAAAATATAAATTTTGAAATTAAAGAATTTTCTGTGCTGCTTTTAGTTTAAATTCGAATTTTTAGAGTTTATGAATTACCTGAATTTTAATCAGTACCGTTCACCTAATTCTTCAAATTCTTTAATACTGAAAATCCCTGTTCAGACTGCTACAACTTCACAAATATCTTCCTTTTCGCCAGCCAGTAACATAGCCCCCATTCCAGCACCCAGGTTACCAAAGCAGATAGCACCGCCAAAGCTTTCGGCGCTATACCGGCGAGCCCGGCAAAGCCCTTCACAAAAATGGCCACCGCCCCATTAAACCATTGATAACCTACGGTATTGAAAAAGTAATAAATAAAAATAGAGTTCATGCCCACCACCACGGCTATCCAGGCATATTTGTTTATCTTTTTTACGTCTATCACCCAGTAAAGAAAAGCCATCAGCAGGAATACCCATCCGCCCGAAGCAAGGGTAAAGGAACTGGTGGCGATGCGTTTGATAATGGGCGTGATATGCATTTTATCTAATCCAAAACCTAATATAAGCCCTATCACGCCGGCCATAACCAGGTATTGTATCTTCTGTTTCGAGGTCCTGCGCGAGATCAGCAATTTACCTGCCAGCACCCCCCAAATGGTATGCGCCGCAGTAGGTATAATATTGATGGTTACCCATCCGTCAAAATTGATCTTACCCATCAGCACGGTATCCATGTAGGCGCCAAAATTGTGATATTCCACAAAAGGCGTATCAAAGCCGTTCATCAAAATATTGCGGTATAACACTTCGGTCAAAATAAGCAACAGGGCCGAAACAACAATTTGAAAAGTATAGGACCGGTTAATGATGAAATAAGCGATAAGCGTTGTTACCGATAGTTGCGTAAGCACATTCCATAGTTCCCAAACCAAATGCCCCTTGTAAAAGCACTGCACAGCCGTACCCAGGATAAACAGTTTGAGCGCACGGAGGGCTACATGCCTGAAATTTTGCGCCCAGGTGATCCCTTTTTCCCGTTTATGCGCATAAGAAATATACATGCCCGTCCCTGCCATCAGCATAAAGGCGGGTTGTATCAGGTCCCACAAACGCAGGCCGTGCCAGGGGTGGTGATCGAACTGGAGGAGTATTGTATCGAAAACACCGCCAACATGCAGCTCCCGCAACGACTCATAAACTGAGCATGCCTCGCCGGCTAAAAATATCATAATAAGGCCGCGCATGACGTCGAGCGATAACAGGCGCCCTGTTTTTTGTGGGATGATGCTTTCCATTTGTGAGGTTGGGTTAACTGGTTGTGTTATAAAGTTAAAACTTAATGACGAATATTCCGGAATTTGCCTAAAGCCGGATGTGAATTATTTTTACCCGTTGGCTGAAGCCAACGGCAATGGCTAAGTCGGCCCAGGCTATAATTATCCATTAAATTGCCGTCCCATTTATGGGGCGGACAAAATAACAAGGGCGAAAATGCTTTAGCCGAACATCCGGCGTGTAATCCCTTACAAAAACTCCACTTGCCCGAAAAATTTGGGCAAATGAAAATTGGGCTCAGGGGCAATGATGTTATTCCAGGCCAGGTAATGCGGATGAGTAAGGTCGTCGCCGCATTTGTAGAAATTCATTTTGACGTTCTTTTGCTGAATAGTGGCGAGATGATGAAAAACAAACACCGATATCGGCACCGATACGGTTAGCGTCCAGTTGATAACGGGCTCATCATTTTCAACAACCTGTTTTAATGTGCGGTCGTATTTTATGGTCCGCAATACGTCCGCAGGCAGTTCGGCGCGGTTTTCCCGTTCGGTTCCATAACGGCCAAGGCAGGTACCAAGCCGGTTGAATTCGATATTGTAATAGGCATCTTCCTCGTCGAAAGCGATAAAAAACTCCACGCAGCTGTCTTTATACACCGGGTCATTAATATGCTTATATCGTGCCAGTACTTCTTTTTCGGTCACGTCGTATTTGATATAGATATGGTCATGGCAATGGCCTATGGCAAACGAGACTTTGGGCTTATCCGGAAATTCGGGCCAGGGCACAAAATCGATAGGGTGATGCTGGTTACCGAGCATCAGCGAAATATCATGCAAAATAATACCCTTACCGAGAGAAGGTAACAGAGGAATCTGCAGCGATCGCACTTGAGGTTTTAGATTAGATGTTAAAAATTGGTTGACAGATGCTAAATTGTGTCCGCACACACAAAGAATTATTTCTCTAACTTAGCATAACTAAAGTTAAACCAAAAAAAACGAATAAATCATGTATCGCAGAGAATTTATTAAACAGGGCGCGCTGGCCACAGCCGGCATTACCCTACTTCCCTCGGGTTCGCTTTTCGCAGCAAGTTCAGAAAAGGTCAGACTGGGTTATATCGGCGTCGGGTTACGCGGCCGCAGCCATATAGGTGAGGGATTGTTAAGGGACGATGTCGAGATCGTCGCGATTTGTGATACACAGGAAAGTTCGCTGCAATATTGCCGCCAGCAATTCAAAAAAGCGGGCAAACCGCTGCCAAAAGAATATACCGGCGGGCTGGATGCCTACAAAGGTTTGCTCGACCGAAAGGATATTGATGCGGTTATTATCGCTACGCCCTGGCAGTTCCACCATCCGCAGGCCATTGATGCCATGAAGGCGGGCAAATACGTGGGCTGCGAAGTAGTAGCGGGCCTGTCACTCGACGACCATTGGGATATTGTCAAAACATCAGAGAAAACGGGTATCCCTTATATGACTTTAGAAAATGTTTGCTACCGCCGCGATGTAATGGCTGCATTAAATATGGTGCGGCAAGGCTTGTTTGGCGAGATCGTCCACCTGGAGGGCGGATACCAGCATAATTTACGGGATGTATTGTTTAACGACGGCAAGCCATACGGCGGTAAGGGTGTTGAATTTGGCCCGAAAGCATTCAGCGAAGCGCAATGGCGCACGCAATTCAACATCGACCGCAATGGCGATATCTACCCTACCCACGGCGCAGGGCCGGTAATGCATTATGCCAATATTACGCGTGGCAACAGGTTCACCAATCTTGTTTCTTTTGCCAGCAAATCGAGGGGCCTGAATGCTTACGTAGAAGAACTGGCCCCCGGCAGCCCCACGGCAAAGATCAACTTTAAAAACGGCGACGTAGTTACCACGATGATCAACTGCGCCAACGGCGAAACGGTAATGTTAAGTCATGATACGCATTTGCCGCGGCCATACTCGTTAGGATTTCGTGTACAGGGTACCAAAGGCATCTGGATGGATGTGAATGAGTCGGTTTATATCGAAAATCAATCCAAAAAAGAAGACCAGTGGGACCCGGCTAAAGAATGGTTTGATAAATACGATCACCCGCTATGGAAAAAATACGCCAACGACGCTGCCGGCGCGGGCCATGGCGGGATGGACTGGTTTGTATTTAATGCTTTTGTTGAAGCGGTGAAAAAGAAGGGCCCTACCCCTATCGATGTTTATGATTCGGTTACGATGAGCGTCATTACCCCACTGTCGGAAAAATCACTCGCCGAAGGCAACATGCCGCAGCAGTTCCCTGATTTTACCAATGGTAAATGGAAGGAGCGTAAAAACAACTTTGCCATAGATGACAGCGGGTTTTGAGCGAACCCTATCCTCCTCCTTCCCCTGATTACAGGGGAAGGTGTCGCACAGGCCGCAGCTCGTTTTTTCCACAAAAAAAGCTTTGGTCTTTATGCTTTGAGCTTTCTGCCTATCTTCGCCGCATGGCAACAACAAAATTGACAATAAACAGCAACGGATCAGTTAAGGTAGACGGCGACTTTGAAATAGTGGACGCGCAGGGTAATGTATACGGCCTGCAGGGCCGCACTATCGTGTCCATCTGCCGCTGCGGCTTATCACAAAATAAACCCTTCTGCGACGGATCGCACAAGGGTCATTTTGAACACGATGCAACAGCTTTTGATCTGCCGCCAAAAAAAGTTTAAGGATTTCTGTCTTTGGTGTAAAAGTTTAACAAGGGAATATCCACTAATATGGAGAATGACCATCTTGTATAAAGCTTATTGTCGCCATAGCCATTTATAACCGTGTTATTGGTACTCAAGCTCACATTGCGGAAGTTAGGGGCGAGTTGAAATCCTCCTGAGAACGAAATTGGTGTTCGCGGTATGCCTATAGATACAAATGCGCCAGGGCTAATAATATCTTTTAACTGTATCCTGGGCACCTGCGCCACCTGTGCTGTGCTGTCGGTACCAACCTTTGAACCGGCTGAGCTAAACCGATAAGAAGTAAGCGCACCAATATCAATAAGGGATACAAATAATGAGGTTGACCATTTCGAATTTCCCGTAGGGAAAAACAATAAACGATGCCCCCAGCTAACGGCAATACCCACTGGCGCTGTTACGCCAAATGCACCCATCTTTTTGGCATCAATACCATGTATTTTCTCATATCCCAAATACGGCCCTACATAGGCGTTAAGGGATACATTAAATTCCGACTCCCTTTTCACCGTCGAGCTTCCTGCGGGCATGGCGACTGCTTCAATAGCTTCCTCAACTTCATCGCTATTTTGCGCCTTGGCCAATACTGACGCGAAATTCCCGTACTTGATATAAAGCTGGCTAAGATTTGAAGGGTTGCCGGGCAGCAGATCCAAAATCGTGCTGGCTTCAATCACCGCCGACGGGTACTGTTTTTCGTAGATATCTACATAAATATTGCCTAACGAATGGGCTACAGACAAATACTTGTGAACTTTATCCTCATTCCTGTCAATAACATTCATTGTGATATTGGTTTTCAGGTTCAACAATGTGGGCGTTGGCAGTAACTGTTCAAAAAGAGTAAGGGCTGAATTATATAAACTGTAATAGTCCTGGTAAGTAGGCTTGTCCTGTCCTTTTTGAATCAATTGCTTGATAACGATAAAATATTTATCCGCTTCATTCGCTTTTTGTATCAAGTCGGACAGGTAACTATTATAACGTTCTTCGTCTTGTACAATCTCGGCTGCATGTTTTGTAAGGAAGGCTTTAAAATCCACCATTTTCCCTTCTTTGTCATAAAAAACAATGTCCTTATTGGTCAATTGCTGGTAAACCAGGCCCATGTATATCTGAAACGTTATTTTATCTTTAAACAGGAGCTTAAGTGAATCGGCACTGATCCAATATTTATCCTTCGCGCCAGACCTTAGTGATTGAGAGAAAATATCAAGGATCTGTAACGAGGGGTATATGTTTTTGTTTATTAAATTGAGCGTAGTGTCGGCCCTTTCAGCGATATAATCATGAAATGCTTCGCCCGGGTGCTTCCCTTCGTTAAATTCGTTTATAAGAAATAAACCATCTAACATAATGGTTTTCAGGTATGGCAGCGCTTTAAACACCGGCTGCATACTCGGATCCTGAACAAGAAGGGCAAAGTTAGGCAGGATCATGGCGAGATCTTTCTGAAACGACTCCCTCAACAAGTCGACATAGGCTGCGTAATTATAAATTTCCTGGTCAATTGCGCTCAACGCCCTGTAAGTTGTAGGAAAGAGTATCCTAAGCTGTTTTATGCTGTCGAGCTTGTCTTTAAACCGTTCGAAAAAAGCGGTGGCCAGTTCCTGCTTTGTCCGTTTAACCAGGAATTTCGCCAGGCCGTCAGCAAAGTTGGTAACATCAAGATTACCGATGCTTTGAAGCGATAAACTTGTGCCGGAAGATTTAGGCTCATTACCACTATTGGGACTATTAGGAATCAAAGGTGTCAGAAAAGGATTAAAATTCGGATCCGATGTAAATTCGTCATGGATAACATGCCAATTGATTGAATCAATCTTTTTATCCAGTTTCATATAGTTGAATAAAATATTGCCGGCCTTCAACAATGAGTCTGGTTTCGTATTAAAGTGCCTGCCTTTGTTATCCGTTACGATCAGGCTTCGTAGTTTAAGAGCATCGTAATATGCGCTTTGGGCATATAGACAATTAAAAGCCAATGTCAAAAAAGCCGTGATTACTAAATATTTTTTCATGAGGTTGATGGATTAGTTTTTTCTGAATTATGGTTTGATGACGCCAATGGGCACTATCAGGTCCGGTTCGGTATAAAGTTGCTGTAACTGATCGCGTATGCCATCCCGGCTATCCGCACTTTGTTTCAACTCATCAGCAATGTCGATGGGCGGCTTGCCCGATGCCGCCATAAGTAATGCGACGACGCCTGCCACGTAAGGGGTTGAATAACTGGTGCCGCTGTCCGCAGTTTTTCCGGCATCACCTGGTCCAATCAAAACAACATTAACCCCGGGCGCTAAAATATCGATGTCAGGATTTATGGTCGTTCCGGTCCAAAGGCTTTTATTTTGGTCGCTGGCCCCAACGCCGGCACTGAAGGGATACGAAGCCGGAAAGGTTGGTTTTGTTACAACAGGCCCCGAATCCCCGGTAGAGGCAACTATCAATACATTGTTGTCGCTTGCATGTTGTGCAGCTGTTTTTAACAATTCAATATCCGCCTCCCGGTTAAGAAAGCTATAGCTTACCGAAATTATGTTGGCCCTTAAATCAACCGCTTTAATAATAGCATTCGCCAGGTCTTTGCATTGCATATCCCCGTCATCGGTTGCTTTGATGACCAACAGATCCGCGTCTGGTGCTATGCCGTAAACATCAGGGCCTTGTGCGCAAATCACTCCTGCGCAATGGGTTCCGTGGCCGTTAGTATCCAAACAATCCTCGCGATTTGTGGAACCGGTGGATAAGTTTAAATATTCAATATTTTTTTTATTCCTGATGTTGGTATGGTTGTAATTTAAGCCAGTGTCAATTACCGCCACCTTCACTCCCGCCCCTTTTGACTGTTCCCATAACTTATCGATTCCGTAGTCGGTGATTTCCCAACTGTACGTTACGGGTGAGCTGGCAGCATCAGTTTGCAAATCAATTCCTTCATCCAAGACGCCTGCATTAGGGCCCGGCAAATTTTCCGCTTCCTCTTCATTACCCGCATCATTCTGAGCATTCGCATCAAGATCATTATCACCATTAACGGCTTCCTCTTCGCCGTCTGATACTTCTATCCCCCCTCCCCAATAATACTGTTTAGTGCCTTTGTTGTTGATTTTGAAATACCAGGTATTTATCCCCTTCCACGATTCACCCTCTTCCTTGCCATCCATTACGACTATGGCGCCGCTCGGCGTTATCCTGCCTATTGGCGGGTCAAAGCTTTTACCCGGTCCTCGCCGGATATAAATTGCGATCCTGATCTTGACGTTGATTGCCATGACTATCCGTCGGTATTATCGTCTGACTTATTGGTTTTCGTGGTACTGCCGCTCGACTTAACGGTTTTTCCCGATGCCCGTATATTGACAAATTTGTTCAGCAGATCAAACCAAAACGGAGCCCCAAGGCTAATGGCAATGGCCGAAATAAATATGCCGAAGAAATTGGTCCATGAAGTTGCGAATGTTCCTTTTAATACTGTGAGGATTTCGTCAGTAGGGTGATCACTTTTATATTTCCATCCCAGGCCCAGCAAGGTATTTACCGAATCTTTTTGAGCCTTTACTTCTTTGAATATTTCGGCAGTTATTACAGAATCCTTGTAGTGTGTATTGGCAGCAACGGCTGTGCCCATATCAGCCAGTTTTGCGGCTATTTCTTTATTTCTTGACAGGTATTTGGTTATTTGGATACTGTCAATATTTAGGATCATCGCCAGGAAAAAGCCAATGATGAAGAGCCAGGTTTGGGTGTTTCTTTTATACCACCCGCTCACACGCGCCATACTGTCGTCAAACCATTTTTCAAGCCTTGCTTTAAAAACATCCAGGTCGCCGGCTGCTTCGTTTAAATGAAAATTTAGTATTTTAAAAGTTTCGCAATCGATATAAGCGATAGCCGGCTGAGTCCAGCCAGGGAAATTTTCCTGCAGCTCTGCAGGCAGATTGCTGTACTTTACTATGGCGTCCTGTATCATTTTAAAATCGGCAGGTTTTATCTCGTTAGCCGATTCAAGGTTTTTTATGGTTTCGACCAGGATCGAAGCGAAGTTTTCGGACGTCAGGTAAGCGGGTTTATTGTATAACGCATTTTCGCCATAATTTTTAATTATGGGGTGATGGTAGAATATTTGATATAAGGTATTGATCTCTGGTTTTTTGAATAGCGCCCTGGCCCATTGCCAAACAGACCACGACGTAATATAAGCCCACACGCGCGAAAAAAAGCTGCCTTGCGCGGGTGTATCCGTTAGCATACTAACCACACCCCGGTATAAGGTGCCTCCCCTGCGTTGAAGTATACTCGAAATGGCTTCCTGGACGGCGGTTGCGAAAAGGCTATAAATCAGAAATATAAAAATAAGCCCGATCACAACATTGAGAACTGAACTGTCAAACATATCTGCTAAATTTATCGCCTACTCTTTCATCCCGTTTTCGGCGTAACCCGGGCCTGTTCCAATCAACTGCTTTCCAGTTAATTAAACAATTTTAATTAAAGTGAATTTAGTTATAGCTAATCAATTCAACCAGCGTGTTTTCACGGTATTTGCTTGTGGTTTTTACGCACTTTAACACTAAAAACAGGGGTATTTTAGGTGGATTTGGCGGAATTAATTATAAAGAAAAGCTCAACCAAAAGAAGAATGGCAAAAACAATGGCCCGGGCGACCCATAAAGCTCTATAATTAAGATATGGCACCATCAACGTGCCCTATTATAACTTTTTATACATTCCCTTTCTTCAACTCCTCCACAGCGTGGTTTGCGGCGCGGGCCGTAATCGCCATAAAGGTTAAAGACGGGTTTTGTGTACTGGTAGACACCATGCACGAACCATCGGTCACGAAAACGTTCGGGCAACTGTGTACCTGGTTCCAGTTGTTAAGGATCGATGTTTTGGGGTCCCTGCCCATGCGTACACCGCCCATTTCGTGAATATCAAGGCCGGGCGCCTGGTTGGTATCGTGCGTATTGATATTTTTACAGCCTGCTATATCCAACATTTCCGATGCCTGGGCCATAAAATCCTTCATGCTTTTCACATCATTATCATCGTAGGCAACTGAAGTTTTGAGCAGCGGTATACCCCACTGGTCTTTTTCATCCGTACTCAGGCTTACGTGGTTGGTTTCTTTCGGGATAGTTTCGCCCTGCATTTGGGTATAAACAACCCATTGCCCTGGTTCGGCAATATTTTCTTTGAATTGTGCGCCTAATTGCGGTCCGTCGGTTTCATGTCCCCAACCGGTCCTTACCACCGAGTAAAATGTCATATAGCCGCGGCGAAAATCCATCTCCTGCTTTTGAACATTCCGGAAGTTGGGCATCATAATAGCTGTGGGCCGGCGACCGTAATAATACGAATCAAGATAGCCATCCATTGTGGCGTAAACATTGCCGCGATAGTTATGGAACGCCACATATTTACCAAGCACGCCGCTGTCGTTACCCAGGCCGTTGGGGAAACGCGACGAGGTAGAGTTCAGCATGATCAGGTTGCTGTTCATGGTGGCACCATTCACAAAAATGATCTTCGCGTAATATTCGGTGGCTTCTTTGGTATGGGCGTCTATTACCCTAACACCTGTTGCCTTGCCTTTCTTTTCATCGTAAATGATAGAATGCACAACCGAATCAGGTCTTAAAGTAAGGTTCCCTGTCTTTAATGCCCAGGGGATAGTGGAGGCATTGGAACTAAAATATCCGCCGAAAGGGCAACCGCGCTCGCACAAACTGCGCGCCTGGCACTGGCCGCGCCCTTGCTGCTTGTGTATCTCGTTCGGTTTGGTGAGGTGCGCACACCGGCCAATGATCACATTCCGGCTGCCTTTGTAATGACCGTTAATGCGTGCGGTCATATCTTTTTCAACCGCGTTCATTTCCCAGGCGGGTAAAAATTCACCATCAGGCAAAGTTTCCAACCCGTCGTGATTGCCAGCTATGCCCGCAAACTTTTCGACATGACTGTACCACGGAGCTATATCATCATAGCGTATCGGCCAGTCCACAGCGAAACCGTCGCGGCCGGGTCCTTCAAAATCGTATTTGCTCCAGCGCTGGGTTTGCCGTGCCCAAAGCAGCGACTTGCCCCCTACCTGGTAACCGCGTATCCAGTCGAACGGCTTCTCCTGCACATAGGGGTGTTCTTTATCTTTTACAAAAAAATGCTGGCTGGTCTCATTAAATGCGTAACATCTTTCCACTATCGGGTTTTCCTTTGAAACAGAGAGCGGCTCGTAAGTGCGGTGCGGAAAATCCCAGGGATTTTTCAGCGCGGTCGGGTAGTCTTTCAGGTGTACAACGTTTCGTCCGCGTTCGAGGACAAGCGTTTTTAACCCGTTATCACATAGCTCTTTTGCAGTCCAGCCGCCGCTGATGCCCGAACCGATCACAATAGCGTCATAGGTATTTTGTTCCGCACCTTTTGAATTGATGTTCACCATAACTTAGTATTAAAATTGGTGAGTTCAATTTAGATGTTTTTCTATAAAATACGAAAGGTTATTGATTTTATAGAAAAGCGGCGTGTGAAGCCGGCGATTTATTTCGCAAAAGCGGCTACGTACAGGTCCTCTACTTTTTTCCGTGCCCATGGCGTTTTCCGCAGGAATTTTAAACTCGAGGAAATGCTTGGGTCCGTCAAAAAGCAATTAATGCGGATACGGTAAGCCAATTCGGGCCAGCCATACTTATCTACCAGGGCAGTCAATACTGTTTCTAAAGTCTTACCGTGCAGCGGGTTATTTGCCTGTTTTTGATCTGTCATAACGTTGCGGCTACATTCCCGGGTTTGCCGGAAAGTAATTCCTGCAAATTTCAATAATAATTCGCAGTTTCTAACGCGTGTACACCCTTTGCGTCACCGTATTAGATTGCCCATAAACGCCGTAAAATACTAGCGAGTCTTTTGATACTGCGAACGACCCTGAAAATCCTTTGGTAAAATCCAGTGTATCATAAGTTTGGGCATTGGGATCTGATTTATTGCTCAAGGTTAGAAATGCCACCGGCCAGCCCGAAGGAGGCATCATGACACCAAACCGGTATTTTCCTGAATTGACAGCTATGCCATTTTGCGTTTGTGTCCAGTTGTGGCTGGCGTCAATCGTCAGCGTTTCCTGTATGCCGGTATTTGCAGGTGTTAATACATCGCCGAGCGGGTTACCCAGGTCGTATTGCGCACTCCATTTCCATGTGCCCAGCATATCAGCTGAATCAATATCCGGACTCGGGATTACATTACCCTGGTTGGCGGTATCTGTAACACCTATTTTATTTGACTTTTTTACGGGGCTGACCTGGGTTTTGCCACATGATAACCAAAGCGTGCACATTAACAAACATGCAAAAAGGTAAATAAACGACTTTTCCATAAGGTTTTTCAATTGACTGTGTGATAAGAATTAGCTATGCTAATGTAGCTAATCTTTTATTAACAACAGATACGTTATAAGCAAGCCAGGTATAACAATAATTAAAAATAAACTTGCGTAACCAAATGGTTACATCTATATTTGAAACCGAACGGTTACAAATAGCCAAAAAATGAGAAGAGATGTATTCCAGGCGATAGCCGACCCTACCCGCCGGCAGATAATTAACGTGATAGCCAACAGGTCGATGAACCTGAATGCTGTTGCCGATCAGTTTGATGTGAGCAGGCCCGCGATATCAAAACATATCAAAATACTGACCCAATGCGGACTCATTACTATAAAACAAGTTGGCAGGGAAAGATACTGCGAGGCAAAACTTCAGAAGCTTAATGAGGTGGCGCAATGGGTTGAGCAGTACCGCGTATTCTGGAATCAGAAACTGGACGCGCTGGAAGATTTTTTAGCGACGGACGCCGCAGCGAACGAGAAGATCAAACCAACTAAAAATAAGAAAAAATGAAAGCAGAACCATTTGTAATTGAGCGTACACTTAATGCTTCGCCACAAAAAGTTTGGGAAGCGATTACCGACAGGGACAAAATGAAGCAATGGTATTTTGATATTACTGAATTCAGGCCGGAAGTGGGATTTGAGTTTACCTTTAATGGCGGCAGTGAGGAGAAAACCTATGTGCATTTATGCAAGGTAACCAAAGTGGAGCCCGGTAAAACGCTGCAATATAGCTGGCGTTACCGGGATTATCCCGGTAATTCGTTTGTTACCTTTGAGCTGTTTGCCGAAGGTAGTGCGACAAGGCTAAAGCTGACGCATGAAGGACTGGAAACCTTCCCGACCGGCAATAAGGATTTTGCAAGGGAAAGCTTCAGCGCAGGGTGGACCTATATCATAGGCACATCGATCAGGGAATTTGTTGAGAATGAGCGTTAAAACTATTAGTTAAGTGTCTCTGCGTGTTTTTTATATCTAAATGCTTAATTTCGATTCAAATCTAAATTAACATGCATTTTAAGGGAACTAAAACACGCAGGGGCATTTCAATGCTTGTACTGCTGAGTTGCTTATCATTTATATGTACCTGCTCTTTTGCGCAAGCGCCAAAAACCATCGACGGGCATCCGGCGTGGATAATGCAGGGTAATATTTACGAGGTCAACGTTCGTCAATACACCAAAGAAGGCACTTTTAAGGCGTTCGCCAAAAACCTTGACCGGCTGAAGCAAATGGGCGTGCAAACGATATGGTTTATGCCGATAAATCCCATAAGCAAAGTTGACCGCAAGGGTTCGCTTGGCAGCTATTATGCGGTTTCAAACTATACCACCATCAATCCCGAATTTGGGGACTTTAATGATTTTAAACAGGTAGTGAACCAGATACATGCCAAAGGCATGAAGGTGATCATTGACTGGGTGCCTAACCATACGGGCGCCGACCATTACTGGCTTAAAAAACACCCCGATTTTTATGTAAAAGATAAGAATGGTAAGGCCGTTATTCCCTACGGCTGGGACGACACCCGCCAGCTGGATTATAAAAACATAGTGATGCAGGACAGCATGATCAACGCGATGAAATTTTGGCTCGTGAAAACAAATATTGACGGTTTCCGCTGCGATGTGGCCTGGAACGTACCGGAAAGTTTCTGGAAAAGATGTATCAGCCAGCTGCGCAAAGGCCGCAACCTGTTTATGTTAGCCGAGGGCGATAAAGACTACTTACACCGTAGCGGCTTTGACGCTACCTACTCGTGGGATATGTTTCATAAAATGATAGATGTGGCGAAAGGCGCCGCTCCGGCATTTGCGCTGGACAGCATTAAAGCCAAATACGATAAGGAATACCCGAAGAACGGCCTCGAGCTGGGCTTTACCAGCAACCACGACGAAAACAGCTGGAACAAAGCCGATTTTGGTGTGTTCCCGGGCGCGTCGCATGCTCCGTTCGCTGTATTCTCGCAGACATTCTATCACAGCGTGCCCTTAGTTTACAGCGGGCAGGAAGAGCCGGTATTGCGTGCCATCAAATTCTTCGATAAAGACCCGATGGGTTTCAAGAATTTCGCGAGGGCCAAATTTTACAGAACACTGCTTAACCTGCGCAAAAATGATGTAGCGCTTTCATCCGATGCATCGTTCGCGAAAGTAGATGCCGGCGACCCTAAAGCCGTATACGCTTACGTTCGCGAAAAGGCAGGTAAAAAGGTACTGATCATCCTGAACCTGTCGGCAAAAGAGCAGACCATCAGCGTGAAGGACAAGTCGCTTTATGGCAATCCCTATAACGTGTTTATGTATAACAAGGAGCCTCTTTCGGATAAAGAGTGGAAACTTGAACCCTGGGGCTACGTTATCTATCAATATTAACGAACTGGCATAAAAGCACCTTATTATTGTCGTTTTCCGCCCTTTTTCCAGGAACATAGGCTGGCTAACTTTGTATTATATATACACCAAAAAACAAAACCTATGTTAAAGGACAGCAAAGCATTCAGCAGTTTTTCAGTCGATGATATTGAAAAGGCTAAAGATTTTTACCAGAACACGCTCGGGTTGGAAGTAAAAACAATTAATGTTGGCATCGATATGCTGCAGATACATACTACCGGCAATAACCCTATTATGGTTTATCCGAAAGACGATCATAAGCCTGCCACGTTTACCGTACTCAACTTTCCTGTCGACGACCTGGAAAAAGCTGTTGACGAACTGATAGCGCGCGGCGTGACATTTGAACAATACGACTGGGGCGATATGAAAACTGATGAAAAAGGCATTATGAGAGGCAACGGCTATGGCCCCGATATCGCCTGGCTTTCCGACCCGGCTGGGAATATCATCGGGGTGATGACGAAGGATAAGTGATTGGGGGATGGTGATTGGCGATTAGTGATTAGGTGACGGAGCGATCCCTTTCATGCACCATTCTACTGTCTGAACTGGAATTTACAGAATTAGAGAATTTGCAGAATTTTGTCCATTCAAGAATTCCATAAATTCCAGTTCAGACAAATACTCCTTAAGACTCCCGACTCAAGACTTCTGACTAAACTCCCTTACAACAAAGCTGTTACAATAGCTTCTTGCTAAGCCCATCTATTTTGCGCAATATTGTTTTTCAATATTAACTGAATTGCGATGAATAAACTTTTCCTCACCGCCATACCGCTGGCGTGTGTCTTAACGGTAAACGCGCAAACCGCTACAACCACCAAAGACTACGAACGGGCAGAAAGCCGCCTTAACTACGGAACCGAGCCTTATATCGACCATGCATCGGTAAGGCCCAACTGGCTGCCGGGCGACAAGTTCTGGTACAGGGTACTGACCGCCGATGGCAGCGAATTCGTATTGGTGGATCCTGCAAAGAAAACCCGCGCGGCGGCGTTCGATCATGCAAAGCTGGCGGCTTCACTTTCTGCGGCTACCGGCAAGCAATACACTGCAGCTATGCTGCCTTTTCAAAGCATTAGTTTCTCGCCCGATTATAAGTCAGTGATCTTTCGTGCCGATGGCCAGCAATGGAAATGCGACCTGGCCGGTTACACCTGCACCAAGGACGACTCAAAATCTTTGAAAAGCAACGCAGGGGAAACGCGCGGGCGGCGCAGGGGCGGCGGGCTGGAGGTGCCATCGCCCGATGGCAAAAAAACAGCGTTTATTAAGGACTGGAACTTATGGGTAAAAGATGTAGCCACCGGTAAAACAACCCAGCTTACTACCGATGGATCGAAAGATTACGGCTACGCTACTGATAACGCCGGTTGGAAGCACAGCGACGGCGCCGTACTGCGGTGGTCGCCCGATTCAAAAAAGATAGCAACTTTTAAAGACGACCAACGCCAGGTTGGCGATATGTACCTGGTGAGCACCAACGTAGGGCACCCTGTTTTGAAGGCATGGAAATACCCCCTGCCCGGCGATAAGGTTATCCCTATGGTAGAACGTGTGATCATTGAGGTGGATAACCCGAAAGTGATCAAATTGCAGGTGCCGGCCGACCCGCACCGGGCCACGCTGAGCGACGACATAGCCAGCAGCGGCACTTTCGACGATAACGATTGGAGTGAAGACGGCAGCAAGCTGGCCTTTGTTTCCACATCGCGCGACCATAAGCAGGAGAAATTCCGCATTGCGGATGCGGCTACAGGTTCGGTACGCGAAGTATTTGAGGAAACCGTAAAAACACAATACGAATCGGGATGGGGGGCCATCAACTGGCGCTACCTGCCAAAATCGAACGAGATCATCTGGTTTTCGGAACGCGATAACTGGGGGCACCTGTATTTGTATGATGCCACTACAGGTAAAGTAAAGAACCAGGTCACCAAAGGCGACTGGGTAGTTACCCGCCTGGTTAAGGTAGACGAAAAGAAACGGGAATTGTATTTTGATGCCGATGGCATGGACAAGGTAAACCCTTATTTTACCCATTTTTGCAAGATCGGTTTTGATGGCAAACACCTGGTTGACCTTACCCCCGATGCCGGCAATCACCAAATTTCGTTTTCGCCTGATGAAAATTATTTTGTGGATACCTACTCGCAGCCCGATGTTCCGCCGGTTTCCGTAGTGCGCGATATGAACGGGAAGATGCTGACAACGCTTGAAAAAGCAGATGTTTCGCGACTTACCGCCACCGGCTGGCACGCCCCTATCCCCTTCTCGGTTAAGGCGCACGACGGCAAAACAGATATTTATGGCCTGCTGTTTACCCCTGCCAACGCCGACCCGAACAAAAAATACCCGATCATTGATTATATATACCCGGGTCCGCAGGGCGGCAGTGTGGGTAACTGGTCGTTTGCAGCCTCAAGGGGCGATTGTAATGCGCTTACCGAGCTTGGCTTTGTGGTGGTACAAATTGAAGGCACCAGCAACCCCCTTCGTTCCAAAAGCTTCCACGATATGAGCTATGGCAACATGGCCGAAAATACCCTGCCCGACCAGGTTGCGGGTATCCGCCAGCTGGCGCAGAAATATGCTTATATCGATACCAATAAAGTGGGTATCTGGGGGCATTCTGGCGGCGGTTTTGCCACCGCATGTGCGATGTTCAGGTACCCCGATTTCTTTAAAGTGGGCATATCTGAATCAGGCAACCACGATAACCGTAACTACGAGGACGATTGGGGCGAGCGCTACGACGGCCTTGTTACCAACTCGGACTACGATGCGCAGGCAAACGAGAACTACGCCAGGAACCTGAAAGGCAAACTGCTGCTGGCCCACGGCCTGATGGACGATAATGTGCCGCCCGAAAATACGCTACTGGTGATAGATGCACTTGAGAAAGCTAATAAGGACTACGACCTGATCGTATTCCCGAACAGTCCGCATGGCTATGGCCAATTCTCGCCATATATGATGCGTCGCCGGTGGGATTATTTTGTAAAGAACCTGATGGGCGCAGAAGCGCCGCATGAATACCAACTGCATGCAAAGCCCGACCCGCGTAATGCAACCCGCGGCGAATAAAATATTGTTTGATTGATTTGTTTGTTGAAGCGGCCGGCGTAATGCTGGCCGCTTTTTTGTGGATTTGGCAGGGTTAACATGGTTAACACAATTTGACGGCTTTTTTAATTAATTAATTGATTATCAATTAGTTAATTACATTCAGGGTTAACCATAATTTTTTCGCTTTTAATAGAAAATATTTTACATTCTCAAGCCTACACTATTTCCAGTTGAATCAATTCTTTTCCTAATTCCCAGCTGTTCGAAGTCTCTGACTTCGAATTCGTATGCTGTAGTCTTCAGACTACATACATATTCGTCCGAAGTTACAAGCTTCGGACAGCGGAACAGCGGAGTTGACTTTGTTGCGTTAAACACATATATTTTGAAAGCCTCTTTTAAAACTAAATAACTAGTTTTAACTTTAGCTATTCGCTCCTTTCAACCGACAGCATCATGATAAAAAACATCCTTAAAACGGCTTTCCGCAATCTTGCCAAAAACAAAGGCTTTACCCTCATCAATATTTTGGGATTAGCATCGGGCCTGGCCATTTGTTTACTTATCGCTCTTTATGTGTTCGATGAGTTAAGCTATGATAGGTATAACGTAAACGCAGGCAGGATCTATCGCTTAAACACCGATCTGAAAACAGGTGGCAGCACCACTCAGTTTGCCATAACTGCTCCCCCGGTTGGCGAGGCAATGGTGAGCGAGTTCCCCGAAGTCGAAAAGTCGGCACGCATAGCCCTGGCCATTAACACGCGGTTTAAAAAAGGCAACGAAGTTATTACAGAAAACAAGGCGGTTTATTGCGACCGTTCCCTATTTGACATTTTCACCCTGCCTATGCTTTCGGGCGATCCTGAAACTGCTTTAAAAGACCCGAATGCTATCGTGATCTCAGAATCGGCCGCTAAAAAATATTTTAACACCACTAATGTTATCGGGAAGACGCTTATCTCTGTCAATAATGAAAGCAGTCTGCATAAAATAACCGGAGTTATTGAGGACATGCCCGCACAGTCGCATTTCAGGGCCGATTTTTTTCTTGCGCTGGATGCTAATCAAAATCATAACTGGATGGGGTTTAGCTTTAATACCTACATTTTGGTTAAACCGAGCGCGGATGTTAAGCGGCTTGAATCACGTTTCGACGGCCTGACACGCCGGCACATGAATACCGGCAGCTTTAGTTATGATAAGTTTTCAGCGGGCGGCAATTTTATCAGGCTCAGCCTGACACCGCTGACAGATATTCACCTGGGATCAAACCGGCAACGCGAATTAGGTGCCAATGGCGATATCCAGTATATCTACATATTTTCAATCATCGCCGCTTTCGTGCTGGTGCTGGCCTGCGTCAATTTCATGAACCTGTCTACTGCCCGGTCGGCCAACCGTGCACGCGAGGTGGGTGTGCGCAAAGTATTAGGTTCGCCCCGCGGCTACCTGGTCGCGCAGTTTTTATCCGAGTCTATGCTGGTAACGCTTGCATCATCCATCATAGCTATATTGCTGGCCTGGGCATTGCTGCCCACGTTCAATCAATTATCGGGCAAGGATATCGCCGTGTCGGCGCAAATTTTTCGTTGGCTTATACCGTCGCTAATGGCGATTGTGTTTGTGGTGGGTATATTAGCCGGTGCTTACCCGGCATTCTTCTTGTCTTCGTTTCAACCCATCAGCGTATTAAATGGTAAATTATCGCCAGGTTTCAGCGATAATGCATTCCGCAGTTTTTTAGTGGTTTTCCAATTCTCCATATCCATTTTCCTTATCACAGGCACGCTGGTTGTTTATAACCAGCTGAATTATATACGAAATAAAAACCTTGGCTTTAACCGCAGCCAGGTATTGGTGATAAAAAATGCGAACGCTGCAACTAATCCTAATACGCTAAGGCGGGAAGTGAAGCAGTTGCCTGGAGTAATTAACGCCTCGTTAAGCAGTTTCTTGCCTACGGGGGTCAATCGCTGGCCAAATCAACTTAGCCTCGGGTCAGATAGATCGGCACAAGCCGAATTCTGGACCGTCGACGAAAATTACCTGAACACTATGGGTATGCAGCTGGCGGAAGGCCGGAATTTCTCGGAACAGGTACTATCGGATTCATCTGCCATGATCCTCAACGAAACCGCGGCAAAAAAATTAGGCTATAAAGGCGACCCAACGGAACTGGTAAATAACCGCTATCATATTATCGGCGTGGTAAAGGACTTCAACTTTTCTTCGCTGCGCGATAACGTGACGCCGCTGGCCATGGTTATGGCGTCCGACTGGATGGCTTCGCTAAGCGTAAAGCTGCAGCCGGGTAATTTACCTGCATTGATGGACCGGATCGAAAGCAAATGGAAAATGTTGGTGCCCGGGCAGCAATTTGAATACTCGTTTATGGACGACGATTTTAATGCCTTGTACAATAACGAGCAGCGGATGGGGAAGCTCTTTTTAATTTTTACGGTCGTGGCGCTTGGCATTGCCTGCCTGGGTTTATTTGCACTGGCTGCTTATGCGGCCGAACAGCGCCGGCGCGAAATAAGCATTCGCAAAGTTTTGGGGGCCGATGTGTCTGCATTAGTTGCGTTGCTCTCAAAAGATTTCATCAGGCTGGTTTTGATAGCCATATTTATTGCCTCGCCGTTAGCCTGGTGGGTGATGCATCAATGGCTGCAGGGCTTTGCTTACCGGCACAACTTGCCCTGGTGGACATTGGCATCGGCAGCTACCGGCACTATCGTCATTGCTTTTGCAACGGTTAGTTTTCAGTCCTTTAAAGCGGCGCAGGCAAACCCTGCAGATAGTTTGAGAAGGGATTAGTACGTTAACCCACGTATGATCTGATCATATTTGTCAATTCCTCCAGGTCAAAAGGCTTTGGAATGAAATTGTCGGCGCCGCACATGTCAGCCAGTTGGGAAAGATTGACCACCGCCGAAATTAGTATTACCGGGATGTGCTGAATGGAGGGATGGCTTTTTACCTGCCGGCAAATATCGCCGCCAGAAATAATGGGCAGCATATGGTCGAGCAGGATAAGCGACGGATCGAGCTCTTCTATCTCAGCAAGCGTAACATGCGAATCTTTTGCTACCGACTCAACGCCCTGGGATACAGCAATATGCTGCAATACTTCCAGGATATCATGATCATCGTCTACGATTAATATTTTTTTTCGCATAAATAGTATCAGGGGGCAGAAAAATAAATATTTTAATTAGCAACCCCGCTTAGGGATTAAAGTTTTACCTGTTAACGATTTTTATACAAAAAATAACCGGTTAAGTTTGCGTCCCGGCCTTTTATGCGGTGCTTATGCCTGTAACCACTGTTAATATCATTTAAATAACCCTTTTATGTAAGGTTTTTCGCCGCCGGCCGACCAAGCAATAAAACGAGATCAGTTATGAGATATTATGCAGCCCTTATTTTGCTGGCAATGGCGTTTGCCTCGTGCAAAAAAGACAGCGCACCAACGCTGGCTCCTACCGTAAAATTAGAAGAAAAAGTGGACACCACTTTATCCACACTGGAAAAAGATGGCGGCGGCTTTATCAGCCGGTCGGCCTCGGAGGGGGTTTCGGGCAATGTCAAAATATATTCTACCAACGGCCTGTACGAGGTGGCGCTGATTGATTTCAAGTCGTCAAACGGTCCCGCATTGAAGGTTTACCTGAGCAAGGAGATCAACCCCATCAATTTCGTTAGCCTGGGTTCGCTCAGATCGACTATGGGCGACCAGTTGTATGATGTTCCGTCGTCAGTCAATATCAACGATTACCAGTATGTGCTTATTTACTGCGAGCAATACAGGTCGTTGTACGGCTATGCCAAATTATCGAATTGATGATGAAGTATCTATTTACGCTAATACTGTCGGCGTTGGCAATAACGCAGGGCTTTTCGCAGGGCTGCAGCGACGCAGGTTTTTGCAGTCTTGGCGTGTTGAAAAACTATACCGAAAGCCCCGCCCACCATACTTTAAGCATCGGGAGCAGCTACGGACTGGGCGAAGGCAGCACCAGCACGATAAACCCTTACCTGGAGTATGGTGTGAAGTCCAACGAACATTTTTCTTATTCAACGAAAATAACTGCCACTTACGCCACAGGTTTTTTGGGCAGCGTATTTGACGCCGGAGATGTGTATGGAAGCGCAACCTACTCATCCAAAACAAACTCGGGGAACTCCCTGAATTTCATTGGCGGCGTTAAAATACCGCTGACAACATCTAACGATAAAAATCGTGCCGGTAAGCCGCTTTCGCTGGATTACCAGTCAAGTATAGGCTCTTATGATCTCATCGGCGGTATCAACTATATCGTTCATCAAAAGTGGGAATTTGATGCCGGTGTGCAGGTACCCGTTTATCAGCATAACAAAAGCACGTTTTTCCCCGATGACTATACCGATCCGCGTGCCGCTAAGTTTGCCCCTACCAGCAACTTCAGGCGCAACAGCGATGTATTGGCCCGTGTTGGCTATTATATCAGGTTTAATGATTTCAGCCTGAAGCCAAACGTATTGGGTGTGTACCACCTGGGCACCGACTCGTATGAGGACAGGTTGGGCCAAAGACAGGGTATCACTGGTTCAAAAGGGATAACCATCAACGGCGCGCTCACTGCCGTAAAAACCTTCAAAAACAAAAGCGCGCTCGAGCTGATAGCCGCTACACCTTTCGCGGTTCGCAAGATACGCCCTGACGGGTTGACACGGGACCTGGTCATTAACGTGCAATATTCCATTGCCTGGTAGCTTGTTCCGCGCCCATCTTATCCTGCTGATGCAAGCCGGCAAAACCGATACACGAAGCAAAAAACACAAATACGAAAACTCACAAAACACCGATACACTAAGAGCGAATAAACAGCAATATTTTGCCTGAAGTGGTTATAAAAGCGTCCAGTTATGCTTTAAATGGGTTTTTTTGATTTTTATGGCTGTTTTGCTTCAGAAGTTGGCCATATTTAACAGGCTGATAATAAGAACTTAATTTCACAGGTGTTCACGAAAAGTGCAAAAATGGGCAGGATTTGACCCTTCGTGTAAAATACAATACGCTCATTATAGGCTTATTCCGTCCTAAAATGTCTTGAAACGCGCCTGCCCGTGAACATTCATTAACGGTTTCGGTACACCATAATTTGAATAGTGCGAAGCAGCCTTATGGGGATAATGAAACTTTTAAAATCTTTTTGCCCTTCATACGTCTTTAGTAGGTAGATGAAACGCAGACTACCATTTATTTTGCTGGCATGGATCGCCAGCGATATCTATTTTTTCCAGGCCGTAAGGACCCTCACTTCAAACGAATTTATTTTATCCGCTTATTGGCTCGTTGACTTGCTTATCGCATTCGGCTTTGCTTACCTCGTTACACGACGCAGGGCCGGCGAACGGGCTCAAAGCCTTATCGCAGCGCTGATGGCCCTGACCTTACTGGTGTTTGTGCCGAAAATATTTGCGCTCCCGGTTTTGCTGACAGAGGACATAACCCGGCTGTTCAGGCATTTCCCGCCACGAAGCACATGGGTGAGCGAACTGGCGATGCTTGTTGCGGCTGTTCCGTTCTTCAGTTTGATGTACGGTATGACAGGCGGGCGCCATCGCTACAAGGTGCATCGTATTACTTTGAAATTCCCCGATCTGCCGGACGCCTTCGACGGCTTTACCTTAACGCAGTTGTCGGATATTCATGCCGGCAGTTTTACCAGCAAAAAAGGCGTAGAAAAAGGAATTAACCTGGTGAACAAGCAAAATAGCGATATGATCCTTTTCACCGGCGACCTGGTAAACAACAAAGCCAGCGAAATGGACCCGTGGAAGGATACTTTCGCCAAACTGCAAGCGCCCTATGGTAAATATTCCGTATTAGGCAACCACGATTACGGCGACTATACCCGCTGGGAAAGCGACGCCGCTAAAACTGCTAACTTAAAGGCACTAAAGGCGGTGCACAAGGATATCGGTTTTAAATTATTGCTGAACGAATCGGTCGCGATAGATAAAGACGGCGAGGCTATCAAACTCATCGGCGTAGAGAACTGGGGCAAGGGCGGCTTCCATAAATACGGCAGCCTGGGAGATGCTACTACGAACGTGGCAGATGATGACTTTAAAATACTAATGTCGCACGACCCCTCGCACTGGGAAGCGAAAACGCTGGAGCACGAAAAGCACATCAACCTTGCCCTGGCGGGGCATACACATGGCATGCAGTTTGGTATCGAACTGTTTGGCTTTCAATGGAGCCCGGTAAAATACATGTACCCGCAATGGGCGGGGCTTTACGAAAAGAAAGGGAAGTATCTTTACGTCAACCGCGGATTCGGCTTCCTGGGTTTTAAGGGCAGGCTGGGCATCTGGCCCGAGATAACCGTCATTACCCTGAAAAAAACTACTGCGGATTAACACTATCAGCAAGGTTTTTTGGAGACATTTCGGTAAACTTGTGCATGCACGAAATACTATTATTATGCCTTGGGCTCATTTTTTCGGTATCGTTACTTGCTGTTGTTGCGCGTAAGCTGCGCATCGCCTACCCCATTTTCCTGGCGCTGGCGGGCTTGCTGCTGGGGTTTTTACCCTGGGTACCCGTCATACCAATAGATCCCGACCTGGTATTCCTCATCATCCTGCCCCCTATACTCTATGATGCGGCGCAGAATATCTCGTTAAAAGCCCTTTGGAAATGGCGGCGTATCGTTACCGTAATGGCCATTGGTTTCGTATTGCTTACCGCAACAGCGGTCGCAGTTGTTGCCCGCTGGCTCATCCCGGGACTTACCTGGGCCGAAGGTTTCCTGCTCGGCGCCATCATCTCCCCTCCCGACGCTGCAGCTGCCTCTGCGGTGCTCAGGTATATCCGTATGCCAAAAGCTATCGTCTCGATACTGGAAGGCGAAAGCCTGCTCAACGACGCTACCAGCTTAACCATTTTCCGGTTTGCGCTTATAGCTATCAGTTCCAGCAATTTTGCATTTCACCAGGCGGTTACCGGCTTTATATTTGTCAGTGTATCGGGCGTCGTCATCGGCCTTGTTTTCGGGTTGATATTTTATGCCATTTACAAATGGATGCCCACCACGGCCAACCTCGACGTTGCCCTGTCTTTTGTGCTGCCCTATCTTATTTACCTCACTGCGGAAGGTTTGCATTCATCGGGCGTGCTTGCGGTAGTAAGCGGCGGCTTGTATATTTCCTACCAGAATCACTTTGTATTTTCGCATAGCAGCCGCCTTAAGTCCAATGCCATTTGGCCGGCCATTGTGTTTATTCTCAATGCTGTGCTGTTCTTTCTCATAGGGTTACAGCTACCGGTAATTATGCAAGGTATCAGCAGCATGTCTGTTGCCGGGGCGCTTAAGATCGCCCTTATTATCACCTTTGTCATCATCATTGTCCGTATGGCGGCAGGCTGGTTTTCGGGGATATTCACTACGTTCATCAGCCGCTACATCACCGTTGCACAAAGTAAGCCAGGGTGGCGAAACCCCTTCATTGTTGGATGGGCAGGTATGCGGGGCGTCGTATCATTGGCATCGGCGCTGGCAATCCCCCTTACTTTATCCAACGGGCAGGTATTCCCTTATCGCAACCTTATCCTGTTCATCACCTTTGTTGCCATCGTCATCACCCTTGTAGGCCAGGGCCTGGCGCTGCCCTGGATCGTTCGCAAAGTGAAACCTGAATATTTTTCAGAAGCTAAGACCGACGAGCAGCAGATAGTGGAGATCGAGATCCAGTTGCAAAAAGAAGCTATCGGCTTTATGAAGGAAAACTATGCCGATGACATCAAAAAGAACACGCTGCTGAAAAACAGGCTCGACCTGCTGGAATGCAAAAGCGACCTGTATAGGGATGCGGATACACAGGATGATAAGCGGGGTATCCTGGGCAAACTCACCAAACATTACAAAAAGATAATGGTGCAGGTTACCGAACATCAGCGGCGTGAACTCCATACATTTCGGCGTAAGGACCATTATGACGACGATATCATCCGCCTGATAGAACGGCGGCTCGACCTGGAAGAAGAGCGGCTGGAAGAGGATGCAGAATAGCTCCTAAAATCGTCAAAAATCCTATATTGCATCAAAACCCTTCTGCCAATGCCCAGGATCAAACGACGCGAATTTATTAAAACAACACTTGTGGCAGGCGCAGGTGCGGCCCTTGCGCCGGGTCTGGCCTTTGCTGCGAAAAAGATTTCATCTCCTAAAAAAATTATTGTTGCAGGCGCGGGCATAACCGGCTTGTGTTGTGCTTACGAACTGATGAAAGCCGGGCACGACGTGACGGTACTGGAAGCTTCGGGAAGGTACGGCGGGCATGTTTTTACCGGGCGCGATGGCTTGTCGGACGGGTTATATGCCGATTTTGGCGCCGACCATATCACCAAACCAGGCTACGAGAAGTTTTTTGAGTATATCAACGAGTTCAGGCTGGAAGCTATCCCCTATCCAAATGCCGAAGGCTCGGAACATGCTTACGACAAGAATGCCCTTAAAATGATCGGCGGGAAATTTTATACCGCTGAACAATTGAGGGATCCGGCAGTGCTGACAAAAATGGGATTTAACGAAAAGGAAGTTCAGTTCCTGTCAAAAAACTCATTTTACGGTTTGAATGATCTTTACGTAAAGCACTACACCGATAAGTTCACCGACCCGTACCAACCTTTCGGAGTAGGTTATGATGACCTGGACAAGGTGCCGATAGCTGATATTTATAAAAAGGAAGGGGCATCGCTTGCCGCACTGGGTGTGATGGGAGGTAAAGGCACATCGGCGCTTTATTATTTGTGGCGATTATCGCTTATGTATTCGCGCGGCATACCCTTATCCGAAGGAGAAACCTTTCATTTAAAAGGCGGCAACGAACAGTTACCGATAGCTTTTGCCAAACGATTAGGTAATAAACTAAAACTGAATAACCCAATTACCGCAATACAGCACAATGCGCAGGGCGTAACCGTTACCTATAAGTCGTACGGCGCGGGGCAGGAAAAGCAAATGAGCGCCGATTTCCTGGTCAACTGCATTACATTGCCGGTTTTCAGGAATATCCCGGTAACGCCTCCCCTTTCGGCAGCCAAACAATATGTGGTTGATAACCTGGCCTATTCCTCGCACCCGTTCTTTGTATTTGAGGCGGCAAATAAATTTTGGCTGGATGATGGTTATCAAAGCGTCAACATGGAATTTGAACATCCCGATATTTATTCTATCTGGCAGGAAACCAATCACGTAGATACCAGCCGTATCATCTTAAAAGCGTTTGGGCCAAGCGGCGTTTCGCCGCAAAGGGTACTGGCGGCTTTCAGGGAAGTATATCCCGGCAAAAAAGACACCATAGAACAAGCATTGACAATCGACTGGTCGAAGGACCGCTATGCACCCGTTTGCGAGATGGAACCTTTCCCAATAGGTGAAATGCACAAATTCTGGCCGCAAATTATGCTGCCCGAGCGACGCATTTATTTTGCCGGAACTTACGCCGATAATATGAGCCGTGGTATGGAATCGTGTATCCGCTCGGCGCAGCGTGCGGCTCAGGAGATCAACAAGGTATGAAGTCGCGGCGGTACTTTCTTTTGTTTATCCCGCTTACTTTGGCCGTCATGTCATACCGGCAGCAGCCACAAAACCATGCGCCGGTTGTTAAGATCGTCACGCCCGCAAACAATGCTGAGTTTAGTCCGGGGGCGCAGGTAAGCTACCAGGTAAGTGTGGCCGACAAGGAAGACGGCGATACCAAATACGATGAGATCAATCTCAAAGAAATAGTGCTGGAACTGCAATACGTAAAAGATAAAACAAAGGTCTCAGCCATGCTGAATAAACCCTTTAACGACGCACCCGGACTGGCCGTGATGCGAAGTTCCAATTGCTTCAATTGCCACGACTTTAGCGGAAAATCCATTGGCCCGTCGTTATTGGAGATTTGCAGACGTTATCCGCCTGCTAAAGCTAACAGCGATTCGCTGGTAAAACGGGTGAAGGACGGCTCTGCAGGAATTTGGGGTCTTCGCGAAAAAATGCCATCGCATCCCGAGTTGGCTGGGAAGGAAATCAGAAGCGCTATCCAATGGATATTCAAAAATGCAGCCGATCCGAATATCAGTTACTATGACGCAACGCCAGGCATTATTCGCCTGCCCGCAAACAAAAAGGGCACTTTCATCCTGACAGCAAGTTACACCGACCACGGTATTAAAAATACGACGGAAAAACACCTGACGGGTTATGACAGGGAAATTATCATAGTCAAATAAAAAAAAGCGGCCAAAGGTTTAGCCGCTCTCTGTTTTTATGACCATTCATTACTATTAATCACGATCATAAAAATGATCTTCATTGAAATGCCGGTGGCGGTAAAATTCGTCTTCTTCTCTCGAGGCGGCGTCCGCCGGTTCCAGAATTTTCCGGATGGCTATTTCTGTATGTCTTGATAAATGGCCCTTCTCGTATAGTGGAAGCGAGTCGAGCTGTTGGGCGCTTATTGTGGGAATATAAACAACATTGCCGTCAGTTGCCGGATCATAAGCATCAAAAGCCGGATCAAGGTGCCGTTTCCTGTGCGCAGCTTTAGTGTAAAGCTCGGCAATACCTATCGGGATGAGAACTTTCCTGTCTTCCTCCAGTTTGAGTTCATTATTATCCAGGTCGGCCACAATATAGCGGACCTTTCCGCTATCCGGGTCGAACAGAAGATCATCTACTTCTCCAGCCTTCCGGCCGCTGCGCGTGCGTATGTTCCATCCGGTTATATCAGGCTGTCCGTCGGTTATCTCATATCCGCTTCCGTGGAGTTCTTCCAGGCGGGTTGCTACTTTTTCATGCGTTGTCATAGTGTATAAATTAAGATTAACAATTACTTCGCCGGGCTTGCCGTCGAGTCGCTAACAGTCCGTGTTGAATCTGTCGTAGTTGTTGTCGCCGGTAACCCGCCATATTGGCGCTGGTATATAAATGCTACCGCTATGATAATAATGATGACTAGAACCAGCCAGAGCCACCAATTACTGCTCCGTTTTGGTTTTACTTCTAAATGGGCCATAATTTGATCGATTGGTTATTGAATAAACAAGCGAATCACGATTAGTTTTTGATTTTTAGAATTTTATGGCGGTGGGGTTAGTAAACGATCTTACTAAACGGAATGCCTACAGTAAATCCTATCGCGGTTCTATTGTACGGCAGCGCGGTGCTTTTGATGGAATTGGCCATGTCTGAAAAAAGGATCTGCGCCTCAAAAGTAATTGCGGGTACCTCGTTCTTATCGATCAGGACTATCGGTACGCCCACGATTGCGTTCCATGCGTGATAATCGCCAAAGTTTTTTTCGATACGGAAACTCAGCCCGAAATGAGAGGTAAGTGGCAGCCAGGCCACTTTGGCGGATGCCGTTGGTGTTACAAAGTTTTTATACGAACCAATGAACAGATTGCCTTTATCCAGGAATAATGCGTTTGCTGCAACGCTTGTTTCTCCAAAGGCATCGGCATGGTACAATAACCCGCTTTGAACAGAATTATTAATGATCACCTTTCCATTAAGCGTAAAAAACAAACGGCCAAATTTGTTACTTTCCCAAAAACGGGTATGTGTTAGCGACAGTTCCAATGGATAGTTCTGCCGCTTAGCTGCCGCCGAATTTATATCGGCGCTCACCATAAACTTTTGGGTAATAACCGGCACATATACGCCAACACTCGTCCAGTTATCTGTTATTAAATTAAAATTATTGGAGTTGATCAGCGTACTGGATTGTGCCTCCGAGAATTTCTCTATGTATTCGTCCCTGAGAGCCGCATAAAAGTTCTTCCGCAGTTTATCCTTCAGTGCCTTCATATCCTGTCCCGGTACTTCGTTTTGTTTAAGCGAATCAAGTCCGCGTTCAAAATCACCCGTCTCGCGTTGGTAAGTTGTCTCCAGGCTATGCAATATTATCGCCCGCTGTGCGTCCATAGCCATTTTCTGGCTGCCGCACTCATAATGTATTGCCGGCCTGCCCATCCAGGTGTGCTGCACTAAAAAACCGAGCCGGTTGTCATTATATTTATTGGAGAACCTGACCGAATAAGCATTGGCGATATTTGCCCGTGCACCCAGCACAAAAAACGAACGCACCAATTCATCCCCTTCAACCGGCTGGCGAAAGTTATGGTCAATAGCAATGCTCCCCTCGGCTGCGTTCAGCAATACGTAGTTTTTATAAAGGGACAGGTCGGTGCCGTCCGATAAATACGAGCTGACTTTATTTGACAGGAAAATATTCATTGCCTTGTTCGAAACGAGTGCCCCCTGTCGCGCGCCACATGGCGTATCGGTTATTTTGGCGTTTATTGCTTTTAATTCGGCAATAACCGGTTGCGAGGATTGCGCTCCGGCCGGGAGAGTAATACCCAGCCCAACCAATAAAGCAATAGAACCGGTTATTTTTATGGCAATGTCTTGTCTAAACCCCATTGTGCTAAAAGCGGATTGTTAAACACTTTTATGGTATCGGCATCTAATAGTTTATTGCGGGCGGCTATCCATCTATCTATCCCGTCGCCATACATGTTCGCCAGTCTTTCCGGCGTTAGCTCATTTACTTTTCCCCAATGAAAGGTAAATGGTATACCCTCGTCTTCCAGCGTTTTCCAAACTTTGGTATAGAAACCATAGGTCGTATCCGAAAACGGTGCATCAAGTTCCATCACGCATGAGCGTTCAAACCTGGTAAATCCGAGTGTAGCCGTCGACCGTTTTACAAATCTAAACGAAAAAATGCCGGTGAACGGCCCGATCTCATTATTAATATTCAGCATCAGGTCAGCCACGCGAGGGGCGTTTTCCGCAGAAAAACTTACCGCTGCGCTCAACAACTTTCCGCGCAGCGTTGTATTATCAAATATCTGCGCATGTGTACCGAATTGCTTTTCAAAAAGTGTCAGGCTGGATTTGATGACCGTATTCACCAGCGTCGAATTAAGGTTGGGGAACAACTTAATGATGGCACTCATAATGGCTGCAGCATCGTCGCCCGGGCCTATGCCTGAAGCATTGTCAACAGGTGCCTGGTAATTGGGCCTGTATGGGCGTTTGTACATCGCGGTCACAAAGGCCCCATGTTCCATATCATAAGGGTTCAGCAAAACCGAAAAATGAAAAGGGCGTTCGTTGCCGCATGGCAGCGGCGGAGTGGTATTGTTGCTGAAATCAAGCGTCTGCATAATGGCTTTTAGCGAATCATCGTAATTGATCCTTGTCATGTAGGATTCCAGCAAAAACTTTTCTTCCGTTTCGATCATAACCCCATGTATAATGCCAAAACTGCCGAAACTTACCAGTGCAGCGTTGAATAATTCGTCATCTCTTATCAATTCGGTCTGAAACCGCTGGATAAAAGAATCGGAAACCACAGGCGCCGATGCACGCTCAAGATACACATGCCGGTTTGGACCAACGATCAGGTGCAGGCCCATCACAAATTCGGGCGTAGCGCCAAAATCAAAAGCCGAGCCATGCGTGCCGGTCCCCAACACCCCGGCTATGGTTTGCCCGTTACTGGCGCCTGAAGTTTTTAACGACCGGTCGAGTGGTTCGAGATATTGGTTTAACTCCCAAATGCCATTCCCGCTTTGCGCGAACAACAGGTTCGCCGGATCGCCGCTGTAATCAGGCGAAACACTGTTTGCGCTGATATTGAACACCGTATTAAGCGGTTTAGTATCCAGTATAATGCCATCGGTTACGGTAGCTATCTTCATCCACGACCATCCCCCACCCAGTGCGCGCAAGGGTGTCTGGCTGGCAATTGCTTCCGCAATCAAAGCCTGGTAGCCTTTGGTTGCATCATTATAACTATCCAGCGCGTTCATTACAGGGTCGTTACCCAACTCATAGAGGTCCTTAATATTTTCAACAAAGGTCTCGTGGCGGTTCTCCCAGGTTTTATCACCTGTTTTAATCACTTTCATAGCGGTAAATTTTACAAGTCACCTACTTTTCTGCATGGTTTGGCGCATTTCCATTCCAGGCGTGTCGGGCTCCAGATACCCAGTGTAACCACGGTTATCAGCGAATAACCAAAGTTGTTTTTCGCGGTCACTTCGGCCATACCATTCGCGCCCAGCGAATCACATATCGGCGTGGTCACCCGTTTAGGGCTTTGTATTACGCCCCACAAAAAGAAATGAACGGTTTGCCCCGAAGTTTCGGTGCCGGCCTGCGCGTGGGTCGCTACACGGGCAGTATAGCAACTGCTCATCATTACAGTAAGCGACAAGGCAATAAAGAATGCGGAAAGTTGTGATCTCATAGAATTTTAGAGTTAATTAAACTTTGTGAATACTATAAGTTAAATTTAGACACAATCAACTGATATTCAATATAGTGAAAACCCCCTATATGGTGCGTATTTTTACGCTTTTTGCAGCCAATTGATTAACTTCGGTCACCAAGACCAATTTAACCTGCGATGAGAAGTAGATGTTTAACAGGGCTCCTGATCTGTCTGCTGACAGGCTTCACAATTTGCCATGCCCAAACGGCAAAGCCCTTGATGACGCTGCAGCAATTCGATCCGCAATTCGGAGCCGTCGTCAGTAAAAATGCAAAAGCTAAAATATTAGCCGACGGCTTTCTGTGGAGCGAAGGGCCGGTATGGGTAGAGAAATACAAGATGTTCATTTTCTCTGACGTCAAAAAGAACGTGATCTATAAATGGACCGCAAAGAAGGGCAAAGAAATTTACTTAAGTCCATCCGGCTATACCGGCAATATCCCGAGGGGAGGCGAATTAGGCTCGAATGGTTTGGGGTTAAATACCAAAGGGCAACTGGTGATATGCCAGGACGGCGACCGGGCAGTATCGATAATGGATGCACCATTGGATAAGCCCAAGCCCAAATTCATTAAAATAGCAAAAGGATACGCAGGCAAAAAATTTGACAGCCCCAACGACCTGGCTTTTTTGAGCAATGGTGATATTTACTTTACAGACCCTCCGTATGGACTTGAAAAAAATGTGGACGACCCTTTAAAGGAAGCGCCATACCAGGGAGTTTACCGTATTGCCGGCAGCGGGAAGGTAACCCTGCTTACCGATACGCTTACCCGGCCAAATGGCATCGCCTTTTTCCCGGGTGGAAAAACTATACTGATAGCCAATTCCGATCCAAAAAAGCCTTACTGGTACGCTTACGACCTGGATAAGAAAGGGTTGCTCACCAATGGCAGAATATTTTACAGCGCTATGGCCGCTTCCAAAACTGCTGAAGGTATGCCCGACGGCATGAAAATAGATAAGCAGGGCCGCGTATTCGCCACCGGGCCGGGTGGCATTTGGGTTTTTGATCTGCATGGAAAATTACTTGGGAAAATGCTGATCAACGACCTGGCTTCGAACATTGCTTTTTCTGCCGATGAGAAAACGATTTATGTAACTTCCAATCACAGGGTACTGAAGATCGACCTGCGGTGAGTATTTAAGTATTTTATCCGGCTAACACACAATCTACATTTGCGATATACCGCATTTATTATTTTTTAAATTTGGAGGTGTCACCGGATAATCCCCAACTAATAGAATTTTCTGATCAGAACTTTTTCCTCGTTCATCATTTATTGAAGGAATCGAAGGCAGGCGGGTATGATTTCATACATCGGACGATCGATGACTGGAACAGCGGAGCAAATAAATTTTCAAAACCGGGCGAGAGATTATGGGGGTTGGTTTTAGCAACCGATCTGATCGCCATTGGCGGCCTTAATCACGACCCTTACGCAGGTGATGAAAATATTGGGCGTATCCGTCATTTATATGTGCAGGAGGCTCACCGTCGGGAAGGTTATGCCTCGGTATTAATGAGAACTATTATTGACGAAGCCAAACGACATTTTACCGTCTTGCGGCTATATACGGATAATCCCGCTGCGGCCAAATTCTATGAAACCCTGGGTTTCCAAAGGGTATCCACCCCGAAAGCAAGCCACGTGCTGAATTTTTGAACCGAATTCTGCTATGCTGAAATACACATATTGGCTTTCAGTAAGTCCACAGGCACATCATTAATCTAAACAAAAAAAGCGAATAACTCTCGTTATCCGCTTTCGTGCGCCTGAATGTGCAACTTTCGCTCCATTTTTTTGGATGATGCGCGGCTTCTCGCGAACTTGCTGAAGGATTTTGATGAACCCAAATGAGCAACATTTGCACCAATTACATAAAGCAGATTGATTAAGGGTCCTGTCTTTGAAATTCATAGGCCAGCACGGATAATGGCTATTGTTTTTTTATATTTATGCCCCTGTATTTATATTGATTAGCTAGTGCACAGCCATTACCGCCCGCTTCCATTCGCATAAGCAGTTTGCAGTACTTTGAGCATTTCAGCACCGGGCTGAGCGCCGGCAATAGCATACTTGCGGTCGATCACAAAGAAAGGAACCCCTTTTGCCCCCAGCCTGGATGCTTCCGTTCCGTCTGCTTCCACCTGATGTTGAAAAACAGGGTTGGTAAGGGCTTCTTTTACCTCAGCATTCGTCAGGCCTATATTATTCCCCAGTTCTGTTAAAACCGCATCATCAGAAAGATTCTTGCCCTCTGTGAAGTAGGCATAAAACAGGCACTCTTCAGCTTTTTCTCCTAATCCTTTTGTCTTTGCCATCTGGATAAGCCGATGTGCTTTCAGCGAATTAGTGGCGAGCATTTTATCGAAATGATAGTCAAGACCCGCATCCTTAGCCATTTTCGCTACGTGTCCATGCATAGCAACTGACCGCTCATAGCTGATCCCTTTCCGTGCAGCCACAAACTGGTATATATTTTCCTGATGCTGCGGCACTTCAGGGATGGCAGGGTCAAGTTGGAAACTCTTCCATTCCACCTCTATATTGCCCCTGTCAGGAAATTCCGCCAGTGCAGCCTCAAAATTCCTTTTGCCGATATAGCAAAACGGGCACATCACATCGCTCCAGATCTCTACTTTCATGTTTTATAGTTTTGCGGTCACCGGATAGTTTAGTTTTCTGAAATAATAATAGGATACACACAGAATTGCAAACGGAATGAGCGGCGCCATACCTTTTGCAGGCCCATCAGCGAGCCAGTGCCCCAGGCTTGCGGAAAGCAGCAATATTGCGAATGCGACATAAGCCCATTCTTTGAACATAAAGGGTATGGCGGGGATGAGGATAATTACCGCGCCAACAATCTTACAGATGTCTAATTCCAGACCAAAGTAAGCCGGGAAGCCAAGCCGGTGTATGGACGCTATTAAATATGCCTTCGGGGCAAAATAGGATGGCAGTACGATCAGCGCCATGGCGATAATGGTCACTATCCAATAAATTCTTTTTTCTTTTTGCATTATTCAAATATTTATGGCACAAAATTATTTTGATTAAAATTTACAATTGTTATCTGTTACCTTTTAGAAACTGGTTTCCTTTAGGAAACTAATTAGCTATTAATAAAGCATTACAGTAATTTTGAATGATATGAATGCAAAAAAGCCGGCCATGGAAGTGCCTGAGTGTAAAGAGCAACTGATCGCGATAAAGGATACAATGATCTTGCTGTCCGGTAAATGGAAAATTCAGATCATTGGATGGCTGCTGCTATACGGTAAGGTACGCTTTATGGATCTGCTGCGTGGAATAGATGGTATTGCGGCTAAAATGCTTTCTAAAGAGTTACAGGAATTGGAACAAAATCAAATAGTAGCCAGAACCATGATGCCTACAAAACCGATCACGGTGGAATACGAGTTAACGGAACATGGTAAAACTTTAAGCGGGGTGATTACCGCTATTTCAACCTGGGGAGTTACGCATCGAAAATTCCTATTTAAAAAGGAAAGCTGATGGGGTGATCTGTTATGCATACTGGACGACAACTAAGTTGCTGTTAGATAAAAAGCGAATTGTGTTAGTCTGCGCCAATAATACTTCCTGGCTGGTATGCCATAGAAACATGGATATTAAAAATGTCTTTACTTCCACGACGTCGAGAAAATAATCATAAAAAAACCGGCGGAGAAATCTTTCCCCGCCGGTTCCGGCTTTGCATTAAATGTCAAACCAAGTGCGCCCACCTGGGCTCGAACCAGGGACCAAAAGATTATGAGTCTTCTACTCTAACCGACTGAGCTATAGGCGCTGAAAATGTCTTTAAATTTTCGGCTGCAATATTACGGATTCACAGCGGTATTTCAAAAACGAATTTTTGAAGTTAGAAGGTTTTAAGGCCGAAAAGTTGTAATGTTTTGATTTGATGGCTATAAAAAGTGGGATCACCTGTCAACAAGCCGGTGATTCCTCAACTTTACAACTCTTCAACCATGTATAAAAACCTTATTGCCCAACCTCTATCACATGAAACGAGCCTGGCTCCATCCGGGGGCGGGGCCTTGGATTGTCCGTTGTTGCCGCTGGCGCAGGTCCAAATTTGGCTGTCGGCAAATACAAATGATGGGTTACCAGGTCGATACCGATGGTCCGCGCGCCGGCTTCAGTCGGTATGTTTTCGATAAACTCAAATTTGTCGGCGCCATTCTCCCGAACCACAGTGATATTACCCTCACCGTTCGATACGTAGATCATTTTTAATTCAGGGTCAAATACCAACCCGTCTGTACGACCTGCCGGGAACTTAGCCACTGTTTTTCCGTTGGAAGCGTTCATGACAACCAATGTTTTACTGTCGCCACAGGCGATAAACAAACGGTTGGTCTTGCGGTCGATACCCAAGCCAGATGGCGACGACCCGCCATCGATTTTATAAGTTGTAATTTCTTTAAAACTGGTAGCGTCGACAACGTGAACAACACTGTTATCTTCGCCGTTAACAAATATTTTACCCTTCCCGTCGGATACTGCCGTCTCTAATTTTTCTCCTAACTGAACCGTGGCTACAACTTTTTCAGTAACCGGGTCTACAAAACTCAAATCATGACTTCCGCCGTTACACGTAATGATCTTTTTAGAAAAATCATCATAAAAAATCGCATCGGGGTTCTTTGCCGGCAGTGCTATTTCACCCTTTGTTGCCAGCGTTTTCATATCAAATACTGTTATCGAGTTGCTTCGCCCGTTGCTGGTATAACCTTTGCCCAATGCGGGCACAAGCGCAATGCCGTGCACCCCTGGGGTTTTAGGGATATAGCCCACCGAATCGCCGGTTGTGCTCAGGACATTTACCTGTGTTCCGTGCGATACGTAAATGCGCTTATTGGCGCCATCCACTAAAATATAGTCCCACCCGCCCGGACTGGCGATCTTATAATCATTCAGCACTTTAAACCCGGTGGTTTTCTGTGCCCAACTGTTGCAGGGAATAGTAGCTGCAATGCCAACGACCGCCAGCGCTGCGGCATATCTTTTTAATAAATCCATTGTTCGAGGTTTTTTTTATGCTATGTTAAATATAGATTCTGAAATAATATTGTAGAATGTTTAACCAGGCCCCCGGGATTGCGCACCTGCCGACTAATCTGCATATTTGCCTATGCAAAACATCAAAAACATCATCTTTGATTACGGCAACGTGATCTTCCTGCTCGATTTTCAAAAATTAAAAGAAGGATGGGAATCTATAGCCATTAGCGGCCCAGATGCCTTTTTCAGTCACGGTGTACAACACCCTATTTTTGATCAGTTCGACAAGGGCCTCATCTCCCCTGCCGAATTCCGGGAATTTATCAGGGAGAGATCGGGTAAGGAGGGAATTACTGATGAAGAAATTGATGCCGCCTGGAACAGCCTGCTTTTGGGCGTAGACGAAGGCACGCATGATGTACTGGCCGAACTGAACAAAAAATACCGCACCTTTTTGCTGAGTAACATCAACCCGATACATTACGGGTATATCATGGATTATCTAAAGGAAGAGTTCGGGTTTGAAAATAACGATCACTTGTTCGAAAAAACCTATTACTCCCATTTTGTTGGATTAAGAAAACCCGACTCGGCATTCTTTGAAAAGGTTTTGAACGAGAATGGCCTTGTGGCAGAAGAAACCTTGTTTATAGACGACATCGCTGCTAACCTGGAACCTGCCAAAGCCCTGGGCATCCAAACCTTCCTGATGACAGCGCCTGATACAGTTCAAGACTTTATAAAAAGAGAAGGACTACTGTAATGAGTACACTGCTGACCTCACAATACGAAGAGATAAAAGGCGCAAGGAATGCTTTGTTTATCTATTGCGAAAGTATGTCCCCTGCCGATGTTTTTAAACAAGTCGATGTTTTCAATAATTCGAGTATTGCCGATCTGCTGGTGCATAATGTGAACACTTACCTAAGCTGGATCAATAATTTCGGGCTTGACAAGAACATTTCATTTTATAAAACGGGGGATGTTAAAACCCTTGACGAAATAAGAGTATTATTTAAAAAGGTTGATAGCATAGTGGCAGAGTTCCTGGAGAAATATAAAGGCAATTTTGAAGAGTCCTTTACTGCTATTGTCAAACATCGCGGCTTTCCCATGACACTGAGCCCGCTGCAGCTTTACACGCAGGCCGTCACGCACGAGTTTCACCATAAGGGGCAGATAGTAACCATGAGCCGATTGCTGGGCTATACACCCGTAGATACAGATGCAATAAGGTTTTAAAGCTGTCTCCTTTTTCTTTCCTTTAATATTAACCCCAACTCCCGCCCCATTTGCCCGGCGATAGAGGTATTTTCCTGAGCACGCCTGAAGAGATACGGCAGCACCGCCTTAACAGGCCCATAAGGCACGTATTTAACAACATTATAACCTGCGTCGGCCAGGTTAAAACTCAGGTTGTCGCTCATGCCCAGTAGTTGCGAAAAGTAGACATGGGGATGGTTGTGCGATACTTCCTTTTCGTTCAGCAGGTCGGCCAGCACACGGCAGCTATGCTCGTTGTGCGTGCCGGCCACAAGGGCAACCTTCTCTACGTTATCAATACAAAAGTGTACGGCAGCGTCATAGTCGCGGTCGGCAGACTGTTTATCAGGCTGTATAAGGCATTCGTAACCCATTTCGGCAGCGCGTTTTCGCTCCTTTTCCATATACGCGCCGCGCACCAGTTTCGCACCTAAAATAAAGTCCTCGGTTACCGCAACGTTGTAGTCGTCTTTTAACGACTTTAATTTGTCGTGGCGATAAAGCTGGTAAGTATTGTAAACAATGGCCTTATCCTTGTTGAATTTTCGCATCATATTCATCGCCAGCAGGTCGATGGTCTTTTGTATCCAGGTTTCCTCGGCATCTATCATCACCGGCACCCCGGTTTCATAAGCTTTGGTGCATATGGCCAACACCCTTGCCTGTGCTTTTTTCCATTCAGCTTCCTCGGCTGTGCTTAGCTCCGCGCCTGTGTCCAATTTCTCCAATAAACCAAAGCGCACCACTCCGGTTGCTTTGAATACCGTGATAGGGACTGCTTTATCGCCGGTGGCGCGTTTGATCGTCAGTATGATCTCATCGCGGGTATGATCAAACACCTCTTCATCATCTTCGCCCTCAACGGAATAGTCCAATATAGTCCCTACTCCCCCTTTAGCGAGGTTTTTGATGGTGTTATCACATTCGTCAATGGTCTCTCCGCCGCAGAAATGTTTAAATATGGTAGCTTTGATCAGGCTCTTTATAGGCAGGCCAATACTCATTGCAAAATTGGTTATCGGTGGACCAATTTTTACCAGGAAATTAACATTGATTATCCTGAAAAGCCAGTAGGCTCGTTTCAGGTCAGTATCGGATGAATGGCGGAAAGCGATCTCGGTGTTTTCAAAAGACAGGGCCCCCTTACCAGGACCGGCAACAGTTTCATTATTGAGCATGGCGCAAAATTAGAAAATGCAAAGCAAATAACTCATTATCCTTTGAATAGTTTATTTTTGCCGACCGATGATCGAGTTCAAAATAGAAGGTGACTTTATACCTATGATACAGTTGCTAAAAGCGGCCAACCTGGTACAAACCGGCGGCGAGGCGCAAATTGTAGTTGACGAGGGCGAAGTAAAGTATAATGGCGAAGTGGATTACCGCAAGCGCCTTAAAGTGAGAAAAGGCGACCTGGTTGAATTCCGCGGGCAAAAGATCAAAGCTATATAATGATGAATACGCTACAAAGCATAAGCTACCCTATATATTTTAACGAACCGCTAACCGAACTGGAGAATTTTATCCGGCAAGGTAATTATTCACGTTTCTTTATCCTGACCGACGAGAATACCGGCAAACATTGCCTACCCATTGTACAGCAGCGTATCGGGAAAATGGATAATTTCGACATTATCGAGATCAACGCTGGCGAGGAAAGCAAGAATATTGATTTTTGCGTTGGTGTATGGAAAATGCTGATCGACTTTGGCGCAGACAGGCAAAGTTTAATGATAAACCTGGGTGGCGGCGTTATCAGCGACCTTGGCGGTTTTGCGGCTTCAACCTATAAACGCGGTATCGACTTTGTGCATGTACCTACTACCCTGCTATCGCAGGTTGATGCTTCGGTAGGCGGCAAAACAGGCATCGACCTGGAAAATATTAAAAATATCATTGGTACTTTCACCCAGCCAAAAGCGGTATTTATTGAGCATTCATTCCTGAATACGTTGCCAGCCCGACAGGTACTTTCCGGCCTGGCCGAGATGTTAAAACATGGCCTGATAGCTGATGCGGGATACTGGAACAAATTGAAGTACAGCGACCTGCAAAACCCGTCTGCCGAATTAGTTCATCATTCGGTAGCGATCAAGAATAAAGTGGTGATAGAGGACCCGCACGAAAAAGGCATCCGTAAAAGCCTCAATTTCGGCCATACTATCGGTCACGCTGTCGAGACCTATTCGCTGATGAACGATCCTAACCCGCTTACCCACGGCGAGGCTATAGCTATCGGTATGATATGCGAGTCGAAACTATCCGTTATGAAAACCGGGCTGAAAGAAGAAGAACTGGATGAGATAGCAGAGATCATCAGCGGTTTATATCCGCGGTATGAAATAGACGAATCGTGCTACGAAAGTCTGTTTAATATAATGCTGAAGGACAAGAAGAACCAAAACGGGAAGATCAATTGCTCGTTATTAGACAAAATAGGACAATGCCGTATTGATAATGTGTGTACAGAAGAGGAACTTTACGCAGGTTTAGCCTATTATTCATCCTTGTAACCATGCTTTATTCATCACTTATTTGCCGGCTCAAATCACAGCACCTCGCATTGTCCGAGATCGTTAATCATCTTGATGAGAAGCGGCTGAACCATCAGCCCGAACCAGGCAAATGGAGCATTAAGGACAATATTGCGCATTTAGTAATCTATCAGCACGTATTTATAGGCCGTGTTCACCAGATGCTGAAAGGCGGTACGCCGGCATTCAACGCTTACCGCGCCGATGACGAGCCCGATTTTCTACAGGCGCGTGAATTACCATTGATCGAACTGAACCGGAAGCTAATAGGCAACCGCAGGCAGATACTGGAACTTATAACCAACCTGCCCGATGACGACCTGCTGCTGCAAGGCACCCATCCCAAATACGGCACGCTCACCATTACCGAATGGACGGAGTTTTTCCTGCTGCACGAGGCACATCATTTGTTTACGATATTTAAATTGGCTAAGGGTTGATATTATCCGTTGCCTGTGTCCTCACAGGCAATCCGCTAACCGGCTGTGAGGACACATCCGATGGTGCGATTCGGCAAATATTATTCTGTTCAACCCTCATTTTTTCAAAAAAATAAAATTTTCTATTGACAGAACATTTTTTTCGTGTACATTTACAGCATAGAACAAAACGATGAAGTTTAACAGCGCATATTTTTATGGTTACTACTTTTACTTTAACAGTAAGAGCCGGGACTAATATGCGTAAAGAACATATAAGAAAAAACTAAAAAGTCCCGGCCAAAAACCGGGACTTTTTGCATAAAAGGGTTTATGAAGGATAAAAAACCAAGAGTAGCCATTCAGGGCATTCGGGCCTCGTTCCACGAGGAAGCCGCTTTTATTCACTTCGGCGAGGATATTCAAACTATTGAGTGCTCGTCGTTCAAACAAACTTTCGAAGCGCTGCAAAACAAGGAAGCAGATTATGTGGTAATGGCTATCGAGAATAGCATTGCCGGTAGCATACTACCCAACTACTCGCTGATGATGAGCTATAACTTCCCGGTTGTGGGCGAAGTGTACCTGCCTATCCAATTGCACTTATTGGCTTTGCCGGGCGTTAAGTTTGAGGATGTGAAATATGTAACCTCTCACCCCATAGCCATACGCCAGTGCATCGATTTTTTTGACGAATACCCGCACCTGAAAGTGGTGGAAAGCAGCGACACCGCCGCCTGCGCAAAACGCATCAGGGAGGAAGAATTGACGGATACTGTCGCGATAGCCAATACACTGGCCGCCAAACTTTACGGACTGGATATCATGGAGCGCCGTATCGAATCGAACAAAAAGAATTTTACCCGTTTCCTGATACTGACGCACCACGAAAATGTAGAAAAAAAGGATATTGATAAAGCTTCATTGTGTTTCCAGGTAAGCAACCAGGTAGGTGCGCTAGCCAAAGTGCTGCAGATATTCGCCGAACAAAGCATCAACATGAGCAAGATACAGTCGATGCCGGTTTTGGGTAAGCGTAACGAGTATAATTTTTATGTAGATATAGAGTGGGACAATACGAAACAGTACGATGCCGCCATCCGACAGGTACTGAAATATACCCACAACTTTAATATCCTGGGCGAATACCAGCGCCACGAAGATGAATATGTGCAGAACGAACGCGAGCAAAAGTTTCGCGCGCAGGAAAAGATCACACGGAAATACATTAATGTTAAGAAGATAGTAAAATAAGTCCGGAAGTCCGCATAAGCCGGAAAGTCCGGAAGATAATTAACAGGTAAATTAACTACACACAGAAAAAACAACTTCCGGACTTGCGGACTTTCCGACTTCCGGACTAACAAAACGATATGAAACTTGAACTAAACATACAGCCGCTTGAATCGTGGATACAAGCGAAATCTGAGCCGCTGCTGATAGCAGGTCCCTGCAGTGCTGAAACAGAAGAACAATTGGTAGCTACCGCGCATTTACTGGCGCAAACAGGCCGCGTAACCGCCCTGCGTGCAGGTATCTGGAAGCCCCGTACCCGCCCGGGTGAGTTTGAGGGTATTGGCAGTATTGGCCTGGAATGGTTGAAACGCGCTAAAGAAGAAACCGGCCTGCCAACTGCCGTTGAAGTTGCTAACGCAAAACACGTTGAAGAAGCCCTGAAAGCAGGCGTCGATATCCTTTGGGTAGGCGCCCGTTCTACAGTTAACCCTTTTACCGTACAGGAAATTGCTGACGCTTTGAAGGGTGTTGATGTGCCTGTAATGGTAAAAAACCCCGTAAATCCTGACCTGTCGCTTTGGATAGGTGCTTTGGAGCGTATCAACGGTGCCGGTATCACCAAGCTTGTTGCCATACACCGCGGGTTTTCATCGCATGAAAAATCGGCTTTCCGTAACGAACCGATGTGGGACCTTGCCATCAACCTGAAAACACACGCGCCAAACCTGCCGATCATATGCGACCCGAGCCACATTTGCGGTAACCGCGAACTGTTGGGCTACGTTGCTCAAAAAGCCTTAGACCTTGATATGCAGGGATTAATGATCGAGTCGCACATAGACCCAAGCGTTGCCTGGACCGATGCCAAACAACAGGTTACCCCTGCTGCACTGGTTGAGATCATTGACCGGTTGACCTTACGTAAGCCTGAACTGCAGGGTGCGGTAAAGGATGCACTGGCAGAATTGCGCAGCCAGATAGACAAGTTAGACGATGTGGTATTCCAAAAAATGGCCGAGCGTATGAAAATTGTGGAGAAGATAGGTAACTACAAAAAAGAAAATGATATTACCATTTTACAGGTTAACCGCTGGGACGAGATACTGAACAAACGCATTGCTTATGCAAAAGCGCTGAACCTGAGCCCCGAATTTGCTGAAAAATTACTGGAACTGATCCACAGCGAATCTATCCGCAAACAAACCGAGATCATGAACAAGGGTCAACAGGGTCAGCCGCAGGAAAAACTGACGCACGCATAATACCGATGAAGCAAAACATCATCCTTACTAAAAAAGGTAAGTCTGTTAACGGCACTATCCAGCTTACAGGCTCTAAAAGCGAGTGCAACCGTGCGCTCGTTATTGAAGCTTTAAGCGGCGGCAAAGTGAAGGTGGAGAATATTTCGGATGCGGCGGATACCGTGACTCTGTTGGAAGTCCTGAGTCCAAAGTCTAAAGTCTTAAGTCAGCATGAAAACTCGGGACTCAAGACTCAAGACTTAAGACTTGTAAACATAGGTCCCGCGGGAACTGCTATGCGTTTCCTGACGGCATACTTCACCTTGCAGGATGAAGAAGTGATACTCACCGGCAGCGAACGGATGAAGCAAAGGCCAATCGGTATTTTGGTGAACGCGTTGCGAGAGATCGGAGCTGATATTGGATATGCCGAAAATGATGGTTTCCCTCCTCTCCGCATTAAGGGTGGTTTTGAGCAGAAAACAGGCACGATCAGCATCAAAGGTGATATCAGCAGCCAATATATTACAGCGCTGTTACTCATCGCTTCGCAATTACCCTTGGGCCTGACTTTGCAAATTGAAGGTGAACTAACTTCGAGGCCCTATGTCGAAATGACCCTGGCCATGTTGCAGCAGGCGGGTATACAGCATCAATGGGATGGGAACAGCATACATATCGCGAAGCAGGATTTTAAGGAAACAACACTTTATGTTGAACCCGACTGGAGCGCTGCATCCTACTGGTATGCGATAGCTGCTTTGGCTGATGAAGCTGAGCTTTTTCTACCCGGGTTAACCGCTTACAGTTTGCAGGGCGACAGTGTGATCACCGAGATTATGGCGAACTTTGGTATCACGTCGCAGTTTAAGGATGGTGGTGTTCATTTAAAAAAGGAAAACAAGCCGTTAAGCCGCAAGATATTCGACATGAAATCATGCCCCGACCTGGCTCAAACCGTTATTGTTGTGTGCGCAGCTTTAGGGCATGACGCGACTTTTACCGGACTGGAAACTTTGAAGATCAAGGAAACCGATCGCATAGCTGCATTGCAAAATGAATTGGCGAAAATAGGTGTAAAACTCATCGAAAAAGGCCAGGCGTATAAGCTGGATTGCAGCGAAAGGCACACCCCTGCTAAAATACAGATCGACACTTACGACGATCACCGCATGGCTATGGCATTTGCGCCGCTGGCCCTGGTAGTGCCGGAAGTTGAGGTGGAAGATTACATGGTAGTAGAGAAATCATATCCGGCGTTTTGGGAAGATTTACAAATAATGGGATTTGAGGTATTACAACAAAATAAATAAGGGATGTCATACTGAGGCTCTCGAAGTATGAGCGCAAAGGCCTCACCAACATGCTTCGAGAGCCTCGGCATGACAGCCGACGCGCTTAATTAATAAACTATTTATCTGCACATTTGCACATACGCATATTTGCACATCTAAAATACAATGGCAGGCAACTCATTCGGGCAATTATTCAGGATAACCACTTTCGGCGAATCACACGGCGAAGCCATTGGCGTCATCATCGACGGCTGTCCGGCGCAGCTACCTGTCGACCTGGAATACATTCAATCCGAATTGGATAAACGTCGCCCGGGTCAGTCTAAAATCACCACGCAGCGTAAGGAAAGCGACACGGTGCAGATCCTTTCAGGCGTGTTTGAAGGAAAGACAACCGGCACGCCGATAGCTATGCTGATACCCAATGAGGATCAGCGTTCCAAAGACTATTCGCATAATGTAGATGTGTTTCGTCCATCCCATGCTGATTATACCTACCTGACCAAATATGGCATCCGCGACCATCGTGGTGGCGGGCGGTCATCAGCAAGGGAAACTGCGGCCCGTGTGGCTGCAGGTGCAATTGCCAAGCTACTCTTGAAAACACAAGGGATCGACATCGTAGCCCATGTAAGCAGCGTTGGGCGCATTAATGCGCCGAATATCGAGATCAATAACGCGCAGGAGTTTATTGATGAGCGCGAAAAGAACATTGTCCGTTGCGCCGATCCGGCGACAGCCGAAGAAATGATAGCCCATATCGATGCTGTCAGGAAAAGCGGCGACACCGTTGGCGGCAAGGTAACCTGCTTTATTAAAAACTGTCCCGTGGGGCTTGGCGAACCGGTTTTCGATAAGCTGCATGCCGATCTTGGTAAAGCCATGCTAAGCATTAACGCGGTACATGGTTTTGAATACGGCTCAGGTTTCGAAGGCAGCGAGATGAATGGTTCGGAACATAACGACCTGTTCGTCAAAAACAGTAACAACGAGATCATGACCCGCACCAATTTTTCGGGTGGCATACAGGGCGGTATCAGCAATGGCATGCCTATCGAATTCAGGGTAGCATTTAAACCCGTGGCAACCATTATGCAAAGCCAGCCCACGGTCGACAGCCAGGGCAACGAAGCCGAAATTTCAGGCAAAGGTCGCCACGACCCATGTGTGGTACCCCGCGCAGTTCCAATTGTAGAAGCGATGGCTGCCCTGGTTATTGCAGATCATTGGCTGCGGAATAGGAATTCCTTTGTTGAGGTAAAAGGATAAAGGTTAAAGGTTCGGGCAGGTCAGATTTGCAAAGTTTTGGGAACTTGGTAAATCTAATATCATTTTCTGATCTGCACATTGGCATATCCCCGCATCTGCACATCATTCAATATATTTGACAGATGCTTTCCTCGCCAATCCAATTATACAAAAAAGCATACAGCGGCCTTTCACGTAATAGCTGGTACCTGTGCCTGGTGATGCTGATCAATCGCAGCGGCACTATGGTGGTACCTTTTATGACGATCTATTGCCATAAAGTGCTTCATTTTACCCTTCCGCAAGCCGGTTACATCATGGGTTTTTTCGGTGGCGGATCAATATTGGGGGCTTTGATCGGCGGCAAAATTACAGATAAGCGGGGGTTCTACTATGTCCAGATATTTGCGTTGCTTTCGGGAGGCGTGTTATTTATTTTACTGGGGTTTCAAAACACGTTCCTTTCAGTTGCAATTTGTTCGTTCATCCTGAGTATGTGTAACGAGTCGTTCCGGCCGGCTAATTCAGCGGCAATAGTGCATTACAGTACTCCCGAGAATAAAACTCGCTCCAATTCGCTCAACCGCCTCGCTGTTAACCTGGGCTGGATATTCGGCGGCATGATAGGCGGTCTTTTGGCGGGTATCAATTATCATATATTGTTTTGGGTGGACGGCTTTACCAATATTTTAGCCGCATTACTTTTATTGAAGCTGATCCCGGCATCTACAATAGCCAAAACGATAAAAAATACTTTCAATACCGTAAGTGATCCCGCACATAAGGATCGTATTTACATCGCATTTATAGTCCTGGTTATTTTATTTGCGACTTGTTTTTTTCAGATATTTACCATGCAGCCTTTGTTTTACAAAACGCAATGGCATTTTAATGAATCATACATCGGTTTATTAATGGGCATCAATGGTTTACTTATCGTGATGTTTGAAATGGTCATCGTTCATAGTCTCGAAAATAAAAGGCACCCGCTGAATTATATTTGCGTAGGCGTGTTATTTGTAGGCCTGGCTTTTGTGTTGCAGAATTTTTTACCTTCAGCAAAATATTCGGCGCTCATCGTATTGTTTTTTATAACCATTGGCGAAATGTTAGCCATGCCGTTCATGAATACGTTCTGGATCATGCGCACCACATCGGGTAACCGCGGAAGCTATGCGGCCTTATACACAACCGCCTGGTCGATAGCCCAGATAATGGCTCCCATAATAGGCGGTCTGGCGATATCATTCGTGAGCTTTGATTTACTTTGGTGGATAACCGGCGGAATATGCCTGTGCGCTTCTGCCGGATGTATATTGCTTTACCGTACAAATTTCAAAAACAAGCTCGTACCCCTTGAAGAAACTGTATTCTGATGAAAAAAGCTGTCATATTTGATCTTGACAATACCATTTACCCGGTGAACTCTATCGCGGGTAACTTGTTTAACGGCCTGTTTGCCGTGCTCGACCAAAACGCGCACTCCATCAATCAAACCGATAACGATGCTGTAAGCAAAATTAAAGAAGAAATGACCCGCCGGCCATTCCAGTACATCGCCGATAAATATGGTTTGGATGAGGATATTCGTAATGAAATGACCGGAGTGCTGCGTAACATGACCTACAACGAACCGATGCGGCCATTTGACGACTATCATCACCTGAGGAAAATATCGTTCGACAAATACCTGGTAACAACCGGGTATCTGAAATTACAATACAGCAAGGTGCGGCAATTGGGGATCGAAAATGATTTCACGGAGATTGTCGTCGTGGACCCGGATGTGAGCAATAAAACCAAAAAGGACGTGTTTGCCGGAATCATGGAGAAATATGGTTACACACCGCAGGACCTGCTGATCATTGGCGACGACCCGGACTCGGAGATCAAAGCAGCTTTAAGTTTGGGTATCGATACTTTTTTATTTGACCCAACGGGCAGATATCACGGGGAAGCATCTACCCATCGTTCCAACAATTTAAAAGATGCGCTGAACGTGCTTAGCTTATTTTGATTTGGCACTAGCTTCCCGCTTTACAATAGTCAATTTTCGCCTCACCGTACCTATATTACCGTTCATATCCGTTCCCTCGGCAATAATGGTATAGGTACGTGGCTCGGTCCCAGCGTAAAAAGTAACGGTTGCTTCACCTTGGGTATCAGTGTGGATATTAGGCTCCCAGTCTATAGTTGACCGCAGATCGGCCATGCGTGATGTATCGTTCAACTTGTATTTCGGCTTATAAAATTGCCTGGGCCAGCTTAGGGCAAGTGGCTTACACAAGTAAGTTCCGGGGGTGAATTCCATTTTAAAGTCGCCCGACCGCGTAGTGATCTCGACAAAGGCCAGCATATCAGGATCTATAATATCAGAAGGATAAAATCTCCTCATATAATTTCCGACGTATTTGGGCGATGCGTTTACTTCAATACCTTTAATATCTTCAGCATTATGGACATTCAGGAAGTCTTTAATCCGGTAACCCGGCGGCAAAACACGTGATAACATTACGCCGTTAACAACAAGGACAACATTCTTATAATTTACCCGGTAAACCCAAACAGGACTATAATTCTTGTCAAGAACAATAACTCCATAAAAACCCGGTATTTTTTCTTCGCACAATTGAAGCCAGGTTTTCTTACCCGCAGCTTCCAGTTCTTTTTCATCCACCACAATATCAGCATTACCAGAGCCATTGAGGTTTTGTGAACCTTTTACTGTTTTTTTGGCGACGATCTTTACTTCCTTCAGCATTTTACCGCCACCCGGGTTAAACTCCTGCTGCCGCATTTGGATGGTATTCTTAAACCGCGTTAACCATGTGGTATCGGCATTCACATACCAGGGTATTAGCAATGGTGTTTTTGGCGCGGCAAAAACAGGCGGCACAAACTCATCCATATCAATATTCACATTAAAACTTTTACCGTGCCTGGTACGGGCCTGTAGGATAAAAATAGCTGTATCGACCCGGGGGAATTTGTTAAATAAAAACCGGCCCTGGTTATCTGTCACCGTGTCCATCACTATGGCGGGCGATTTAGAAAGCAATACCACAGGGGATTTCTTCAGCGCCGCGCCAAGAACGTTCTTTACTTTCCCGCTTATGGTATATTCTTTTTCTGCCGCGAAAGGCATTGCTGTGTTAACCGGCTCATAACTTACCCAACCCTGCGTAAGCAGCAGGTTATCGAGCGCTTCCCAATTCGATGTATCATTTTTAAAGTACCAATTCGCATTTTCCACATATCCCTTCAGATCGGAAGTCAGCAGCATCCGGGTAAGGATGTTGTTCGAGGTGTCTGCTTTTACCTGGGCGTTGTCGGTTACTGCCATTGAGAAATTCCCGGAAACGGGTTGGCCAAGTGTGTTAGTGATCTTAAGATGCAGGGCGATGCTGTCTTTGGGTGCATAGGTTTCCTGTCCCGGTTCTATCTCTATGTGCAGACCGTCGTGATGGTCGATAAAAACAAGCCGCTCGTTCAGCGGCTGTCCTTCGGATTTAGTGAGGATAAAGTGCGTGATGCCCGACGGAAACAAATTTTTGGATATGCGGTGCCTTATAATCGTTCCCTTTTCGAAATTGAAAGCTGCTGCATAGCATACTACTCCCCTTGCTTTCGCTATTAAAAAATATTGATTGCCGGACCGGGCAAGGTCGCCGGTTGCAGAAATCGCTACTTCAATCGAATCACTGTCCATCGGGTTTTCAAGGTGCAGGGAAGTTCCCGAAGATGTTACTACAGGCAAGGCATAATCTTTTGTTAATCCCGGTGACTGGGTAATTCGGGCCGTATAGGTCTCCCCATCCTTTGGAAGCATTTCGAAACTACCCATTCCGTTATGGGTTGAGGCAAAGGAGGCAACCTGTTTACCCGTCTTGTCTACTATCATACCTGTCACATCTTTTTCTCTTCCGTCTTCACCTACCCCCTTAAAAGCAACTTTCGTATTCAGTCCGGCGATAAGGCTTCCGCTTTCCGGCATAAATTGCAGGTCGATGTTGCCCGTCGCCCCGGTTGTGACGGGGACAAAGGCTTTATGCGTTTTACCCGGGTTTTCGATCTGTATTTGCGGGTTTACCGCCTTATCCGGCAACAGAAAATTCACATCGAGCAGCCCGGTGTTATCCGTTTTTAAGACTTGTTTATAAAGCGTCTTTTTACCCGCAATGATCTTCAACTGAAGCAACGAATCGGCGACAGGGTTTTTGTTTACATCTGTTAATTGCAGCTGGGCCCGTACGTGAGCGGTTGTATTCACGCTTATTTTACTGTTGATCAGCCAGTTATTTTCACCGATGCCGGCTACCCTGAAATGCTGATAAAAAAATACATCTTCCGAAAAATTACGCATCCAGTTGGTGTAGGCCCGCAGGGTATAGTCCCCGGCTTTATAGTCTTTTTCGTTTAAAGGTATATCGCCCCACCCAAGGCCGCTGCCAACAGCGAAAATATATTGCTTCACAACCCGGTTGCTGTCGGCGGCGATGTCGATATGCAGGATGCCGCTTTGGGCCGACAGTAAAAAAGTAGGTGCATTGAATATATAAGCTTTGAACCAGAGTGTATCCCCTGTAACGTAATCCGGCTTATCGGTTTGCAGGTAGAGCTTTTCGGCTTGTGATATTTTGGCGACGCTATCCGAATGCGCCGTCAGTGTAACCAATCGTGATTGTGAAGGCGTTGCCTGGGCAAAGGCGCGGATATGCACACAAAGGAGCGAAAACACCACCAGGTACGACAACACATAACTGTATAAATACAGATGCTTTTTCAAAGGATTACAGGTTTATAAAACTAAGATAACGAATATTTTAGTTTTGCAAAACTCTAACTGTAACTAAAAGCTGGCCGGTGTGCCGCATGGTGTGTTCGGCAGCGTGTGTAAGCAGGCCGATAACCGTGGACGGTATCTGCATACGCCCTACTCCGCGTACTTCGGTCAGCGTGCTCTCGTCCGTACCGGCGAGTTGTGCCAATGCTTTATCAACCTGTTTGTTAAAGCGGTCGAGCAACCCCTCCATATCCAGGTTATTGGCGGCTTCCTTGCCCTCGGTTATCAGGTCGCCACGCTGTTCGTCGGTCAGCGCCTCGCCGCGTGCATAGGTAAAAAGCCGGTCAAGCACACCGGCAAGATGCTGCAAATGAAAAGCAGGGCACGCCATACCCGACGGTTTTATCCAAAGGAACACTTCTGGAAAATCCACCATCATCGCATTAACTTCCTCGCGGGATTGCAGCAATGTGTGGGCAACGGGCTGCAATAATGCCGGGATACCCGGTACTGGGCCACGTAACCAAACTTCGGGTTTCTTTTCTGTTTCCAATAGTTGCTGATGTCTTAATAAAAAAATAACAGGTAAAACTTTCCGCGCAAATTCAATATAACTAAATTCGCGCCGCTTAAATGTTCACTTGCTGCCATCAAAATTACCGTAAAATTGTTATATTGTAATGGTTAATAACGAACAACAAAAGCTTAAAGAGAGAATATTATATATGACAATACCGGGCCGATCCCCCAAAACCTTATTCTTCGCATTGGCATTGCTGTCCGGTTTTTTGATAGTCACTATCAACAGTTGTAAAAAGAAACGCAGCGAAATGGGGCAAGCGCTGTATAAGCACACCCATAACCCGGCGTTTAAAGATGCTAACCCTGAGGAGTTTGCGGCAGTATTTAAAAAAGTGTTGGTTGTAAACCGCTCAAAAATGTCGAACCCCGACTTTATGAGCCAATATTATGCATCCAATGGGTATGAACCGGTCTTCGTGCTGAACCACCTGTGGAACGGCGATGTGGAAACAATGGTGAACTACTACAGGAAGGTGAACGAACACGGCCTCGATCCAAAACTATTTAAGCCCGATCATCTTACGGCGATGGTTAGCCGCTTCAAAGCGGCGAAAAGTTCGATAAAAACCACCCGCGAAGCGTATTATGCTATGGCAAAGCTGGAAATAGCGCTGGCAAACTCGCTTATCAATTACTCCGGCGACCTGCAGTTTGGCGTTATGAACCCTAAAAAACTCTATTCGCGCTATTTTATCAAAACAGCCAGGCCGGACAGCCTTTCCATGGGCAGGGTTTTTCATATCGAAGATATGCACGCTTACCTGGACAGCATACAGCCAAAGAGCCCTGAGTACGTGGCACTGCAGAAAGCCTACCTGGATGGTTTCGTGGCAAACAAAATGAGTAAAGAAGAAACCCGCCGTATATTGCTGGTAAACATGGAGCGCCTGCGCTGGAAGAACAAACCAGCGGAGAGCCGTTACGTTTATGTGAATATTCCCGACTTTCATTTAGATGTGATGGACAGCGGAAAATCGGTTTTGGGTATGAAGGTTTGCGTTGGCGAGGGGCGCAACAAACAATACCTTAATTCGCTCGAAAACTATAACGATACCTGCAAAGAGGATAAACCCTTTCCGCACGAAACGCCTTTACTATACAGCGTTATACATAGCGTTGAAGTGAACCCTGTTTGGAACATCCCGCGCAGCATAGCAACCAAAGAAATCATCGTGCAGGCCGCCGACGACCCTTATTATCTAAGCAATAAAGGGATCAATGTGTACCATAACGATAAGCTTGTAAAAGATCCTGAAACCATCGACTGGTCAAAAGTTGACCCGAGAAAGGATGAGTACGAGTTTAAGCAGCAGCCGGGTGAGCAAAACTCCCTGGGAAAGATCAAATTCCTGTTTGATAACCGCAGCAGTGTTTACCTGCACGACACCCCCGCTAAAGACGCTTTCCATTATTCGATGAGAGCCGTAAGCCACGGCTGTGTCCGGCTGGAAAAACCACTCGACCTGGCGCACAGCCTGTTTCGCGATACTACACGCTATAACCTGATAGCCAAAGATATGCAGGAGGATGACCCTACCCCGCAGGATATTGGATTAAGGCCAAAGGTGCCGGTTTATATTACCTACGTAACCTGCTGGGCCGACCAGGATGGCAAACTTCAATTCAGGCGCGATGTGTATGGGCAGGATATTGTGCTGTACGACCACATGAAGAAATTTCTTTACGGGAATATGTGAAGATGGTGAATGGTTAGTAGTGAATGGTGAATTAATTGATAACCGCTCAATATTGACTATTCACCATTCACTATCGGATTACAAACTCGCGTTCTCTGCCTGGTTACCGTCTATTCCCGGGTAAACATACCTGGCCGCAGCCGTTTCATCCAGGTACTTTGAGTTATACGAGTCGTCGTTGCCGTTGATGAAAAACACCGTTTTACCTTTTATATTGGCTATAACTTTTTTGATGAGTTTGCTGGATACTGCGGGGCAGCCTTCGCTCCTGCCCAAACGGCCAAGCGCGTTGATGGTACCTTCCGAAACATACTTTGCGCCGTGAACTACAATGCCTCGCGAACGGGCGTTATCATTAAAACCAGCATCCATGCCATCCAGTTTAAGCGACTGGCCGTGTTTGCCATTGTAAATGCCGTTGGTGATATAAAAACCAAGGCTGCTGGCATGCGAGTCGTTCTGATTGGAGAAATATTGTGGCATATCATCGCCGCTTCCATTACCGTGGGCAACCCAGGTATGCAACAAAAGATCCTTATCCAACAGGTCGATTATCCACATACGTTTGGTAGTGCTTGATTTTGCCAGGTCGACAATAGTAAGCACCGTACTGGTTTGGGGCACATCGTCCGAAGCTTTGAGGTTAAAATAGCCGGTTATGGCTTTTTGAAAAACGCTGTAATCCAAACCAGCCTGGTGTAACTCTGCTGTGTTGTAAATGTCTTCAACATATTGTGAGAACAGCTCCCTTGCCGATCTGCCTTTGTGAAACTTAACCAGGTGCGTTCTGTCGCGGTGTTTGGTAATCGATTCAGCCTTCCAGCTAATAATAGTAATTGAGAGTAGTAACAAGATACAGGTCACCCACGAGAAACGTTTCTTCATCTTTTCCTTTTCCTTTGCTTTACGTTTAATCAATTAAAACGGCTAACCGGCTGTAATTAATCAGGTTATAAACAACAGTTATCACAAATGTAAAAAATTAACTAAGAAAACAAAATCTTTATTTAAGATTATTTCAACTTTTAGTTAATTAATTTACATTAATATTAACTTTAGCCCGTTTAATAGCTTGTACGAAAAAGAAACGCTTTTGTTGGGGAATTATTTGAACCAAATGATTTTTTCGTCAAGAGGCGTGTTCCTGCTGCCTTCTGTATGCTGATCGGTATAGCCGAGATAGATAACCCCAACTACGTGGTCATCCTGGCCCAAATGAAGAAAATCTTTCATCGGTGGCCTTAGCGCCATACCGCCAGTACTCCAGAACGAGGCCATACCCAGGGCAGTAGCGCCAAGCAGGATATTTTGCACAGCACATGCAGCTGCTTCCATTTCTTCAATAACCGGTATTTTGGGCAAACCGCCGCGCTTCATGGTAACGATAATAATGTGAGATGCTTTGTCGCCCTGGGTATACAGGTTGTTGTAAACCCCTTCAGCAAAATTCTCCGGCTCAATGCTTTGCTTATAAAGTTCAGCGTGCTGGTGGCAAAACGCAGGCGGGTTAGAATAAACCGTAAAACGCCACGGTTCGGTGTATCCGTGGGTAGGCGCCCAGTCGGCTAACTCTAACAACGACTTTACCTGTTCGTCAGAGGCTTTTTTGCCATTCATCACGGCCGGCTTGGTGCTGCGGCGGGATGTGATGATATTGGATATGATAGCGAAAATATTGTCCATAGAGAAGAAGAACAGGGTGTTTCAAAAGAATGGCGAAATTAGAAAAATAATGCCCTATTGAAACAAAGATCAATAATTCGTTAAATCACTAATTCAATAATTAATACAGCTCCGGATATTTCGCGGGGTTCGCCTCGTGCATAATAGCGTAAACTGCTTCCACGATATCGTCGGCAGATGGTTTGCTAAAATAGTCTCCGTCGGTGCCGTACGGCGGGCGGTGCTCTTTGGCCGAGAGTGTGCGTGGCTGGGCATCAAGTGAATAATAGCCTTGCTGATGTTCCAGTATCTTTTGCAAAATGTAAGCTGAGCCTCCACCGGGCACGTCCTCATCCACCACCAGCAGCTTGTTGGTTTTCTTTAGCGAAGTAAGGCAAACCTTCTGGCTATCGAAAGGATATAATGTTTGAGGGTCGATCACTTCGATGTCAATACCGATGCTTTCCAGTTCATCGGCTGCTTCCTGCACTATACGGAGGGTTGAGCCGTAAGATACCACTGTTACATCGGCGCCTTCGCGCAATACTTCAGCATGCCCGAGGGGAACAGTAAACTCGCCGACATTGGCCGGCAATTTTTCCTTCAGGCGGTAGCCATTCAGTGATTCGATCACCAAAGCCGGCTCGTCGCCGCGGAGTAGCGTATTATACAAACCGGCGGCCTGTGTCATGTTTCGTGGCACACAAATGTGCATACCACGCATCGAGTTCAGTATCATACCCAATGGCGAACCAGAGTGCCATATCCCTTCAAGCCTGTGACCGCGGGTGCGTACTATAACGGGCGCCTTTTGGCCGCCGCGTGTGCGGTAGCTTAGGGTTGCCAGGTCATCACTTAAAACAGTTATGGAATATAAAAGGTAGTCGAGGTATTGTATCTCGGCGATCGGCCGCAGACCGCGCATTGCCAGGCCCACGCCCTGCCCTATAATGGTTGCTTCGCGTATGCCGGTATCTGAAATACGCAGGTCGCCGTACTTACTTTGCAACCCGGCGAACCCCTGGTTTACATCGCCTATGGCGCCTACATCCTCGCCAAAAGCTACTATGCTTTTATCCCGTTCGAAATTAGCGTCGAAACAAGCATTCAGCACTTCACGTCCGTCAATCGACTTCGCATCAGTTTCATATTGCGCAGGCACTGCCGGAATATTCAGCGGCGATTGCAGCGTGCCGGTAAATAGTTTTGAGTTGAAACGCTCGTTGTTCCGATCGTCTTCCAGTTTAAGCCAGTTTATCAAAGCCTGCCTGGCGTATAGCTTTTCTTTCACGGTCAGCCGCAAGGCTTTCCGCCCTGCAGCGATTACATCTTTTCGCCCCGGGTCGACCACTGATTTTAGTTCGGAAACTATTGTTTTAAGCACATCACCTGCCAGGCTTTCATTTGCAAGTTCCTGTATCAGGCCGGCTACCTGGTTCAGTTCAATATTTACCTCAGCCAGCAAGTCGTTCCAGGCTTCCTTTTGGCATTCGCGAACATATTTTTTTGCCGCGGCTTCCAGTTCGGCCATTTCCTCTTCGGTTGTTATAGCCGATTCGATCATCCACCTGCGCATTTGCAGCAGGCAATCGTGTTCATGTTCCCACCCCAGGCGCGCTTTTGACTTATAACGTTCATGCGACCCTGACGTGGAATGTCCCTGGGGCTGAGTCATTTCAGTAACGTGGATCAACACCGGCACATGTTCGGTCCGGCATAACTCCACAGCGCGCTCATAAGTTTCGCAAAGGGCCACATAATCCCATCCGCGCACTTTAAATATCTCGTAGCCGTTAGTACCCTGCTCGCGCTGGAAACCTTTTAATATTTCAGATATGTCCTCCTTAGTCGTTTGCAAACTGGCCGGTACGGAGATAGCATAAGCATCGTCCCAAATGGAAATGGCCATAGGTACCTGCAATACGCCGGCGGCATTAAAGGTTTCAAAAAACAGGCCCTCCGAGGTCGCCCCGTTGCCTATGGTACCAAAAGCAACCTCGTTACCATTGACAGAAAACTGTTTCAGGTATTCCAGTTCCTTATTTTGGCGGTATAGTTTTGACGCATAAGCCAAACCAAGCAAGCGGGGCATATGACCGCCGGTGGTTGAAATGTCAGCCGCGCAGTTCAGTGTCCCAGCCTGGTTTGCCCAGGTGCCATCGTCGTTCACATAGCGGGTGGCATAGTGGCAATTCATTTGTCGCCCTGCCGAAGCAGGATCCTTTTCGATGTCAGGATGCGCATACAACTGAGCAAAAAATTCCTTCAGGTTACTCATCCCCGTAGCAAACATAAAGGTTTGGTCGCGGTAATAACCCGCGCGCCAGTCACCCGGCCGAAATGCCTTAGCCATAGCCAGTTGCGCAACCTCTTTACCATCGCCAAAAATGCCAAATTTCGCCTTACCTGTAAGTACTTCGCGCCTGCCCAGTAAACTGGCCTGACGGCTTTCGTACCCTATGCGGTAATCGTTGATAACGATCTTCTGAAAATCATCAAAACTGAGTTCAGCCGCATTGAATTTGCTGGTAGTGCTTATTGCAGTTTCTGGCATATAATATTTGGATTAGAAGGCAAAATTATAAAATTCTATTTTGTATTTGTCATACCCCGCACACAAAACCCGTCGTTTAACTAATAGTTTTATATTTACATTAAACCTTTTATATTTGTAATAATCAATACAACTATATGAAAAGATTAATATTACTATGTGCCGTTGTAATGGGTTTCGCCCTTACATCGGGTACCGCTTCGGCGCAAGATAATGAAAAGGCTGAATTTAAATTCAACGAGGAAAAACATGATTTTGGTAAAATTCCGCAGGGCACCCCTGTTACTACCGAGTTTGTGTTTACCAATGTTGGCACCGCACCGCTCATTTTAGCCGAAGTGCGACCAACATGTGGCTGTACGATAGCTGATTACACTAAGACACCGGTAAAGCCCGGTGAAAAAGGGGTTATCAAGATCACTTACAACGCTGCAGCAGCAATGCCGTTCAATAAAACCATTGTCGTAAAATCGAATGCGAAAACGCCCGAAAAATATTTGAATATCGTGGGCGAAGTTATCGCGAAAGCGACGACAGGTACGGGCACCAATTAAGGGGCTGGAGGACCTAACCATTCTGAAAAGATGGTATTTGAAAAGAATATTTACAGAGCTTCGGGTAACCGGGGCTCTTTTTATTTTTGAGCAGTTGCTGATCAATTGCAGATGATGCCCGATTTTGAATGACGAACTCAAAAAAGTGTTAGGGTATGATTAAAAATATAGCGAAATTCGAAAAGACACGATAAGTAACCTATACATCAATATGCAATATGGATGCACAACAACAAATCGAAACCTATATTAACAGTCAGCCTGAGCCAAAGCGCATCGATATGCAGGCATTACACAAACGCATATTGCAAGCGCTGCCCGGATGTAAATTATGGTTTGAAGATGGAAAAAACAGCGAAGGCAAAGTTGTTAGCAACCCTAATGCTGGTTATGGTTCATACACAATAAAATATGCTGATGGGAAAACCAGGGAGTTTTTCCAAATAGGGCTGAGTGCCAACACAACCGGCATCTCTGTTTATGTTCTTGGTATCCCCGATAAAACATACTTAGCCCAAACCTATGGAAAAGAACTGGGCAAAGCCAGCGTGACAGGGTATTGCATTAAGTTCAAAAGTTTAAAAGATATAAACGTCGATGTGCTGGAAAATGCGATACAAGACGGGGTGAAGATCACCGGTGGAAATTAAAACGCTGACTGTTAGATTAACCCTTCTGCAAAAAGGCAGACTTCAAAATATCTTTACTAATTTTGCAGCATGCCAAAAATTTCAAAAAAGGGGCTGCACATGCCGGCCTCGCCTATACGTAAGCTAACGCCGTTTGCCGATAAGGCTAAGCTGGACGGTAAAAAAGTGTACCATCTTAATATTGGTCAGCCGGATATTGAGACACCTGAAGGTATGCTGAATGCCATCAAAAACATCGACTTTAAGGTTTGGGCCTACACGGCTTCGGAAGGCACTTTGGTTTATCGTAAAAAACTAACCGAATACTACAATAAACTGGGCTATAATATTACGCCTGATAACATCCTGGTAACCACCGGCGGTTCCGAAGCTATTACCATAGCCATGATGACTTGCCTAGACCCGGGTGACGAGGTGATCATTCCCGAACCATTTTATGCCAACTATAACGGGTTTGCCTGCCAGAGCGATATCGTGGTAAAACCTATCCTTTCCTATATCGAAAACGGGTTTGCGCTCCCCCCTATCAGCGAATTTGAAAAGCTGATAACGGACCGGACCAAAGCCATCATCATCTGCAACCCGAATAACCCGACGGGTTACCTGTATTCGAAAGAAGAGCTGGATGAGCTAAAGGAACTGGCGCTGAAGCATGATCTTTATATATTCTCGGACGAGGCATATCGCGAGTTTTGTTATGATGGGCGGTCATTCATATCACCGATGCACCTGGATGGCCTGGAACAGAATGTGGTAGTGATGGACACGGTAAGCAAGCGTTACAGCGCCTGCGGTGCACGGCTGGGCTGCCTGATAACCAAAAACAAGGAGATATGGAATGCCGGGCTGAAATTTGCCCAGGCAAGGCTTAGCCCGGGTATGGTAGAGCAAATTGCCGGCGCTGCTGCAGTAGATACTCCAGACAGTTATTTCGAAGCTGTAAATAAGGAATATACCCATCGCCGGGATACTTTGGTAAGTGCGCTGAATAAAATGGAAGGTGTTTTTTGCCCTAACCCGGGCGGCGCTTTCTATGTGGTGGCGCAACTGCCGATAGACAACGCCGATAAGTTTTGCCAATGGATGCTGGAGGATTTCAGCTATAATAATCAAACCGTAATGATGGCGCCGGCAACCGGGTTTTACAGTACGCCCGGCGCAGGGCAAAACGAAGTGCGTATGGCTTACGTATTGAATAACGAAGACCTGGAGAAAGCGATGGCTTGTTTGGACGAAGCCTTGAAAGTTTACCCGGGAAGAACAGTAGGCAGTTCACAGTTAGCAGTGAGCAGTAAATAGTTCGCGGTTTTCAGTGCGTAGTTGGCATTATTTAAGTAAATTTGTAACCTTAACTGCAAACTGGCAACTCAAAACTGCCAACTCCAATAATGGGGTCGACCGGAATTGACAGGATGGAGATAAGTAGGTAAGCATGCAGCGCGTTGGGTGAATTAGCGCTATAATCTGAACGCTCAAACTTACAAATGGCGAAAATAACTACGCCTTGGCTGCCTAATTTAGAATTAGCATAGCCTTTGTCCCGCCGGTTCTCCGTTTCATTGGACCGGCAACCGGGGCATCGAAAAATGGAACTGGCCCGCTGGCGGTGCGATAAGCGGGTAAGATAAAGCACCTAAGGAAGACGGTACAGGTGAGCCACTGACCTTCCCCTTCCCGACAACCTAACAGGGCTAAGCATGTAGAAAGCTTACCTTATACCATGTTTGGACGAGGGTTCGAATCCCTCCGGCTCCACTAAGTTCAATGTTAAAACAGACTAAAAGCCTGCAAATCAAATGATTGCAGGCTTTTGTTTTTTAGTCAAATGGCTATATTATTCACCAATTCGCAATAAAAAGGAGCGTAATTCGGTGAGTAAGTTTTAAAAGTTCCTTACTCACCAAAACGACATATCTATTTGATAATCAATATGTTCAAATTTTGAACATCTTGTACAGATGTGATTGCAAGCTTAATTTTGTTTCACTTTTTAATGCTTAAAACATTATGAAAACTAATTTCAGCTTGCTTTTTTATTTAAAAAAGCCAAAAAACTATCAAGCCGGCCTGGTGCCGATTTATCTACGTATTACCGTAAACGGTAAACGTTCCGAAACTAC
>NZ_DATJJC010000014.1:0-20626 GCF_035492695.1 Mucilaginibacter sp. | reverse complement strand
GGCGTTGTCTGGGCTGACCGTCGCTGAATATTTCCGTGATGGTGACGGCACTGGCAAAGGCCGCGACATTCTGTTCTTCGTTGATAACATCTTCCGCTTTACACAGGCAGGTTCCGAAGTATCGGCGTTACTGGGCCGTATGCCTTCGGCGGTAGGTTACCAGCCAACACTGGCAACCGAGATGGGTGGCATGCAGGAGCGTATTACTTCAACAAAACGTGGTTCAATTACTTCTGTACAGGCCGTTTACGTACCTGCGGATGACTTGACTGACCCTGCACCAGCTACAACCTTCGCCCACTTAGATGCTACTACCGTACTTTCGCGTAAGATAGCCGAGTTAGGTATCTATCCTGCGGTTGACCCATTGGATTCAACCTCGCGTATCCTGAGCGCCGCTGTACTGGGCGACGAGCATTACAACTGCGCACAGCGCGTAAAGGAAACTTTGCAGCGCTACAAGGAGCTACAGGATATCATCGCCATTTTGGGTATGGACGAGCTTTCGGAAGAGGATAAGCTGGTGGTATCGCGTGCACGCCGTGTACAGCGTTTCCTGAGCCAGCCGTTCCACGTAGCCGAGCAGTTCACCGGTTTGAAAGGCGTACTGGTTGACATTAAGGACACCATCAAAGGCTTCAACATGATCATGGACGGCGAAGTGGACGAATATCCCGAAGCAGCGTTCAACCTGGTTGGCAGCATTGAAGATGCTATTGAGAAAGGTAAAAAGCTTTTAGCTGAAGCTAACGCATAAAGTGAATGGTGAATGGTCAATAGTGAATAAAAACCATTGACCATTGACTATTGACCATTGACTAATAACAAACATGACTTTAGAGATCCTCACTCCCGATAAAAAAGTTTACGAAGGCGAAGTAACCTCCGTTAGCCTGCCCGGCACCATGGGCGGTTTCGAGATATTGCCGCACCACGCGCCTATCATCTCCACGCTGGAAGATGGCAAGCTAACCGTACGCGGCGGCGGCAAGGAAGAAGTATTTATGATACAGGGCGGCGTGGTGGAAAACCTCAATAACCACATCGTAGTACTGGCCGAAGGCATTACGCCGCGACAGTAACGCAAAATATAACATTGTTTAACAGTAAAGCCTGGGCGAGAAATTGTCCGGGCTTTTTTGTGGGGTGTGGCTGGGGCGATTTATGCCTGCCCGCTGGGCAGGCGGGGTTCATGGTGGATTATGGTTTAGTATTCTAAGGTTAAATTACCAACAAATTTAGAGTTCCTCACAACGAGCAATGAACACTTCTGTCAACAAGCTACAGATCGTCTCTTTCCTTAACGTAATCTTCCAAGACTCTTTCAAATCTAGATCTAAGTAATACAGAATCAGGGTTTCGTGCCTTAATGTAATCATAAAGTTGAGCTTTATTTTCATTAAGGTGCTCTTTCTCCGTCGTTGTCGCGTTCAAGAACTTATTAATATGTCGCTTGATTCTTAAAGAGGAAATTGGCGAAGAAATGGCCCGCTCGGTTTTGATTGTCTCGACATGCATATTAGCATTCCTTATCGAATTTACGTTCGTTTCTAAGTTCCGAATGCTTTTTAACAACTCTGCTAGAATGTCCGCACTAACCTCTTCTTTCACTGGCTTCTTAGTCGTAGACGCCGCTATTTCGGTCTCGGTAATTATCTCTTTTAATTTTTCTTCGAAATCTGGCCAAAACTTCTCAAAAACTTGGTCAAGAATTTCTGTACTGACAGGTTTGGATGTTCTATTATTAATTACATGCATCAATTTTTTGAGGCCCGTTTTATTCGGTTTAGTTTGGTTAAACGCCGATAATGGGCTTAATAATATATCATCAGGTACCAAATCAATTAACAATACATAAATTCGACTCTTTTCTAATCCTTTTGCTAAACCTCCGGCTTCAAATAATATCCATGGTTGGTCTTTATTTTCTTTGGTTAGACAGATGATCCCATTGATTATTTCTGATACTTGTGTTTGGATTGCGTTAAACCAAAGTTCACCATCTTCAATGTTTTGGCTTGATATCCAAGGTTCAACGGATTGTAAAATACAAGGGATCCAACTATTTAAGAGTTCAGCAACTTTTTGGCTACGTAATTTCGACCAACTTAGAAAGACTTTCATGATATTTAATATTTAGATATGTTAAAAACCCGACCTAGCGCGAGTATAAGGGCTTGTATCAATTGTCTAATTATTTTCAAGCTTGCCCTGAATAAATCGGTCAATAGAGTATTTACCACTGCCATAAATAAGAATTGGCACCGCAACACCGAAAAGCAAAATGAAGTATTCAAAGCCCTCGCCTTTCTGTGTACCGTACCAATTCATAAAAAAGCCGTTAGAGAGGTGTACCATAAATACTGCACCTATCATTATTATAATAATGCCAAAGGCCGCGAACCTGCTAAATAATCCAAGAATCAATAAAACAGAGCCGATGCTTTGACCAAGAACTACAAGCACAGCAATAAACATGGGTATGCCCATATGCTGGGTATAATAATTTGTCGAGCCCGTGAATCCATATCCATCGAATAAGCCCAATAATTGCTGTGCCCCATGCGGGAGCATTACAAGACCTAAACTAATTCTCAAAATTGACAGGATAACTGTATCCCGCGTAGCTGCCATGTTATAAATGATCTTTTTCATTTGAGTTGTACTTATAATGGTTAATCAAAAAGGTGTTCCATATCAATGCTTGTAAAGCTTAGCTTAGTCTGCATATGATTTACAAATTTTTTTAAAGCTTTCTTGTCAGTAGAAATCCCCCAATAGCCCCAGGTAACACCATTCTTTTTGCAATGGCCAACCCAAAATCCTACAATATGTCCCCTTGTCGTGCAATACAAGATAGCGCCACCACTAACATTTTCGTTTGGCAGCTTAGATTGCCAGTGACCCGATATGATATTTCCCATTATTTCACCTTTCAATTCATAGTCGAACCCGTGTTCATTATTCAAAGACTTGTAGGTTATTTTCTTCCCCCTTTGGGATATTTTACAACTTTCCCAGGTTTGGGGTGGATTTTGTGTATTGGTATGCCAGACCGCATAATAAGAACCTGCTATCCTTCGCCCCTTGTCTCTTTTGAACCGATATGGTTGAATAACCCATTCGTTAATAAACGGACTTGCTAAACCAATAAGGCCAACTATAAAACTTAGCATGTTTATACTCATACGCAATAGCATTAAAGAGGGGATGTTATGTCATAAACCTACATATAACAGGGTAAAAATCATATAGCTTGATAGTGGACTGATTAACAAGCCTTTAAAGAATGTAGCCTAATTTAATGTAGTGGCCTTTTAGAAATAAAAAATGGGTTTTTACACCCATCAAATACCGTGAAAACACCCTCAAACCTAGAGCGAGTATAAGGGCAGGCCTGCTGTCCGAAGTCTCCAGACTTCGGACGATTATGCATGTAGTTTTTAACTACATATATACTAAAACCCGTTGCTATTGCACGCGCATGTCTACGTCCATCGTGTACCATCGCAAACCCATCACCACTTTCCACCCAACCCAAACTCCAATACACCAAGCCTATTAACGCACAAAAAAAACAGCATTTTGCTTTATCTTGCCGTTTGTTGCTTCAAAGCGGTATTGCTGGCTTTTATTGCACCCAAAATGCCTGTTGTGAGCTTTCCGTAAGTCACTGTATATCAATTCGAAAGCAACGCGGATGTTCACCAGGGTAACTGGAACTACACTAAGGCAGGTATTAGTGTATAATCTATATAACTGGTAATGTGCCCTTTACGCCATAGCGGCGTCCCACCGACGGTATTGGCGAGGATGCTTCGTGTTTCGGCAGGGTTTACCAAAAGATGATGGTTAACACCTTTCGGGGGAGTTTTGAAATAACATACTGACAATCAGTTCATTAATTGGTTTCACCCATAAAAAAGTGTAAACCATGTTAACCCTCTTTAAGTCCTGAGTTCTGAGTCCTTAGTCTTAAGTCATACCCCGGCTCAAGACTCCTGTCTGCCGCCCATCAGGTCGACCTCAGACTTCCGACCTCCGACTTCAGACTTCTCTCCTCAATCCTCCTGCGAACCCTCGGGCAGCCACTTGGTGCCGTCCTTATAATAGATACCGGCAACCGAGGCCTTGCCGCGCAAACCGCTCGGCGCGTTTATCTCCCACGAATAGCTCCCCGTGCGGCCCTTCGCCAGTTCCTTTTTCGCCATCCCGGCCGAGCTGCCAATGGCCTTGCCTGCTTTGTTATACACCGTCCACGCCAGCTTAACCGAAGCTATCTTTTTGGCCGAAACATTTTTGAGTGTTATTATTATGGCTTTCCCCCCGCGCAGGTCGTTTACCACGGCACAGGTTTTTATTGAAGCGGGGCATGGCCCGTACGATTTGACGGTGCGCGCCACCTGGTGCCCGGCGGCATAGGCCGTGCTGTCCTCGGCGCGCTTCATCATCTCCAGCGCCATTTTGCGGGCTTTGTTGTGGAGTTCGATACTATCTGCGCGGCGTTTCAGCGCCGCATCGGGCTGCGGCTGGTTACACGAATATAAAAGGCAAAGCGCCGCCGCAAAAATTGTGACATAGGATTTGATCATAGCGCCCGAAAATAGCGAATAGCCCCAACCCGCCTTTGCACAGGTTTTCAACATATCAACGTTGGGGGAATTGGTGATTGGTTAATTGGTGATTGGTTAACCGGTTATTGGGAAGCGGGGACTGAACTGAGCCAACCCGCTTTTCTGTAACTTCGCACAAGCGTCGCCGTAAAAGCAACGGCACTTTAACGAACAACCGCAATTGATGGAATTGATAAAACACCCCTGGCCCTGGTACATTGCCGGGCCGCTCATCGGCCTGATGGTACCCGCCATGTTGCTGCTGGGCAATAAACCGTTCGGCATATCGTCGTCGCTGCGGCATATTTGCGCGGCCTGTGTACCCGCACGCCTCCCCTTTTTCAAATACGACTGGAAAAGCGAAAGCTGGAACCTGGTTTTTGTGGCAGGGGTTGTCATCGGGGGTTTTATAGCGGCGCACCTGCTTTCGCAGCCCGCCCCGGTGAACATCAACCCCAAAACCACCGCAATACTACAGCAGCAGGGTATAAAGGATTTCAGCGGGTTGCTGCCCGGCGATATCTTCAACTTTGGTGCACTGCTAACGCTGCGCGGCTTTGTATTTATTGTGGTTGGCGGCTTTATGGTCGGCTTTGGCACCCGTTACGCGGACGGCTGCACGTCGGGGCATTCTATTTTTGGCATCTCTACCCTGCAATGGCCGTCGGTAATTGCTACCTGCTGCTTTATGATAGGCGGTTTCATTACTACCTGGCTGCTGCTGCCTTACTTACTTAAACTGTAACGACGTGAAGAACATAAAATTTTTGCTTATAGGCATCGTATTTGGCATTATCCTGGTAAAATCCGAGGTTATATCGTGGTTCCGCATACAGGAGATGTTCCGCCTGCAGGGCTTTCACATGTATGGTGTCATAGGCAGCGCTATAGCGGTAGGCATGGTATCGGTAATACTCATTAAGCGCTTCAAAATAAAAACCATTAGCGGTCAGGATGTTGCTATCCCCAAAAAACAATTCAGCTGGGGCAACGTCATCGGCGGACTCATTTTCGGCCTTGGCTGGGGAATCACCGGCGCCTGTCCGGGTCCGCTTTACGCCGAGATCGGCAGCGGCTTCCTGGTCATTAGTATCACCCTCCTCAGCGCTATCTTCGGCACCTGGGTGTACGGCGCCGTAAGGGGCAAACTGCCTCACTGAACACGATCTTTGGAATTTTTTGCCTGAACCAGAATTCAAGCATTACCAGGATTTATGGCAAGAAGCGGTTGCTTCGTTAAAGACAATTTTCTGGTAAAACGCACTTTAGTCCGATGGCACCGGTCTCAAAATAATCCTTGCAACTCCCCCTCTAACCCCGTACCTTGCATCCAAAGGAAAAAAATATTGATAAAGCAGATGTCGGCTTACAATAAAACAGGGTACAAAAACGAGGTTAATAACATTAACCCGCTTTGCGCTGTCGTTGTAATTTTGAACACCCGGATTATTGTGCTGCCCGAAAAGAGCCCGCACCGGTAAAGGATATAAAACCTGTTTTTAGAAACGTCCGGGCGAGCACATCACCCGGACGTTTTTTTTGCAGGATTTTTACCGTCGCATGCCCATTTCGGGCAGAAAATCGAGACATTGCTATGCATGCATAAAATACATACCGAAAACCGTTTTTAACTTTGGTATAGTATGATAATAATTTTATTCTGATATTTGATATAAATTCAGAATAAATAAAATATAAAATCAGAATAACAAAATAAAATATCGAATAGAAAATATTTTTTTGAACTATTGCGCCTTGGAACGGGCGTAGGTAACTTAGGAATAGTTGAACGGGTTGTATTTGTGATAGCAGTTAAGGCAGTTTGAAACGCTGCAAAAACCAACCAATATAACCCTTACAACTTCTGCAACTAATACAACTTATAAAAATGGATACTACCACCGCTACCGAACTGAACAAATACAGCAAGCACCTCACCAGCGACCCAACACAACCGGCCGCACAGGCCATGCTTTACGGCATCGGGCTGACAGACGACGACATGAAAAAGGCACAGGTAGGCGTGGCCAGTATGGGTTACGACGGCAATACCTGCAACATGCACCTGAACGACCTGGCAAAGCTGGTTAAGGAAGGTATTTGGGAAGAAAGCCTGGTGGGCCTGATATTCAACACCATCGGCGTGAGCGACGGTATGAGCATGGGCACCGAGGGTATGCGTTACTCGCTGGTGAGCCGCGATGTAATAGCTGATTCGATAGAGGCAGTTTGCGGTGCGCAATATTACGACGGGCTGATAACCCTGCCCGGCTGTGATAAAAACATGCCTGGCTCGGTAATGGCCATGGCACGATTGAACCGCCCCTCTATCATGATATACGGTGGCACCATCAAACCCGGTCATTATAAAGGCGAGGGCCTAAACATCGTTTCGGCGTTCGAGGCCCTGGGCCAGAAGATAGCCGGCAACATCACGCCCGAAGATTTTATGGGTGTGGTAAAAAATGCCTGCCCAAGCGCCGGTGCCTGCGGCGGTATCTATACGGCCAATACCATGGCCTCCGCTATCGAGGCTTTGGGCATGAGCCTGCCCTACAGCAGCAGCAACCCCGCACTAAGCGAAGAGAAGAAACAGGAATGCCGCGACGCCGGCAAAGCCATCAAAATATTGTTAGAGCGCGACATTAAGCCCTCCGACATCATGACCCGAGCAGCTTTTGAAAATGCTATTGTCACTATCATGGTTTTGGGCGGATCGACCAACGCGGTACTGCATTTGATAGCCATGGCAAAAAGCATGGGCATCAAACTGACGCAGGACGATTTCCAGTCGGTAAGTAACCGCATACCCGTACTGGCCGATATGAAGCCAAGCGGCAAATACGTTATGGAGGATCTGCATAACGTAGGCGGCGTGCCTGCGGTAATGAAATACCTGTTGAAATTAGGCTGGCTTGATGGCAGCTGCCTAACCGTTACCGGGAAAACCTTAGCCGAAAACCTAGAAAGTGTCCCCGACCTGGATTTTGGCACTCAAAAAGTAATTATGCCGGCTGAAAAGCCTATTAAAGCTACAGGCCACTTACAGATATTATACGGCAACCTGGCAACAGGCGGCTCGGTAGCAAAAATATCAGGCAAAGAGGGCGAACGCTTTGAAGGCCCTGCCCGTGTGTTCGACGGAGAGTTCGAACTGATCCACGGTATCGAAAGCGGACATGTCCGTGCCGGCGATGTGGTGGTTATCCGCAACATCGGCCCAAAAGGCGCACCGGGCATGCCCGAAATGCTAAAACCAACCTCCGCCATTTTCGGCGCCGGGCTTGGCGCTTCGGTGGCTTTGATCACGGATGGCCGGTTTTCGGGGGGCACGCACGGCTTCGTCGTCGGTCACATTACTCCCGAAGCGTATGACGGGGGTAATATCGGTATCGTAAAAGACGATGATATGATCGAAATAGACGCCATCAACAATACCATCAACCTGAAAATATCGGATGCGGAGCTGGCCCAACGCAAAAGCGAATGGAAACAGCCGGAACTGAAGGCGAAAAAGGGATTATTGTACAAGTACGCAAAAACCGTTAGTACAGCTGCAGAAGGTTGTGTAACGGATGAGTGTTAGCCCCGCAGGGGCGTTGAAAAGTTTAAATGTTGTAAAGTTGGAAGGTTAGATCCAGGACAAATAAATCCGAAATCGAACATCCGAAATTAAATAGAGATATGGAAGTTGCACAACAGACAATCGGTGAGATAAAATCACAACCGTCAGAATCAAAGCCAGCGGTTGAAGTTTCAGGTTCGGTAGCCTTATTGGAGGCGCTGATAACCGAAGGCGTTGATACAATATTCGGGTATCCGGGGGGCGCTATTATGCCCATCTATGATGCCTTGTATGATTATAGTGATAAATTACAGCATATCCTGGTCCGTCATGAGCAGGGTGGCATCCACGCGGGACAAGGCTATGCACGCACATCGGGTAAGGTGGGCGTGGTATTTGCTACCAGTGGTCCGGGCGCTACCAACCTGGTAACCGGTTTGGCTGATGCACAGATAGACAGCACACCTTTGGTTTGTATCACCGGCCAGGTGTTTGCGCACCTTTTGGGTACCGACGCTTTCCAGGAAACAGACGTGATCAACATCACTACCCCTGTTACCAAATGGAACTACCAGGTAACTGACGCTAACGAGTTGCCCGAAGTGATTGCGAAGGCATTCTACATTGCCCGCAGCGGTCGCCCCGGACCGGTTTTGATCGATATTACCAAAAACGCGCAGATACAGAAATTTCAGTTTAAAGGTTATACGCCTTGTAACCATATCCGCAGTTACAGGCCAAAGCCTATTGTTCGCCAGCAATATATACAACAGGCGGCCGAGCTCGTCAATTCGGCAAAAAAACCGTTCATCCTGTTTGGTCAGGGCGTAATATTGGGCGGAGCCGAAAAAGAATTCCAGGCTTTCGTCGAGAAATCAGGCATTCCCGCAGCATGGACTGTTTTAGGCGCAGGCGCTATCCCTACCGATCACCCGCTGAACGTAGGTATGCTGGGTATGCACGGCAATTACGGCCCTAACGTACTGACCAATTCATGCGATGTACTTATCGCCATCGGTATGCGTTTTGACGACCGGGTTACGGGCCGATTGGATAAATATGCCAAGCAGGCTAAGGTAGTCCATTTGGATATCGACCCGGCCGAGATCGATAAGAATGTAAAAAGCACCGTTCCGGTTTGGGGCGATTGCAAAGAGACGTTGCCCTTGCTTACGGCTGCTATTCAACAGAAAACATACCCTGAATGGCTGCAGCAATTTCATGACCATACCAAACAGGAAGTGGATCAGGTTATTCAAAAGGAACTAAACCCCACCACGGACGAAATGACCATGGGCGAGGTGATCAAACAACTGAACGAGATCACCAAAGGCGAGGCAGTTATCGTAACCGACGTAGGCCAGCATCAGATGGTGGCCTGTCGTTATGCCAAATTTAACAACACCCGCAGCAACGTAACCAGCGGAGGTTTGGGTACCATGGGCTTTGCCTTGCCGGCTGCTGTGGGCGCCAAATTCGGTGCGCCGGATAAAACCATTGTAGCCATTATCGGCGATGGCGGCTTCCAGATGACCCTGCAGGAACTGGGTACCATTATGCAGGATAACGTTGATGTGAAGATCATCATCTTGAACAATCGTTTCCTGGGCATGGTTCGCCAATGGCAGGAGCTGTTTAACGAACGCCGCTATTCCTTTGTGGATATGCAGAGCCCGAACTTCGTAGCGCTGGCCGCTGCTTACGGCATCAGTGGTAAATCAATTTCGGACCGTAAGGACTTGCCGGGCACTTTACATGAAATGCTGAACCACAAGGGCGCATACCTTTTGGAAGTAATGGTAACCAAGGAGAACAACGTGTTCCCGATGGTACCGCAGGGTTGCAGCGTTGCAGAGATAAGATTAAAATAAAGCCTCACCCCAAACCCCTCTCCAAAAGAGAGGGGCTTTATAAAGGATAAAAAATGGAACAACAAGAGGGTAAACAGGAATTTAACATCACGGTATATACCGAGAACCAGATAGGCTTGCTTAACCGCATAGCCATCATATTTACACGCCGTAAGATCAATATCGACAGCCTGAATACATCGCCGTCGGAAGTGGATAGTATTCACCGCTTCAATATTGTCATCACTGAAACAGAGGATGTAGTGCGCAAACTTTGCCGCCAGATAGAGAAGCAGGTGGAAGTGTTAAAGGTTTATTACCATACCAACGAGGACGTCATCTGGCAGGAACTGGCCCTGTATAAATTATCGACCGACGTTATCGCTGAGAAGGTGAGCGTTGAGCGTTTACTGCGCGAAAACGGCGCCCGTGCTGTTGTTATCCGCAAGGATTATACAGTATTTGAAGCAACTGGTCACCGCGAAGAAACGGACAACCTTATCAATATCTTACAGCCCTACGGCCTGATAGAATTTGTACGCAGCGCCAGGGTAGCCATTATAAAAGACAGCGAAGGCTTCAACTCCAAACTCCGCGAGTTTGAGCGTTTGGAACCGGGTGAAGATGTAATAGAGAACGAATTTTTAAACGACGGGGATAAAGTGTTCACGATGTGAGGAAGTGAACGGTGAATAGTGAGTAGTGAATCGATGTAATCATAAATAAAATCAGTGGAATCAACAGTAATCCAAACCCACCCCAAAGCCTACGATAGCATTAAAAAAGCTACCGAGGCATTGGGCTTTTTGCAGATGTCGGAAATATCGACGTGTTCGCTGCTGAAGACGCTGGCTGCATCAAAGCCGTCGGGTGAGTTTTTGGAACTGGGTACAGGCACAGGGTTGGCAACAGCCTGGATACTGGATGGGATGGATGAAGAGTCAACCCTGATATCATTGGATAACGATGAAACGTTATTGAATGTGGCCAAGGAAAATTTAGGTGTCGACAGGCGTCTGAAACTGATCTGTACCGATGGTAACGAATGGATAAAGAACAATGCAAAAATGAAGTTCAGCTTTATTTTTGCGGATACCTGGCCGGGCAAATACCTGATGCTGGAAGAAACTTTAGGCATGCTGGCCCCGGGCGGATTTTATATTATCGACGATATGCTGCCCCAATCCAACTGGCCCGATGGTCATGCAGATAAAGTGGCAAATTTATTAGCAATTTTGGATAACCGGGAAGACCTGGCAGTAACCAAAATGGGCTGGGCGTCGGGCATTGTGCTGGTGGTGAAGAAATAGAGTTGTAATGTTGAAAGGTTGTAAAGTTGTAATGTTAAAATGACTTAATGACCAATGACTAATGACCAAAAATGAACAAGTAAACAAATGAACCAATAAAACCGGTGTAATCAAACAAACACCGGTGTAATCAATAAAAGCAAAACAATGGCAAAACTAAATTTCGGCGGCACTGAAGAGAACGTAGTAACCCGCGAAGAGTTTCCTTTAGCAAAGGCACAGGAAGTATTAAAGAACGAAACTGTAGCTGTTATCGGCTATGGCGTTCAGGGTCCCGGTCAGGCGCTCAATCAAAAAGACAACGGTATCAACGTAATTGTTGGTCAGCGTAAAAATTCAAAAACCTGGGATAAAGCGGTAGCCGACGGCTTCGTACCGGGCGAAACCCTTTTTGAGATTGAAGAAGCGTTGGAACGCGGTACCATTATTTGCTACCTGCTGAGCGATGCCGCACAAATAGAATTGTGGCCAACTGTTAAAAAACATTTGACCGCCGGCAAGGCACTGTACTTCTCTCATGGTTTCGGTATCACCTTTAAAGAGCAAACCGGCATTATCCCTCCTGCTGATGTGGATGTGTTCCTGGTAGCTCCAAAAGGCTCGGGCACATCGCTGCGCCGCATGTTCCTGCAGGGCCGTGGCTTAAATTCAAGCTACGCCATCTTCCAGGATGCAACCGGCAAAGCTAAGGACAGGGTTATCGCTTTAGGTATTGCTGTAGGCAGCGGTTATTTGTTCGAAACTGATTTCCGCAAGGAAGTATTCAGCGACTTAACCGGCGAACGTGGTACGCTGATGGGCTGTATCCAGGGTGTATTTGCCGCTCAGTACGATGTGTTGCGCAGCAAGGGCCACTCGCCTTCAGAAGCATTCAACGAAACAGTTGAAGAACTAACCCAATCGCTGATGCCATTGGTAGCTGAAAATGGCATGGACTGGATGTACGCCAATTGCTCAACCACCGCACAGCGCGGAGCTTTGGACTGGTGGAAGAAGTTCCGCGATGCGACCAAACCGGTATTTGAAGAATTATACAACAGCGTGGCAACCGGCAAAGAATCACAGCGTTCTATCGACTCGAACAGCCAGCCGGATTACCGCGTGAAACTGGATGCCGAACTGAAAGAACTGCGTGAAAGCGAAATGTGGCAGGCAGGCAAAACTGTACGCAGTTTAAGGCCTGAAAACCAGGTAGTGGAAGCATAATTGAGGCGAAAGCTGAAAGGATAAAGGCGAAAGCTAAAAAACAATTGTCATTGCGAGGAGGTACGACGAAGCAACCTCTTCGCCAACACTAACGAAGAGGTTGCCGCGCTATCGCTCGCAATGACATAATGAATATAATCGGTGTAATCACTTAAAACATCGGTGTAATCAATTAAAAAAATATGAGCAAGACGTTATTTGATAAAATCTGGGATGCGCACGTGGTAACCAGCAATGAAGGTTTCCCGGATGTACTGTACATCGATACACAGTTTATTCACGAAGTGACAAGTCCGCAGGCATTTGATGGTTTGCGTAAGGCGGGCCGTAAAGTTTTGCGCCCGAAACAAACCGTAGCCACTGCCGACCATAACGTGCCTACCTGGGATCAGCATTTGCCGATCAAGGAAGAGCTTTCGCGTTACCAGGTGGATATGCTGGGCAAAAACTGTAAGGAATTCGGTATCGAATTCTATGGTTTGGGTCACCCTTACCAGGGTATTGTGCACATCATAGGTCCGGAATTGGGTATTACCCGCCCGGGCGGTACTTACGTTTGCGGCGACAGCCATACCTCGACACATGGCGCTTTTGGTGCTATCGCATTCGGTATCGGCACCTCGCAGGTAGAGCAGGTTCTGGCTACGCAATGTTTACTTCAAAGCCGTCCGAAAAGGATGAAGATAGAAGTGAACGGCAAGCTGCAGTTTGGTGTTGGCGCAAAGGATATTATCCTGTACATCATCAGCCAGATAACGGCTGCAGGCGGAACAGGTTACGCGGTAGAATACGCCGGCGATACCATTCGCTCGTTAAGCATGGAAGGACGCATGACCATCTGTAACATGAGCATTGAAATGGGTGCCCGTTGCGGTTTGATCGCTCCTGATGAAACCACATTCAATTATGTAAAAGGCCGCGAATTTGCCCCTAAAGGTGAAGAGTGGGATAAGGCACTGGCTTACTGGAAAACTTTGTATTCTGATGAAGATGCACAGTTCGATAAAGTATTAAGCTTTAAAGCGGAAGACATTGAGCCGATGATCACCTACGGAACCAATCCGGGTATGGGTATTGGGGTAACGCAGCACGTGCCTTCTACAAAAGACATTGACGCTACTGAGCAGCTTTCGTACGCCAACTCATTGAAATACATGGGTCTGCATGACGACCAAAGCATGCTGGGTAAAGAGATAGATTATGTATTTATCGGCAGCTGTACCAACGCCCGCATCGAGGATCTGCGCCAGGTGGCCGGTTTCCTAAAAGGCAGGAAGAAGGCTGACAACGTTACGGTTTGGGTTGTTCCCGGTTCAAAACAGGTGGAACAGCAAGCTATTGCCGAAGGTTTGGATAAAGTATTTGAAGCCGCCGGCATTCCATTACGCGAACCGGGATGCAGCGCCTGCCTGGCGATGAACGAGGACAAGATACCCGCAGGTAAATACTGCGTATCCACATCCAACAGGAACTTTGAAGGACGCCAGGGGCCGAATTCAAGAACCTTTTTGGCAAGCCCTTTAACGGCAGCTGCTGCTGCGGTGACTGGGAAGATAACGGATATAAGAGAATTATTGAAGGAAGAAGAATTGGTAAGCTAATTGTCTGAATCAGAATTTGCAGAATTAGGGAATTAACAGAATAGACATTGGAAAAAGACGAACTTACTTATAAAGTAATTGGTTGTGCAATGAAAGTGCATAACACTTTAGGCAATGGTTTTCAGGAAGTAATTTACCAAAGGTGTTTAGCTATCGAACTTGTAAAAGCCGGTATAGGCTTTACTAGAGAACAAGAGCACACGATATTTTATGATGGCATCGACGTTGGAACCAGGCGCGCTGATTTTGTTGTTGAGGAGAGAATATCTGTAGAATTAAAAGCAATTATAAATCTTGAAGATGTCCATTTAGCACAAGCTAAAAATTATACAGTGGCTTATGATTTCCCATTAGGGTTACTAATAAACTTTGGGAGTCAAAGTCTTCAGTACAAATTAATTTTCAATCCAAAATACAACATCAAGATTGACAACTTAAACAACAACTAAATATTCTGAAAATTTTAAAATTCTGAAAATTCTGATTCAGACAATGACAAATAAAATGATACTCGAAGTAGCCATACTCAATGTAATACCCGGATCGGAGAACGATTTTCTGTCGGCTTTTTCAAAAGCGCAGCATATCATTTCGAAGATGACGGGCTACATTTCGCATCAGCTAAAAAGATGCCTGGAAAATTCCAGCCGTTTTATTCTGCTGGTCGAATGGCAAAAATTAGAGGATCATACTGAAGGCTTCAGGGGTTCGGCAGCATAACAGGAATGGAAAGGATTATTACATCACTTTTATGATCCGTTCCCAACTGTTGAACACTATGAGGAGCTGAGAGGATAAAGATAAAAGGCGAAAGGTAAAAATGCCTGATGCCAAATAACCAATGACAATAAAATCGGTGTGGTCAAAACTACATCGGTGTAATCAAAATAAAGATGGCAACTAAAATATTTAAACATGTACAAAGCACCGTGGTGCCGCTGCCGATAGAGAATATCGATACGGACCAGATCATCCCGGCACGTTTTTTAAAGGCCACCACCCGCGAAGGGTTCGGCAATAACCTGTTTCGCGACTGGCGCTTTGACGGCGAGGACAATCCAAAGGATTTCGTGCTTAATCATCCCACCTATTCGGGTAAGGTACTGGTAGCCGGTAAAAATTTCGGCTGCGGAAGCAGTCGCGAACACGCCGCCTGGGCCATTGTCGATTACGGTTTCGACGTGGTTGTAAGCAGTTTTTTTGCCGACATTTTCAAAGGTAATGCCTTGAACAACGGCCTGCTGCCTGTACAGGTAAGTGATGCCTTCCTGGCTAAAATATTCGACGCAGTTTATGCTGATGCACATGCCGAAATAGAAGTTGACCTGGAAAATCAGTACATCAGAATATCATCGACCGGCGAACAGGAAAGTTTCGAGATCAACCCTTACAAAAAGGCATGCCTCACCAACGGCTACGATGATATCGACTACATCCTGAGCAAAAAGGAACTGATAGAGGAATTTGAAAGTACACGATAAGTCATCCTGAACTTGTTTCAGGATCTCACAGTACATGCCGCATGCTTAGCAGGCGGTTATTTGCAAGTGGGATGCCGAAACAAGTTCGGCATGACATTTATAAAATAAAATGGCAATTAACAAAAATATATTAGTAATACCCGGCGATGGGATCGGCCCTGAGGTAACAACCTGGGGTAAGGCTGTGCTGGAAAAAGTAGGCGCGATATACGGGCACACCTTCTCGTTTGACGAGGGCCTGATGGGTCACGTAGCAATTGAAGCTACCGGCACTTCGCTGCCTGACGACACTTTGGCCAAAGCCAAGGCCAGCGACGCGATCCTTTTCGGCGCGGTTGGTCATATCAAATATGACAACGATCCGTCCGCCAAAGTTCGCCCTGAACAGGGGTTATTGAAGATCCGTAAGGAACTGGGCCTGTACGCCAACCTGCGCCCCATCATGCTGTTTGATGAGCTGCTGAATGCATCGAGCCTGAAACCGGAGATACTGAAAGGCACGGACATCCTGTTCTTCCGCGAACTGACCGGCGACGTTTATTTCGGCGAAAAGACCAGGGGTGACGGATTCTCGTCCGACCTGATGATCTACCACAAATACGAGGTAGAACGCATCGCTAAAAAAGCTTATGAGGCAGCTATGGTACGCGGTAAAAAACTGTGCTCGGTAGATAAAGCCAACGTGCTGGAGACCTCCCGCCTGTGGCGCGAAGTGATACAGGATGTTGCCAAACAATACCCGGAAGTTGAAACGGAACACATGTTTATCGATAACGCGGCCATGCAACTGGTGAAGAACCCGAAGAAATTCGACGTAGTTGTAACTGCCAACCTGTTCGGTGATATCCTGACTGACGAAGCTTCACAGATAGCAGGTTCTATGGGTATGCTGGCATCGGCCTCTATAGGCGATGGTACCGGGTTCTTTGAGCCTATCCACGGTTCGGCACATGATATTGCCGGTCAGGATAAAGCTAACCCGCTGGCCTCTATCCTATCCGTGGCGCTGATGTATGAGATTGCATTCGGCCTGAAAGAAGAAGCCAAGCGCATCACCGACGCGATAGACAAAACATTAAAAGCAGGCTACCGCACCGGCGACATTGCGGATAGCACAACAGATAAAGCAAAAATATTAGGCACCAAAGCCATGGGCGAAAAAGTGCTGGAGTTTATTTAATTGAAATGTTGTAAGGTTGAAAAGTTGTAAGGTTTGACGAAATGGCCTAATGACTTAATGCCCCAATGACTAATGATCAAAGAATGAAATGGAACGCTAATCTGTACGACGACAAACATTCTTTCGTATTCCAATACGGAGAGGGTGTGCTGGAGTTGCTGGAGGTGAAGCCCGGCGAGCGTGTCCTTGACCTGGGTTGCGGCACTGGTCATCTGGCCAAAAAAATACAGGAACATGGCGCGGAGGTTATCGGTATCGATGCCTCGCCGGAGATGATCGCGCAAGCAAAGGAAAACTACCCTGACTTAGATTTTAGTGTTGCCAATGGCGCTGATTTTAGTTTTGACGAACCTTTTGATGCGGTGTTTACCAATGCTACTTTACACTGGATACACGATGCCGATGGCGTGATCAATAGCGTGTTCAACGCACTTAAACCCCGTGGCCGTTTCGTGGGCGAATTTGGCGGGAAGGGCAATAACCGGCTAATGTTAGCTGCCACGGAAACCGTGCTCAGAAAGCATGGCTATGTTAAAGGCGACTTCATCCACCCCTGGTATTATCCATCCACAGCGGAATATGCTACCAGGCTGGAAGCCGGTGGTTTCAGGGTGACTTTCGCCACGCATTTCGACCGCCAGACACTGTTACAGGATGGTCGCGACGGCATGGCTAAATGGTTCAATATGTTCGGCTCGTCTATTTTCAAAGATGTGCCGGCTGCTGAGCTCCCGGAAATATTAAATGAAATTACCGACCTGCTGCAACCCACCAACGAAATAGATGGTGAGTGGTATGCGGATTATAAAAGACTGCGATTTATCGCCGTGAAGGAATGAGGTGAAAGGATAAAGGTGAAAGGTAAAAGGTTTTTGTTGGAATGTTGTAAGGTTGAACCAAATCAAAAATGACCTGATCCCCTAATGACCAATGCCAAATGAGTAATTACAATCAATAATCGGTGTAATCAAAAAAACATCGGTGCAATCAAAAAAATAAAATTATGCTACACGATCCCAACCGCGTTTATGTTTTTGATACCACGCTTCGCGATGGCGAGCAGGTACCGGGCTGCCAGCTGACAACCCCTGAAAAGATAGAGATAGCCCGCGAGCTTGAAGCGCTGGGCGTCGACATTATTGAGGCCGGGTTCCCTATATCCAGTCCCGGCGATTTCCAGAGCGTGGTGGAAATATCCAAAGCCGTAACGGAACCTACCGTTTGCGCGCTTACGCGTGCCAATAAAGGCGATATCGACTCGGCCATCGAGGCGTTGAAATACGCCAAAAGACCACGCATACATACCGGTATTGGCTCGTCGGATATGCACATTAAATACAAATTCAACAGTACCCGCGAGGAAATACTGGAGCGTGCCGTCGAGGCCGTTAAATATGCCAAGCGTGCTGTGGAAGATATCGAGTTTTATGCCGAAGATGCCGGCAGGGCTGATATTGAATATTTGGCAAAGATGGTGGAAGCGGTCATTGCGGCAGGCGCCACCGTCGTCAATATTCCCGACACCAACGGTTACTGCCTGCCCAACCAATACGGTGACAAAATTCGCTTCCTTAAAGAGAACGTAAAAAACATCGACAAGGCTATTATCTCCGTCCACTGTCATAACGATCTCGGACTGGCCACTGCTAATTCCATCCAGGGTTTAGCCAATGGCGCCCGCCAGATAGAAGGCACCATTAACGGCATCGGCGAACGCGCCGGCAACACTTCCATCGAGGAGGTGGTTATGATCCTTAAAACGCACCACAGCCTGGGGCTGCACACGAACATACAAACGCAACGCATTTATGATATCAGCCGCATGGTAAGCACGCAAATGCGTATGCCTGTGCAGCCAAACAAGGCTATTGTGGGCAGCAATGCCTTCGCCCATAGCTCGGGCATCCACCAGGATGGTTTCCTGAAAATGCGTGAGAATTACGAGATCATCAAACCGGCAGATGTAGGTTTCCCAAATGCCAGTATTGTGCTTACCGCCCGCAGCGGCAGGGCGGCGCTTAATCACCACCTGGAACGCCTGGGCTACAAATTGGACAAGGAAGAATTAGCCGAAGCCTACCATCGTTTCTTAACCCTGGCTGATAACAAACTGGACATCCAGGACGAAGACCTGCACGGGTTAGTGGCGCAGAAGCTGGTTAAGTAGTAGCCTTGCCCCGGCCCTCTCCAAAGGAGAGGGGGATATAAAAAGCTAATATTCATTATTCGAGCCCTTCTCTATAGCGAGGATTAGAAGGAAAGCAGCCTTCCACCCATCATAGACACAAAACACAACCCGGAATTAAAAATCCCTCTCCTTTGGAGAGGGGTTTAGGGTGAGGCGGACCACCAAACACATGGACACAGTGAGCACGGAAAAACTAACCCTTATCGCTACCGGCGTTGTAGCGGCCTATCAGCGTTTAAAAGGCATTGTAAAGCATACTCCGCTTGAATATAATGCCCGGCTGTCCGAACGGTACGACTGCCAGGTATACCTGAAGCGCGAGGATATGCAGATCGTTCGATCCTACAAACTGCGCGGTGCTTATAACATGATCAGTCAGCTTAGCGCCGAACAGCATAGCCGCGGCGTGGTTTGCGCCAGTGCGGGCAATCACGCGCAGGGTTTTGCCTATTCCTGCAAAAACATCAATATCAAAGGCGTTATTTTTATGCCGCGCATTACGCCCCGGCAAAAGATCAAGCAAACCGAAATGTTTGGCGATGGCAATATCGAGATCATCCTGGTTGGAGATACGTTCGACGATTGCCTGAAAGAGGCCCTGGCCTATACCGAAGCCAACGGCATGACCTTCGTGCCGCCCTTTGATAATTTAGAAGTTATTGCCGGACAGGGAACTGTCGGGCTGGAAATACTGAACGACCTGCCCGATGTAGAAGCGGTTATTATGCCTGTCGGCGGCGGCGGACTATCGGCCGGCGTAGGCAGCTATTTAAAGCAGCACCGCCCGGGTATCCTGCTGGCAGGTGTCGAGCCGGAAGGTGCGCCATCCATGCTTCGCGCCTTTGAAAACGGCGGACCCATAACCCTGCCGCAGATCGACCGCTTTGTGGATGGCGCGGCGGTAAAACGTGCCGGCGAGCTTACCTATCCCATCTGCCGCGAAGTTTTGGACGATATGCTGCTGGTACCCGAAGGCAAAGTTTGCACCACCATTCTGAAACTATATAACGAAGACGCCATCGTGGTAGAACCTGCCGGTGCGCTATCTGTAGCCGTACTCGACCTGTACCGCGACCGGATCAAAGGCAAAAAGGTAGTTTGCATCATCAGCGGGGGCAATAACGATATCGACCGCATGGCTGAGATCAAGGAGAAATCCTTATTATATGAGGGACTAAAGCATTATTTTATCGTCCGTTTTCCGCAGCGGCCGGGCGCTTTAAAGCTGTTTGTTAACAACGTGCTTGGTCCGGATGATGATATCACCCGATTTGAATTCATCAAGAAAACCGAAAAGGAACGCGGTCCGGCGCTGGTAGGTATCGAGCTTAAAGCAGCCGAGGATTATACTGCCCTGCTGCAGCGTATGGAGGAATACCAATTCGATGTTATCGAGATCAACAGGGATCAGACGCTGTTTGAGTATTTGGTATAGTGTGCAGATTACAATTGTCTTGACAATGATTCCGCCCCGCTCAATTGCCGCGGGGGCTGTTACTTTTGTCGCGACAAAAGTAACCAAAAACGCTGTCAGCGCTAATGGTTTCTTTGCCGCACGGGCCTTATCCGCACAATAAAACAGAACCTAAGGCCGGAAATCTTCGCCCGGGCTACCTTGCAGCTTTATTACCC
>NZ_DATJJC010000013.1:0-62513 GCF_035492695.1 Mucilaginibacter sp. | reverse complement strand
ACCTTTCCCTTTTTACCTTTCTCCTTTCACCTGTCTTCTTTACAGTATCCCTATCCTTCTTAAATTGACAGTGTATATCTTCCCTTAGGATTCTATACCCCGCTGCGCTTTATTGATTATTCCAGTTTCTTAAAGAACTTTACTCCTTGCCTCGCGGTTCGGATTATTTAGTATCGCATTTAAACGATTACTTTTCTGTTTTGGATACCGAAAATCGCTTCCGGTATTTTGCTCGTGATCGAGCCCCGTTTGTTTTGGGACTGCAAAGGTACAAACCTTTTTTGCTTCTGCAAAACTTTATTTTTTTATTTTAAAATTTCGCTTTTCAACCTTTTCAGAACAACCCGCTTCCTCGTTTGCGGGCTGCAAAGGTAAGCAGATTTTCCGCCCCTGCAAACGATGGCTTAAAAAAACTTGAAAGTGTATCTCTAACACTTTGCAAATCAGCCGGAAAAATTTTGATAGTTCATGGATCATGGTTGATAGTTCATGGCCGGCCATGCTCATTGGGCATTCGGCTATGAAATGTTCCATCAACTTATTCAGTCGTCCTCGCCCAGGTCGTTCATAACCCTTTTCAACTCGGCTACGTATTTGCCATACTGCAGGCGAACATGCCAGCTGATGAAAACATAGGTTATAATAAAGGATATAACTATTGTAGCAAATATGTATAAAAGCGTGCTCAGCGACATTAATCCGCTGGCAGACAGAAAATGCTGTATCCTGTCGGATGCCACTTTACCGCTTATTAAGGTGATAGTAGCCAGGATAGCGATAGGCGTCACCGAAAAATTATAGGTTTTGTATATTTCCGTATTAAGCTCCAGTTCATAGGTTATTTTGCGGATGTTGTTTTTCAGGTTAAAGTCGTACCGGATAATGGATCTATAGAAAACATAAAACCTGAAATAATAAAAGCAGTTGAGCACGAGTATCACAAAGAACAAAATGCTGGTGATATTAAACAGGAAGTTAGTTTGCACCCCGCCAAATAAATAAATAAGCAGTATAGCGTAAGATACCAGCAGTGCGATTAACTCCGACCTCATATTTTTTCTGATCCGTTCGACCACCGAATTGGTTTTCCGCAATGTTTCGGTGCTTACCGGCAAATGCATGTCTTTCGGCTCATCCTTGCCCCAGGCATCTTTCAAATCATCAATATTCATAATTCATCTCTTTAATAATGTCTTTTAGTTTGTTTTTCACCCTGTTCAGCCTTACCCTTACATTAAGCGGGGTTATGCCAAGCGTTGCAGCAATATCGTCATAGGGCTGATCTTCCATATACAGGTATATCAGCGCCTTTTCCACTTTATTTAAATATTGAACAGCTTTGTAAAATATAGCCAGCTTTTCCTCCTTTTCTTCTGCTGCTGAGTGGTCATCAGCATGATCAAATTGAGCAGGCATCGGCTGATCGTCGGGCCTTCGCTTTTGTTTCTTGAAAAACACGATGGCCGTATTGAGCGCCACCCTGTACATCCACGAACTGAATTTACTGTCGCCCCTGAAGGTATCGAACGCACGCCATAGTTGCAGCACCATTTCCTGCAGCAGATCATCGCGGTCGTCCGGGTCGTCCTGGTATATTTTGCATATCTTATACAGGATACCTTTGTTCTCTCTTATCAATTGCAGAAATTGGGTTTCTTTGGTATCCACGTTTAAATGTGCGGGTTAGCTTATTTTTAAATAATAGGTATCCGTTTTTAAAAATTGTTACAAAAAATAAATATCAGCGCTAAACCGTTAAAAGATGTTAAATGCTTTATGAGGTGTTGCCAACCGCTTATATTAGCCCGCTGATAAATAAATAATTGACTCATTTATAATATTACCGTATCTTTGCAAAATGTTTAAAAAACAACGTCCTATATTATCGGGGCTTTTGATTGTGCTGATTCTGATTGCAGGTAGCTGCAAAAGCAAATTTGAAAAGTTAAAGGCCAGTAATGACAACGCCAAAAAGTACCAGGCGGCCATTGCTTACTACAACAAAAAGGACTATAATAAAGCGTTGGAACTGTTTGAAACTCTGGTTCAGCGTTACCGCGGACAGGCACAGGCCGAAGACCTTTATTATTACTACGCTTATACCAACTACAGGCTAAAGGACTATACCTCGGCAAGTTACCATTTTAAGCAATTTGCCGATACCTATCCATCAAGCGCCCGCGCCGAGGAATGTAATTTCATGAGCGCTTATTGTTATTACCTGGATTCGCCCGTTTATTCACTCGACCAGGAGAACACACATAAAGCTATCGACAAATTGCAGTTGTTCATCAACCTGTACCCAAAAAGCGAACGTGTTGCCGAAGCATCGAAACTGATACAGAACCTGCGCGATAAACTGGAACGCAAAGCTTATGAAAATGCCAGGTTATATTTAACTATAGGCGATTACCAGGCAGCTGTTATCGACTTTGGCAATGTATTGCGCGATTACCCGGATACCAAATATGCCGAGGAAATGGAATACCTGACCATTAAGGCTCAATACGAGTACGCATACCACAGCAGCGAATTAAAGAAGGAAGACCGTTTTAATACAGCCATAAACTTTGAAAAACAGTTTGCGGATAAGTATCCAACAAGTAAATACCTGAAAGATGCTGTGTCGCTTAAACAAGATAGCGAGGATGGAATAGCACGTGCAAAACGTGCTTTAGCCGAATATGCTAACGAGGACAAATACCGTCACCGCTTCGACAAAAAAGACACGGTAACCGGTCAGCCGCCGTCAGAAAAGATAAATACCAATCAAAAAATACCAGCTCAATAAAAATTGATATGAACAATACTGCAAATAAACCAGCTGTAGCCAGCAGCACCATTACCCGCGATTTGCGCGAACTGGATGTAAAGACAGACAACATTTACGAATCCATCGTAGTTATGGCAAAAAGGGCCAACCAAATATCGAACAATGTAAAGGAAGAACTGCACCAGAAGCTTTCTGAATTTGCATCGTCGAACGATAACCTGGAAGAAGTATTTGAGAACCGCGAGCAGATAGAAATATCCAAGCACTACGAGAAAATGCCGAAACCATCGCTGGTTGCCGTGCAGGAGTTTTTAGAGGATAAGATCTACTACCGCAATCCAAACAAAGAATAATTGCCTGAACCAGAATTTTCAGAGTTCTGGCTTGCTAAAAACATACAAAAAATACCAGTGATCAGATGGTCACTGGTATTTTTGTTGATATATACGGGTTAGCTATCCCCGAATATGTATTTTTGAATACAATATATGTTAGAAGGCAAAAAGATCATTCTTGGTATATGCGGCAGCATTGCGGCATATAAATCAGCTTCACTTATCCGCCTGTTGGTTAAAGCCGGTGCCGACGTACAGGTGGTGATGACGCCCGATGCAACCAACTTTATTACCCCGCTCACGCTTTCTACCCTTTCCAAACGTCCTGTTTTCGTCGAATATTTTGCGCCCGAAACCGGCGAGTGGAACAACCATGTGGAACTGGGCCTGTGGGGCGATCTTTTCATTATAGCTCCCGCCAGCGCTAATACCTTAGCCAAAATGGCGAACGGGTTAAGCGATAACCTGCTTACCGCCGTCTATCTGTCGGCAAAATGCCAGGTTTATTTTGCTCCGGCGATGGACCTGGATATGTGGAAACACGAGTCGACCCAAAACAATATAGAAAAGCTGCAATCCTACGGCAATATATTGATCCCGCCCGGGAAAGGCGAGCTTGCAAGCGGCTTATTTGGCGAGGGCCGCATGGCTGAGCCGGAGGAAATAGCCTGTTTCATTGATGCGGACATCAAAAAGAAACTCCCCTTAGTTAATCAGAAAATACTGGTTACGGCCGGCCCTACCTATGAAGCTATCGACCCGGTGCGTTTTATTGGCAATCATTCGTCGGGCAAAATGGGTTTTGCTATAGCCGACCAACTGGCTTCTATGGGTGCTGATGTGATCCTTATTGCAGGGCCAACTGCGCAAACGACGAAGCATAAAAGCATCAAACGGGTTGATGTAACATCAGCGTCCGAAATGCTTGACGCTTGTCTCCTGTATTATAAGGATGTAAAAGCCTGTGTGATGTGTGCCGCCGTAGCAGATTATACACCGGCATCGGTATCGCCGCAAAAGATAAAAAAGAGGGATGGCGGGCTAAATATCGAACTTAAGAAGACCGCCGATATATTGAAGACCCTGGGCGAAAAAAAACAAAAGGGACAGGTATTGGTTGGCTTTGCTTTGGAAACCGAGAATGAAGAATACAATGCGGCCGAAAAGCTGAAAAGTAAAAACCTCGACTTTATTGTATTAAATTCGCTGAACGATAAAGGCGCAGGGTTTAAAACAGATACCAATAAAATAACGATAATAGACCATAAGCTGCATAAAACTGCCTTCGGGTTAAAAAGTAAAGACGAAGTTGCCGCCGATATCTGTAATAAAATTGCCGAACTGATCCATGAGGAAATTTAGCTTGTATATCCTATTATTATGCCTGGGCTATTCAGCCGCAGCGCAGGACCTGAACGCGCAGGTTAAAGTAATAAGCGGGAAAATACAGACCAGTAACCGTCATATTTTTCAGTCGTTGGAAACATCGATGAAGGACTTTCTGAATGGTCGCAAGTGGTGTCAGGATGCTATACTGCCGGCAGAAAGGCTCGACTGTACCTTTGTGCTTAACATCACCAACTGGGACGGAAACAGCAATTTTAGCGGCGAACTGCAGGTGCAATCGTCGAGGCCGGTTTTCAATAGCAGCTATACCACACCTTTGCTCAATATCAACGATAAGGATGTCGATTTTATTTACAGCGAGGGGCAAACTATTGATTATACCGACCAAAGCTTTACCAGCAACCTGGCATCGGTAATGGCTTTTTATGCCTATGTTATCATCGGCATGGATTATGACAGTTTTTCGAGATTGGGCGGAACCCCCTACTTCCAGGCGGCGCAAACAGTGGTTACCAATGCCCAGTCTGCCGGTTCTTATAAAGGATGGAAGGCTTTCGACGGCAACATCAACCGCTACTGGCTGTCCGAAAACCTGAATAACAAGGCCTATATCCCGTTACGCGATTTTATCTACGATTACCACCGCAACGGCCTCGATCAAATGGCCGATAATGCCAATAAAGGCCGGAAAGCCATTTCGGATATACTGCCAGATCTTGCCAAAGTCGACCGCACCCGCCTGGGCTCCATGCTGCCGCTTATCTTCTTCACAGCCAAAAGCGACGAACTGGTGTCCATATTTAACAAGGCCGATAACAGGGAACGAACAGACGCTGTGAACATCCTGTCCCAGGCCGACCCGGCTAACGGCAGCAAATACCAGGGAATAGGGAAGAATTGACCTGCGTGAGAAAGTTGTAATTGCCATAAAAGTAAATTCGTCACAACTTTCGGACTTAAGCCGGCTTCCCAAGTTTCGGACTTCTCCCACCCATTTAACATTTTTTTCTTTTTCCTGTAACACTTTCTTTTTCTCCGCGTCTTTTATCTACGAAACAAATCGTAAATAATTTAAAAAATATTTGCAATTACGAAATTTGTCGTAGATATTTGTACGAAGCAATTCGTAAATTAGGAAATGAACATGGAGATCAAACCAACAGAAAGCGAATTAGAGATTTTGCAGGTGCTATGGAAAATGGGCGATGCAACTGTTCGCGAAGTACATGAAGAATTAGCCAAAAATAAGGCTGCGGGTTATACCACCACCCTTAAGCTGATGCAGATAATGGACGAAAAGGGTTTAGTAGAGCGCGATACCACGGCAAAAACCCATGTGTATAAAGCTCGTTACACCCAGGAGAAAGCACAAACCAGTGCGCTTGACAGGATATTGTCGACCGTGTTTGAAGGCTCAACTTCCGACCTGGTGATACAGGCATTGGGCCATCACCGCGCATCAAAGGACGAGATAGATGCTATTAAAAAATATTTGGATCAGTTTAGTGGAAATAAGTGATTAGTTAACCTGTGATTTGTGACTGGGTAACCGGTGAACGGATCACTAATTACAAAAAACATGGAAACCATACTTTATAACATCAGCCAGGTAATAGGCGTTGCAGTTATCCACTCTTTATGGCAGGGACTTGTAGTTTATTTGTTTCTGCGCCTTATCCTGCTTTCGTTCTCTGCTATGCCGGCAAAGGCGAAACATAATATCGCCATGCTGTCGTTACTTGGATTAACTACCTGGTTCATTTACACCCTGGTAGGCGAGGTAAGGGTTTACCAATGGGTGGAACTTAAGGCCAACGCTACCAACTATAATGGCTTTTTACCCGCTATACTGAATATGCCGCTGCACCTGCCGCATAGCACTACCTACAGCAGCAGGTATTATTATACTGTCGAGGGCCTTTTACCCTATATTACCCTGATCTATGTAGCCGGCCTGATGTTCAATGCGTCGAAACTTGCCCTAACCCGCAAAAAACTGGGCGACATCAAGCAAACTGTCAGCATCGATATCGCACTGATGCGGAGAGTTGCCGAGTTTGCCGAAAAGCTGGATATCGAACGCCGGGTGCACTTTGGCCTCAGCAACCTGGTTGATGTACCCTGCATGTTCGGTTATGTTAAGCCTTTTATTTTATTGCCTATGTCCATCACCACAAGCCTGTCGACCGAAGAGATCGAGGCTATCCTGATGCACGAACTGGCACACATCAAACGCAACGATTACCTGGCAAACCTTGGCCAGCAGGCCATGTCGGTATTGTTGTTTTTCAATCCCTTTGCACAATTGATCGATCGCATCATTAACCGGGAACGGGAAAATGCCTGCGACGATATTGTAATAGAGTCGACTCAAAAACCGATAGTGTATGCGCATGCACTGTTGAAATTAGAAGAATCCCGCACCCAGCAATGGCAGATAGCCCTTGCCGCTACGGGGAAAAAGAAGTACCAATTATTAAATCGAATCGAACGAATCATGAAAACGAAAAAACCCATTGGCAATACACGCCATATATTGATCGCATTTGTAGTGCTCACAGCCAGCATTACTGGCCTGGCATGGCTGAACCCAACCATCGCCCACGGCAAAATATCCTTTAACAAAATAAAACCGGCTGCGATAGCCGGATTGTTCTCGGACACCACACACAAAAAACCTGCTTCCAAAACCGCTCATAAATCCGCGGCAGTTAAACACACCACCAAAGCCAAACACAGCACCTATTACAGCGATGATTTTGATACGCACCGCGATCCGAAGCTGGAGGCACTTTCGGCTGAGCTTAGCAAATACGGCGAGCAGATGAGCAAGTACTACGAAAGTCCCGAATGGAAAAAAGCCCAGGAACAGCTTGAAGTTGACGGGAAGAAGTTGCAGGAATATTATGATAGCCCCGAATGGAAAAAAGTACAGCAGGACATGGAGGAACAGGGGAAGAAGATACAAGCTTATTATGACAGCCCGCAATGGAAAGAAATGATGGCTAACCAGCAAAAACTTTCGGAAAGCTTCGGTAAAAACTGGGGTGAAACAGGTGAAACCAAGGAATGGGGTGAAAAGATGGGGCAGATGGGCCATAAAATTGAAAAATATTACAATAGCGACGAGTTTAAAGCCCTGAACGAAAAGCTGGAAACCAAGTACGGTATACCCCACAACCGCCGTTATTACAATAATGACGAGGACCGCAAGGATGAAAACTACCGCAAATACCAGGACGAATTAAATCAGCATATCCCGGCTGATGTGCGCCAGGCCACCGATGAATTGAAGACGCTTGGCGAAAAAATGCGCGATCATTGGAACAATCCGGAAATGCGCAAACAGCAGGAAGAAATGCGGTTAATGGGCGACACTATTCGTAAAATGTCGAATAATGAAGCGGTACGGGAAGCGCAAAGGCAAATGCGCCTGATGAGCGAGCAAATGCGCAAATACCAAAACAGTCCGGAAATGAAAAAAGTACAGGAGGAGATGCGCGCTGCCGGTGCTAAAATGCGGGCCTATCAAAACAGCCCCGAAATGAAAAAAATACAGGAGCAAATGCGTGCGGCTCAGGCCAAAATGCGTGAGTATATGCGTTCGCCTGAATTCAGGAAAAATATGGAGGCCTGGAGAAACATGAATTATAACATGAACTTCCGCTGGGACGATTCGGACAGGATGGAGAAACCTGAAAAACCCGAAAAACCCGAAAAATTAGAGAAATCGGACAAACCCGAGAAGCCCGAGGCACCGGAAAGACCGGAAAAGCCAGATACGACTTCCAATCAGTAATTAATTATCCCGATAGCTATCGGGAGGTGATTGGAGATTAGTAGAATTATTCATAGGGATGGGTTTCAAACCCATCCCTATGTCATTTACAAGCCTGCTTAATCCAATCAAAAACCATAATTTAGCGTCCGGTAAAAGAACGCCTTTTTATGCTTCAAAAGCTTGCTATCAGTAATTATGCACTCATCGACAACCTGGAGATCAGCTTTGATAAAGGGCTGAATATCCTTACCGGCGAAACGGGCGCGGGTAAATCCATCATACTCGGAGCTTTATCATTAATACTCGGCCAACGGGCAGAGAGCCGTTACTTTTTTAATCAGCAAAAGAAGTGCGTGATCGAAGGAACATTCCGTATCAATGATTTTCACCTGAAGACATTTTTTGAGGAAAACGACCTTGACCACGAGGCTGAAACTATCCTGCGACGCGAAATAACCTCCGACGGCAAATCAAGATCTTTTGTAAACGATACGCTGGTAAACCTTACGCTATTAAAGCAATTGGGCGAAAAGCTGATCGACATCCACTCGCAGCACGCTACGCTGGAGATAAACGACCCGGATTTTCAATTGCTGGTGGTAGATTCCGTTGCAGGTCATGGTGAATTATTGAATGACTACCGGGCAAAATTTAAAGCATTCAAAAAGAACTCGGCCAAATTACAACAACTGGTAGCAGACAGCGATAAGGCTAAAGCCGACCTTGACTACTACCAGTTTCAGTTTGATGAACTGGAAAAAGCAAAACTGGATGCCGGCGAGCAGGACAAACTGGAGCAGGAGCTTTATACCTTAAACAATGCCGAGGAAATAAAGCGCAGTTTGGTTGGGGCTAATTATCTAATACAGGAAGGTGAAACGTCGGCATTGCTGCAATTGCGCGAGGCTGCACACCATTTGTCGTCGCTCGAAAAATTCAACCCTGAAATAGCTGAACTGCACGAGCGCCTCAAAAGCACGGTAATAGAACTAAAAGACATTGCCGCCGAGGTGGAGAATATCGAACAGCGCACCCATACGGATGAGGCGAGGATCATTGAAATAAATGACAGGCTGAATATTATCTTCACCCTGCAAAAGAAACATCGCGTAAGCACCAATGCCGAATTGTTAGTGTTGCAGGATGACCTGTCAGCCAAAATAGAACAAGCCGTACATGGCGACGAAGAAATAGAAAAGCTGCAAAAACAGCTGGCTGCCGAAAAAGCTGAGCTTGAAAAAATAGCCGGGCAATTATCGGCAAATCGTATTAAAGCTATTCCTGCCATTGAAAAGCAGGTAGTCCTGACGCTTGGCGAAATGGGTATGGGAAATTCGACCTTAAAAGTTGAGCTAAGTCCCCTGTCCCCTAAAGGCGGCGACGCAGGTTTAGGTGCGGATGGGGCCGATGCGATTCGCTTCCTCTTTTCTGCTAATAAGGGCCATACCTTAGCCGAAATGAGCAAGGTGGCTTCCGGTGGCGAACTTTCGCGTTTAATGCTGTCCATCAAATCGTTGATCGCAAGCCATACCGCTTTGCCGACCATTATTTTTGATGAGATAGATGCGGGTGTATCAGGCGAGGCGGCCAATAAGGTCGGCATTATCATGGAGCGCCTGGCGCAAAACCTACAGGTGATCACCATAACCCACCTGCCCCAAATAGCCAGCAAAGGGCAAAGCCATTATTTTGTTTATAAGGACGATGATGCAGCCACAACTTATACCCGCATCAAGCAACTAACCGAAGCCGAGCGCGTAGTGGAAATAGCCAAAATGCTGAGCGGTGATAACCCCGGTGAGAGCGCGTTGCAGAATGCGAGGGAATTGTTGAGTTTGTAGACAGTTGCCGGTCATAGTCATAGCAATTAACTAAGTTCGGCTAAAGCCTGTTTTCAATGCCTATTTATCCCGTTTGCTGAAGCCAACGGCAATGAAATTTAAAAATAACAGCTTATTCATTGCCGCCCCTTTTAAGGGACGGGTAAAGGTGAATTAGAGCCGTGGCTTTAGCAAAAATAGCTCGCTGACTACACACTGCAAACTGCCCACTGTAAACTGCAAACTAATTTCATAACTTTGTCCACCAACAAAAATCAAAAAAATGGCTTATAATCTGTTAAAAGGTAAAAAGGGTATCATTTTCGGTGCGCTTAACGAGCAATCTATCGCCTGGAAAGTGGCGCAACGCTGCTATGCCGAGGGTGCCGAGATCGTGCTGTCGAACTCACCTTTGGCGCTTCGCATGGGCGAACTTAATAACCTGGCTGCCGAATGCAATGCACCCGTTATTGGCGCCGACGTAACCAGCAACGAGGACCTGGAGAACCTGTTCACCAAAACCAAAGAGCACTTTGGCGGCGGCGTGGACTTTATCCTGCACTCTATCGGCATGAGCGTGAACGTACGCAAGGGCATCCCCTACTATGAAAACAACTACGACTTTACCCACAAGGGTTTTGATATATCGGCATTAAGCCTGCACCGCGTGCTGCAATTAGCCATGAAACATGATGTCATCAATGAATGGGGATCGGTAGTAGCTTTATCATACATCGCTGCACAGCGGGTATTCCCGGATTATAATGACATGGCCGACAACAAAGCTGTGCTGGAAAGCATCGCCCGTAACTTCGGTTACTATTATGGCACCAAAAAGAAGGTACGCGTTAACACGGTATCGCAATCGCCTACCCGCACAACAGCAGGCTCGGGTGTTAAGGGCTTTGAAGGTTTTATCAGTTATGCGGAGAAAATGAGTCCGCTTGGTAATGCCGATGCGGATCAATGTGCTGATTATTGCATCACCTTATTTTCAGACCTGACCAAAATGGTGACCATGCAAAACCTGTTTCACGATGGCGGTTTCTCGTTCACCGGGGTAACACAGGCGGTGATTGAGCAGATGGAGAAGTAAAAGCCTATTCCAACGAAAAGGTTAAAAAATTGATATAAAAAAGGAAGGCGCTCCGTTTGAAGCGCCTTCCTTTTTGGTGTTAATTGATTAGTTCGTTCCTATCAAAGTAATTTTCACTTTAATAGCATTTGTTGGTTGAATTGGCGTACTACCGTCTGGCGATTGAGCATAAATACTCAAATTACCCGGCTGGCTTCCATTTCCTGAATTGTAGGTATAGCTAAACGAAGTTCCGCCATAAACTTCTGGGAGCTGTTCATATACTTCGTCAGCATAGGATATGGCAACGATCACACCGTCATAACTGGCAGCATCGCTGGTGATATCGGCAACGTCGATTGGAACATAGTACGATTTACCATCATCAGACAGCAGCCAATCCGACGGCTGAACTGTGGCAAATACAGAAAAATTTGGGTTAGGCGTGATATACTTTTTGGTACATGAAGATACCGAGAGAAGCATCACCGCACTGCATACGATAGTTAAGATTCTTTTCATAGTAATGTTGTTTCTATTTACTTGTTATTTATATGAACAAAAAAAAGCAAAAAGGTTTAACGATAAAACTAAATTATTTCGACTTTTAAACTTAACGGCATTTGAATGGTCTTATTACCATAAAAAACATTCCTGTCTGTATTTTTACTTTTATGCGACTGAACCTGTCCTCAGCTTTGCTAATGCGCAAATCTTTTTTCTTTTTGCTATTTCTCCTTCCGGCCCTGGTTCATGCGCAATATAAAATAACCGGCCGCGTAGTGGATTCGGCAAGTAAAAAGCCTGTACCAGGCGCCACGGTTTTCCTTGCCGATGCTCTTGTTATTGCAGCGACAACAGTTGATGGGCGTTTTACTTTAGAGAACGTACGCAACGGACAGTATGGCTTAGTGGTCTCGGCAGTGGGTTTTGGCAAATATAAGCAATCTGTTAATGTACACGACAACGTTGAACTTGGCGATATCAGCATAAGCTTAAGGGCGGTGCAACTACACGAGGTAAGGATAGTTCGCGGTAAAAATTTTAATAAAAAATATTATAAAATGTTTGCCGCCAGGTTTCTTGGTGCGACGGAAAATGCAAAGTCGTGCTCTATTCTAAACCCGCATGTATTAAACATCAGGTACGATGATGACAAAGATGTACTGACAGCCGCATCGGATGATTTCCTGGAGATACAGAACAAAGCGCTAGGTTATAAATTAAAGTATCTTTTGGAAAATTTCATCAGCGACGAGGAAAGTCAATCCTTATACTATGACGGCGTGGCGGCATTTGAGCAAATGGATGGCAACGCCTCGCGACAGAAAAAATGGGACCTGAACAGGGTAAAAGCCTACAAAGGATCGATGATGCATTTTTTACGGTCGCTGATAGCTAACCAAATGACAGAGGAGGGTTTTACCGCTTATAAACTTTTACGCAGTACTATTTCAGACCCCGCAGCGGACAGTATAGCCCGCGAACGGATAAAACAATACAAATTGCTGATAGCACAGGGCTTACCCGAACAACAAATGCTGGCGTATTGGCGGCAGGTATCGCACCAAACCACCACACTGCATAAACTGATCGAAAAGCCGCTAAAGCTCAGTAATATTCTTAAAAAGACGGATCAAAAGGGAATATTTGCGCTCACCTATCCCTTTGCTCTTTATATTATATACAATAAGGACAATGTTTACAGGGAAAGTGTGATCACATTTAAGACCGATTATACCTTATTCGATCTGAACGGGCATATCCTGAATCCCGAAAGTGTTTTTATCGAAGGCTCGTGGAGCAATAACCGCATTGCCGATTCACTGCCAATAGATTATGAATTACCACAAAATTGAAAACCGCCTTCGCTTGGTTATTTTAACTATTATCTTAGTTATATTTGCTTATGCATAAGTGGATAACCTGTGCTTTTCTTTTCCTGTCTTTATCTGCGCTTGCTCAATACAAGATCACGGGCCGCGTATTGGATTCAGCTGATAAAAAGCCCATACCGGGTGCTACGATTTATTTAGCCAATGCATCTGTAGGAACATCCTCGACGGCTGATGGTAATTTCACGCTGGATAATGTGCGCGGCGGGCAATATGAACTGGTAGTTTCAATGGTTGGTTACAATTCTTACCACAAGGTTTTGCTGGTTAATAATAATATAGACCTCCCCGTGATCGTGATCGCTGAAAAAGTAAATCTTCTAAAAGAAGTAAGCATACGACCCGACCCCGATTGGGAACGCAACTATGAAGCATTCAGGGCCGAATTTTTAGGCACTTCTGATTTTGCAAAGGAGTGTAAAATAGTCAACCCGGAAACATTGATCATCCATTATGATAAGATAAATTTTGTTTTGACGGCCAGTTCGCTTGATTTTGTTGTTATCGACAATAAAGCATTGGGCTATCGTGTAAAATACAAACTGGACACATTTAGTAAGGATTATCACCAGGGCATGCGTTATTACGCGGGGACGGCATCCTTCGAAAAAATGAAGGGCAAAAAACCATCGCAGGAGAGAAAATGGGAGAAAAATCGCCTGAAGGCATATAAAGGATCAAGCATGGAATTTTTACGCTTGCTGATAGCCGGAGAAGTGGCTGAACACGGTTTCAAGGTGCTCCGGCTTATCCGCAAACCGAACCCTGAATATAAAGGTTTTGGCAACCGATATATCGACGGCCTGGTTACCAAGCCGCTTATCCCGGCGGATTATGCTAAACGAACCGACCAAAAGGATCTGTTCGCACTTGCGTTTGACAATTGTCTGTATGTAATGTACAATGGCGGCAGCCCCGTACCCGATGATGGGAAAAATCCCAATGGTATTGGCTGGGCGACAACCAATATCATATTTAACAAGCCTTACGCGGTATTCGACAACAACGGCATATTTACCGATCCGTCCAGCATTACTTTCGAAGGCGAATGGGGTAAAAGTAGTATTGCAGACCTTCTCCCTGTCGATTTTGAACCTGAGTTGAAAAAATAATTTATCTGTAGCGTTAACCCCAGCTGACGCGTATTATCTTTATAAACAACCAGATATGAAACGTATTTTACCTTTCCTTTTATCAATAGCGCTTGCTTTTGGATTTTTTGGCTGCAAGAAGGATATTCCGGTTTCCGATTCTCTTACGGGCACATGGGAGTTACGCAAGGACGGCGGCGGCTGGTCGGCCATCGTTGATCACAAACCCGGCAACGACACCCTAATGATTTTTACCGGAACAAATTATTCATTTTATAATAAAAACAAGCTGGTTAGGTCAGGCGCATATACTGTTAAAAAAGATACTTCTTTTATGTACGGACAGCTAAAGAACAGGATCATTTTCGACGGCAATACCGATGATATGAGGCAGTTTTTTGATATTCAAAACAACAAGCTTAGTTTTTGGATAGATGCATACGATACGCCGATGGTAATGTACCAGAGAATAAAGTAAGAAAGTCCCTTATTAAAAAACAAAAAGCCCCGTTTGTCATCCAAACGGGGCTTCATTTATTTCAGAGAGTTTGTTATTCCTGCTCTTCTTCTTTTGGCTTTTTGTTTTCGCCGCTGTGTTTGGCAGCTACTTTTACCTGGTCGGTTTCCTTATCATAGTCAACTTCCATGGTATCGCCTTCGGCCAGTTCACCTTTCAGTATTTCCTCTGCAATTGGGTCTTCCAGGTATTTCTGGATAGCCCTTTTCAGCGGACGCGCGCCGAATTGTGAGTCAAAACCTTTATCGGCAATGAACTCTTTGGCGTTATCGGTCAAAGTGATCTTATAGCCCAGCGTATTCACCCTGCCAAACAGGTGCGAAAGCTCGATATCGATGATCTTGAATATTTCGTCCTTACCCAATGAGTTGAACACGATCACATCGTCAATACGGTTCAGGAACTCGGGAGCGAAAGCGCGTTTCAATGCATTTTCGATCACACCCCTTGAATGTGCATCAGCCTGGTTGGTTTTAGCAGAGGTGGTGAAACCAACGCCTTGTCCAAAGTCTTTCAACTGGCGTGCGCCGATATTCGAGGTCATGATAATGATCGTATTCCTGAAATCAACCTTGCGGCCCAATGAATCAGTTAACTGACCTTCATCCAATACCTGTAACAGGATGTTGAACACATCCGGGTGGGCTTTTTCTATCTCGTCCAGCAGGATAACTGCATAAGGTTTACGGCGAACCTTTTCGGTAAGCTGCCCGCCTTCTTCGTATCCCACATAGCCCGGAGGCGCACCTACCAAACGCGACACAGCGAATTTTTCCATGTATTCGCTCATATCTATCTGTATCAGGGCATCCTCGGTGTCAAACATGAACCTTGCCAGCTCCTTAGCCAGTTCGGTTTTACCAACACCCGTAGGGCCGAGGAATATAAACGAACCAATGGGTTTTTTTGGATCTTTCAAACCGGCCCGGGTGCGTTGTATGGCACGGGTCAGCTTTTTGATCGCTTCTTCCTGCCCGATGATCTTGGTCGAAATAGTTTCCGCCATGTTCAGCAACTTCGTGCTGTCGGCCTGGCCTACCCTTTGCACAGGTATGCCCGTCATCATCGCCACCACTTCGGCAACATTATCTTCGGTTACGGTGTAACGTTTTGATTTGGTTTCCGCTTCCCATACAGCTTTGGCCTGCTCCAGTTCCTCCAGCAAATGCTTTTCAGTATCGCGCAGTTTGGCTGCTTCTTCATATTTCTGGCTGCGTACAACCTTGTTCTTTTCAATTTTGATTTGCTCGATCTTGGCTTCAACATCCAAAATGTTCTGCGGAACGTGGATATTAGTCAGGTGCACGCGCGAGCCTGATTCGTCCAGCGCATCGATAGCTTTATCCGGCAAAAACCGGTCGGTAATGTACCTGGCAGTTAAAGCCACGCAGGCATTGATCGCTTCAGGGGTATAAGTTACACCGTGGTGTTCTTCGTATTTATCCTTAATGCGGGTCAGTATCTCGATAGTTTCATCAGGTGTAGCCGGCTCAACCATTACCTTTTGGAAACGGCGGTCCAAAGCGCCATCCTTTTCAATATACTGGCGGTACTCGTCTAACGTTGTCGCGCCAATGCATTGGATCTCTCCGCGTGCCAGGGCCGGTTTAAACATATTCGAAGCATCAAGCGAGCCTGATGCGCCGCCTGCGCCAACAATGGTATGAATTTCGTCGATAAATAAAATTACGTCAGGTGATTTCTCTAGTTCGTTCATCACAGCCTTCATGCGCTCTTCAAACTGGCCGCGGTATTTGGTACCTGCAACCAATGAAGCCAGGTCGAGCGTTACCACACGTTTATTGAACAACACGCGCGATACTTTACGCTGCACGATGCGCAATGCCAGCCCTTCGGCGATGGCCGATTTACCCACACCCGGTTCGCCTATTAAAATAGGGTTATTCTTTTTACGGCGCGACAGGATCTGCGATACCCTTTCGATCTCTTTCTCCCGGCCAACTATCGGATCAAGACGGCCATCTTCCGCAGCTTTGGTCAGGTCGCGGCCGAAATTATCCAGCACAGGGGTTTTTGATTTGATGTCAGATACCTTTTTAGGCTGGTTGAACGAGTCTTCTTCTTTAAAATCATCCTCGCCGCCTGTAGGTGAACCCGGCATTTCATCGGTCACATCGTTCTTGTGCGTTTCTACTTCCCCTTTGAAAATTTCGTAGTTAACATTAAACTGCAATAATATCTGTGAGGCGATGTTATCTTCGTCACGCAGGATGGAGAGCAACAGGTGCTCTGTGCCGATGACATCGCTTTTAAATATTTTAGCTTCAAGGTAAGTAATCTTGAGAACTTTCTCCGCTTGTTTGGTTAGCGGAATGCTGCCGATGTTCACGTTCGTTCCTATCGTTCCCTTCACAGCATCTTCGATTGCGCGGCGCAATTTAGTGGTGTCAACGCTCAAACCTTTTAACAGTTTGATCGCTATACCGTCGCCGTCGCGGATAAGCCCAAGCAAAAGATGTTCGGTACCAATATAGTCATGGCCGAGACGCAACGCCTCTTCCCTGCTATACTGTATCACATCCTTAACCCGTGGCGAAAATTTAGCTTCCATATAATACCTTTCAAAAATTATGTACGTCTCTGTATATCATTTAGTTTTCCAGGCGGCGTATTTATAGTGGTCTGCAACAATACTGCCAACTTTTTTACACCTCAAAAAACAGACATTGATATGATGTGCAATCTATAAAAGTTCAACTTTATACAAAGAATATAATGAACAAAATCCTATAAAAACCCACAACTTTAAGTAAATGGCTGAAGATTTACTTGTTTGACCTTCTCTAAACGCAATAGTTTAACCCTGATTGCGATACCCAGCCCAATTTAGCTGTTATAACAGGTAATTTCGTCATTAGCGTATGACATTACGGCATTATTAAAAGAACGTAAATAGATTGTACCTTCTTTTATACGCAAATCAATTAAAAATGATTGGAAATATCGGAAATAGTTATCAAGATTTCCACAAAACTTTTAGTTGATTTTTTTAGCTGTTACAGGCCAGTTAAATATGGTTTCTTATAGTGTGTAATCCTTACATTATCTATGACGGAATTAGGGACGGGAATGTTACAGTTTGGAGTCCGGAAGTCGGGAAGTCCGCGCAAGTCCGAAAGCTGATTGAGTAAGCAAAATTTATATGCTGTTTCCATTCTTTCGGACTTCCGGACTTATGCGGACTTCCGGACTAAAAGTTATATTTGCATCCACCCCAATCAATAATTCTATAATTCAACAAATCAGTAATTAAGCACATGGCTGACGAAAAAATAATTTTCTCAATGGCCGGAGTGAGTAAAATATACCCTCCGCAGAAACAAGTTTTAAAAAATATATACCTGTCCTTTTTCTATGGGGCCAAAATCGGCGTTATCGGTCTTAACGGCTCGGGTAAATCGTCGCTGCTGAAGATCATTGCCGGATTGGATAAGTCCTTCCAGGGCGAAGTGGTTTTTTCGCCGGGGTTTACGGTGGGGATGCTGGAGCAGGAACCTGCACTCGATCCTAATAAAACCGTTAAAGAAGTGGTGGAAGAAGGTGTGGCAGAAATAACTGCCATATTGAAGGAATATGAAGATATTAACGAAAAATTCGGGCTGGAAGAAGTTTACAGTGACCCGGACGCCATGGATAAACTGATGGCGCGCCAGGGCGAATTACAGGATAAAATAGATGCCGTGAACGCCTGGGAACTGGACACCAAACTGGAGCGTGCAATGGATGCGTTGCGTTGTCCCGAACCAGACACAAAAATATCGGTACTGTCGGGCGGTGAGCGCCGCCGCGTGGCCATGTGCCGCCTGCTTTTACAGGAACCGGATGTACTTTTACTGGATGAGCCTACCAACCACTTGGACGCGGAGTCCATCGACTGGCTGGAGCAGCATTTGAAACAATATAAAGGAACTGTAATTGCCGTTACGCACGACCGTTATTTCCTGGACAATGTGGCAGGCTGGATATTGGAATTGGACCGCGGCGAAGGCATTCCATGGAAGGGCAACTATTCCTCCTGGCTCGATCAGAAAGCAAAACGCCTGGCACAGGAAGAAAAGACCGAGAGCAAACGCCAGAAAACTTTGGAACGCGAACTGGAATGGGTGCGCATGGCGCCAAAAGCGCGGCAGGCCAAGGGTAAGGCCCGTTTATCCAACTATGAAAAGCTGGCATCCGAGGAAACGAAGGAGCGCGAAGATAAATTGGAACTGTTCATTCCGCCGGGCCCGCGCTTAGGTAACGTGGTGATAGAAGCCAACAATGTGACCAAAGCTTACGGCGATAAGGTTTTGTTTGAAAACCTGAGCTTTTCGCTGCCACCGGCGGGCATAGTGGGTATCATCGGGCCGAATGGCGCCGGTAAAACCACCTTGTTCCGCCTGATAACCGGGCAGGAAAAGCCGGACGCCGGTACCTTCCGCGTGGGCGAGACCGTGGCTTTAGGCTATGTTGACCAGATGCACGACGACCTTGATCCTGATAAATCCGTTTGGGAAAACGTCACCGGCGGGCTGGATAATATTATGGTGGGCCATAAGGCGCTCAACTCCCGTGCTTACGTCTCCAAATTCAACTTTAACGGTGCCGATCAGCAAAAGAAGGTGGGGATCCTCTCGGGCGGCGAACGCAACCGGGTGCACCTGGCTATTACGCTCACCAAAGGCTCAAATGTGCTGCTTTTGGACGAACCGACCAACGATATCGACGTGAACACACTGCGTTCGCTGGAAGAAGCCCTGGAAAATTTCGGCGGCTGCGCGGTTATCATCAGTCACGACCGCTGGTTCCTGGACCGCGTTTGTACACATATCCTGGCTTTTGAAGGCAACTCGCAGGTTTATTTCTTTGAAGGCGACTATACCGCTTACGAGGAGAACCGCAAGAAACGTTTAGGCGATATTACGCCGCACCGGTTGAAATATAAGAAGCTGGTGGAGTGATTTTGATGTGCAGATGTGCGAATGAATCTAAATAATAATAATCTTAACAATGAAGATCAAGTTTGACGGAAAGTTTAAATCTCTAAAAGAGTTCGAAAGCGATGAACTTACAGATTTTGTTGTGATTACTGGTAAAAACGGCAGTGGTAAAAGTCAATTAGTTGAGTGCATAACGGATTCATTTCAGTCTGTTCATAATTCCCAATTTGATAGGGATTTCAAATTATTTTTCAACCCTCCCATACATAGAATTCAAAAAAGTGATTTAAAGTATAATGTAGCTGGACTAGCTACCTCCTTAGATATAAAAAAGAAAATCGATCACTATTCTACTCAATTTATCGGACTCCAATCGGATCTAAAAAAATTATTTGCTGTTCTTCTCGACAAACATATTAATTTGAAGGATTTTCTTCTTACCGATGTAGACAACTTTAAAAATCAATTGGAGGAGATGGGACTTAATATTGCTGATTTGTATAACGAAAAAGGGCTTACTCATCACGATGTGCCAGAAGAAGTCAAACTGAAAAGTTTGCAAAAAACTATGCGCTCTGATGTTGATCTTTTTGAAGTAGTGTCGATTATAAAAAATCAAAAAAATAAGCCAGTCAATGAAATAGATAAGGCTGATTTTTTTGATTCTGGATTAAATGAGAAATTTATTGATTCTTCTGACCTATTCCGTTCTGAAATTGAGCTAATTTTCTTGAATTACATCAGACGCTTTCATAATAATGCATTTTTAAATTTTAACAAACAAAGATTTGGCGAGGACAACAATTCGGTAGAAGACTCTGAATTTCAAGAATTGTACCCAGAGCCATGGGTAGTGATGAATAAGATATTAGAAGATCATAATGTAGACTTCAAAATATTAGCGCCTAACTTAAAAAAATACAATGAGGAATTGAACCTTGAAGTTCATTTTATTAAAAATGATACAAATATTCCATTGTCATATAATGCTTTATCAAGTGGAGAGCAAATAATCATTGGTTTATTGCTAAAACTTTTTACTGTAGATTATTACGACAAAGACTTAAAATTTCCAGAACTAATTGTTTTAGATGAGCCTGACGTGCACTTGCATCCCACAATGTCAAAATTATTAATTGACGTTTTATTTGAGTCTTTCGTCAAGCGTCTGGGTATTAAAGTTATCATGACTACTCACTCAGCTACAACCGTTGCTTTGGCACCTGATGATTGTATATATGAAATGTCGAATACCCCTAATTCTTCCTTAAGCAAAGTAATAAAGGACTACGCCTTAGGGGTTTTAACCGGCAATATTCCAACATTAAGCATAGACTACAAAAATCATAAACAAGTGCTTTTGGAAAGTCCAACAGATGTAAAATATTTTCAAACTCTTTTTAATAAACTAAATTCAGAAGAAAAACTAAACTATAAATTATATTTCATTTCAAATGAAATGGGCAGAAGTAACTCTGATTGGGTCGTAAATACGGTTGGAAAACTTAGAGAAGGAGGTGTAAGTAGGGCTTTTGGAATAATTGATTGGGATGGAAAAAACACTAAATCGGCTGAAGTTTTGGTTCACGGCGAATCCATGCGCTATTCTATAGAAAATTATGTCTGTGACCCTATCTACTTGGCGATATTGTTTTTAGAAACTAAGATAGATCATGGCATAAAGGCAGAATTGGCCTTTGATACAACTTATAATCAGTATCATTTGGCTAACGAAAATAACGAAAGATTGCAAAATGTTTGGAACTGGTTTGTAGAAAAAATTCAAACGAAGTTTCCGGCATTAAAATCAAGTCAGTCCGTAGAAATCGTATATTATAATGACAAAAAAGTGTCAGTACCTGGATGGTTTAAGACTATTAGGGGACACGATTTGGAAGAAAAAATAAAAGAAACTTTTCCGGCATTAAAATCAAAATATACTTCCGAAGGCCTGCTTCAAAACGAGCTTACTACGATAATGGCTAAAAGCTATCCTCTTGTACCCATGGAATCAATTGAGTTATTAAAGGAGCTTTGTACTTAGAGTTAACGAATTTATATGCGATATTTTCTTGTGCTAACTGTGTTTACCTTATTCAGCACCACAGCCTTCAGCCAGGCACGCAGCGGCATTGGATTTGCCATCTATGTGAACAAGCCTTTTTCTAATAACGACTATAGCATTGGCGGAGGAAGTGATATCCAGGGCAGTATCGCTTTGAGTGATAAGTGGGCGCTGGTGCCGGCTATTGGCCTGGAGAATATGAAAGGGAGCGGTCGCGCCATTTATGATGGGCCTGATAATTATGCTACCCGGCACATTGACAATATCGGGCTGATATACGCCGGCCTGTCCGGGAAATATTTTTTCAAAAATAATCTTTTCGCAAGGCTGGGCAGCATGCTGTTTATAGGCGCAGGCAGCGGCGATATTTCCGCCGGCGGTATCGGCGGATCGGCAGGGGCCGGGTACAGTTTGAAAGCCGACCGCCACAGTTCGTTTGAGTTTTCGTTAAATACGGATATCGTTTATATCGAGCATAGCCCGGGCACTGTCCCTATCGTTTCGCTGAAACTGGCGTATATGTTTAATTTCAAAGGGAAGGATTAGATTCACAATCCGTCGCTTGTGCCTTTACAAATTATTTTAATAAAGGCATTTCAGCAGATTAATATCATTACTATCGAAAAATAACCTGTTGATAATCGTCAGAGTGTTAACAAATAAATCATACCCCCTTAACGTTTATATGGAAGCTTATCGCTTATTTTTATAGACCTGAAAATCAGGTCAGTTAAAATTAACCTAAAAAAATTTTATGACCTGGAGAAAATTTAGCGGCGAGATCATTCATTCGCCCATCCTCGAAGAAGTAGAAAAAGCCATCGAAAGAGAGAGTTTACTGGGAAACAAGCTGAAGGTTTGTATCGGTACCGATTCGCAGGTGAAGGGTAATGTAACTGATTTTGCCACGGTGATCGTTTTCCTGCGCGAAAAACGCGGCGGCTTTATGTACATCCACCAGGAACGGACAGGGCAAAAGATGAGCATTAAGGAGCGTATGCTTACCGAGGTGCAGAAATCTATTGATATTGCCTACAAACTGTGCGACCTGCTGGATCTGTACGACGTTGACCTGGAAGTACACGCCGACATTAACACCAACCCGATGTTCAAATCGAACCAGGCTTTGCACGAAGCTATGGGCTACATCCTGAGCATGGGATTTGTTTTCAAAGCTAAGCCCGAAGCCTTTGCCAGCTCGTATTGCGCCAATAAAATAGTGCAATAAACCTACCTGCCAAACGCAATTATTTGGCCGTTCATTTATATCTTTGACGATATAAACGCAACTTATGTCGCCAATAATTGAACTCGATGAACTGCAATCCATAGCAGGTAAAGTTATACTGATTGATGCCCGCGCCGGAGCGGATGCTTACCAACGCTACCTTAACGGCCACCTGGAAGGCGCGCAATTTGCTGACCTTGACCGCGACCTGGCCGTTAAACCCGAAGACCCCGCCTACGGCGGTCGCCACCCTTTGCCCGCAATAAACGATTTTGCCAAAACTTTAGGCAAATGGGGCATAACACCCGAAAGCCATGTGGTTGTTTATGATGATAAAGCCGCTGCATTTGGAGGCGCCAGGTTATGGTGGATGCTGAGAGCCATTGGCCACGATAAGGTACAGGTATTAAATGGCGGACTGAAAGCTGCTATTGATGCAGGTGTAACGCTAAGTACCAATCCATATATAGCTGAACCGGTTGCTGACTATCCTGTGCCAGCCGGTTATGATGGTACAGTGGATATAAAGCAAGTAGAAGAAGCTGCCGCAGCAGCCAATAAAATGGTGATAGATGTGCGCGAAGCTTACCGTTACCAGGGCGAAAGCGAACCGATAGACCTTGTGGCCGGGCATATTCCGGGCGCAGTAAACATGCCCTACGTACTTAACCTGGATACTTTTGGAAAATACTTTTCGCCGGGGGAACTGAAAAGTTCGTACGAAAAGCTATTGGCCAATGTCGACCCGGAAAATGTGGTGGTACATTGCGGGTCGGGTGTTACGGCTTGTCATACCCTGCTGGGCATGGAATATGCGGGTATCACCGGGCCGAAAATGTATGTGGGATCATGGAGCGAATGGTCGAGACGGGATATGCCGATAGCCAAAGGTGAATAAGCCAAAACCACCGGCCATTATTTTACGTTAGTCACGGTGTGAAAACATACCCGCTCCGATTCGAAACTTTACTCCCGACAACTATTGATAACGCCTGGGATTTTTTTACCTCGCCGTTGAACCTGGCGAAGATCACTCCGCCGGAGATGAACTTTATTGTCACCTCAGATTTTAAACCGACTGATAAAGTTTATGCTGGCATGATCATTACCTATAAGGTCTCCCCTCTTTTCGGCATCAAATTGAACTGGATGACCGAGATAACCCAGGTAAAAGAAAATCAGTATTTTATCGATGAGCAGCGTTTCGGCCCGTTTGCGCTGTGGCATCACCAACATCATTTTAAGGAAGTAAAAGGCGGGGTGTTAATGACCGATATTTTAAATTATGCCATCCCTTATGGCTTCATCGGCCGAATGGCGAACAGTCTTATCGTTGCCAAACAGGTTAATGAAATATTTGCTTACCGGGAGAAGGTGATTGGGGAAATGTTTGGATGTAAATAAAAATATATCCAGTCGTTATGGCAAGGAGTGACTTTTTGCTACCTCCCGCAATATTTCTTCAACGCCGCCTGCCCGTCTTTCGAGCCTAATTGTGCTGCTTTGCTGAAATCGGCGCAGGAGGTCTGATCTTTTTGGTTGATCTTGGCGAGGCCACGCAGGTAAAAGGTTTCTTCGTTGTTGGGTTCGAGCCGCAGCGCTTCATCAAAATCAGCTTTCATGCGCTCAGTGCCGTCGGGCAAAAAGCTTTCCGCAAAGCCGCGGTAGCGGTACACTTTAATATTATCCAGGCTGATGTAAAGACAGCTGTTATAATCGTCCACCGCACCCTGGTAATTTTTTTGCAGGATGCGGATATTGGCGCGGTAAAAATAGGCCTGGTCGTCGTCCTCTTTTATCGAAATGGCTTTGTTAATATCTTTCAACGCACCGTCAATATCATTCCGGCTTAGTTTTGCGTTTCCGCGGTTGTCGTAAGCATCCGTCAGTTTGGGATCGAGTTGGATGGCTATATCATAATCCGCAATGGCTTCGGTAGTATTATTTAAACCCTGCCGGGCAATACCGCGACCCAGGTAATAATGGGCGTTCTTAGGGTAGTCTTTTACCAATGCATTATAAACCGCGAAACCCTCGGTGTAAAAACGCGCATCGATCAATGTTTTGCCAAGCCTTTTATACAACCCTTCGTTGTCGGTTGTTATGCTGATTATCTTTTCGTAATCCTGCACCACACCTTTACGGTCGCCGGTTTTTATACGGGCGCCAATGCGTTTCAGGTAATAATCGGCCGTACCCGGCCCTAATTCTATCGCCTTGTCGTAGTCTTTCAGGGCGATGTCATATTTGTCCTGTATCAATTCAATATCGCCGCGAATAGCGTAGGCATAATCATTTCGCGGTGCAATGCGGATAGCGGTGTTCAGATCGGCAAGAGCGCCTGTAGTATCCTTCAGCCCTACCTTTGCCCGGCCAAGGGAAATATAGCCGTAGCTATTATTTCCATCCAGTTTAATGGACTCTTCAGCATCCTCCTTTGCAGCGGCATACAGTTTACTCCCAGTGCGCGCGTCCGACCGGTTTTGAAAGGCATCGGTACTGTTCGGGTCAAGTTTTATCGATTTGTCAAAATCCGCCAGCGCACCCTTTTTATCGTCGAGGTTACTGCGAACGATGCCATCATACATGTAAAGTTCAGCATTGGTGCTGTCCCGCCTGATCTGATCGCCGAAGTATTCCAGCGCGCCCTTTTCGTCTTTGCTTTTACCAAGGGCCGTAGCGAGGTATTTATAGCCATTCCGTATTTTCGGCTTTAGTTCGATGGCCCGTTTGTAATCGGCAATGGCAGCTTTATAATCGCCCAAATTACTTTCGCTGTTACCGCGATAAAAAACAGCCTCGGCATTGTTGGGGTTAAGAGCGAGGGCAGCGGTATAGTCGGCTATGGCGCCTTTATTATCACCCAGGCTTCCTTTAGCATTCCCCCGGTAATAGATGAGGTCGGAATTGCGCGGGTCCATCCGCACCGCAATATTGTAGTCGGCAATAGCTCCTTTAAAATCGTTCAGGTTGCTTTTGGTAACACCACGATATTCATATAGTTCGGGGTTGTTCGGTGCCAGCTTTATTGCCGCCGTAAAATCGGCAATGGCTCCGGCATAATCCTCCAGGTTCGATTTGGCATTAGCGCGGTAATGGTACATATCCGCATTATGCGAATTCATGGAAATAGCCTTGTCGAAATCGGCTATTGCCTTTTTGTAATCTTTAATGCTGTTGTAGGAATCGGCCCGGTAAAAATAAGCGTTAGTATTCTTCGGGTCGAGCTCGATAGTTTTAGTGTAATCCTTTATGGCCGACTCATCATCTTTAATATTTCCATACGCATTCGCCCGGTAAAAGTATGCTTTTGACAGATTAGGATTGATCTCTATCGCCCGTGTAAAATCAGCAATAGCCCCCTGGTAATCTCTGTTGTTGGCTTTCTGGTTACCGCTTTGCAGAAAGCTGTCGGCAGTTTGCGCAAAACAGAAAAAAGGCAGCATCAGCAGCAGTAATAATGCTGCATTTAAAAATGTTTTATTGTGCCGGGTTTTCTGCTGCATCTTATCTGAATGGTTTTAATATCAGGGCGATGGATGCACTTGAGCCTGCCCCGGTATTACGCCCGTTGATGAACGTTCCCCCGCTGACAAATATTGAAAATTCATGGCTAAATGAGTGCCCGTAGCTTAACGTCACCTGGTTAAAGGCAAAGTTTTTATCCAGCGCCGGGTTCACGTTAAAGTTTTTCAGATCGCTGACAGAGTAGAACCCGCCCAATGCAACCGAAATTTGATTTTCGAATTTTTTATCTAAAGTCAGCCCAAAGGTGGCGCTATAACGATTTTGTATGGGGCCCTGGCTGCCGAAGTACTGGCGCACGCCATCTTCGATAGTGAAGTAATAACTATTGCCAAACAGGTGCCCGCTGCCGGCAAAGGATAATTTCAATTCGGCGCCGGTAAGGCCGTAACCCAAACCCGGGTTTTTATATAAAGGGGTAATGACCGTGCCCTGGAGCATGAAGTAATAAATGTAATTGATATTGGCCAGGTAATACCTGATACCCGTTTCCAGGTCGGTTAACCCGCGCGATGTGTTGCTGTACTTGGTCTGCGTATACGTGTTGGTGACGTAAGGCAACGTTGCCACTACCGACCACCGCCTGCTGATGCCATATTCTGCATACAGGGAATAGGTGAGTGAGGTGAACTTACCATTATCGGGGAAGGGCCTTTTCACCCGCAGCGAGTCCCAGCCTTTTGTTGCGATGAAATAACTTACCGAAGGCGAAAGGAGCAGCCGTTTGGGCCGCACCGGGAAACCATCGGCAAAGCAGGTGTACTGCACAGCCGATAAAAGCACCATCGCCGCAAGTAAATGTTTTATATGTGTTTTGATATAGGTCATTTCATGCTTAAAAAAGTGCAAAGGTATCGCGCATCCAGCGGCCCTCCAGTTCCTTATATTTCTCGTTTATCTCGTGCGCCAGGTTTTTAAATACCATGATACGCCTTTTACCCTGCAGCACATTAAAGGCTGAATATTCGTTATTTGGCGGCGCAAACGGATCGAGTAAACCGATGCCCATCAGGGTGGGGCAGGTGATATTTTGTGCAAAGTTTTTTGCGTCGTAATAATCCATGTTGCCCAGCACTTTGTCCAGGCTTAGCCCGGGCTGCGTTGCCACGTACTTTCTAAAGCTGCTTACGGGCCAGTCAACCTCGCCTACCAGCCTCCGTATATCGCACAGGATAGGGTTTTGGGCCGAACAAAGGTTTACTCGTTTATCAACGCCGGCTACGGCCAGCGCCAGGTAACCACCCATACTACCGCCCGATACCAGGATATTATCGTGTTCGAGATTTTTTTGCGAATAAATAAAGTCGATACAGCGCACGCAGTCCATTATCACACCGCGCATCACATATTTATTCTTGTCCTCGATACGATAAGTAATATACTCGTCGCGCCGGGTATCTATTTCATCACGACTATTGCCCTGTCCGCGCACATTGAGGGTGATTATCGCCAGGTCGTTATCCAAACCCAGCATCGGGTCCAGGCTTACCTGGTAACCCGGCAAACCCAGCAGCACCGCAAATTTGCGGCTCTTATTTCTTGTTTTGGGAACGGTAAGGTAACCACGAATGGTGTAATTATCCAGCGATTTCATTTCGATCAGGAACACTTCGCGGTTGTCAGTATTTTGTTTAGGCAGGGCTGTTACTTTAAAATCCGGCTTCACTTTGGCCAGCTCGGCTTTCGCGTTATCCCAAAACTGGTTAAAGTCGGCCGGGCGGGTGTATTGCGAGCGTATCTCCTGTGGCTTTATACCGAATGCCTTGCGCGTGGTATCGTCATAATCGGACGTATTGATCATGAAGTTGATCTTATAAAACCCTGATCTCAATTCGGGCAGATGAAAATCATAGCTTTCGTTCGAGTTTCGGTCGATCTTTACTTTTATGGTCTTATCGAGTACCTTGTCGCCTTTCTCTGTGGTTACCAGGTACCCTACTGTGCCTTCCTGGTCGGTGTTTAGTGAGTTTTTAACCGAAAAAGTAAAATCTGCCGACCCGCTAAAAATGGCGTTAGCATCATGCGCCACCACTTCGGTGACTACTTCGCCGTCTTCTTTTTCGCGCTGTGCCGCTGCATGCTCCAAGCACAAAAAAAACAACCCGATGACGAGGCTTAATGCCCGGAATGAGTTTTTCACTATGCTGTAATTTAACTTATCAAACATACACAGGTTTATTGTTTTGGTTTGGCTTTTACCAGGAAATCCGATTTACGTATAAAATGGTTTAAAGGTTCCTCAATAAATTTAAATAAAAATATGGATACCACGTTCAATAACACGAAAGCATACAAAATATTCACATTATCGTACTGGAACGGCGAATGCCAGTCGACGCTCCACTTGTCGTAAAGATCGAACGTACGATCGTTCAGCCAGTTGATGCCATTATAAATGAACACATACAGGTAGCCCAGGTGGATGAGGTAAAATATATAGGAGCTTTTACCCAACAGCTCGGTAAAGGGATTGGCCAGCACCTTTTTCATCAACGTAGTTTCGGTAATGAGGCCATAAAAGAATGTTGCTATCGAGATAGCCAGCAGGTAATTATTGATGATGATGCCCAGCGGGTTGTGCAGCCCAGCTGACCAGCCTTTAGGTATTGGCAGCAGCGACATCAACCATACACAGAAAAATATGAGGAAAAAGCCTATGTATGTAAACTTTATTTTATTGGTGCGATGGAATCCTTTTTGCCGTATCATTAGCGCCAGCTTGATGCCGGCAAAAAATTCGAAACAGCGCCCGAAAAATGTATAAAGCATCATGAAGGTAAAATTACCGAAGAACCCGTACCAGTTTACATTGCGAAATATGAGTACCATCAGGAAGCCGAAGCCTGTGAGGGCCAGTATCTGCAAAAAATATTTGCGGTAGCGGTGCAGGATAAAAAATGCAATAGGCGCCGAAAAATAGAAACACTCCTCGACTGTGAGCGACCAGCCCTGGGCAACCCCGGTAAAATTAAGCTGGTGAAAAAAACCCCGTACAAAGGTTATGTGCATAAAAAACAACCCGACGGCGCTGGGGAAACCATTGACAACGGATGGGTCGCGGGTAAAGTAATAAACGATAAAAGCGCCGGCCGTTATCAGGAAATACATAGGATAAATGCGGGCTACACGATTTTTGAGGTATTGCTTGAACCACTCCCGGGTGAGATGGAAATTATCGTAATACCTGAAAGCGATCAAAAAGCCCGACAGCACAAAAAAGATAGTAACGCCAATGTGGAACTCAAGAAAAAAGCGTTGGATAAAATGCGGAAAACCCTGGTCGAAAGTATATTCGTAATGCGAAATGAATACCAGGTAGGCTGCCAAAGCACGCACACCTGTAAGCGCGGGGATGTAATTCTGCTGCTCTCGTCGTGACAAGACTAAATTATTTTATCGCTGTTTACGCCGTTTAGTGGCACCGGGTTTTATTCCGGTAAATTAAACAATAATAAAAAAATTATCGTAAAAAGATGGCATGGTAACGATGTTTAACGCCCGTTTAAGGATGAGAAAGCCATTTTATTTTATTGTGATGATCGCTTTGTGTATGGTGTTATTTTCGTTGCGGGCGGTAAAATATAAGGAATTTCATGACGCCCGCATCAGCGGCAAAATAGACACTTTTTACCACTACCGCGACTATGTAATGCTGCGGGTTGATGGAACCGATTATAAAATAATGCCGGTTCCGCTTTATGACTCCCCCAAATTTGAAACTACCGCGAAAATTGGCGACCTGGTATTGAAGGATAATGATAATGACGGCTTTATGCTTCTGCGCAACAACAACGAGGCTTTTGAATACACCGTAAAAATGTTTTAATGGCCTTTTGCCCGGCTAAATAAAAACCAGTATTTTTTATTCTTACCTTCGGCCACACCTTAATATTATGAGAAAACTATTGCTGGCTGCGGCCATATTGATCATACCATTCTGCTCAAAGGCCCAACAGTCTTTTTTCAGGAAATCGAAAGCTGAGATCAGGGCAGCGGTGAAAAAATCATCTCCGGCAATTACCACCGTTTCTCAAAGCGACACCTGCGATGTTTATAAACTGAGCAGTGGGATAATTGAGAGTTGCTATTACAGGAAGAGCAATTGCTATAAATTGAAACAGGTATTTTCATCCCCGTCTAACCAGGTGCTGCAAAAATCCGTACAAACCATGCAGGCGGCGCTCACAGGCATATACAAAAAAACAACGGACAATACGTGGATAGATACCCAAAACGGTGCAAAGATAGAAATGAGCACTATCAAAGGGAAGAACCAGTTTGTCCTGTTATACACGCGGATCCAGTAAAAATTGATTACAAAAAAAATCCAGTTTTTATTTTTAAAATTGGCGGCAAAAAAGACACCCCTGATTAATGGACAAAAATATCATCCTTCTAATGCTCGAAAGCATTAAAGCAACCGGCTTCGTCGGCCCGAAAGAAGGCCGTTTCACTATTGGAGAGCGGGTGGATTTCGCGCTCGGCAAAGGACTGATCGTCAGGTCTGACGACGGTAATTTTGAGTTAACGGATAAGGGTGCCGAGCTGTTGGATGGCGTGATAAACTGGGAGGATCTTTGAATTACCTGGCACTCAACACGCCGAACCCTGCACCACACCCCTTTCTTCAATGGTCTTATCTATATAATGCTGTATCTCCGATTTTTTGAGGCCCCAGTTGGGTGCTATCAGCAGTTCCATATCCGATAAACCAAACAGGCGCTGTATCACTACGTCCGGGCGAACGAGGGGTAGCAGTTCGCAAAGGAAATCCGCATATTCGGGCAGAGTGAACAACTTGAAGGGATCGCGCTTGTATTTAACGCCCATTACGGAACCTTCCACAATATGCAGGTGGTGGAATTTTACAAATTTTATTTGCGGGAAGCGATTGATCTCATCGGCGTATTTCAGCATCATTTCCTTAGTTTCCCAGGGGAAGCCAAAAATGGTATGCACGCAAATATCAAGCGGACTGTTTTTAACCAGGTTAAGTGCATTCACCAGGTCGCCGTGCAGGCACCCGCGGTTTATCTGTAATAAAGTGTCGTCATATATCGACTCCATCCCCATTTCCAGGTCGACATCAAAACGGTCGGTATAGCTTTCCAGCAGGGCAATCTTTTCCGCATCGATACAATCAGGCCGTGTACCTACAGACAGACCGACAATATTTTCTGTATTGATGCTCAGCGCTTCGTCATATAACATCTTCAAATAATGCGCCGGCGCGTAGGTATTGGTATTGGGCTGAAAGTAGATGATAAATTTATCGGCCCTGTTGCCTTTAACCGCGCGCTCCATGCCTTTGATCACCTGTTCGCGCAAGTTAGGTTCTTGCCTCGATACGCTCGGTGTAAATGAATCTACATTACAATAAGTACAGCCTCCATAGCCTTTTGAGCCGTCGCGGTTGGGGCAGGTAAAGCCGCCATCCACAATAACTTTGAACACGCGCTGCCCGTTATATTTTTCGCGCAGCCACGCACCATAGTTATTGTATCCTTTTATGCCTTGTTGTAAGAGTGATTCCACCGATATTTCTTGATTCCACCGATTATTTTTTGATTACACCGGTGAATGGTGACAAAGATAGGCTTTTTGGGCGGCAAACGCATTTTACTTGCAAAACAAACTGATACACAGGTAGTTTTACTTACGGGAAGTACGTTAAAAATTCCGTTAAAAGACCGGTTGCGGGGCGCTTTGATTTAGCTCACCTTTGGGACATTATTTAACCTAAATTAAAAAAAACAATGGCCTCATTCACAACAAGGGTTGAATTGGTTAACCCCGACCACAACGATTACGAATTACTTCACCAGGAAATGCGCGATGCGCAATTTTACCGTTCCATCAGCTACTGCGGCATTTGGAAAGACCTGCCGTTTGCCGAATACGACCATACGGCGAGCCAAACCGTCAGCCAGGCTTACGATTCTGCCCTGGCAGCGGTCCAAACTGTTATCAATAATAAACCCATCAACGATAAACAACAAAAAAAGGACTTCCTGTTGCTGGTAACTGAAGTGGCGGATGTAAGGGTATTTAAGCTGCCCAATACTACCGACATAGCCAAATTGCCGCCGGGGGCTACGCTTTAACCGGACAGATAATTTAATTAAAAATTAATAAATTATCAATCAGGCGTTTAGGTATAACCATCAAAAAGGGCGAAACCAGTCTGTTTTTTGATGGTTATTTAGTTAATTAACAAAAATGTTTAACCAATAAAATTCTTTAGTTATGCCTACCACAAAGCAAAGCGGCACTAACAACCGCGAAAATGAGAACGACAGGAAAATGGCAACGAGCCCTTCCAAAACGGGGAACGATCGTAACAAAGAAAACCGCAACATGGGCAACAACAGCAACCAGCAAAGCGGCAACACTTCAAAAAGTCACCGGTAAGGTGGCCTGATACAGCAGGGATGCTGCAAACCATCCGGATAAACATTTCCGAAAACGGGACCTGTAATTTAATGAACAGATCCCGTTTTTTGTGGCCTCACGTCAACCCCTTTCCAGGGGAGTAGTGCTTTTAAGATGGCCGTTATATTTTCAAACAATTTCACCTCGACAGGGTTTATCCATTTTATAACACGTTAAAATACAGCAATATGAAAAATTATGTAAAGCTGCCGTTAGTTGCTTTAGCGTTATCGCTAAGCATGGCGGCATGCAAGGGGAATAGTTCGGCCAGCACTTCAGATTCGACTTCGGTTGATTCGGCATCGACTATGAAAATGGATTCGGCCATGACGCCCGATTCTACATCAAACGATAGCATGAAGATGGGTACCGACACCGCAAAAAAGGATACCGTAAGCAAAACCACGGTAAAAACGACCGTAGAAAAGAAAACCGCCAAAAAGAAGGAATAAAGAAAAATCTCTCGCAGATTTCCGGAGCGGGGGCCGGGCGTAATGCCTGGTTCCCGTTTTTTATGACACGATTAGTGGATTGAGGAGATTATACAGGATATGCCAGCCGTTTCGCCCCGGTTATTATGCATGCATAGCTTTGCAACATTTTAGTTAGCTTTGCTGTAGAAATACCGCCAATGGAAACCCTCGCGCCATACCACGCTAAAAATAAAATACGCTTTGTTACCGCAGCATCGCTGTTTGACGGGCACGATGCGACCATTAATATTATGCGCCGCATTTTGCAATCGAGCGGCGCCGAGGTGATACACCTGGGGCATAACCGGTCGGTGGACGAGGTGGTGAACTGTGCCATACAGGAAGATGTACAGGGCATTGCGCTTACATCCTACCAAGGCGGGCATATCGAATACTTTAAATACATGTATGACCTGCTGCGCGAACGCGGGGCCGGGCACATCAAGATATTCGGCGGTGGCGGCGGCGTGATATTGCCGCAAGAGATAAAAGAACTGCAGGACTATGGCATCGCACGCATTTATTCGCCTGATGACGGGCGTACGATGGGTTTGCAGGGCATGATCAATGATATGCTGCAGCAATGCGACTTTGCTACGGTTGTTAAACTGAACGGCGAGTTGAAGCATTTGCCGGAAAAAGATCCGAAAGCGATAGCGTCGCTGATAACACTGGCGGAGAAAGGCCTCACCCCTAACCCCTCTCCAAGGGAGAGGGGGATTATTCCCGTTTTAGGCATTACAGGTACGGGCGGTGCAGGGAAGTCATCCTTAGTGGATGAGTTTGTGCGCAGGTTTTTAATGGAGACGGATAAAACGCTGGCCATTATTTCTGTCGATCCTTCCAAACGGAAAACTGGCGGTGCATTATTAGGCGACCGTATCCGGATGAATTCGATTAATAGTCCGCGGGTATATATGCGCTCGCTGGCAACGCGACAGGCTAATTTGGCTTTGTCGAAATATGTGCAGGAATCTATAGATATCTGCAAAGCGGCGGGGTATGACCTGATCATTGTGGAAACTTCGGGCATCGGCCAGTCGGATACGATGATCACCGATTATTGCGATGTATCGCTTTACGTAATGACGCCTGAATTTGGTGCGGCAACGCAGCTGGAGAAGATAGATATGCTGGACTTTGCGGACGTGGTGGCATTAAACAAGTTCGACAAGCGCGGCGCATTGGATGCCATCCGTGATGTACGCAAGCAATATAAGCGCAATCACCAGTTGTTCACTGCCAAAGACGAAGACCTGCCTATTTTCGGCACCATGGCTTCGCAATTTAACGATCCGGGTATGAACAACCTGTTTGAGGCGTTGATGAAAACTATCAAGGCGAAAACGGGTGTTGATTTTATCGGGAAGAAATATGACGTTGCGGCCCTGCATTGGGGCGAATCGGAAAAGATATTTATTATTCCGCCCGACCGTAACCGGTACCTGGCGGAGATAGTTGAAAGCAGCAAGGCGTATAACGAATGGGTGGATGAGCAGTGCGGGATAGCGCAGCAGATGTTCCAGGTGCAGGGTGCGATCAGCCTCACCCCGGCCCTCTCCAAAGGAGAGGGTGTTAAGGAGGGGTTGGAGGAAATTTATAGATCATTGGAGAACCACCTTCATCCCGATTGCAAACGGCTTTTGAAAGAATGGCCGGAAACGGTAAAACAATATAAAGCTGAGAATTTTATATATAAGGTACGGGATAAGGAGATCAAGCAACCTTTGTTTTATACCTCGCTTTCACAATTGAAGGTCCCTAAAATTTCTTTGCCCCGATACGAAGCCTGGGGAGATATTTTGCGCTGGCTGCTGACCGAAAATGTGCCGGGCGAGTTTCCTTATGCGGCCGGTGTGTTTCCTATCAAACGCGAAGGGGAGGACCCAACGCGCATGTTTGCCGGTGAGGGCGGTCCGGAGCGAACGAACAAGCGTTTCCATTACGTGTCGCTGGGGCAACCCGCGCACAGGCTATCCACTGCGTTCGACTCCGTAACCCTTTACGGTGAAGACCCGCATACGCGTCCTGATATTTACGGCAAGATCGGTAACTCGGGGGTGAGCATAGCCACTTTGGATGATGCTAAAAAGCTGTACTCCGGTTTCGACCTGTGTAATCCATCCACCTCGGTATCAATGACCATTAACGGCCCCGCGCCAATGCTGCTGGGTTATTTTATGAATGCGGCTATCGACCAGCAATGCGAAAAGTATATTCACGAGCACAAACTGGAGCATTTGGTAGAGGCGAAATTTAAAGAGGTTTATGATGATAAGGGGTTAAAACGCCCGCGGTATGATGGGAAACTACCCGCCGGCAACACAGGGTTAGGGTTAACACTTCTCGGCCTTACCGGTGACCAGGTTTTGCCGGCTGATGTTTATCAAAAGATCAAAGCATTTGCGGTTTCAACCGTTCGGGGAACTGTGCAAGCGGATATACTGAAAGAGGACCAGGCGCAGAATACCTGCATCTTCTCCACCGAATTTGCCTTGCGGATGATGGGCGATATCCAGCAATATTTTATCGATCAGAAGGTCAGGAATTTTTATTCGGTTTCCATTTCAGGCTATCATATTGCCGAGGCCGGCGCAAACCCTATTTCGCAGCTGGCATTTACGCTGTCAAACGGGTTTACTTATGTAGAGTATTACCTGAGCCGTGGGATGCATATCGATGATTTCGCCCCTAACCTGTCCTTCTTCTTCTCCAACGGCATCGATCCCGAATATTCGGTTATTGGTCGCGTTGCGCGGAGGATCTGGGCCAAAGCCATCAAAAACAAGTATAAGGGGAATGATCGTTCGCAAAAGCTGAAATACCATATCCAAACCAGTGGGCGTTCGTTGCATGCACAGGAGATCGATTTTAACGATATCCGCACTACGCTGCAGGCATTGTATGCCATTTACGATAACTGCAACTCGCTGCATACCAATGCCTACGACGAGGCAATAACCACGCCGACTGAAGAATCTGTCCGGCGGGCTATGGCAATACAACTGATCATTAACCGCGAACTTGGCCTGGCTAAAAATGAGAACCCGTTGCAGGGCGCTTTCATTATTGAAGAATTAACCGACCTGGTGGAAGATGCTGTTTTAGCCGAATTCAAACGAATCAACGACCGCGGTGGCGTATTAGGCGCCATGGAAACTATGTACCAGCGAGGTAAGATACAGGAGGAGTCGCTCTACTACGAAACACTGAAACATACCGGCGAATATCCTATCGTGGGCGTTAATACTTTCCTGAATAAAAAAGGATCACCCACTATTACGCCATCCGAAGTGATACGGGCGACAGAAGAAGAGAAGCAATTCCAGATAGCTGCGTTAAAAGCTTTCCAGGAACGCAATGGCGATAAAGCCCCGGCCCTGTTGAAAAACTTACAGCAAACCGCCATAGCAGGTGAAAATATTTTCGAAACGCTGATGGAAGTATGTAAATATTGTTCCTTAGGGCAAATATCGCATGCCCTGTACGAAGTTGGGGGGCAGTATAGAAGGAATATGTAGGACTAGCATTTATTAATAGCGAAAATCAATTTGTAGAAGGCTACTTTAAATTCTCGAGCGTTTTTTGATATGTCGTTAAAATTTGAATTTTTTAAAATAATAAATCCATTTGTTGGAGATAGGCCTGTTATTAAACGTCTTAATTCGTGCAATTTTTTTTTATGATTGCTTAAACTGAGCGTAGAGCAATGACTTTCTTTAATTAAAGTGTCAAGTAAGTTAAGATGTTCATTTATTTCTTTAAACTGAGCCTTAATTGTTTCGAAAGGCAAGCGCTTCATTTTTATAAAAAAAATCATCTTATCAACTGACTTGATTATAGTTTTTATTTCTAAAATAATGATGTCTTTTTCTGAATGATTTTTTTGAAATACCTTATTAACATTAATTGCAATATATAATCCAACCGTGCTTGTGATTATCCAGTAAATTATGTCGGTAATTTTTATGCTTTTATCAAATTCAAAATAAGAAAAATTACAAAAAAAAACTCCCAGCAAAACGCCAGAAGTTATACATAGTCCATAAATGAAATACTTATTCAACGTCTTTTATATAACTAATTATTTCATCTTTCCAGTCCGGTTCTTCTATTGAAATTAATTCAATATTTTTTAACACAGTTTCTTTACCGAACTCTTTTGCGAGTCTCATGAAAGTTTCGTCTAAAAATGACGTAGCATACCCTTCAGTGCCATCTAAATCAATTACTAATTTAGAATCGTCCTCTAGCGCCTCCTTGAATGCATATCTAAGAATCTTTTCATAAAATTCTTCACCCGAAAAATTACCATCTGAATAATATCGTGCGCCAGGAGTTTCTGAAAAATCTTTACTTATTTTCAGAAAGTGCTTTGTCATTGCTTGCATGATTTATCTAATATCCATGAATAAAACGTCCCTGAAAATGGCGTTGCCAGTTTAAAGGTAACATTATTTTCAAAATCCAAAAATACATTATTAGTAATTACTTTTAATCCGCGTATAGTCATTTTTGTATGACTATCCTTAACCGCAACCAAGCCCCGACCTCTATTCCTCAATTTAGTTCTTGATCTATAGTCGCCATTAAAAGCATTCTTTAATATTTCCACATTGTCTATCAAGAGTCTAAACTTCACATTTATAGTATTTATTATCCCGTCCCCATTGTCAACAAAACAAAATTCTACTTTGTTTTGATTTGGATAATGACTCGTTGATATATACCAGGTTTTTTCCCGTTGATCATTTAAGTAGGCGTGATTAACAGAATTGGTCATCAATTCTATAAGCATGCCTTGGAGCTTTTGATTTCTAAGATCAGCTTTTTCCGTAAATACTGTTTTCATCGATTTATGAATTAAGCCGGCTGAGTCTTTTTGTTCAATTTTGGTTTTACCTTTTTTAATAGTCATATTGAGTAGTTCCGATTTTAGCTTGCGATGAGGACCTTCAAAATATTGCATAAAGCCGGATTTGATGATAAACTCTCTGGCATTTGGCTCAAGTGGTTGATTTGCTCGAACTCGTATACCTTTACTATCCATGTCAGAACATATTGAGAGTAACATTGTCGCTGCGCCGTCATCAACCTTTCTTACATTTTTAAAATCAAAGTCAACTTGATGAACCTTACGTCGTTCTAATATCTTTTTACTTTTATATATAAAATTTAAGACGCCTTCTAAATTGTCGTTAATCGTAAAGATATCCGGTAGAATTGCTTCTTCTTTACGCAAAGCATTTTTATATCCTGTGTGCTCCGATCTAATCCGCTTAAAAGATTGATTTCTTCGCCGTTTATATCGATTTTGATTTCGGGTGAAGGCCTTAAATCTTCTATTTGATTTTAAAGCCTTGATTTGACTTATTTTTTGTCTTTTACGTAGTCTTTTTCGACGTTGTTTATTCATTATGGAATTAAAGTAATAAGGTATAATTGGCTCGACTATGTCAATAATAGGAAAGGTTAAAACAAAATTAACAATTTGATATCAATTTGTGTAGTTAGGAACCATTATGTGAGGTTAATTGAGACTATCGATTGAAGATTAAGGGGCTTTTCTTATATTTATCTCACATCATCTTATGAGGCTAATTCTTGAAATTGTTGTTGGGTGGTTTTTGATTACCCATCCTTTAGCAAATGTATATCGGCATACTACAAAGGTTGATATTGATACTATCCCCACAGCCGCTCAAAAGCTAATCAAATGCTACCCCGACTACGTCACCGGTTTTGCAGACAACCAATTACTATTCAAAGACGGCAGCCGGATGATATGGGACGACGGCATTAAAAACAAGTCTTACCAGGCTTTGTTGGATGATCCGGATATGAAAGATATGTTCAGTCAGCCGTATGAGGGCGGCTTACCAAAAAATTCTCCTGCCAAGAACTTCGATCCTGGCAGGATACGAAACGGGATGTTTTTCTCAAAAATGTACGGCGTTACAAAGCAACAGGTTGAAAAGAACCTGGCTACCATTGTATGGTGCCCGAAACTGATCGGGCAAAAGATCAGGGTGACCAGGGTTAACGGCGTAGATAAAAAACTCATCGCGGTATCGAAAGAATTGGATGAGCACCCGGAATTGAAGAAATACCTGGACAATATCGGCGGCACGTTTGCCTGGCGCAACATAGCCGGTACGCACCGCCCAAGCATGCACAGTTTTGGGATGACGATAGACATCAACATTAAATATTCTGATTACTGGCAATGGGCCTGCAAGTGTACCAATGAAAATACTGACGTTTTATACCAAAACCGGATTCCGCAAGTTATAGTAGATATATTTGAAAAACATGGGTTTATATGGGGTGGTAAATGGTACCATTACGACACCATGCATTTTGAATACCGGCCTGAACTATTAAACTAAAAGCGACGATACGATGAGAACTATCGCAGCCATCACAATTTTCATTTTTTTTGCCTCTTTTATTCCGCCCGACAGCGTAGTTACCCGCTTTAAACCGCCCGATGGCTTCCACCGGGTAGATGTAAAACCCGGAACTTTTGCGGCCTACCTGCAAAGCCTGCCGCTTAAACCGGTTGGCGCGCATACACGGGCCTATAATGGCAATATTGCTGCGACGGATGCCGAGACCGCTGCCGTAGTGGACATCAGCGTAGGCAAGCACGACCTGCAGCAATGCGCCGATGCCGTGATGCGCCTGCGCGGCGAATACTTGTACAGCCAGAAGCGTTACAATGAGATCAGCTTTCATTTTGTGAGCGGCTTTGTTTGCGATTACACCCATTACGCCAATGGCTATCGTTACCAGGGTGATAAGTGGGTACATACCGCCAAGCAGGATTACAGCTATGAGATCTTTATGAAATACATGGAGCTGGTGTTTGAGTACGCCGGCACACCATCGCTGGAAAAAGAATTAAAGCCGGTTAGCAACCCGGCCAAACTAAAGGCCGGGGATGTCTTCATCCACGGGGGCAGGCCCGGGCATTGCTTTATTGTGATAGATGTAGCAGAAAATAATAAACACGAAAAGCAGTTTCTGCTTGCACAAAGTTTTATGCCCGCGCAAAATATACAGGTACTGCAAAACGCCCCTGGGTATGAATGGTTCAGCATGGATAAAACGTCCGGTATTTGGTACGGGGAATTAATAAAGCCGGGATATTTAAGGAAATTCGAATAATAGCGGCAATAAGCGCAGGGTGTCATGTTGAGGCGCTCGAAACATGGCGGACAAAGGCTTTTACGCACATCCGTCGAGAACCTCAGGATAACAGCCCCCCTGCCCTGGTTTGCTTATGCAACTTACATATAGAGGTACTGATCTCCTATCCGGCGGAGGGCATTGCATTCCAACATAGTTCTTCCGGACTTTCAGGCTTACGCTGACTTCCCGACTTACTTCAACTTACTAAAATCCAAATCCTGGAAATCATAGCTAAAATCAGTTGCCGGGGATATGGGTTTCATTTTGAAGCCGGTTGGTTTGCCATCCTCATCAAGCGAGAAGGTAACAAACGCATCGGCATCCATACTACGAATGTTCCATTTTACCACCATGGTATTGGCTTTATATGCCAATAACTGCCCGGTAAGTTTTGGTGAGCGTTTGGCGGCGAAGACCAGCTTCCCGTCTTTTTCGCTGATGGTCACATCACCCAGCCACACATCGTGATAGGTGCCGGTGTACTGGCTGTTGTCAATCTTCGAGCCGTCGTGCTGCCGCGCTTCCACCTGTTTCCAGGCAGCAGTGGTTACTTTATCAGCTTCCCCCTGGCGCCCTTTGGCCTGGTCGGCGTAAACCTTTACCCAATCGCGACCTTTTAAGCCCAAATAACTGTCCTTGATCTGGTTGGCAATCGCGCTGAATGCCGCTCCCGACTGCTGGTTGGTTAGCACAATAATACCCAGTTTCAATTCGGGGATCAGGTCTACCTTAGTCACCATACCGTCAATACCGCCGGTGTGGCTCACTTCCTTATAACCCTTGGTATCGTTCAGGAACCAACCTAAACCGTAAGCTGCAAAATGGGTGCTGTAGTAACCGTAGGCAGGTACCGGTAAAATAGTTTGCGGGGACCACATTTCCCAATGTATCTTTTCGCTGAAAAGCTGTTTGCTGTCATCATATTTACCGTTATCCATTTGCACGATCACCCATTTACTCAGTTCAGCCACGCTCGAATAAATACCGCCCGCAGCATCTGCATGGGTGGTAACATAACGCGAAATAGTCTTAACCTTACCATCAACCGGCGCATGGGCATCCACAAAGTTGGTGTTGCCGCTTATGCGTTGATAAGCTGCCCGGCTGGCGGTCATGCCCAGCGGCTTCATGATGCGCGTCTCGATAAAATCCTCCCAGCTCATTCCTGAAACGCGTGCGATCACCTCGCCAGCGACAATGTAAAGCTGGTTATCATAATCGAACTTGCTGCGGAAACTCGAAACAGGTTTAAAATAGCGCAGGTTGTGGATCACGTCCTTCAGTGTAAAATCCGTGGAGTCGGGAAAGTCCATCAGGTCGCCGGCGCCAAGGCCAAGTCCGCTGCGGTGTGTCAGCAGGTCGCGGATAGTGAATTCGGACGTAACCCAGGGATCGTATAATTTAAATTCGGGGATGTAGTCCGTCACCTTATCGTCCAGTTTCAACTTACCTTCGTCACTCAAAATACCGATAGCCGCCGCGGTAAATGCCTTGCTGTTTGAGGCAATGCCGAATAAGGTATGCTCATCCACTTTGCCGCCGCGCGCCAGCGACCGCACGCCATAGCCTTTTTCGTAAACTATCTTACCATCCTTAACTATGGCCACGGCTATGCCGGGCACGTCAAAAGTTTTCAATGTTCTTTCAACCAGGCTGTCGACAGCGGCCGGGGCCATCTGCGCTTTTAGGGTTGAAATGGCCAGGGTAAAAATAGCGGCGAGCGCGAGGGTAAATTTGAATCGTGACATGAGTGTTTTATTGAGTAATATAAACATACAAATTATTCCTCATAGTCGTCTGTGAGGGGCACCGACGATGGGGATACAAATATTCGTCATAGTCGTCTGTGGGGACACAGACGACGGGGAGGGGCGCTAATACCTAATCACCCGTCACAAATATCTAACTCCTCTTCTCCACCCTATCATAAAACCCGCCGAAGGTGTTCATCCTGACCGCATCTTCACGGAAAAATTCGCCGGGAAAACCGAGGTCGATAGCGCTGGCTTCATCCAATTTTTTGAGGTGTTCGGCTGTTAAAGTTACATCAACAGTCTTCAGGTTATCTTTCAGCTGGCTCAGTTTGGTTGCGCCAACAATAGGGATGCTTTGAAAGCCCTGCTGCATAGTCCATTTAAGGGCGACGTTCCCGGGCGAAACACCCAACTCGTCCGCTATTTCTATCACAACTTTGGTTATGGCAACGGCATTATCGTTCAGCCTTTTGCTATCGGGTTTTATCCTGCCCTGCTCGCCGCGCAGGTATTTGCCGGTTAACGCACCGCCGCCGAGGGGCGCCCAGGGTGTTAACGTCATGCCGAAATTTTTGGCCATGGGTATCAGTTCACGCTCGGGGGTACGCTGTATCAGGCTGTATTCTATTTGCAGCGCTATCATAGGGCTCCAGCCCATCAGTTCGGCTAAAGTGTTGCCTTTGGCCACTACCCAGGCGGGCGTGTCGCTTATGCCCACATAGTTCACTTTGCCCTGCCGCACCAGGTCGTCCATGCCGCGCAGCACTTCATCGATGGGTGTGATATCGTCCCAGATATGGAGATAAAACAAATCGATAAAATCCGTTTTCAGGCGCTTCAGGCTTTCTTCAACACTGCGCATCATATTTTTACGGTTATTGCCCGATGCATTAGGGTTGGTCACGTTATCCTTCAGCGAATATTTGGTGGCCACTACGAAATAATCACGGTCCTGGTTAGCCAGGTATTCTCCGATGATCTTCTCGCTGGTGCCATTCTTGTACAGGTTGGCCGTATCCAGGAAGTTGCCGCCTGCGTCGGCGTAGGCATCCATAATTTCAAAGCTGGACTCCTTATCGGCGCCCCAGCCATTTTCGGTGCCGAAGCCCATAGTGCCGAGGCATAATTCAGAAACTTTGAGGCCCGAGCGGCCAAGTAGTTTGTATTTCATAGGAAATCAGGATAAAAGTGTTTGCTAAGGTAATAATTGAAAATTTAACAGTTGGGGTAATGGTTTGGTTAAAGCCAAAATCTTCAATATACTTTGTTCCGTCGGCTAAAGCCGGCGGCAATGAATTTGACTGTGTTTATTGCCTTAATCCATTTATTGCATGCCACGCTATTTTGCCCTAACCTCCTCCTTCCCCTAAGATTAGGGGAAGGTATCGCACAGGCCAGGCCCGGGTTACTTTAATGTCACCACGTTAGTATTGATTTACTCCTGCTGCGGGCAGCAAAGAGGGTTGCTTTTTGATCGTATTTAATGATGATCTTTTCTTTTCAAAAGCCCGCCAGTGGTGTCATCAATACTTTGCTGAACGATAAATGCTGATGGGTCCATTTCCAATATCCTGGCTTTGATGGCAGGTATCTCCAGGCGGGTGGCTACAGTGAATATAATATCGCGCGGATCGTTGATGTGACCGTCCTTGCCATAACCGCTTTTCCCTTCATATACGGTAACACCGCGCCCCATGCCGGTTATCAGTTTCCGTATATCATCGCCTTTGACGGATACCACCGTGATGCCGATATATTGCTCGATACCGTTGATGATAAAATCGATCATTTTGGATGCCGCAAAGTAGGTAAGGATAGAATACAAGGCCGATTCGACCCCCAAAAAGAAGATAGCAGCTGAAAATATAACCACGTTAAGCAACAATATCACATCGTTCACTTTTAAAAAATTGGACTTTTTACTTACCAGCAGCGCGGCGATCTCGGTACCATCAAGCACGGCCCCGCCGCGGATAGCCAGGCCAATGCCCACGCCAATGAAGAAACCACCGAACACCGCAGTAAGCAGTTTATCGTGGGTTACATCGGGAAAATGAATAAACGCCAGGCACAGCGAAAGCCCGGCGATAGCCAGTGCACTTTTAATGGCGAACGAGATACCCAAACGCCGGTAACCCAGGAAAAGGAAAGGTAAATTAATAACAAATATCAGCACGGATAAGGGCGTATTGGTGGTATCGGCAACCAGCATGGATATCCCGGTAACACCACCGTCGATAAATTTACTCGAAAGCAGGAAGCCTTTCAGGCCCATGCCTGCCGACAATATTCCTAAAATAACGAATATAAAATGCCTGATCTGCTCGCTCATCTTCATGCCTAAAGATACAAAAAGAGCGCCTTACAGGCGAAGGCAGGCGAAACAAATACCGTTGCCGGCTGTACTTTATATTGTAATTATTTTGAAAGACCATGAAAATAATAACCCTGCACAAGCGGATCGATCCTGAAGAATTACGGGAACATATCCGCGTCAATCTGGACAGGATGTTCTGGAAGCAACGGGACGAGGAAATACATTTTACCATCGAAGGTTCCGGCGATGTAATTGAAATATCACAGCCGGACCTGTACGAGGGCCCGCTGTTTACGATAAATGTAAAAGGAGCGGAATTGAACATAACCCGTTCGGAGCACTACACCGACGATGTAAACTCCCTGACGGTCGAGTCGATACTAAACGAACTATTTTTTGACCTTGCCGGCAAGCACGGTACGGACCTGTTACAGGAGGGTTAAATTGCTGGTATGTTTTGCTAACTTTAACGTAAAATCGGGTTTATGATAAGATTTTGCGTTATCGCTTTCCAAATATTGCTGCTTGCTGTCCTGCCTGCCGAAGCCCAAAAAGTAAAACCGCCGCAAGGCGAGCCGGTCATTATCAACCGGGATACCCTTTTCAAATTCTACACCGGGCAGGGCTTATTAACTGCTAAAGAGCGCGCAGAAGTTATCAATAACCGTCTTGCAGGCATCACCAACCGCATTGCCTTTAATCCGGATTCGCTTAAGCTGAAAAACGACACTTCGCTATCGGTAATTTATTACGAGTCGCAGATTGTCCTTGCGCTGAGTGATAAGGACGCTTCCTTTTCCGAATTGAACCGGCCTCAGCTTGCCGCCAATTACCTTAATATCCTGAAGCAAAACCTGGGCAACTTCTTTTCCAATAACAGCCTAAAGGCCTGGGCCATTAATATTGGGGAGGCTGTTGCGGTGATAGTCTTGCTTATCCTATTGATATGGGCCTTAAACCGGGCATTCAGGTGGGTAAAACTGAAAACCCTGAAAGCATGGGACAGCCGCCTGGCAAAATTGGCAAAAAAAGGCGCCCCGGTCGGTTATGCCGCGCGGCTGCGGCCCTTCATCGTCAATATTGTGCGCGTAGTGCGCATAGCCATCATTATCCTGCTTGTTTATTTGTCGCTGCCTATTCTCTTCTTTATATTCCCGGCATCCAAATCCATTTCTACCGAGCTGCTAAGTTATATTGTAAACCCGCTGAGGGACATTGCGCTGTCGCTGCTTCACTTTATACCCAACCTGCTCACCATCGCCGTTATCTACATCGTTACGCGTTACATCGTAAAGCTGGTGAAATTTATAGCCGCAGAGATAGAAAACGGCTCGTTTACGATCAAAAACTTTTATCCCGAATGGGCGGTACCTACTTACAATATCATCAGGGTGGTGCTTTATGCCTTTATGTTCGTGGTGATATTCCCTTACCTGCCAGGATCGGAGTCCAAAGTATTCCAGGGCGTAACTGTTTTTATCGGTGTGCTTTTTTCGTTCGGCTCGTCATCGGCCATATCCAACATGGTAGCCGGCATTGTGCTTACTTACATGCGTGCTTTCAAAGTAGGCGACCGTATACAGGCCGGCGATGTGGTGGGCGATGTATTTGAAAAAAACCTGCTGGTGACACGTATCCGTACCATCAAAAACGAAGACATAACCATCCCAAATTCCACCATTCTCGGGTCACATACCCTTAACTACACCTCATCGTGCAAAACACTGGGGCTGATATTGCATACCAGCGTTACCATAGGTTATGATGCTCCCTGGAAAACGGTGCACGAACTGATGATCAATGCCGCACTGGCTACCGAAGGAATACAAAAACAGCCCACGCCCTTTGTGCTGCAAACCGACCTGAACGACTTTAACGTTACCTACCAGGTTAACGCCTATACGGATCAGCCCAATAAGATGGCCGTCATCTATTCGGCGCTTCACCAGCAAATACAGGATAAATTTAACGAAGCAGGTGTGGAGATCATGTCGCCGCATTTCACATCGCTGCGGGATGGCAACCGCATACAAATACCGGACGACTACATCGGTAAAGACTATAAGTCGCCTGGTTTTAATTTCAGTAAAGAGAAGTAACTAGCCGTTTATCCAGCTGAATTTATATTCCAGCATCGGGTTTTTCATCCTTTCGGCCACGCGAAGCAGCCGGGCAGGCAGGTTCATGATATAATCGCGGGCCTTTTCGCCGGTCTCGTTCAGGTCTTTCGCACTTTCAATGTGCCAGTCTTCAATCAGCTCTTTCAGGATGTCAACATAGTCGATGGCAGTATAAATGCCCAGCCTCTGCGCAGCATCGGTAAAGTGCCCGAAAGTTTGGCCTACTTTTAAACCAACCTCGCGCAGGAAATGTGCAGGCATTACTATCTTTTTGCGCATCATATCTTCAAAAGCCAGCATGGCCTCGTTAGGATCGACCTCGAAAACTTTGCTGATGAAATATTTGTAAGCCTTGGCGTGGCGTGCCTCGTCGCCGGCAATTACGCCGCACATTTTTGAGAGCAGGGTGTCGCCGTCCTTTTTTGCGGCCGAAGCCACGCGGCGGTGAGATACATTGGTTGCCAGTTCCTGGAAAGAGGTATAGATAAAATTACGGTACGGGTCGGTACCGGTGCCAATATCAAAGCCATCGGCAATAAGGTATTGGGTTGATACTTCCATCATCCGCATATTTACGCGGCCCGACAGGTATAAGTATTTATTCAGCAGGTCGCCATGGCGGTTTTCCTCGGCTGTCCAGTGGCGGGTCCATTTCATCCAGCCGCCTTCCTCGTCTTTCGATACCCCTTCAACCATAGTAAGCCATGATTCGTAGGTTGGAAGAGCCTCTTCGGTAATGGTATCGCCTATCAGTACAGCTATCAGGTCGTAAGATAAGCCCGCCGAACTTTCCTGTAATTCCTTGATCTCGGAAAAGAAGGTTTCCCGGGTCGAATCAGGCAGCAGGTCGGACGGCTGCCAGATGGTATCCACCGGCTTCAGAAAGTCGTTGATCTTCTCGAGCATATATTTTTCAATATGCTTCATTACCTCTCTGCGCTTCTCTTCAAAAAATATCATATTGTACAATAGGGTGCAAAGGTAACGATTTAATATAATGATTACGTCAAGTGCCGATTTTTATTATTTTGCCCCCAAACCGGGCATCTATCAAATAACCAGGCATGTGCATAGGGCGGCACATCACCGGGAACGGAAAATTCAGCCTTATTATTCGTGTCTTCATCCAGCGGTCATCGACTATTTAAGTCGAGGCCGCTGCGCGGACAGTCCTTTTAGCTTCGGAACCCGTATACCCGTAAGTAACACCATGCCTAAGCTTTAAGTTTTGATAATTTGTGAATTATCATTTACCCTTTTAATATTACGGCTTATCGGTCAAACAGCAGTGTAAAAGAACCGTTCCCAGCTGTTTTCGGATGATATTTATTTGGCCCGCCTAAACGGCATTTTCATTACACGCTGATAGTCAACGGGTAATTATGGTTATTTAAATCCCCAAAATGGTAACAAATCACCGCCTTAATCTCGTATAACATTCCACATTTTTAAAGTTTGGCCGGCGCCCCGGATTTTTTTTTCGGCGCATTAGTACCCGGCCCGGCATTTTTAAACGCGGCAGAAAATCTTGTGCTTTTAAATTAATGCTGCTTTAACAATTGAAAATCAGGAGCTTCAATGGCATTCTTGTACCATACATCGTTATCACAATTAAAACCGGCCCGCAAGATATTAACGCCGGCGTCCGGATCCTGGACTTATTCGAAACCAAAATACAGCCCCGATGGCGCGTTTTTTGTAGGTTCAGCACCTGTTGGCGCGTCAAACGGCATCGGTATACTTAACACGATGTTAATAAACGGTGTTGATAACCATGCATTTTTCAATTATTTTTACTATAATTCACGCTAATTAACGGCTGGTTGAATCCTATTATAAACTAAGAAAACCCAATAGATGCTCGTTCAAATTACTAAAGAAGAATTTGCCAGGGAAATCGCAAAAAAGGCATGGTTTCAAACCAACAATATCATCTGGACGATCATACTGCTTTATTGGTTATTCAGTATCCCCGATTTTATTTACGCACCCGATATCTTCCTGCAGTTTTTCATTGTACGCATTATCATTATACTGATCCTTTATATCCTGTATCAATGGCTGCATAGTAAAAACTATAACCACCGCATTATACTGCATACCGCATTCTTTTTGATGTCGGTCACGTCGGCATTGCTGTGCACTATCGTTAACCCGGGCAACCTCAACATTTATTTCCTGCTTTATGCTGCCGTAGTGCTGTTTTTTAACATGCAGGTTTTTTGGGAGCCGGTCAATTCCATTATACAGGCTTTGCTCTCGCTGCTGATGCTGGCTTTGTTTTTTAACCTTTTCAGCGAATCGACCATCGACGTATTCATCAGTAACGGCGGCGAATACTTTTTCATTATCCTGGTAATTTCGTGCCTGATACCCAATGCCCGGCATAAGGTGATATTGCGCGAAGTGCACCAGCAGATCGTTATCGAAAAATCGAACGAGCAACTGAAGGCACAAAACAGGGACATCAGTGAAAAGAACCATATCATTGATATGCAATACGAGCGCCTGCGCAAACTGGATGAGCAGAAGAACAGCTTTATCAATATTGCGGGGCACGACCTGAAGAACCTGGTAGGATCCATCATCATGAGTAACAACATGATCAAAGAGGAGGAAGACAGGCTTAGCGGCGACCAGAAAGAATTTACCGGGTACATAGGCCAGTCGGCCGAGAAAATACAATACATGCTGAGCAAACTGATGGATGTGCGCGAGATAGAATCGCCGGAGCTGCAGTTTAACATGGAGATATTTGACATTAACCAGGAAGTGATGCACGTGTACCGCGGCCTGGTTGAAACCGCGCAGATGAAGAACATTCACCTGGTGGACAATATCCTGAAGCTACCCTTAAATGTGAAACTTGACCGTGTGTTTACCGGGCAGATATTCCAGAATTTGCTGTCGAACATCATCAAATTTTCGCAAACCAATAACAGCATCAATGTGGTTACCAGCCTGCAGCGCCAACGCTTTGTTTTTGAGATAATTGACGAAGGCACCGCCATTGGGCAGGAAGAACTGGATATGATGTTCAGCAAATTAAAAACTTTAAATGATGCTTCGGGGCATGTGGAAAGCCGGCTTGGGCTGGGGCTTTCGATAGCCAAGCTGATGACCCAGGAAATGGGCGGCGAGCTTACTTACCGCAGCGACGAACATGGCAATTATTTTAGAGTAGAATTTAACGTGATCAATTAATACCTGCAACCAAATGAATAAATTTTTAAGCCTTTTAGCTCTTGCACTACTGCTAAGTACAGCATCAATGGCGCAAAGCGTTGTATCTTTCAAAGCGATGGGGCACGACGATGAACCTATCTACGGCATGATCGGTGCCAGTGCGTTTTACCTGAAGATCAGTCCGCTGGTTGAGATGAACGGTAGCAAACTGGTGCTTTACATCGAGCCGTCGCAGGCGCTGATCAAAGATCACTCGTTTGTGAATATCGTCATCAACGAGAGGCCAGCGTATAGCGCCCGCCTGAGCAAGGATTCGGTGCAGAAAATCACGATCAACCTTACACCTGAAGATCTGCCGGCCGATAAGTTCCTGAAGGTGCAGGTAAAAACATTGCTTACCGTGTCGGACGATAAATGTAAGGACCTTGATAACCCGGCCATGTGGGTAAAGGTGAAAGATTATTCCTACCTGTCACTTGTAAAAACGAATACCAACTTTTTTAATAATGTAAACATCAGCAACTGTTTCGAATCCAAAAGGGCTATAGTTTACCCTGTTAACCCGTCGCTGCACGACCTGAAGGCCGTGGCCTGGGCTTATTCGCGTTTGAAAAAGACACTTAACAAGGACATCAAAGTTTACCAGGAAGATGCCCTGCCCGATACCGTGCGCAACTATATTATGGTAGGAAAATGGGGCAGCCTGCAGGCCGATAAAAAGCAATTGATAAACGTTACCCCCGAGCCCGGGCAAGGACTGCTTTTCCTGAAAAAGGCGCTGGTGACCTACGAAGATTCGGTGGCAAAAGGCAAGGCGAAAGGTAAGGAGGCCGTAACGGTACCCGGTGAGATATTATTTGTGACCGGCGGCGATGATGCGGGCTACGAAAAAACCATAACGGCGCTTGGCAATATGAACATCCTGAATTCGTCGTTCGGCGAATACCTGCTGATACAAAATGCTCAAAATAATTTCTTTAAAACGGTAGAAGAAAACAGGACAAGGCTTTCCTTGCGGCAAATAGGCGGCGCGCCTAACTTTATGTCGGGTATAGGGTCGCTAACCAATGTGTACAGCTTCAAAAATAGCGATTTCAGCTTTACGCCGAAGGAGGTTGAACTGCACTTTGTAGCCAACTACAGCAGCCTGACACCGGGCGACCGCGGCTATTTCAATATCTACCTGAACGGCATGCTCATCAGCAGCGAAAGGCTTGACGCCACGGGCAAGCTGAACACATCGGTAAGCATTAACCGCTACCAGCACCATAAGTATAACACCGTGGAGGCCGAGTTCAGGATATACCCAAGCAGCGGCAACTGTATCAACTCGTTCACTAACTTCTTTGCGGAAATAGATGTCGACAAATCGTACCTGGAATCGAAGAACCCGTTCATTACGAACGACCTGAGCTTTTACCAGTATCCCGAAGCGTTTAACAGCGGCACCACGCTGATCGTTATCAGCAAGGAATATGCTAAATATGCGGCTTCGGCACTGGGCGAGATCATTTACGAATTAAACAATAACATCAATGCCAACAATTTCCCCGAGTTTACTTACTCGGATAAGGTGGGTACTGCTGAACTAAAAAAATATAATATTGTCGCCCTGCTGTCTCAGCATGACCCGCTGATAGATAAAATGCCGGATGCGCCGATACGCTTCAATCAAAAGTTCCGGATACTGAATAACGAGAATAATAAGGAGGTATACCGGCTTTCGGACTCGGTTTCAAATGGCCTGGCACAGATATTTTATGGCCGTAGTAATAATGCGGTGCTGGTTATTACTGCCACCGGCAACCAGCAGTCCGACGCATTCCTGGCAGCTTCGAAGTCGATCACAGAGCAGTTGTCGACCTTGTCGAGCAACATGTGCATCTCGGACGTGAATGGCAACAAATACCTGTTTAACATCAATAAATCGAGCGAGAACCTTGAGTATTTTGATAGCAAAAGCGCATTGACGCGTTTTTGGGAAACTTACAACCTGTACATTTTGCTGGGTATACTGGTGCTGATACTGATGTCGTTCCTGTATGTGCGTTCGAAGGTTCAGAAATCACAGGAACTGTTTAACGATTAGCCCCGGCTTCCCTGTCCTCCGTGAGGACAGGGGCTTAAAATATGGCGTGCGACCTCATTCCGACCCTTCTCCAAAGGAGAAGGCTTTTAAAATTATGACGATCCGATATCCTCTCGCTTGGAGAGTATTTTGGTGAGCCAAAATAATAACTTATAAATACTACAAATGGCAATTTCGGTCCCCGAGCTTCTGGTAAAGGATGGTTTTATATCAGCTAACGATCGGGTACGTATTGAAGATTATTCGGCAAAAACCGAACAGTCGTTCCTGAAAATTGCCCTTAGTTACGGCTATATTTCCCGTAAAAATTATGGCCGGTCGATGAATAATGCGGGCTATGAGTTTACCGCCATACGCGACCAGCAATATGATGAAGATGTGATAAAGGAAATAGATCTCGATTTTTCCGACGCTCATCTTGCCATCCCCCTGCGGATCGAGAACAACAGGGTGGTGACCGTTATGGCCGACCCCACCGACCGCTTGCTTATCGACTTTGTGCGGATGACTTATAACCGGGAACCGGAGATCATTATAGCCGACGACCTGGATATTACCTGGCTGAGCCACAAACTGCTTGGCGAAAAACAGGTTAAATCAGCCGTATTTGAATTACTCAACCGCGACCCGAACAGTTCGGCCTTGACAACGTTTACCGGGCCGCAGCTGGTATTTTTTTTCCTGCTGGTGGGCGGCTTTGCAGCGGGCGCTGTACTGCATTTTAAAATACTGATGATCAGCCTTAATGTGGCCATCAGCATCTTTTTCCTGATAGCTATTATTTTTAAACTTTTTTTATCGCTGGTGGGTTCGCGTTTCGAGCTGTACCAGGCAGTAACCAAGCACGATCTAAAACATTTGCATGACGATGACCTGCCGGTTTACACCATTCTGCTGCCGGTTTACAAGGAAGATAAACTGATAAAAAAACTGATCTGGAACCTGCAAAGCATCGACTATCCGCGTGAAAAACTTGATGTAAAGCTGCTGATAGAAGAGGATGACGAAAAAACACTGAATGCTGTACGCAACCTGGATTTTCCGGCGATTTTCGAGGTGATCATTGTGCCTTTTCACATGCCCAAAACCAAACCGAAGGCCTGCAACTACGGGCTGCATTTTGCCAGGGGCAAATACCTTACCATTTACGACGCAGAGGACATTCCCGATACCGACCAGCTTAAAAAAGTGGTAGCGCTTTTCAATAAACTGCCCGAACACTATATCTGCATACAAAGCGCGCTGAATTATTTTAACCGGAACGAGAACTTCCTGACCAGGATGTTCACACTGGAATATTCGTTTTGGTTCGATTATATGCTGCCGGGACTCGATACACTGGATATCCCCATCCCATTGGGCGGCACCAGCAATCATTTTAAAATAGACGCCCTGGTTGAACTTGGCGGTTGGGATCCTTTCAATGTAACCGAGGACGCCGACCTGGGCGTGCGTGCTTATGCTAAAGGTTACAAGGTGGCCATTGTCAATTCCACCACTTATGAAGAGGCCAATAACGAACCCATTAACTGGATACGCCAGCGGTCGAGATGGATCAAAGGGTATATGCAAACTTACCTGGTGCACATGCGCAACCCGGTGAGGCTGATAAAAAAGATAGGCTGGAGAGGGTTTATTGGTTTTAATTTCTTTGTGGGCGCTACCCCGCTTACTTTCCTGGTTTACCCAATACTGCTTATCGTTTTTTTGGCGTATGTGATATTCAATATTGCTTCCATCAAGCAGCTTTTCCCCGACTGGGTGCTGTTTGTGTCCATCTTTAACCTGATGGTGGGGAATATATTAATGATCTATGTCAATATGATGGCTGTATTTAAACGCCGCTTTTACGAGCTGATATTATTTGCCATCGCCAACCCGGTTTACTGGCTTATGCACTCGGCGGCGGCTTATAAGGGATTATATCAATTAGTTGTAAAACCGTTTTACTGGGAAAAAACCAACCATGGTTTGAGCAAGGTAAACAGCGCGACAAATGTGATCAGGTAATGCACAGGAGAACGTTATATCTTATTATTCTTTCGCTGCTGCTTGCGGGCTATTACATCTTTTTAGGAGTGTACCTGCATAACCTGGGCTATCACAACCTCGAGTCGCTTTTTTATTCGGAAAAAAACAAGATACTGATCGAGGGTCTTGGCAACCGGCTGAAGGTGATGGGGCTTACCGCGCCTATCCTCCCGTTTTACGGCACGTTCATCTTTTCCTTCAAAAGCTTCCTGCTTGGCCCCATATTCGCATCGGCAGTGGGTACCGCGCTGCTGTTTTACATTATGGCGCACACGCTTACCAAGCGCAGCCACGACGATTTTTATATGCTGATACTGCTGGTGCTGTTTACCCTGCACCCGGGGCTTTTATATACCGCATGTTCGGGTAAGTCGATATACCTGGTACTTATTTTCCTGTTCCTGTTCTTTTATCATATACTCCGGTACTACAAATCCAACACCACGTTCCACGTCTCCATTGCCAGTATATGCCTGGTGGTGCTGGTATTTTGCGATTATAAGTTTATCTGGCTCACCCTGTTCTTTATCCCGCTGGTGCTTTTCATCGCTACGCAAAGCCTTAACCTGAGCGAGCAGGAAACCATTTTCAGGCTGATACAAAGCTTTAATGCGCCGGCGCTTCGCCGCAAGCTTATCAATAAAACGTTTGCCATATATATCATCATCTTCCTGCTGCCATTAGCATCAATAGCGATATTCAAAATGCTGAACCTGACGCACGCCAACGACCTCGACTACTTCCTGGACAGCCCCTACGCTACCTGGACGGTATTGACCGAAAAGCTACAGTTTGAGCAGGCTACCAGTTTTGTGCACTACCAGTCGTCGCAGATATCGCCTCTGGTTACAGCAAGTATTGCGTTGTATTGCCCTATGATCGTGGTGGCTATTTACCTTTTCAGGCATAATACTTACCAGATATTAACCGTTGCGGCACCCTTTGCCTTTGTGGAGTTCCTGCAGATAAAATATGACAAGATATTCCTGGCGCATGAGTATTTTCTCATTTTCCTGGTGCTGTCGCTTTTATGTATCGTCTTCAGGGGTCACCGGCACGAGAACCAGCGCCTGATGAAAACCCTGCTGACAGTCATTGTACTGATACAACTGGTTACAGGTTATTTCTTTTTGAAAAACTCCTTTATTTTTGAAGAACGCGACTTTGTGAATACCCTGTTCCACGCCACGCCGGACGACAGCCAGGCCGAAAATAGAGAGATAGCCTCGTTCATCAACAGCCTGCCGTTAGAGCAGCAGGTGATGATAGATGATGCGGTGGCCTACCCGGTTGTGGCATTCTCGGATCATATCCAGCGGTTTACCATGCCTTACCAGGAGACCTACCTGAGCGCAAGTGAGGCCCCCGAAAAATATGTCAATTATATCCTGATAGCTACCGACCGCAACCCGCTTACCGGTTACACACAATTGAATAACAAATACCTGCCGGCCATCAAAAAATCCGACAGCAACCTGAACGTGCAAAAAGTGTACGAGACGGATAACTGGATATTGTATAAAGTGTTATAATTTGGCAATTGTGTAGCAGGGATATGCACTCACCCCAACAAATCTTAAAAAACTATTCCACTATTTTCAGCACATCGCAATCGGGCAGGGCCAGCAGGGTATCGGGGCTGTAATCGTCTGTTTCGGCCTTAAGGTATTCCTTACCATTATGCCAAGCTATAACTATCTTTAGCTTGCGCTCGCCGCTTTGAACGTAATATTTTTCCATACCGGTTTTAATGTAGTGCAACACCATAAAATCGGGCAACTCCCAGGGGAACCCGAGATACTGGCCACCAAAGCTTTTGATGATCTCGTGAGGATCAAAATAATAGTTACGTTTCGAAATACATGAAACCTGTCGTAATACTGCCATAAAAATTGGGGTATAAAGGGGCAACTAAAATATGGTAACACACCTGTTACAATCAACCGTTAAAACACCCAATTGTTACGGTGTTTTAACGGTGTCTTTATTTTTATTTAACCAGCGTAAGCTTTACCTGCGTCAATAAGGGCGAACTGGTTAATTGATTTTCAGCCTTAAAAATTTTTAACTCCCAAAGGTTGTGAGAATACACCCGCCCGATAAATCCGCTTCCCCGCCGGTTGCGTAACTCTATCAAACAACATTCTTAATCAACACTTCAAAATCACCTTATGAAAGCAAAAACCATCAAAAAGATAGCGCTTTACAGCCTTTCCACCTTTTTGCTCCTGGTAGTGGTGCTGGCGGTTCATATCTATTGGGTTTATCGCCCCAAGCCACCGGGCCCCTATTCAAAGACAATGGCCAGGATCGATATCAAACAACCGATAACCCAGGACGATGCCAACAAAATATCCGCATGGATGTATCATCAAAAAGGCATAGACCACGTGCTGGTAAACCCGGACAGCCGGATTGTGGTATTCACATTTTATCCCATCAAAACAACAGGGGACAAAATTGTGAATGACTTTAAATCCGACTTCCACATGAAAGCCGATCGCTTTAAGCCGACTGAGGCCGACCTGGCCAGCAGTTGCCCCGTAGCTAAAACATCGGTCACCTATAAAGTTTACAAATTCATCGAACACATACTCTAAAAACAATTATTATGAAAAAAGTACCATTTTTAGCCATTATAATGATCAGCCTGATGGCTATCTCATTTTTCTCGGCGTGCAGTAAAAAATCAACCCCCGCGCCGGTTAAGGCCACGCTATACGACTCGTTGGGCGGAAGTACCATGGTGGCCGACCCTGCCAATCCGGGTATGATGATTCAAAAAGGTCGCCTGGGCATACGGAGCGTTATAGACAGCACCATATTTGTTATTGCTGCCGATAGCCGCATTAACGGCCATTTTACGGTGCTGCTGTCCGAGGTAACCGCCGGAAACTTATCGGGCTTTTCTGAACTGAGCGACAACCTGACAACGTTTGTGGCAGTTGCTACCGGGTCAAAAAGTTATACTTACTCCGGTATGAGCATGCACGATGCGCATGACCCGGCGGTGAACAACCGGATGAACGGCAAAGCGACCAGCGCCGATTTCGACGCTTTTGTGGATGACCTTGTAAAGGGCGCCAACAAGAATCACCTGCCATCTAACCTGATAACCTCTGTTGGTGCATTGGTTGAGACTTTGAGGAGCCAGGTGGTTCAGATGTAAAATACTCTTGAATGCTGTGAAGTGGATGAAGCGGGTTTGGGTTGAGTTTTCCCGGCCCGCTTCTTTTTTAAAAATGATCCATATCATTTTTTTACCCGCTTCAAATCACGCGGCAATACCTTTTCAGCCCTGATATTTGAGATCGTGAAATCAGGAAAAACCAAAACGATGTATTTTATGAGGGTGATAACCTTTAGGCTATTTGCCGCGTATCTTAACTAACCATGCAAACTAACAAACCATCCGATATTTCGAATTTCTACGTTGCGGGCATCAACTATAAAAAGACAGATGCCGCTACACGCGGGATGTTTTCCATCAGCAGTGAACACTACGAGGGGATATTGCAAGCAGCCGCCGAACAGGGCGTAGCTTCTATGTTCATCCTGTCTACCTGCAACCGCACCGAGATATACGGTATGGCCGATAACGCCGGCCAGCTTATCAGCCTGCTTTGCAGCCGTGCGCAGGGCGATGCAGCCACGTTCAGGCAAACAGCCTATGTTAAAAACGGACGCGATGCTGTTGAGCATTTGTTTAGTGTTGGCGCGGGGCTGGATTCGCAGTTATTAGGCGATTATGAAATTGTGGGCCAGCTGAAACAGGCAGTAAAGTTTTCGAAAGAACGCGGTGGCATCAATTGTTTTATGGAACGGTTGGTAAACGCAGCGCTGCAATCATCCAAAGAGATCAGAACCAACACAGCGTTAAGCGGCGGCACGGTTTCAGTTTCGTTTGCGGCGGTGCAGTACATAAAAGAACATGTGATTAACTACGAGCACTGTAATATAGTGCTGGTTGGCACCGGAAAAATAGGCCGCAATACGTGCAAAAACCTGGTGGATTATTTGGGAACCAGGAATATCACCCTCATTAACCGGTCGGAAGATAAAGCTATACAACTGGCAAAGGAACTTGGCCTGAACCACGCCCCGATGGATGAACTGAGCCAACAGATTTATGACGCGGATATAGTGCTGGTAGCAAGCAGCGCCGATGAGCCTGCGATTTTAAGAAGTCACCTGGAAAATGCGGGCGATAAGCTGATCATCGATCTTTCGGTGCCTAATAACGTGGAAGCCACGGCAAGGGAACTGGAGAACGTTACGCTGGTGAACGTAGATGAGCTTTCGAAAATGAAAGATGCCACCCTGAAAAAACGTGAGGCGGAAATACCCATGGCGATGAATATTATTGCCAAACACCAGGAGCAATTTATGGAATGGTGCCGCATGCGCCGCAACGCGCCGGTGCTGAACGCGATAAAAGGAACACTCAAAAAAATTGCAGATATACATAACAGCGAATTAAACAATCCGCAAACCCGTTGCCCGTATATCGCTGCCGAGCAGAGGATACAGCAGGTAATTAATGGTATAGCCGGAAGGATGCAGAGCCAGGATCGGCCCGGCTGCTATTACCTGCAAGCCATCAACGAATTTATCGGTCCTCATCGATAAATGTCATAACACCTATTTTTACATTCCCGCTACTTTAATTGCTGCTGCAACCCGGTATATTTGGGTTATGGAAAAGAGGCAGATACTGGTAGTTGGCCGTAACGAGCAGATACTAAACACGATAGAGCGGCTGATAAACAACAACCCCAAATGGCAGGCGACCGCCTGCCTTACAGATGAGGAAGCGATAAAAGTCTGCGATAAACAGCCATTCGACCTGGTGCTGATAGGCGGCGGAGTGGATGAAGCTTCGGAAGCAAACCTGCGCAAATCCATCACCGAACGCCATCCCGGCACGCCTATCATTCAGCATTTTGGCGGCGGCAGCGGATTATTGGCTACGGAGATCAATATCGGGTTGGGGGATAGTTAATAGCTACTTAACTAATCTAAGTATCAAAGTAATTTGTTATATATTAGTATCATGAAAGCACCTGTCCTTATTTGGCTAATAGCCTTATTCCCGTTTAAAGTCTTCTGTCAGTCAACTATAAGTGCCGACACTGTTATCTATGGCACGGTTCAAACGAATTATCCCGGTGGGCAGGAATCCTACAATAAATACCTTGATAAAAATGGCCGTTACCCTCAGATAGCCCGTCAGGTTGGCGTTCAAGGCAACGTTCTTGCACGCTTTATAATCGAAAAAGACAGTACACTGAGCCACATCGGGATTTACAGCGGAATAGGCAGTGGTACAGACGATGAAGTTATCAGATTGATCAGAAATAGCGGTAAATGGATTCCGAGTCAGCTTAATGGCATCAATGTAAGAACGCGATGCATTGTGCCGATCCAATTCTTGTTGGAATCTGACGATAACCATAAACTGCAGAGCGGTATATATGGTGAGTCTGGAGACCCGGATTATTTATCCGCCTCGATCAAAATAGAATCACGCGGTATCCCGGTTTCAGAAGCTAAAGACTATCTAAACCAATCCGTCCGGTTCATTGGTAAGATCCACGCAACAAAGGCAGTAGCTGATTCGGTTTTTGTAATTACCTGTGAAGATATTACCAATACATCGGCAATGAAGTTTATTAATGTAATATTATTGGGCAAAGATGTTTTAGAAAAAGATATACCAACAAAGCAGTTACCACATTGTCTTATCACAGGAATGGGTTCTGTTGTTTCGATTGATAATATCCCGGTGATTATTATAACGGACAGAAAGCAATACAGAATTTTGCCAAAAAGTGATATTCCTTTACCGAAAGGGATACATGAAATCGGCTATTAAAACCTTGTTTTTGACGGAATGCGGTGTGATTGGGTTTATTAGGCATTCGGTTGAGCCTTACTGCCTCCCCACCTTCCCTGATCGGAGAAGAGGAGGACTGATGATTTTATTTGTCCCCATAATGCCCGATAGCTGAAACTACGGTAACGGTGACTACCTGGTGTTCGATAAAATAGACCAGCCTGTCTTTCTTATTAATGCGTCGTGACCAATAACCTGATAATTCGAACTTCAATTTCCGGGCTTGCCGGTACCTGCTTCGGGATGCAGGTATAATTCACTGATAATGCGCTCTACTTTTTTTATTGATGCCTTATCGCCGGATTTCTGAATCTCTAATAATCTTTTTTAGCCCTATCGGATACAATTACTTTAAATTATCCCATACAGATTTAGCCGGGTCGAGTATAGTGAATTTCCTCGTTTCGGCCTGTTTTTTACTTTCTTTTATTTTGCCAACAAAATCGGGGTTATAGGGGCTGGTTTCGATGCTGATTTTCCATGCTTTGGCAATGGCTTTCAGGGCTGATGACTGCTCTTCATCTGTGGGTTCATAATCAGTGTTCCATACACAAATTTAAAGAAATAAATTATTACCGTCAAAGGTGGCAAACAAGTGTATAAGTTGAGAATTAGGGTTATTTCAGCGCAACCGGCAATATCAGCAAAAACGCCATTGCTTTTCCATAATCCAACTGCCTGTATTCCATACCCAGCGCGCGCAAATTGTGGTAATAATTTTGATGCTGTCGGTAATATTACTTTTTCGGATCCGTTTAGCGGCGGTAGTAACTATAAGAATGCCCGGCAGGGGCTTTCTTTATAATTTTCGTTACATTTATCCGTTTGTTACCAAACCATTATCAATTATGAAAGCTATTAAACCTTATTACCTGTTTCTTTTTTCGGCCGTTATTGCCTTCACTATTTCATCGTGTAAAAAGTCGGATGCGGTTAAGCCATCGCTAACGCTTATCAATGCGGTATCGGTTACGGGCGGCTACGGCGACACCATAACGTTAAGAGGGACAAACCTGCCTACGGCCCATAACCCGGTGGTTACGGTAAATGATCAATCTTTCGAGATCGCCGAAGTGACAAGCACCAGCTTTAAAGCGGTAGTGCCCAAAATGGTGGGCTCGGGAAAGGTATCAGTGAAGGTTGACGGAATAACTTACGACGGTCCGGATTTTGTTTATAAGTACAAAGCCGTTGTGACTACTTTGGCGGGTTCGGGCGATGGCGGGAGCCAGGACGGGTTAGGAGGTGCAGCTTCCTTTAATTGCCCTTGGGGTACTGTTGCGGATGATAATGGCGACCTGTATATTGCGGATTGCTACAACCGGCTGATCAGGAAGATTACGCCCACCGGTACCGTTTCGACGATACACATACCGATAACGATAAATGGCGCCACGTTTTTTTCGCCCAACAATATTGCCCTTGATAAAGCTACTCACACACTTTATGTAACCGATTTTAATGCACACCTGCTAAAAATCAACGCAGATAACAGTATGGTGGTGATATATGACGGGCCATCGGCCACATCGGGCATAGCGGTTGGGTCCGACGGTTTTCTATATATGGCTAATAACATTACCTCTACAATTTTTAAACTAAGCACCGACGGGTCGACGGCAACCCCGATAGCCACCAACATTGTTACGCCCCGTAATATTATATTCGATAAGTCAGATAATATGTATGTGGCCGGCTACGACCCGATAAAAGGCCAGGCAGCGATATTCCAGGTGGCTAGGGATGGTTACAACCGGGTGATTTATGATGATCCTGATTTTAAAGGCTGGGAGATTGCGGTAGACCGGGCCGGCAATTTCTACGAGGCCGATCATTTTAACAACGTGATCAAAATTATTGACAAGAATGGCAAAATTGCAATTATAGCGGGCAGCGGCAATGCGGAAGACGTAGACGGCGTTGGTTTGGCGGCTTCGTTTAACGGTCCGCAGGGGCTTGCGATTGACGCGGATGGCAACCTGTATGTTTCAACTTATAACTACGATACCGGCGGAGGCAATAAAATACGAAAGATAGTGGTTTATTAAGCGATAAAGCCCCGAATTATTGGTTGGTTAGCCGCCGCAGATGGTTTGACGCCACCGGAAAAGATATTGTATTTTTTCTCTCCCGGGCTCCCCTGGTGAGTGGTGAATGGTGAATGTTTTGATTGACTATTGACTATAAACAAGAAAGGCCGTTATCTTTGGATAACGACCTTCTTATAAAATTTGGCACCGACCTACTCTCCCACATTTTACTGCAGTACCATCGGCTCTGGCGGGCTTAACTTCTCTGTTCGGAATGGGAAGAGGTGGACACCGCCGATATAGGCACCTGAATGCTTTTGAGGTGAAAGCTGAAAGGTGAAAGGATAAAGCCCCTTGCCACGCGGTCAGATTTACCTGCTGATATTTTATAGTTGAGTTGAAAGTTATGATACCGGGAAAGTCACCTTTCACCTTTATCCTTTTACCTTTCGCCTAAACTAAGACATTAATTGGAAGGAGTTATTTCGAAAAGAAGTACAACAGCTTTTGTTTGTTATCTGTTGATGTGGTGAATAGTGAATTGTCAACAGTGAATTTACATTCACCATTCACTTTTCACTACTCACATTGTTCATCAC
>NZ_DATJJC010000012.1:0-596369 GCF_035492695.1 Mucilaginibacter sp. | reverse complement strand
ACCTTTCCCTTTTTACCTTTCTCCTTTCACCTGTCTTCTTTACAGTATCCCTATCCTTCTTAAATTGACAGTGTATATCTTCCCTTAGGATTCTATACCCCGCTGCGCTTTATTGATTATTCCAGTTTCTTAAAGAACTTTTATTGTTCACTGTCGCAGTGAACTTTTATTTAAAATCCCGCAGGATTTAAATTTTTTAGCTATTTGCCTCGTTACCGAAGCGGCTGCAAAGATGGGAATAATTTAGTATATGTGTCAAGTGCTATTTTCACTTTTTTCAAATATATTTTTTTTACTCCGAATCTTTCAAAAAACAACCCTTTTTGTGGAAGGGGAGACAAATGTAAGGAGAATCCCGCGACCTGCCAAAAGAAATATTAAATTAATGTTTAACCTGTTGTAAACTAAGCAGTATGAATTATCATCGAAAACCAATTTGTCACAACCCACTGTTTCGTATCTTTGAAAACTAATATGAACGCTGCCAAATTTCCGCCAAATTTTATTTCACAATTATCCGGCTCGCCGGGATTTGACCGCGAAAATTTTATCGAAGCGCACCAATCGGCCGATGCGATCACCTCTGTCCGGCTCAATCCGTTTAAGAAAATACCAGCCCCAACCAACACCCGGGTTCCGTGGTGCGGCGAAGGTTACTACCTGGATAGCCGCCCGTCGTTCACCTTCGACCCTTTATTTCACGCCGGGTGTTATTATGTGCAAGAGGCATCGTCCATGTTTATAGGACACATCCTGAATCATATAAAAAGCGAAGAATCTGTCAAAGTGCTCGACCTTTGTGCTGCGCCGGGGGGCAAAAGCACACTGATCAGTTCTGTTATTAATAAGGATGACCTGCTGGTAGCCAACGAGATCATTAAAACACGCGTACCGGTGCTTACCGATAACCTGACGCGCTGGGGGCCATCCAATACCATCGTCACTAATAACGATCCGAAAGACTTTGGCCGGCTGAAAGGCTTTTTCGATATCATATTAGTTGATGCTCCTTGTTCGGGTTCGGGTATGTTTCGTAAGGACCCGGATGCCATGAACGAATGGAGTGAGAGCAACGTTAACCTTTGCCAGCAGCGACAGGAACGTATTTTAGCCGATGTTTACCCGGCTTTAAAAGAGGATGGTTATCTTATATATAGTACCTGCTCCTACTCGGTACAGGAAAATGAGCATATAATAGACTGGCTTTGTGATACTTTTGAACTGGAAAGTATCCGGATACCTGCAGATACAGAATGGGGCATAGTGGAAAGCCAGTCCGAAAAGCACAAAGCCTGGGGCTACCGCTTTTATCCCGGCAAGGTAAAAGGCGAAGGTTTGTTCGCAGCCTGTCTGCGTAAAAAAGAGAATACCGGTGAAATGCCCAATACCAAATACAAGGAACAGCAAAAGGCCAACTATAAAGAAGCCGACCTGGTAAAACCTTATATCAACGAGCCGGACAACTGCTATTACTTTAAGGTGAACGATGATTGGCTGGCCATAGATAAGGTGCATAAAGAAAGTATGGCAACTTTATCTCAATTTTTATACATCAAAAAATCAGGTGTACGGATTGGGAAACTGGCCGGACGCGACCTGATACCCGACCATGAACTGGCCTTAAGCCTGATCATTAATAAAAACAAGTTCCTGCAAACCGAACTGACCAGAGAGCAGGCGATACAATACCTGCGCCGGGATAATATTACCGGCCTTAATATAAATGATAAAGGCTGGAGCCTGATGACTTACGAAGACCACCCGCTGGGCTGGGCGAAGTTGCTGCCGAACAGGATCAATAATTATTATCCGAAGGAGATAAGGATATTAACTACTCAGATATCTATTAGAGATTGACGTTTAAAAAATATCGATTTGACTATTTGACATTTTTTTATTATATTATGTAGCATATTAATATAATAAACTTATGGCATATATAATGGTAGACATCGAAAGCGATGGCCCAATACCAGGCGACTATTCGATGATTTCTTTTGGCGCTGTCCTGGTGAACGATGAACTTGACAAAACTTTTTATGGTAAACTGAAACCTATATCTGAAAAGTATGACCCCGAAGCACTAGCTGTGTCCGGGCACTCTCGCGAAGAAGTAGCGAATTTTGAAGACCCAGCAAACGTGATGGCTGATTTTGCAGTGTGGATTAAAACAGTTTGCAAAGACAGGCCTATCTTCATAAGTGACAATAACGGATTCGACTGGATGTTTATTTGCTGGTATTTCCACCATTTCACGGGGAACAATCCATTTGGTTTTAGTTCGCAAAATCTGGGGAGCTTGTACAAGGGTATAGAAAAGGATACTTTCACAACATTTAAGCATTTGCGAAAAACAAAGCATACGCACAACCCAGTTGACGATGCAAGAGGAAATGCAGAAGCATTGTTGACAATGAAACGAGAATACGGGCTAAAGATCAAATTTTAGAGCGAGTTATGTTATGCCTGTATCGCATTAGGGATGGCAGCGGAACCGGCCCCGTGCTTAAAGCCTTGCAGGCGACGTACCAGCCCGGCCCGCCGTTAAGCGGGAAATGCCCTAATCAAAAACCTCAATATTGCCCTATCGACAACAGCACCAGCGTACAGGCATAATCGGTTTAGCCTCACCCCAGCCCTCTCCAAGGGAGAGGGAGTTTTAATATTGCCCTATTGAAAGTAAAACTAAAGTACACGCATATTCGGTTTCAATGCCTTTTTCAGTAGCCAGGCGGCGCAGTTCCGAATTTTCGGTGCCGGGATTAAAGATGATCCGTTTGGGATTGGTTTCTAAAATATAATTGTAAAGACCTTTTTGGTTTTGCGGACCTACATATAAAGTAATGGTATCAATATCCCGGTGTATGGCTTCCGGCTTTTCAATAGGTACTCCAGCCACTTCTCCTGTTCGTACTCCTACATTCACTATGCTGTGTCCGCTGCGCACCAGCCGGTTGGCGGCAAGGTTTGCGTAACGACCCTCGGTGGGTGTGGCACCCAGCACCAATGTTTTTTTATTGCTCATTTTATTTGTTTGATTTCACCGATTTTGATCAGCGTAGTCATGTTACAATCGATGTAATCGCTATTCATAAACCTGTATAATTCTTGTCAATATCGCTATTTGCCCTGCATGGTATACGTGATGCAGTATCAAACCGTTTACTAATTCTTCATTGGTTACACCAGTACCCAGGCCAGGTTCGCGCTTCTCATTCATTAATTCCACCCATTGTTCTTCGGGAAAGTTCAGAATAACACCGGACAAATTTACATTCACCAGCTTCAGATCATTAACATAATTGTGCCATTTTTGTTCATCAGGCGCACCTACAGGCGGCCAGTCGCCGCTCAGGGGCTGGCTCGCTTCCTTGCCGTTCAGCCTGTCCAGCACCTCTTCCGTCCAGCTAAGCATGTGCAGCACAATTTCGGCAATGGTGTGCGCTGCGCCGGGCGCCTTCTCAAACGCTGTCTCGAAGCTAACCCCGTCTATAATACTGTAAACAGAATTGCCATACCAGGGATCGCCGGAGAGGACGTTTTGGAGCGCGTGGTTTAATTTTTCTGATGTCGTCATAGTTTGTTTAAATTGTATTTGTGCTTATTGTCAGAATCAGAATTTACAGAATTAATGAATTAGCAGAATTAAAGCCTGGCCGAATCTGTAGGATTCAGGAAATTCTAAAATTCTGATTCAGTCAATTTTGGGCGTACCCCTTCGGGTCGCGCTATCCATTCATACGCCTGCAGGCTTTACGCTCATGGGCCGGTATCCATTGCTATCGCTTACGCATTTTTACCCACTCTGTCGACCATGTCGACATCTCTCCCTAAATTTAAGGAGAGAATAAAAAGCTCCTCCCCTATCCTTAGGGGAGGCTGGGAGGGGTCAGGCCAACATTTTCGCCGCTGCTACCGCACAATTTATCCCGTCTATCGCCGCCGAAATAATTCCGCCTGCATAACCGGCCCCTTCTCCGCATGGGAATAAACCCTGCACCTGCGGGTGCTGCAAGGTTTCTTTATCCCTTGGTATTTTCACCGGCGACGATGTACGCGATTCTACACCCACCAAAATCGCTTCGTTGGTATAATAACCCTTCATCTTCTGGCCAAATACCGGTAAGGCTTTCCTTAACCGCCCGGCTATCCAACCCGGCAAGACTTCGTCCAAATTTATGGTTTTTGTACCGGGCAGGTAAGAGTTTTTCGGCAGATCGGCAGAAATGCGTCCCTGTACAAAATCCACCATGCGCTGTGCCGGGGCCACTAAATTGCCACCGCCGGCGGTAAATGCTATTTGCTCTATCTCCTGCTGAAAGCGGAGCAGTTTGAAAGGATCGCCATCATCGCCCTTAACATCTTCCAAATTGATCTGCACCACCGTACCCGAATTAGCATAAGGGTTATTCCTTTTCGACGGGCTCCAGCCATTCACTACGATCTCTTTGTCTTCCGTAGCACAGGGTGCAATAATACCGCCCGGGCACATGCAAAAGGAGAACACACCACGACCCTCGACCTGTTCCACCAAACTATAATAAGATGGTGGCAGGTATTCGCCCCTGTCCTCGCAATGGTATTGCGCTCTATCAATAATTTCCTGCGGGTGCTCTATCCTCACGCCCAGGGCAAAGGGCTTGGCTTCAATCAGGATATTTTGGCGGTGCAGCATCCCAAAAATATCACGCGCCGAATGGCCCGTGGCTAAAATCACGGCATCGGCTTTCCGGGCTTCGCCACCGGTTATTTTTACGCCTTTGATCTTGCCAAATTCAACCATTAACCCGGTTACCTTAGTATCAAAATGCACCTCGCCGCCGGCGTTCTGAATAGATTCGCGCATAGCGGTAATAATGCCAGGCAATTTGTTGGTGCCGATATGCGGCCGCGCATCTATCAAAATATCTTCATCGGCGCCGTGCGCCACGAAGGTTTTTAGCACCTGGTTCACATCGCCGCGCTTCGTGGATCGGGTGTATAGTTTCCCGTCCGAATACGTTCCTGCGCCGCCTTCGCCGAAGCAATAGTTTGATTCCGGGTTTACCAAGCCTTTCTTGTTGATATTGGCCAGGTCGCGGCGGCGCTGTTTTACATCCTTGCCGCGTTCTAAAATAATCGGTTTTAAACCTGATTCAATACATTGCAAAGCGGCAAATAACCCTGCCGGACCGGCACCTATAATAATAACCGGCCTGGCGTTTTTTACATTGGGATATTTAATGATATAGCTTTCGGGCTGATAAGCCTCGTTAATAAATGCCCGCACCTGCATCCGGTAAACCACCTTACGGCCGCGCGCATCGATAGAGCGCTTGAGAATTTTTAGACCACTAATTTGATTGGCTGATATATTTAAGGCTGAGGCGGCGAGTTTTTTTAAAGCGGCTTCGTCCCCGTGCTGCTCCGGCTGGCAGACAATTTCGGTCTCTTTGATCATGCTGTTGCCCGGTTTTTATCCGGGATAGGACAAAGGTAACGAATAGTGATCAGAGATTGGTGAATAGTGATCAGTTGCCTTTCTGACTTGCCATTAGTTACCCCTCGTTTTGAACGAAAACCGGCGCAGGTTCTTCCGTTTTCAGCTTGCCCGGTTTTAACAAAAACCTGATCGCCTTTAACAACCTGTTCCTGCTGGTAACACCCAATTCAGGGTTTGTTTTCAAAAAACCACCCCGTAAAGCAGACGCTGTTTTATCGGCAGATACAGGCGTCCATCCAGGAGGCATGAAGATATACAGTAATTTATTTTTGAACCCGCGTGCATTTTTTACATCGCGCCACAACAGGTATATCTCTCCAAAATAAAGGTCGGTGAAATTGGTAATATCCAGATCGCGCGTTACACCATACTCTGCTTTCACCTCCTTTTTAAACGGTTGCAATGTGCCGAATATCCAATCCCATACGGGCAGGGCCGAAGCAAAATTGGTGTCGATGTACAGCGGGTTTTTTGAATGGTGCACCCGGTGGTGCGACGGTGTGATAACCAAATGCTGCAGCAGGCCCATTTGCCCGTTTTTCAAGCTGTCTTCACTAACATGAACAAATATCCCCCACACGTTGTCGATAGACAGCAGAACTATGAACATAACCGGGTTGACACCTAAAAGCGTTAAAATAAGCAAATGAATAAACACAGAATAATAACCTTCCGCAAAAAAATGAACCCAGTTTACCGCCATATTGATCTGGACCGGCGCATGGTGCGGCGCATGTATACACCATAATAACCGTACGCGATGACAAGTAAAATGGAATATCCACGAAGAGAGTTCCCAGCATATATAACCATATATCCAGTTGTACCAGGTTAAGCTAACTGTAAAAAGGGCAAGTTTCTGAAAATGAGGCGCCCATATCCAAAACATATTGATGAGGATAAGCTTTGGCAAAAGCTGGTGGATCAGCATCGCCATGAAAGAGGGTTTATAATTTACAGAGAGTTTGTTAAAGATAGCTTTGAGCCGGCTACGCCCCTTAAGGGCATTCCCTTCGTGCCTGAAAAGGTGAATAACGAAAAATATGATTTCACCTAAAACGAGCGTTGCGTTCAATATAGCCATCACGGCAATAGCGCTCATATGATAATCGTGCGCTATGAAAGGGGCAATTATTGCGCCGATATATCCTTGCCCATGTACAGAGGCACGCATATACAGCCAGTAAGACGACAGCAGTTTGTACATAACAAAGCCAATGGCGAAAGCGAAGATCACGTTCTCGGCACCCTTCCAATTTTTACCCGGCTTTTTAAAACTCATTTATTGTCATAAATACCAAACAGTGTCAACAAAATTAAAAACTTCGTTGACATTACCTTCATTTATACCGCATTGGCGTGTTGCCGGTTGCATAAATTTCGCCAATGGCTGGCACTACCCTAAAAACGCCGTTTTGGCAAAGGGGTGAAAAACGTCCGCTTTTGTTTCACCCACTGTACGATTCCGAACGCTTTCGTAGTTGAGTTAAATTTTAATTATTTGAAAATCAATTGTTTGCCAAATGGCACACACATTGGCATAGGTGTATCAAATAAGTAATATCATGAATATCGATAACAACTTGAGCCGGATGTGGGAAGGATGCCTGCAAAACGACCGCAAACAACAGGAAGCTTTATACCGTGCGCTTGCACCCAAAATGCTGGCCGTGTGTATGCGTTATGCCAACGACCGCGACGAAGCACAGGATATATTGCAGGAAGGCTTTATCAAGATGTTTAATAACGTACATAAATACCGCGGCGACGGAAACCTGGAAGGCTGGATACGCCGCATTATGGTGCACACCGCCATCTCGCGCTACCGCAAGCTGAAACCTATGGTGCTGGTTGAGGACATGGCCGAAAACGATATGGATTCTGGTGCATCCACCAATGCTAATAACCTGGAGGTAAACGACCTGATGAAACTGGTGCAGCAGTTACCACAGGTGTACCGTTCGGTATTCAACCTGTACGCTATCGAGGGGTATTCGCACCAGGAAATAGGCACTAAGCTGGGTATTACCGAATTGCTGTCGCGCACTACGCTTTACCGGGCGCGCAATATCCTTAAAGAAAAGCTGATGCAGCTTACCAGCAGCGAGAGGTATTGCTTGGCGGGGTAGGCCCATGCTGCCTTCTCTAAAGAAGAGGGTTTTATAACGAGCAATCAATCCATCAATATATATAGTCTTCGCCAAAGGTGGCGAACAAAACCAAAACGAGTGTAAATGGACGTATGGAGGGTGGCCATATTCTTTACCGCGGCAATGATACTCAGCATCATTGCCTTTTTGTATTTGGGCCGAAAGAGGTGAAAGATTAAAGCTGAAAGGTTAAGGGTTACAGATTCAAAGATAATCATGTGACAAAGAATTAGAACCTTTAGCCTTTTACCTTTGTCCTTTAACCTCATTATACACCCCAAACTCCGCAATTGACGGCTGTCCATCTGATTTTAATATCCTGATCCGTACTTTACTGCCGGTTACCGTTTTAAAGCGGTTCACTTTTACCTGTTTGGTATTGGTACCGTTGAACACCGGTTTCCAGGTACCTGCATGGTAATATTCCAGCACATAATCGCTGATGCGCGGTTTATCCTGGGCTATGGATATGGTGTTGAATGCCGTTTCTTTGCCCAGGTCAACTTCCCACCAGGGCTTATCGACGGTGGTATTTGATACCCACGATGTGGTAAAATCATCATCATTGGCCAAGTCCATAATATTGTCGTCATCGCCCCAGCTGGAATTGCTGGGCTTATTTTTGGCGATGTTATGCGAAATGACCGGCGCATCCAGTTTTGGCAGGGTTGGTTCCGGACCTTCGTTGTGCCATAGTTCTCCAATTTTTTTCAGCGATGCCAGTGCATTATCGTCAAACCGGCCATCCCTGTTAGGGGCCACGTTCAGGATGAAATTCACGTCGGCGTTGTTTAGCGGTTTGATGAGGTCGTTCACCAGTTTTTCGGGGTCCTTTGTGGGTTCATTAGGGAATGATGTTTTCCAGAACCAGCTCTTTTGTAACGGCAAACAGGCCAGGGCGGGCATGGTGTTGCCATCTTTGGACACCCGCTGACCGGCGCCCATCTCATAAGTTTTGATATCGGTATAATACATGCCCTGCGCAGGATACTTGGCGCCGTTCAGGTCCATGATAACACAGTTTGGCTGCAGCTTCTTTACCAGGTGATATATCTCTTCAAACGGCACATCGTCATACGATATCCTCGACCAGGGTGCATCCCAGCCGTCTATAATCAAAGCTTCTATCGGCCCATAGTTGCTCAACAGTTCGGTTAACTGGCCTTTGATCATTTTGATATGCGCGGGTGTAATTTTATGAGGGCGCAAACGGTGGTGGGTATCAAGTATGGAATAATACAACATAACCTTCAGCCCGTTCTTCCGGAATGCATCCACAAACTGGCGCACGATGTCCTTTTTGTAAGGACTATGCATCACGTTATAATCCGTTGTTTTGGTGTCCCATATACAAAAGCCGCTATGGTGTTTGGTGGTTAAACAACCGTAGGTCATGTTGGCCGATTTAGCGGCTTTGGCCCATTGGTCACAATCCACACTGGTGGGATTGAATATAGCAGCCTTCGCATCCGGGTCGGCCCAATCCTGGTTCATATAGGTTGGGATATTGAAATGGATGAACATGCCGAAGCGGAGATCGACAAATTGCTGCTGCAATTGCTGTAATGGTTTCTGCTGACTGTTCGCAATCAGGCTACAGGCTATCAGGATCGAAGTGAAAAGTGTTATTTTCTTTGGCATTTGACAGTTATAAGTAATAGTTCCAAAAATCGTGGTTTACACCCTTTTTTATTATTATATTGACAATGAGGTGATTATCTTTAAAATAGGTTAAATTGTGTTAACCATGTTAACCCCCGTCAATAGTCACGCGTGCCGTTAAAGCCCCAATAACCAATCATTATTTATGTTTCGACGACATCACAAACGTCATCTCTCCCCCATTTATAATATCCGAATAAGAAATAAAATAACCGTTCAGCTGTTTGCCGTTCAATAGTATCTTCTGTACATATACATTCTTTTCACCCTGGTTTTTTACGTTGATGGTGAATGTTTTGCCGTTATCCAGGTTGATGACCGCTTTACTAACCGCCGGACTGCCGATGGCATACTGGTCGCTTCCGGGTGCTACAGGATAAAAGCCCATCGAGCTGAATATATACCAGGCGCTCATTTGCCCGGTATCGTCGTTTCCTCCAAGTCCGTCTGGTGCCGGTTTATACTGGTTTTTTAATATCAGGCGTATCTTTTCCTGTGTTTTCCATGGCTTGTCGGTCCAGTCGTACAGGTACGCTACGTGGTGCGATGGTTCGTTGCCATGCACATAGTTGCCGATGATGCCATCCTTTGTAATATCCTCGGTTTCGGCGAAGTATTTATCGGGCAGGTTATAGCTGAACAGGCTGTCGATATAAGTAACAAAGCGTTTATTGCCGCCCATTGCCTGTATCAGCCCTTTCGGGTCGTGCGGCACGTAAAGCGTGTAGTTCCAGGCGTTGCCCTCTATAAATCCCATGTTATTTGTGGTGAACGGATCGAAATTTTTGCGGAAAGTACCGTCGGCCAGCCGTGGGTGCATAAAGCCACTTTTGGGGTCGTACACATTCTTCCAGTTCTGCGACCGCTTGATAAACCTGTCATAAACATCCTGCCGTCCAAGTTTTTTGGCCATTTGCGCTATGCACCAATCATCGTAAGCATATTCCAGCGTTGAAGAAACCGAAACTCCGCTCTTCTCGTCAGGTATGTAGCCCATGTCGATGTAATAACCTATGCCGGCATAATCGCGGTGGTCGGCTGTCGCCACGCAGGCATCCAGTGCCTTATTCGCGTCGAAAGGAGCATTGCCTTTTACCACGGCATCGGCTATAACCGATACGCTGTGATAGCCGCTCATGCACCAGTTCTCGTTAGCCGAGTTGCTCCAAACCGGCAGCATGTGCTCCGGGCTTTGGTCGTAATGCGCCAGCATGCTTTGCACCATATCCGCGTTGCGCTTCGGATCGATTATATTAAACAGCGGGTGCAGTGCGCGGTGCGTATCCCACAGCGAAAATGTAGTATAATTGGTAAAGCCGTCCGCCTTATGCATGTTCTTGTCAAGCCCCTCGTACTCTCCGTTCACATCCATATAAATGGTTGGGTTTATCATGGCATGATACATGGAGGTGTAAAAATTTTCCTTATCGGCCTGGCTGCCGTCAATCACGATCTTGTGCAGTTCCTTTTCCCATTGCTGCTGCCCATCGGCTTTCACCTCGTCAAAATCCCACCCCGGGCATTCGGCCTCCATATTGGCAAGGGCATTATCCATGCTCACCGGCGACAAGGCCATTTTCAGCTTGATCTTCTCCCCTTCGTTGGTCTTGAAATCGAAGTAAGCCCTTATTTGCCTTCCGGCTATCTCTGGAAAGTTTGGCGTACGGTTAAACTGCCCCCAGAAACCGCCGTAAACTTCGCGCTTGTCATATTTCTTATAGCCGTGACTGATGAATGGTTTCGAGAATTTCAGCGCGAAATACAACGTACGTGTGCGCGCCCAGCCATTGGTTGAACGGTAGCCCACCAGCGTACTGTCATTGATAAAACGTACATAGGTCCAGACGTTTTTATCGGGGTAGTTATAGATACCCGCCATCAGGTCGAGGATGATATGCGCGTTATCCGATTTAGGGAAAGTATACTGATGAAAACCTACGCGGGTGGTGGTGGTCATTTCGGCTAAAATATGATAGTCGTCCAGCTTCACCTTGTAATAATTTGCCTCGCTTACCTCGTTGGCGTGCAAAAACGCCGACCTGTAGCCGCTGCCGGGTTTATCTGCCGTGCCGGGATTTAGTTTCAATGTGCCAACAGTTGGCATAATAAGGAAATCGCCCAGGTCCGAGTGCCCCGTGCCGCTGAAATGCGTATGGCTAAAGCCAACGATGGTTTTATCATCATACTGGTACCCGGCACAGTAGCTGTATACTTTGGGATTGTAATGACCGTCCAGCTCGTAACCCACAGTATCCGTCTCCGGACTAAGCTGCACCATGCCAAAAGGCACCGTAGCCCCGGGGTACACGTGCCCCATGCGCTGTGTACCAATGATAGGGTGCACATATTGAACTAAATTATCAGATGACTTGCTTTGCGCCGATGCCAATACGGGCAGGGCGGCGAGTATAGATAGGAAGAGTCTTTTCATCGGCTTCAAATATAGCCGTATTGCTTTATTGTTGGATTGCTTTATTGTTTTTGTGAGCGGATTGTTGCAATCCGATTTCATACATTGCGCACCACACCTGCGAAACAAATGTAAGGAGCCTGATGAATTTTGGCGTTCAGGGCGTAACTTTGAAGCAACCCTGCTTGTGCAAAACAAGTATCGACTGATAAACTTATGACCGGTTTTCAAATAACAACAACAAACAATAACACCATCCGCTTCAGGTTCTATGCTGATGCCCCTGTAACCTGCCGTGCGTTCGCTGCCCTGCTGCCATTTACACGTACTTTCATGCATGCAAGAGTTTCGGGACAGGAAATATGGATCGATAACGCACCCGAACTGGATATCATCCAAGAAAATGCCTCGGTATTTACTAAGCCCGGCGAAGTAGTTTATGGGCCGATGAAACCGGCCCGTACCAAAACTGCTGATTGCATGGGCATTTATTACGGCGAGGGCAAAGGACTTGATTGCTGTAATATTTTTGCGAAGGTTTTTGACGAGGATATGCCCTTGCTCAAACAACTGGGCGAAGACATATGGAAACAGGGCGTAAAAGAGCTGACTTTTATGACGCTTGATTGACCTGATGGGCATCCATTTTAATGACAGAGTGGCAAACGCAATAAGAATTTGTAACAACGGTATGGGTTTTGTAATCAAAGTTGTAAATTCAACTGAAAAATCAATTAGAATTAAAAAACATGAAAACTTCGTATATCGTTATAGGCGTAATTTTATTTGTCCTTTTAATAGGCGGATGCGGTGGCGTTTCCAGCTACAACAAAATGGTGTCGCTTGATGAAACTGTCAAAGCAAAATGGGGAACCGTGCAGGCCGACTACCAGCGCCGTGCCGACCTGATCCCTAACCTGGTGGAAACTGTAAAGGGTGCAGCTAATTTTGAAAAAAGCACTTTGGTTGATGTAACCAATGCCCGCGCAAAAGCCACTTCGATACAGGTAGACGCCTCTAAGCTCGATCCGGCCGCTATCCAGAAATTCCAGGCTGCACAGGGGCAATTAAGCACCGCTTTGGGCCGCCTGCTTGTTGCATCGGAAAAATATCCCGAGCTGAAAGCCAATGATAACTTTAGCGCTTTGCAGGTCCAACTGGAAGGCACCGAGAACCGCATCAAGGTATCGCGTATGGATTTCAATAATGCTGTGCAGGATTATAATACCAAAATACGTTCGTTCCCAAGCAGTATTATCGCCAATATGACCGGTTTCCAGCAAAAGGGCAGTTTCCAGGCCGAAGCAGGTTCAGATAAGGCTCCTTCCGTTAAGTTCTAATTATCGGGTTATTGAATTATTGAATAGCTGAATCAAATTAGCCTATATTCGATAATTCAATAATTCATTAATTCAATCATTAAGCCTATGGCAATATTTAATGAAGAAGAGCAACTGCGCATCCGCAAAGCGATAGAAGACGCCGAACGGAACACTTCGGGCCAGATCCGCATCTGTATCGAAAAAACATGCAGCGAGGACCCGCTGGACCGTGCAGCGAGGTATTTCCATCAACTGGATATGCATAAAACGCGTCTTCGTAATGGTGTGCTGATCTACCTGGCAACGGTCGACCGCAAGTTCGCTATCATTGGCGACCGTGGGCTTAATAAGTTAGTGCCAGAAAATTTTTGGGACGATGTAAAGGAAAAAATGCTGAGCCATTTTAAATACGGCGAATTAGTGGAGGGTATCGTTGTCGGCCTGGAAATTGCCGGCGAGCACCTTCAGAAATTCTTTCCTCATCAGTCGGATGGCAAAAACGAATTGCCGGATGATATAGCCTTTATGGATGGTAAATAAACCTAAAAAGATGTTCAAAAAGCTCGTTATATTTTGCAGCCTGCTGCTTTGCGTACTGCCGGCCTTTGCGCAGCAACTGCCCGACAAACCAAGCACGCTGGTTACCGACTATACCAACACGCTTTCGGATGCCGATAAGCAGGCGCTTGAAAACAAACTTGTCAATGTTGACGATTCTACGTCAACACAGATCGCTATTCTCATCATTAAATCGGTTGGGGAGTACGATATAAATGAATACGCCCAAAAAGTGGGCCGCAGCTGGGGAATAGGCCAAAAAGGGAAGAACAACGGCTTGCTGATACTGGTTGCCATGGGCGACCGCAAAATGTCGATACAGACCGGCTATGGCCTGGAAGGCTCGATACCTGACGCCATTACGCATGAGATCATCGAGAACGACATGAAGCCTCATTTTAAAAACAATGAGTATTACGCGGGACTTAACGCCGCTGTAGATGACATTGTTAAATACAGCAAAGGCGAATATAAGGCAGCAAAAAAAGCTAAGGAACATGGCGTACAGGGCGGCAATATTCTTGCACTCGTCGTTATCATCGTGGTTATCCTAATTATCATATTCCGCAATCGCGGCGGCGGCGGACAGATCATAGACAGCCGTGGCGGAGCAAGCCCGTTCTGGTGGTTCCTGGCCGGCAGTATGCTGGGTCGCGGAAGCGGCGGCGGTGGCTGGGGCGGCTTCTCGGGCGGTGGCGGCGGAGATAGCGGCGGCGGGGGCTTTGGCGGTTTCGGCGGGGGCGACTTCGGCGGTGGCGGTTCAAGCGGAAGCTGGTAAGTGTTAATTATTGAATTAATGATTTATTGAGTTATTGAATTATTGAATGCGTGATTTTGAAATTTGATGGTATTTTAGCAACTCAGTAATTCAGTCATTCTATAATTCAATAAATGGACCCAAACGATCTTACCTGGAAACTCCTTTCATCCGAATACATACACAAAGGCAAATGGGCAACCTTACGCATCGACAAATGTGAAATGCCCGATGGCCGTATCGTCGACGACTATTACGTGCTTGAGTATGGCAACTGGGTAAATGCCGTAGCGGTAACCGAAGAAAACAAGATCCTGATGGTTCATCAATACCGCCATGCAGCAAACATCGTGTCGCTCGAAATACCCGGCGGTGTTATAGATGAAGGCGAAGACCCGCAACAGGCACTTCGCCGCGAATTACTGGAAGAAACCGGCTACCAATTTGATGATTTTGAGCCGCTTTGCACTTTGCACTCCAACCCCTCAACAGCAAATAACCAGGTTTTTAGCTACCTGGCAAGAGGCGGTAAAAAGGTGCAGGAACAAGACCTTGATGCCAGCGAAGAGATCATCGTTCACGAATTTACCATTGATGAGGTAAGGCAGATCGTTGCCGAAAACAAAGTATCACAGGCGATGCATTGCGCGGCCTTATTTTACGGGCTAATGAAACTGGACGCGCTTTAATCAGGACAATTTCCCGTTTTAACCGTATAAAAAACAGAAACTACGCGCCAACCTCGCTCTGTTTTTATAAGCTGGATAATTTCTATCCCGCAATGGTCGAACTTGCTGCCGGTATAAAACTTGTACGACGCCCATACCATGGCCACATCATGTGCAATGTTAACATCGTCATAATTGGTTATACGCTCGTCCCAATGTCCGCCGCGAGCTGCCTCCACACCCTTAAAAAATTCGGCATTACTGTCAATAACAATATTGCCCGTAGTATCTTTTGCCGGATTAACGTGGTACATCAAAAACCTGTCGGCCAAAGTATTTTTTAAATTCACGGTATCCCCTGCACGCATGGCATCAAACATATTGACAATGATTTTTTTAACCGCATCACTCTCGCTCCCCTGGCAAAAAGCGGTTAGCGAGCTTATAGCAAAAAGGAAAATGAGCAATAATTTTTTCATTGTGAGGAGGGTTTATTAATTTAATACAATTTAAGTAAATTTGTATATGTCGCAAATTGATTACAAGAAGTACATAGAAATTGACCCTGATATCAGATTTGGCAAGCCTGTGATCAAAGAAACACGCATAACCGTTTATGATGTGCTGCAATGGCTGGCTTCCGGGATGACGCATGAACAGATAATTGAGGATTTTCCGCAATTGAACGAAGAACAGATACTCGCCTGTTTGTCATACGCGGCAAACAAAGAAAGAATAATTAAAGTGGCATGAGGGTCCGCCTGGTCACCGATGAAAACATTTCGTGGCGAATTAAAAAAATGATCCCTCAATGGGAGATATTACCTTCTAATGAAATTAAGCACGGCGAAAGGCTGACAGATATTTCAATCTGGAAATTCGCAAAAGAAAATCAATATAACATACTAACATTTGATGAGGACTTCTCTGAACTTCAGAATTTGTATTCCTTTCCCCCAAAAATCATTTGGCTCCGTACCGGTAACCTGTCAACTAAGACAATAGCGGACCGGCTGATAAATATAGAAAATGAAATTACAGCATTTCTCAAAAACGAAGAAGCCGGAATTTATGAGATATATTTATAGGCAATACGTATTCGGGCTTGCTTAAATAGAGTGTTTAACATATTAGATCAGGTTTTAAAACAAAAAACGCCATCACTTTAAGCAACGGCGTCCAAACTTTTGTGGGCGGGTCGTAGGTTACGACATTTTTAATTTCTTCTGTATATCGGCGACGTAGCCTTTAAATTTCTTATCTGTATCGATCAGGTCCTCTACCGTCTGGCAGGCATAGATCACGGTTGAGTGGTCGCGGCCGCCAAAGAAACTGCCGATAGATTTTAGCGAACTTTTGGTATGCGCCTTAGCCAGGTACATGGATATTTGCCTTGCCTGCACTATTTCACGTTTGCGGGTCTGCGATTTCACCATCTCGATAGGCACTTCAAAGTATTCGCATACCAGGTTCTGGATGTACTCCATCGATATCTCCTTGGAAGAATTTTTTACAAAATTCTTCAGCATCTGCTTGGCCAGGTTCAGGTCTATCTCCTTGCGGTTCAGGGTCGATTGTGCCAGTAAGGATACCATAGCGCCTTCCAACTCGCGCACATTGTTATCGATGTTGTGGGCAACGTATTCCACCACGTCGTTCGACAGGTCAATACCGTCCTGGTAAATTTTATTTTTAAGGATAGCCATACGGGTCTCCAGGTCAGGAACCTGAAGATCAGCCGAAAGGCCCCATTTAAATCTCGATAGTAAGCGTTCTTCCAGGCCGGCCAGGTCCTTGGGCGCTTTGTCCGAAGTGATGATCAGCTGCTTGCCCGACTGGTGCAGGTGGTTGAATATATGGAAAAAGAAATCCTGTGTTTTTTCCTTGCCGGCAAAGTTGTGCACATCGTCCATGATCAGCACATCAATAGCCTGGTAAAAATTCACAAAGTCGTTAATGTTGTTGTGCTTCAGTGCGTCGACAAACTGCTGGGTAAATTTTTCGCAGGATACATATAGCACCAGCTTATCCGGCAGTTTCTGCCTTATCTCGTTACCGATGGCCTGGGCCAGGTGAGTTTTACCTAAACCGACGCCGCCATAGATCATCAGCGGGTTGAATGAAGTGCCACCCGGCTTGGCCGCAACAGCATAACCTGCTGACCGCGCCAAACGGTTGCAATCACCCTCCACAAAATTTTCGAAAGTGTACTGAGGGTTCAGCTGCGGATCTACATTCAGTTTCTTCAAGCCCGGTATTACGAACGGATTTTTGATGTCCTTATTAATGGAGATAGGCACGGGCATCGACTGATTTTTTGATTCGGCACCGTTCCCGTTCGAGGGCATATTTGTCGTATATGGCTTGCTCGAGGACGACTGTTCAACAACAATATTGTATTCCAGGCGGCCATCATCTCCAAGTTGTTTCTTTATCGTTTTACGCAAAAGGCCAACATAATGTTCCTCCAGCCATTCGTAAAAAAACAAACTCGGAACTTGTATCGTCAAAACACTTCCTTCTATCCTCAGTGCTTTTATCGGCTCGAACCAGGTCTTAAAGCTCTGGGCCGGTATGTTGTCCTTGATGATCTGAAGGCAGCTGTTCCAAACGGTAGTACAAGTTTTATCCATATAGTTTCAATTAATATCTTGATTTACAAGCCCCAGGCAAGCTTCCAATGGGGCTGCTACGGAACATCGAATATTCAAAAAAAAAGCTATTTAAAAAATAAAATTTGAAATTTTTATTCAATTATTTCATCATTTATTAACGGCTATTATTGCAAACTTTCGAAATAAAAATCTTATATTTTGCACGCACACGGTATAATTATCTGTATGCTTCAAAAACACAGTTTTTATATTTTTCATCTGCTTTTTCCGCTTCTCCTGCCATCTTGTACCTGTTCCTTCTACGTTAGGTTATCAACAATTGTTGAGCCACAATCTACCATGTCAGCAAGCTTCAATACCTAAACTTCTGTCGTTGCGGCGGATAATTTTTTGGCGATATTTTTTGTCAGTATATTGTCATGGCCTGTCAGGTAAAACGTGGCATGAAATGTCAGTATTCACCGAACACGCTCCGCAGCGTGTCGGCTATTTCGCCCAGCGTAGCGTAGGCTTCAACCGCTGTCAGTATAAATGGCATCAGGTTCTCCTTTCCATTGGCGGCATCTTTCAATTTACTAAGTGCGTCCTGCACCGCTGTGTTATCCCGCTCCGCTTTCAGTGTTTTTAGCTTTTCGCTTTGGGTTATGCGTATCGAATCATCAACCCTGAAGAGCCCCCCGGCAGGTTTTTCGGTCTCAGTAAATTTATTCACACCCACTATCACCCTGTCACCGGCTTCGATCTCGTTTTGATACTCGTAAGCCGAACGGGCTATCTCCTGCTGAATGTAGTCCTGCTCAATAGCCTTTACCGGTCCGCCCATCGCATCTATCTTATCTATATATAGGTATGCGGCCTTTTCCAATTCGTCCGTAAGCGACTCGATAAAATAGGAGCCAGCCAATGGGTCGACCGTATCTGTCGCCCCGCTTTCGAACGCAATGATCTGCTGGGTACGCAGGGCTATCTTTGCTGCCGCTTCTGTCGGTAACGACAGCGCCTCGTCATAACCGTTGGTATGTAACGACTGTGTTCCGCCTAATACCGCCGCCAGCGCCTGGGTGGTTACCCGCACAATATTGTTCATCGGCTGCTGGGCCGTTAAGGTCGATCCGCCGGTTTGCGTGTGGAAGCGTAGTTTTTGAGCTCCGGCATCGGTAGCACCCAACTGCGTAGTGATATTCGCCCACATCCGGCGGGCGGCCCTGAATTTGGCTATCTCCTCGAAAAAGTTATTATGACAATTGAAAAAGAAGGAAAGCCTTTTAGCGAATACATTAATGTCGAGTCCCTTGTCAATAGCTGCCTGCAAATAAGCCTTCCCGTTTGCCAATGTAAATGCCAGCTCCTGTACAGCGGTGGAACCCGCCTCGCGGATGTGATAGCCCGATATTGAAATAGTATTCCATTTAGGCACTTCCTTACTACAATATTCAAACACATCGGTTATCAGCCGCATGGATGGACCGGGGGGATAGATATAAGTACCCCTGGCAGCATACTCCTTTAATATATCATTCTGCACCGTACCCGATAACAGCTTAAGATCGGCGCCTTGTTTTTTGGCAAGGGCGATGTACATAGCCAACAATATAGGTGCGGTGGCATTGATGGTCATCGATGTGGTAATGTCCTTCAACCGGATGCCATCAAACAAAACTTCGATATCTTTTAACGAGTCGATAGCTACACCTACTTTCCCTACTTCGCCCTCCGCCATAGCGTTATCCGAATCGTAACCGATCTGCGTTGGAAGGTCGAACGCTACCGAAAGCCCCATGGTGCCCTGGCTCAACAGGTAATGATAGCGCTTATTCGATTCTTCTGCTGTCGAAAAGCCGGCATATTGCCGCATGGTCCATGGCCTGCCACGGTACATGTCTTTTTGGATGCCGCGGGTAAAGGGGAATTCGCCCGGCAATTCATTCATCCCGGAAGGTTCGGTATAAATCTCTTTTATTTCGATACCTGAAGTGGTGGTGAATTTCATTTTTTTATTTCGAATGTCGAATGTTCAATTTCGAATATCAATTTCGAGCTAAATCCGAAATTGAACATCCGAAATTCGATATTACATTAGTTCTTCCATATCCTTACGGATCATAGCGGTGGCAATATCATAAGGGTTATCCTGTAGCGATGCCATGTGTGCCAGCACCGTTTTGCTGAGGTCCAGCCCGGTTGCATTTTCGGGCAGGGCCTTTATGGCATTGGTTACCACGCTCATGGTGTCGTCCTTCACCCGCTTGATAACGTTCCACGAACGCTCGCTCACATATATTTGCTGGGTAACATTGTGCTGGAATTCTTCGCGTATTTCGCTCACCACCAGGCTGTGCAGTTCGTGAGCTGAATATTGCGTGCCGTGCAGCCTGATCAGCATATTGGCCGGGTTTACCCGCTCTACAAACAGGATCATACGTTCATAGGCCTGGAAACGCAGCGGCAAAGTAAGTGCGGTGGTGGATTTTTTCAGTTCCATCAGTTGCAGTTTCTCTGAACGGTCGAGGTAGGGTTTTAGCAAATAAAAGGCGATATAAACCGTGCCGATACCGGCCAAAGTGAATTTAACGATATCAAGTAAAAAAGTATTGATCTGCATATTTTTAGTGTTAGGCGAGGGTCATAAATATTTGACAGGGAACAAAAATCTGCAATTTACCTTATATTTGTATAGTTAATTTTGAAATAAGATGAGTATAGCTGTTGAAGCCGCTCCGGTAAGCTTTACCGAAGGCGCTGTTAAAGAACTGAGAAAATTACGTGAGCAACAGGAAATTGGTGAAGACTTTGGCCTGCGCATAGGTGTTGAGGGCGGCGGCTGTTCGGGTATGAGCTATGTTTTGGGCTTCGACCAGAAGAAGGACGGCGACCAGGAATACGAGATAGAAGGCATCCGCGTATTTATGCACAAAGCACACGGTTTATATTTGGTGGGAATGCAGATCGATTTCCAGGATGGCCTTAATGCCCGCGGTTTCACTTTTAATAATCCTAACGCTGCCAGCACCTGCGGCTGCGGCACTTCGTTTTCGGTATAAGATACTTTTCCATATAATTCAAAGAGCATCCGTTAATGGATGCTTTTTTGTTTTCAGGAATTTGGTTAGTTTTATTGTGTCAGCTAAACTACCCTGCCGATCATGGAAGTACACCACCACCCCAATGTAGAAAAAAAGAACTTTAAAGAGTACCTGCTGGAAGGGTTAATGATCTTCCTGGCAGTAACCATGGGCTTTTTTGCCGAAAGCCTGCGCGAGAACATCACAAAAAAAGAAAAGGAAACAGAATACATCACCAGCCTGGCGAGAGATCTTGAAAAAGATAAGATCAATTTGTGTATTATTATAGATGACAACCAAAAAAAAATAAAAGGGCTGGACAGCTTGCTTTCATTGGCCGATAGTGATATGGCTAATGTCAAAAACAGGAAACTGATGTACCGGTATTCGTCGCATGTTAGCTGGTATTCCGTTTTTATCAGCAACGACGCCACCATGTCACAGCTTAAGAATTCCGCAGGCCTGCAATTTATTAAGCGCAATCATATTGCTGATAGCGTTGCCAAATACGACCAGGAGATTCGCGGTTTGTATATTGCTGAAGTGCCTTACAATAAATTTACCAGCGATGCTACAGAGTTTATGACTGAAATGCTGGTTTTTACCTTAAAGAAAGGTGACGAGAACCGCGGTTATCCACTGGTAAACAAGGACAAACAAAAATTGCAGGAATTCTTCAACAAAATTCAGATCGAAAGGGGCTGGACTAACAATTACATCCAAAACCTGCAGGAGCGGGTCCCCTACAATACGAAATTAATAAGCCTTTTGAAAAAAGAATATGATATCGAATAAGTAGCATCGGTCCGCTGGCCCGCAGCAACCATAAAAAACGCTGCCACGACGAGGTAAGCAGGGGCGCCAATAAAAACAATTCACATTGTAACAAACTGTTACCTACCTTAGTCATACTAACCGAATCTGATAGTACCCTATGGCGGTAAAAACTACGTTTAAAGAAAACATTTCTATTGCCCTGCAGTCCATTTCGGGCAACAGGCTTCGTGCATCGCTTACGTCGCTTATCATCGCTATAGGCATTATGGCGCTGGTGGGCATTCTGACAGCCATACAGGGCATTAAGGATTACACCAACAATGTTTTCGGCGAGCTGGGCGCCAATTCGTTTACCATACAAAATACCAACAGCGGGCTTAATTTTGGTAATGCCGGACACCGCAAAGTTTATCCGCCAATTACCTATGCGCAAGCCGACCGCTTTAAAAAAGCATTTAACGCTCCCGCCGTAACTTCGGTAAACCTGTTTTTATCGGGCACGGCGGTAGTTAAATATGGCAATCAAAAATCCAATCCCAACATTTATTTTACCGGGTCGGATGAAAACTACCTGGTTACATCAGGTAAAAAGCTGGCTTTCGGGCGAAATTTCTCTGCAGCTGAACTTGAACATGGTGAAGGGGTGGTCATTATCGGTGATGAGATCAAAAAACGCCTTTTTAAAAATGAAGATCCCATAAACAAGTATATTTTCGTCGGGAAGAACAGGTTCCGTATCGTGGGTATCGTTGCATCCAAGGGCAGTTCAGGCTTTGGCCCGGGTGATAAATTTTGCGTGATACCGGTACTAAAGGCCAAGCAGGTAGACACGGTTTCCAACCCTTCGTTGTCTATTACAGTCGATGCTCTTGCATCAGCCAGTTTTGATGCTACCAAGGGTGAGGCTATTTCAACTTTTCGCAACGTGCGGGGTTTGGCTGTTGTTAATCCGGACAATTTCGAAATATCAAGCAGCGAATCGATACAGGCTGAAGCTACGCAAAACCTGGCAGGAATGACCATAGGGGGTGTTACCATCAGCATCATCACCCTGCTTGGCGCGTCCATAGGCTTAATGAATATTATGATGGTGTCGGTAACGGAACGTACGCGCGAGATAGGTTTGCGAAAAGCTATCGGTGCAACCCCGTCCATCATACGAAAACAATTTTTAATAGAAGCCATTGTGATTTGTCTTATCGGCGGTGTGCTGGGGATTATCCTGGGAATTGCGATAGGCAACCTGATAGCAGTTAGTATCAGCGGGGCATTTACCGTGCCATGGCCATGGCTGTTTATTGCGATAGCAGTTTGTACACTGATAGGGCTTTTATCCGGATTCTACCCGGCTCAAAAGGCTTCGCGTCTTGATCCGGTAGAAGCGTTGCGGTATGAGTAGAATTTGTTGAGAACCAAGAGTCAGGAATCAAGAGCCAGGAAAGGGCCTTGAAGTCATCATAGATATTAATTCCTATAAAATTTGTCCTGTTTCCTTACGCTACAAAAGCAGCTTATTCTTCAACCCATATTCTTCCGAGAGCAATCTTTGCAGGTGGGCTGTTTTTAAAGCATTTTTTAATGCTTCGGCATGTTTGGGATGATGCATATCGCTCGATATAAAATCTACGAGCTGCTCATCCACCAGGTCCTCGGCCATTCTTTTGGATTCCCTGCCATAATAGCCGGTCAGCGATATGGTATTTAATTGAAGGTAACAACCCCAGTCGCGCAGGCCTTTCAACTGGTCAATATCCATATACAGGTAACGTTCGGGATGGGCCAGTATGGGCTGTAAACCAAGGCTGGTCATTTTTTGAATTGCCTGCAGCAGGTTTGGGGCCTGCGCCACAAACGACAATTCAAACAACACATACTTGCCGCCCATGATCATTAGCTTGCCTTCGTCGATCCTTTTTTCAAAGGTCTCGTCAAAGTAATGCTCGGCTGCGGCTTCTACCGTTATGTCTATCTGTTCCTTTATTAATTCGGCCTTCAATAACTCCAGGGCCCCGTTGATGCTTTCGGCGGTATTGCGGTAATAATCAGCCATGATATGTGGCGTGGCGATCACTTTTTTTATGCCGAGATCGATCATCTTTCGAATAAGGAAGATCGATTCCTGCGGGTTTTGAGCGCCGTCATCAATTCCGGGCAATACATGCGAATGCATATCCACGGCAATAGTACTATAGTCAGGGGTATTTATCGGACTTTCCTTCTTACGGAAGAAACTAAACATCGTTATCGGTTAGCGTATTGTTCATTATAATATTGCTGGTAGTGCCCCGATGTTACATCGTTCAGCCAATCCTCGTTAGCCAGGTACCAATCTACTGTTTTTTCAAGCCCCTCTTCAAAAGTGACCGACGGCATCCAGCCCAGTTCATTTTTTAATTTAGCAGCGTCTATTGCATATCTTAGATCGTGCCCGGCGCGGTCTGTTACAAAAGTAATAAGCTTAGCCGACTCGCCTTGTGCCCTACCCAGCTTACGGTCCAATATACTGCAAAGCAAGCGGATAAGGTCGATATTTTTCCATTCGTTATGCCCGCCTATATTATAAGTGGCGCCTGCTTTAGCCTGGTGAAATATCAGGTCGATGGCCCGGGCATGGTCCTCCACCCAAAGCCAGTCGCGTATGTTTTCACCCTTCCCATATACAGGTACGGGTTTGTTTTGTTTGATATTATGAATAGCCAGCGGAATCAGTTTTTCCGGGAAATGGTACGATCCGTAATTGTTGGAACAATTGGATATGACCGTGTCCATGCCATAAGTATCGTGATAAGCCCTCACAAAATGATCCGAGCTGGCTTTGGATGCTGAATAAGGCGAATGCGGATCGTAGCCGGTGGTTTCGGTAAACATGCCGTCCTCACCCAGACTCCCGTAAACCTCATCCGTCGATACATGGTAAAAACGGGTTTTATCGTATCTGCCCTTCCAATGGTTTCGTGCAACATTCAGCAGTGTTACTGTACCAACTACATTGGTCATTACAAATTCGAGCGGGTTGGTGATCGAACGGTCTACATGAGATTCTGCCGCCAGGTGGATCACAGCATCGGGTTTTTCCGTCTCAAAAAGTTCATTAACAAAAGCCGTATCAACAATGTCGCCTTTTATAAAGCGGTAATTGGGCTCGTGTTCAATATCTTTCAGGTTGGCCAGGTTACCGGCATAGGTCAGTTTATCAAGATTAATAATTTGGTATTGCGGATAATTTTTTACGAACCGGCGTACTACATGCGAGCCTATAAAGCCGGCGCCGCCTGTAATAATGATCTTTTGCATGTTGCAAAGTTACAAAGGATTTTGGGATAAATACTTTTCCCATGCCCATGCCGATTTCATCATGGTATCTATATCCAGTTGGGTTTGCCAGTGAAGCTGTTCTTTGGCCTTGGTAACATCGCCCCAAACCTGCTCAACGTCGCCGCTGCGGCGCGGGCCTATCGTATAATTTAGCTTAACGCCTGTGCTGCGTTCAAATGCGCCGATAACCTCAAGTACAGTACTGCCTTTGCCTGTTCCCAGGTTAAATACATCATAGCCTCTAAAGCTTTCCTGCTCCATCAGTTTTAACGCGGCCACATGTGCCTTCGCCAGGTCGACCACATGAATATAATCACGTACGCAGCTGCCGTCGGGTGTGTTATAATCGTTGCCAAAAACAGTTATTTTCTCCCGCTTGCCTATGGCAGTTTGTGTGATGAACGGTACCAGGTTCTGCGGCACACCGATAGGCAGTTCGCCTATCAACGCTGTCTCGTGCGCGCCAACCGGGTTAAAGTACCTTAAGGCAATTACTTTATAATTTGCGCCAGAAGCAATGGTGTCTTTCAATATCTCCTCGGCTATCTGCTTGGTATTGCCATAAGGCGATTCGGCAGGTTTTACCGGAGCCGACTCCGTTACCGGCAATTCATCGGGCTGGCCGTAAACCGTACAGCTTGACGAGAATACAAAATTCAACGGCTTGCCGTAATATACATTTAGCAAGTTGACCAGCGAATAAATATTATTGCGATAGTATTTTAAAGGCTGTTGCACCGATTCGCCGACAGCCTTTGAAGCGGCGAAATGGATAATACCCGAAATACCGGGTTCGGCAGTTGCCAGGCTTTTTACCGATGCGTCATCGCAAAGGTCCAATTGGTGAAATACCGGTTTTTTTCCCGTGATCCTGGTTATCTGATCTAATATTTGGGGATGAGAGTTGGATAAGTCGTCGACGATCACCGGCTCATAACCCGCATTGATCAGCTCGACAACCGTATGCGAGCCGATGTATCCTAATCCGCCGGTAACTAATATTTTCGACATGCTTATTTATTGTAGTAGGTAAAATCTTTATGCTGAATTTCCTTCTCGGGCAGCGATTTAAAGTATTCGTAGGTTATCTTCAAACCTTCGCTGCGCGAAACTTTTGGTTCCCAGCCCAGCAATGCTTTTGCCTTGGTAATATCCGGGCGGCGTTGTTTTGGATCGTCTGTCGGTAAGGGCAGGCTTATCAATTTCTGATCGGTGCCTGTAAGCTTGATGATCTCTTCGCCAAACTCACGGATGGTTATCTCGTCAGGATTGCCAATGTTCACCGGCAAAGCATAATCGCTGAAAAGCAGGCGGTAAATGCCTTCAACCAGGTCATCCACATAACAGAATGAACGGGTTTGCGAACCATCGCCGAACATGGTAAGCGATTCGCCACGTAAGGCCTGGCCGATGAACGCCGGCAATACACGGCCATCGTTCAGTCGCATGCGCGGACCATAAGTGTTAAATATCCTGACAATGCGGGTCTCCAATCCGTGGAAAGTATGGTAAGCCATGGTAATAGCTTCCTGGAAACGCTTGGCCTCGTCATAAACACCGCGCGGACCAATTGGGTTCACATTGCCCCAGTATTCCTCGGGTTGCGGGTTCACATTCGGGTCGCCGTAAACTTCCGATGTGGAGGCGATCAGCATCCTTGCGCCTTTGGCCTTGGATAAACCAAGCAGGTTATGCGTACCCAATGATCCAACTTTGAGTGTCTGGATCGGAATTTTCAGGTAATCGATAGGGCTTGCGGGCGATGCAAAATGCAATACATAATGTAATTCGCCGGGTACATGAACAAACTTGGAAACGTCGTGATTGTAAAACTCAAAGTTTTCCAGCTTGAACAAATGCTCGATATTGCGCAAGTCGCCGGTTATCAGGTTATCCATGCCGATGACATGAAAATCTTCCTTAATAAAGCGGTCGCACAGGTGCGAACCCAGGAAACCGGCTGCCCCGGTTATTAAAACACGTTTGCGGTTTGCCATGTTATGCGATTACTTTTCTGCCTATACTATTATAATAGAAGCCGCAGTCGATCATTTTTTGCAGATCGTACAGGTTACGGCCATCAAAAATGACTTTATTCTTCAGCAATTCTTCAACCTGTGTAAAGTCCGGCGTACGGAACAGCGACCATTCGGTAACTATCAGTAAAGCGTCAGCATCCTTCAATGCATCGTACTGGTCTTTCGCGTAAGTGATCTTATCGCCAACCAGAGCTTTAACATTTTCGGCTGCCTCAGGGTCAAACGCGCTTATCTGAGCGCCTGCTGCCAACAAGTCGTCGATAATATATAAGGCAGGTGCCTCGCGGATGTCGTCGGTCTCAGGTTTAAAGGCAAGGCCCCACATGGCAAATTTTTTGCCTTTGATGTCGCCTTTGAAGTATTTCTTCACTTTTTCAACCAATACCGTTTTCTGTATCTCGTTAACGTCCATTACGGCGTTCAGGATCTTGAAGTCGTATTTGTTCTCTTCCGATGATTTGGCCAATGCCTGCACATCCTTAGGGAAACAGCTGCCGCCGTAGCCGATACCCGCAAACAGGAAACGTTTGCCGATACGATCATCGGAACCAATGCCGCGGCGTACCATATCCACATCGGCGCCTACCAGTTCGCACAGGTTGGCGATTTCGTTCATGAAAGATATTTTGGTTGCCAGGAAAGAGTTTGCTGCATACTTGGTCAATTCGGATGAACGCTCGTCCATAAATACGATAGGGTTACCCTGGCGTACGTATGGGGCGTAAAGTTCGCCCAATAATTTCCGTGCGCGTTCGTCTGTGGTACCGATTACTACGCGGTCGGGTTTCATAAAGTCGTCTACTGCAACACCTTCACGTAAAAACTCGGGGTTCGATACCACGGCGAATTCCACATTGGTGTTTTCCTTCATTACAGCGGTCACCTTATCGGCAGTACCAACCGGTACGGTCGACTTGGTAACGATCACCTTATATTCAGTTATCATTTTGGCTATGTCCTTTGAAGCGCCAAGCACATAGCTCAGGTCGGCAGCGCCGCCTTCACCCGGAGGCGTTGGCAGGGCCATAAATATGATCTTAGCGTCGGCTATAGCCTCGCCCAGGTTGGAAGTAAAATGAAGCCTCCCCTGGTTTATGTTACGGTTGAAAAGTAATTCAAGGCCCGGTTCGTAGATCGGAACCTTGCCATTTTTCATCATTTCTACTTTTTTCTCATTGATATCAACGCAGGTTACCTGGTTGCCCGTTTCGGCCAGACAAGTACCTGTTACCAACCCCACGTACCCTGTACCTACTACAGCTATTTTCATATGTATTTTATGTTTTTATGTTCTTACTTTTATGCGCGACTAAGGTAACAATTAATAAAATATAATGCTGCCGCTTTATAACTTAGGATTAAGAATTTATGTCTTCTTAATATACATTGCCTCGTTTTTTAACAAAAAGGCAAATGCCTGGCTTAAAGGCAGAAGCAATATTCAATACCCAAAATTTGACAAGAGCGCCTGGTTCCATTTTGCCTCGCTGGGCGAGTATGAACAGGGCCTTCCTGTACTGGCGGGCTTCCGGTCGGCACACTCCGATACCGCGATAGTGATCACCTTTTTTTCACCATCGGGTTACGAGATCCGAAAAAACACACCACTTGCTGATGCCGTGTATTACCTTCCGCTGGATACAGCCGCCAATGCACGGCATTTTATCGATGCCATTCAACCCACAATAGCCGTTTTTACCAAATACGAGTATTGGTACCACTATTTTTACGAGTTAAACCGAAAAAATGTTCCTTTGTTTGTCATTTCGGGCATATTTCGTCCAAACCAGGTTTTCTTTAAATGGTATGGCAGCCTCTATCGCGAAATGCTTGGTTTTGTCACTCACTTTTTTGTGCAGGATGAAAACTCCAAAAACCTGCTTCAAAATATCCATATCACCAATGTATCCGTCAGCGGCGATACCCGTTTCGACAGGGTATGGGCCAACGCGCAAAGCCCGAAATCATTTCCATTAATTCAAGAATTTACAAAAGGAAGCCAGGTATTTATTGCCGGCAGTACCTGGCCAGAGGATGAAGAGTTGCTTGCACAACTCATCAAGACCCAACCCAATTGGAAATTCATTATCGCCCCGCACGAGATCAAGGAAGAGAAGATAAACAGGTTCATAGCTTTACTGCCCGAAAATTCCACATCGAAATATTCACTACTCACCGCTCACCATGCACCACTCACCAACCAAACCCTTATCATCGATAACATCGGCATACTGTCGTCCCTTTACCAATACGGGCAGGTGGCTTATATAGGAGGCGGTTTCGGTGCGGGCATTCATAATACTTTAGAAGCTGCTGCCTTCGGGCTGCCGGTAATCTTCGGGCCGAATTATCATAAGTTTAAGGAAGCGCGTGATTTGGTGTCGCTTGAATTAGGTTTTAGTATTAATAATGCGGAAGAACTGAAAGAAACTTTTTCTTATTTAATGGATGATACTCACCTAAAAAGCATTAGCAAAAAAATAAAAGATTATGTGAAGGAGAATACGGGGGCGACAGAGATGATTATGAAATATCTTGATAATTATTAATCGGAGATAGCCGCAAAATTATGCATCTCTACACTTAATCTTCCCTGAATTTATTCGCCGGTGTCTTTTCAAAATACACCTTTTTGCCGGTGCGGGTAATACAAAACGCCGGGTTTTTGTTGTCGTTTAAAGGATATGTGCCGTCAGCAATTACACCGTTCCCAAATCCGCAATCGCCCGCTAAGGTATTGATCGTGATCTTATTTCCGGCACGTATGAATTCTAACTTGCAATCACCTTCTTCAACCGGTAAATATTCGTAATGACCGGTTTTCTTGTTAAGTGTTAGTTGACCGTAAAGTGTGCCAGAATTGTAGGCTGGAGCACCCAACACCCGTTCAAAATAGAACAAGATAGTGCCTTTAGCCAAATAGTGGATTTGCAGCAAAGAGTATGGTGCTTTGCCGTCTTTGCCTTGAGACCCATAAGTGCCCTGCAAGCTGGCAGGTGGCGTGCCTGAGGTGATAAATGAGATGAAGATGGATAACAAAAATAATTTCATAAAGTCAGCATGGAAATGTTTGTTAAAAATACGATGGTTACGGGTATTATCTTTACACAGACGCAAAATTTTCCGTCTTTATACTTCATTGTTAAAATTCCTTAATATTGCCCGTTATGGGCTTCCTAACAATTGCCGGATTGGGCAAAGTACATTACCACGAATACGGCAGCGGCAACAAACCGATGCTGGCTTTTCATGGCTATGGCATGACGGGGAAGCAGTTCCATGTGCTTAAAAATTCCATCTTAAGCAAATATCACGTCTATGGTATCGACCATTTTTTTCACGGCGAAAGCGCTTTAGAAAGCACATGGACCGAAAAGCAGATACTGGAAGGTATGCCGCGGGAAATGGTGAAAGCCTACCTGGAAGAATGGTTTAATATGCACGGCAGGCAGCGCGTATCCTTAATGGCCTATTCCATAGGAGCCAATCTTGCGTTGATATTATTAGAAGAATACCCTGATTTGATCGACGAGATCATCCTGATGGCGCCGGATGGTTTATCGGTTTATAAAGGGTTTGAATTTTTGATGCACAAACCGGTGGGGAAATTCTTTTTCCGCCGGGCCACCAAAAGCAAATGGCTGGCGCCTTCGTTATTGAAAAATTTGAAGAGAGCGCGTTTTATAGATCACAGCTTATATACTATTGCATATAACGAGGTAGATACCGAAAAGAAAAGACAGGATGTATATTACACGTTAAATATCATCAGGCAGCTAAAGCCTGATACGGATAGGGTTGCCACGCTAATTAATCAGCATCATATCAAATGCACGTTAATTTTTGGCCGGGATGATAAACTGTTCCCAATGGCGGCCGCAAAGCCTTTCATTGCTAAGCTGGATGATCCCGAAGTGCACGAGGTGCCACTGGGGCATTGGCTGGTGGTGCCCGCTTTGGACGAGTATTTACTAAATTTACCGGAATGATACCTGCCCGCAGAGTAAACTGGATGAGCAACTGGTTCGCAAAATACATGCGCTACCGGATGCATAAGGCGTTTAACCAGGTTGTGGTGATGCCGTTCGAGCCAAAACCCGGGCATTCTATCCTGCTGCTTTGCAACCATTTTAGCTGGTGGGACGGTTTTTTTGGTAATTACCTGGCTTACTGGCACCTGAAACGTAAGCTGTACATCATGATGCAGCACGACCACCTGGAAAAGCGATGGCTGTTCAATTATTTCGGTGGATTTTCGATCGAGAAAGGCTCGCGCGAAATGGTAGCATCACTGCAGTATGCTGCCGGGTTGCTTAATGATCCACAAAACCTGGTGGTCGTTTTTCCGCAGGGCGAACTGATCTCGAACCATGCAACCGAAGTAATCATCGAACGCGGCATTGATAAACTGATCAAAAATATCAAAGGCCCCTGCCAGGTAGTTTACTCCTGCGTATTAATTGATTATTTTGAGAGCCTGAAACCCTCGGCTTATATTCACCTGTTTGATTGCGGCGTGGCGGGCGAGGTGCCGTTCGATGAACTGGTGAAGAATATCAATACTTTTCATCAGCAGGCCTTGAAGGCGCAAACTAATGTGGAGCATTAAGTATATGTAAAACGCAAACTGAAATCGTTATTTAAAGTGATCACCGTTATTTACGTTACGTTTGTTTTCATTATCCTGCGCTTCGTCGTAACGGTTTTTAACTTCGTATCCGACCCTAAACTTCGCCGCGTAAATAAGCCATATACCGATTTTGTGTCGATACTGATACCGGCGCGCAACGAGGAGAAAAATATCCTCAACCTGCTCAATTCCATTTTAAACCAGGACTACCAGGATTATGAGGTTATCATTCTTGATGATGATTCCTCGGACAAAACCTACGGGCTATGCGCAGATTTTTCATCGAAACATCATTCATTCCGGGTAATCAAAGGCAAGGAGCTGACGGGCCAATGGCTTGGAAAAAACTATGCCTGCCACCAACTGGCACAACAGGCCCGCGGTAATTTCCTGCTGTTTCTTGATGCCGACGACCAGGTTTACGATGGGCTCATCAACAGCGCGGTGCACCGAATGTATTTCCGCAACCTGGCACTGCTGAGCCTTTTTGCAAATCAGCAGATGGAAACCTTCGCCGAAAAAGTTACCGTTCCGCTGATGCATTACATATTGCTGAACCTGCTGCCTTTGAAGCTTATTTACCTGGTCAGGAACCCTATGGTAGCGGCGGCCAGCGGCCAGTTTATGTTGTTTGACGCTGAACTTTACAGGCAAAATCAATGGCACAGCCTAACTAAAGATAAAACTGTAGAGGATGCCGAGATCATGAGGCAAGTTAAGTCGGCCGGGTTTAACAGCGAGAGTCTTTTGGCAAATGGAATGGTGAGCTGCCGCATGTATAAAAGCTATTCCGGGGCTGTCAACGGCTTTGGTAAGAACGCCCTGGCCGCCTTCAATTTTAACATTTTTAGCTTTTTGATCTTCCTGCTGCTGCTTATCGGTGGGCCAATGATCGTCATCACCACACTAAACCTCAACCTCATCACCATGATGCTGGGCCTTATCCTGTTACCGCGTGTAATGATCTCCTTGCTGGCAGGGCAAAATGCAGTGCGAAATGTATTGCTTCACCCTATACAAATGTTCAATTTGCTGGTTATAGCTTTTTTTGCGATACAGCGGTACCTTACCAAAACCACGACGTGGAAGGGAAGAAGTGTATAACTTTTAGCCGTTGTGCCTCAATCCAAATAAAAATCGGTGAAATCATATTACAATCGGTGTAATCAAAAAACAGTAACTTTGCATTGGTATGGGCGAATACAATTTACAGGTGACGATTGACGGTGATTCGGGCTTTTGCTTTGGCGTGGTATACGCCATCGACATGGCCGAAGAGATACTGGCTGAAGATGGCTACCTGTACTGCCTGGGCGATATCGTTCACAACGACGAGGAAGTAGAGCGCCTGAAAGCCAAAGGCCTGCGCATCATCGGGCACGAGCAGTTGAAGGACCTGCACAACGAAAAGGTATTGATCCGCGCGCATGGCGAGGCACCTGAAACCTATAAACTAGCGCTCGAAAATAATATTATGCTCATCGACGCATCCTGCCCGGTGGTGCTGAAATTACAGAACAGGATCAAAACCTCCTATGACAGCAACGAGAAGATACTGATATTCGGCAAACCAGGTCATGCCGAGGTGATAGGGCTGCAGGGCCAAACCAATAACGAGGCGCTGGTTTTTATGGATATGGAGGAACTGGATAATGTGGACCTTCCGGATAAGTTTACGCTGTACAGCCAGACCACCAAAAGCACCGAGAAGTTTTATAAGATAAAAGAGGAACTGCTATCCCGTGGTTACGAGGTAAAAGCCAACGATACCATTTGCCGCCAGGTATCCAACCGGGATAAAGACCTGCCCGCGTTTGTAGCCAAATTTGACAAGATCATATTCGTTTCAGGCAGAAAGTCGTCCAACGGCAAGGTGCTTTTTGAAGTGTGCCGCAAGCATAACCCCAATACTTACTTTATTTCGTCGCCCGAGGAACTGGAGCTTTCTATGTTCTCGCCCGGTGACAAGGTTGGGATAGCCGGCGCCACCTCAACGCCTATGTGGCTGATGGAGCAGGTGAAGACCGAGCTGGAGCAGTTTTAATTCTTATCGAATAATGTCATTTCGAGTGAGCGTAGCGAAGAGAAATCTTATACGATATGCCGGCGGACAATGCGGCGTGTTTAAGATTTCTCACTATCGTTCGAAATGACATAATTCTTTAAAAAGCATCTTCATCAATTCGTAATAAATACCTTCGATACACGGTTAAGGGATAAGAAAAATAATGAGCCGTAGGCTCTACCTGTTTGTAGCCCCAATAATTAACAGGTTTTGTGCCTCGTAGAGGCTACCCATCCGGCGGGTATATAACCAGTTCTAAATAGCAATAAAGGGTAGCCTCTACGAGACAAAATCTTTCCTGTCTATTTGCTACAAACAGGTAGACCCTACGGGCCAGAAAAACACGCTGCCAGAAGCGTTTTGATGTACCGTTATCTTTAAAGTAACGATTTACAGATATTAGCCATTCATTTTTAATCTTTTTGTAATATGTTATCCCGCCAACCAGTTAGGGGTATTTTTTCTTATTTTTGCGCCCGACAATATGAGCAAAAAAGGAGTTTTACTGATCAACCTGGGTACGCCCGATAGTCCCTCGACGGCAGACGTCCGCAAATATCTCCGTGAGTTTTTGATGGACCCGCTGGTAATAGACATTAATCCTATATCCCGCACTTTGCTTGTAAAAGGCATTATTGTGCCAACCCGCGGACCGAAATCAGCGAAACTGTACCAGGCAATATGGGATGAAAAAACGGGCTCCCCTTTGCTCCATTACAGCAAACTACAGCATAAATTACTACAGGAGCGCTTAGGCGACGAATACCAGGTGGAGCTGGGCATGCGGTACCAAAGCCCGTCTATCGACTCGGCGCTTCAAAGGCTAAAAGATGCGTTGATCTATGACATTGTGGTTATCCCGATGTTTCCGCAATATGCCTCCGCCAGCACCGGGTCGGTTTACGATAAGGTAATGGAACTGGTGCAACAATGGCCAACCAAACCTACCATCAGGTTTATCAACTCCTTTCATGATGATGAACTGATGATCGAAACATTTGCCGACAATGCCCGGAAGCACAACCCCGATACTTACGATCATATCCTGTTCAGTTTTCATGGCTTGCCGCAACGGCAGCTGATCAAATCGGACCATACCCACAATCACTGCCTGAAATCGGCCGATTGCTGCCAAACGTTGACAGATGCAAACCGGTATTGCTATTCGGCGCAATCGCACCATACCGCCAGGTTATTAGCAGAAAAGCTCAGTATTCCTAAAGAGAAGTACACCATCTGTTTCCAGTCGCGGTTGGGCAGCGACCCCTGGGTGCAACCTTACACCAGCGAGGTGGTGCATCAGCTGGCTAAGGAAGGCAAAAAGCGCCTGCTGGTATTTTGCCCTGCCTTTGTAGCTGACTGTCTCGAAACTGTTTACGAGGTACCTGTTGAGTACGGCGACGAGTTCAAAGCCCTTGGCGGCGAAACGGTCCAGTTGGTGGAAAGCCTGAACGATTCGCCGAAATTTATCGAGGCGTTGGCGAAGATGGTACTGTTGAACTAAATAAGTTGTCTTAACTTTTTTTAACAGATTTTCCTTGCTTTCTATTTTGATGTTTATTTACTTTGTAATTCAAAGTACTTTTAATAAAAATAATCGTGAAAGTAAAAATGATCCTGCCGGCGCTTACCGAAGCCGAAAACCCTTTCTGGCGCCCGATAAAATATTCACTGTTCCCGCCATTGGGCCTGGCGACATTGGCCGGTTACCTGTCGCCTGATGACGAGATAGACCTGCAGGATCAGCATGTCGAAAACCTGAATACCGATGATGAGCCCGACCTGGTGGTCATCCAGGTTTATATTACCAATGCTTACCGGGCTTATGCTTTAGCCGATCATTACCGTGCAAAGGGCGCTTACGTTATTCTGGGTGGCCTGCATGTAACTTCGCTGCCACTGGAAGCTGCACCACATGCCGACACCCTATTTATTGGTCCGGGCGAGGATACTTTTCCTAAATTCTTACAGGATTTCAAATTGGGTCGCCCGCAAAAGGTTTATAGGTCGGGTATCAGGACTCTCGTCGGCGTACCGCCCATCCGCCGCGACCTGATCAAACGTCATTTGTACCTGGTACCCAATTCCATCGTGGTTACCCGCGGCTGCCCGCACCATTGCAGCTTTTGTTATAAAGACGCTTTTTTTGAAGGTGGCAGAACATTCTACACGCAGGAGGTAGATGATGCTTTGGCCGAGATAGACCGGCTGCCCGGCAGGCATTTGTATTTTTTAGACGACCACCTGTTAGGCAACGTACGTTTTGGCGAAGCTTTGTTTGAGGGTATGAAAGGCATGGGCCGCCTTTTCCAGGGCGCGGCTACCGTAGATTCGATACTTCGCGGCAACCTGATCGAAAAGGCGGCCGCGGCAGGTTTGCGCAGTTTGTTTGTCGGGTTCGAGACCTTCTCGCCGCAAAACCTGAAGCAGAGCAACAAGAAGCAAAATCTTGAAAAAGACTATACGCGTGCGGTTAACCGGCTGCATTCGCTGGGTATTATGATCAACGGCAGCTTTGTGTTCGGACTGGATGACGACGACAAAGATGTTTTTAAACGAACGGTAGATTGGGGGGTAAAAAATTCTATTACTACATCTACCTATCACGTGTTAACACCCTACCCGGGTACAGAGTTATTCCGCCAGATGGAGGAGCAGGACCGCATTCTTCACCGGAACTGGGATAAATACGATACCCGCACTGTAGTTTATAAAACACAAAACATGACTGCCGCTGAACTGGAGGCAGGTTATTGGTGGGCCTACAAAGAATTTTACAAGTGGAGCAATATTTTCGAAGCAAGTATGAATCATGATACCCTGACCCATAAACTGAAGCACTTTTGTTATGCCGGCGGCTGGAAGAAATTTGAGCCGATCTGGAATTTCCTGATCAAAACCAAAAACCTGAACAACACGCTGCCACTGCTGGAAGGCGTGTTAACTAAAGTGCGGAGAAGAACAAAGGAACGTCATCCAGATCTTATGCCGGGTTCCTGTGAGCCTGAATTGATCAGTGCCGGGAATATCAGTACATAAAAAAGTGCCCGCCAAAAATGGCGGACACTTCCCCTCACAGTTTTGTGAACCAGTTATTGGATTTAGGCGTGATGGTGAGCGCCCTCCCCAATTTCCTCAATGGCTTTTTTGTTAAATGCGTCCAGATCTTTCGGCGTGCGGCTGGTTACTAAACCATTATCAACCACCACTTCCTCATTTACCCAGTTGGCCCCGGCATTTCGCAAGTCGGTTTGCAGCGATGGGTATGATGTTAGCGTCCGGCCACCGATCATTCCTGTTTCTATCAGCATTTGCGGGCCATGGCAAATAGCAGCTACAGGCTTGCCTTCATCCAGGAAAGCCGACACAAAGGCTACGGCCTCCTTGTTTTGTCTCAATTTATCCGGGTTCAGTACGCCACCAGGCAAAACCAATGCATCGTAATCATCCGGACTAGCGCTGCTTAATTCCTTGTCTACGTTTATTTCAATACCCCAATCGGTATGGTTCCATGCTTTTATTTTTCCGCTTCGCGGCGATACCACGTCGACTTTAGCGCCCGCAGCCTCCAATGCTTCCTTAGGGCTGGTGAGTTCCACCTGCTCAAATCCTTCTTCTGTCAGTATTGCTACTTTGCGATTACTCAAACTTGCCATAATAAGTATATTTAACTAAAAGGTGAATTCCTTTCTATAAACTACATCCGGCAATGGGGTTGGTTTTAATTTTTTTCAGAAAAACATGCTTTACACGCATTGCAGGGCGGTTATTCAACTTACTCCGATATTGCTGCGCTTGTCGACCCTCTCTCCGCCTTTGGCGCAAAGAGGGTTGAATTCCTTTTTTTCCGTATGTTAGGTCTTAATATAAGATTAAAGAAAAATGAAAGCCCCTCTTTATCGCTTGCGGTAGAGAGGGTGGTCCAGCGAAGCGTCGACCGGGTGAGTCCACTACACGTATTGCAGGGCGTAATTTATAAAATTGCTGGTCAGCCCAAAATCTTCGGTACCCTTGCGGCGGATGAAGTAAAAATCGCGGGTAATTTTAAGGCCCTCGATAGGTACTTCCACCAGGTCGCCCTCGGCTAATTGCCGGGTAATAGATGGCCGTGGCATAAAGCCCAGACATTGGTCGGCGAGCAGGAAGTTTTTCAAAGCCTCGGTACCGCCCAGCCGGATCTTTACATTCAGGTCGGCAGGTTTGATATGATGGTCGGCAAGCGACTTTAACAAAGCGTTCAGCGTGCCCGATCCGCGTTCGCGCAGGGCTACGGGTGTTTTTAAAAGTTGTTTCAAGGTGAGCGATTTGCCGGCCAGCGGACTTTTGGCCGAACAAACCGGTATCACCTCGTCGCTCATAAATGGCCTGTACGATACCGTGGTCAGCTTATTATCTACCTCGATAATACCGATGTCAACCTCGTGATTCAGTAAAGCACCCAGGATATATTCCGAATTTCGGTTCACCAATTGCACATGCACATTGGCGTATTCGCGCTGAAAACCCGACAGGATAGGCGGCAGAATATACAAGGCGATGGTAGTACTTGCCCCCAGCCGCAAATGCCCGGCTGCCTGCGACATATTGCTCAATATCGACAGGTCGTATTCGATCTTACGTTCTATCTCGTTGGCCTGCTGCAGGTATTCGTTCAGCTTTTTACCTGCTTCGGTAAGCAGGATGCTGTTGCCTTTACGTTCGAACAGCGGGACCTTATATTGATCTTCCAGAGCCTTCACATGCTTGCTGATGGCGGGCTGGGTAACAAACAGCACCTGCGCCGCCTTTGAGAAACTCAAATTGGCAGCCACTTCCATAAATACGCGATGAGCGAAGGAGATCATTTTGCGAAGTTAGTGGATTGGGTTGAATAATGGGGATGTTGATTAAGCTGAAAGAGTAATTGGTTGATTAAGTTGTTTTACCCTGGCGTTACGAAAGTCCAGCAATAAATGCGGTACTTTTGAGTTGACCAATTCCTCGACGACAAAATGGGAACGAACTATGCCTCAATGGCTTTTGGCGACGAAACCAAAAAACTACAGGAAAGATACGGCAGCCGGAGCAGCTATGCCAGGCTTGAGCAAAGTACTTATTTTGATGGCTTATCCGAACAGGAGATCAGCTTTATCAACGAGCGGGATGGGTTTTATATGTCGACCAATGGAAAGGATGGTTATCCATATATTCAATACCGCGGCGGGCCGCCAGGGTTTTTGAGGGTTATTAATGATACTACACTTGCTTTTCTCGATTTCAGGGGTAACAAGCAATACATATCGGCAGGTAACTTTGTTACTAACGATAAGGTCGCTTTATTTATCATGGACTATGCCCGCAAAGCAAGGCTAAAGATCCTGGGCCGCGCCACCGTCATTGAACTAGGTGATGACCCGGAACTGGAAGCGTTTCTTTCGCTGGGAGATTACGAGGCCAAACCTGAAAGAATTATAAAAATAAAGATAGAGGCCTACGACTGGAACTGCTCGCAGCATATCGTACAACGCTTCACGATCCCGGAAATAGAAGATGCCTTTGCAGCGCAAAAGGATTATATAGTTGAACTGAGAGCGGAGATTGCAAGACTTAAAGCCGGAAAAAAATAGCTTCGTCAAACACGAAGCGTTCCCAATGGAACGCTAAAACCCCCAATTCTTTTTTTCTACCGACGAAACGTCCCGATGTGACGATCAAGGAAGAATAGTTTAAAATTCACAAAAGCTTATTGCAGGAACTCTTAATTATTTTTCTTCGCAAAAACGTCCCTCCTGAGCGATCAAGGAGGAATAGTTTAAAATTCACAAAAGCTTATTACAGGAACTCTTAATTATTTTTCTTCGCAAAAACGTCCCTCCTGAGCGATCAAGGAGGAATAGTTTAAAATTCACAAAAGCTTATTACAGGAACCCTTAATTATTTTCCTGCGCAAAAGCGTCCCTTCGGGACGACTGGTTGGTAGGAAAAATTGGGAGGCGCATTAACGTTCCGTAGGAACGTTTGGTGTTAGTAAGTTTTTGTATAAATATACCAGGATTTACCTGCAAATCTGTATAGCTATTTCAGGACGGGCCATTCGGGTCAGCACACGCCAATCATGGTTAACGCTTTTTTGTCAAATTTGACATATTGTATTGATAATCAACTATTTAACTAACAACAAGCGTAAAATAGTGTTAACCATGTTAACCCTGTTTTGCTTCCTTAACCAAGCTGGACCATGCTGCAAATAAAATAGGGATAATCTCCCGATCATCCCTATTCATTTATTATTCAAAATAGCTCCCGGTTAACTAATCACCGATTAACCAATCACTAACTTACGCCTCTACACCCTGCCCTATCAAATGCTTCGCAACCAGGTACTCGGCAATCTGCACCGCGTTGGTGGCCGCGCCTTTGCGCAGGTTGTCTGATACTATCCAGGCGTTCAGCGTGTTCGGTTGGCTTTCGTCGCGGCGCAGGCGGCCAACAAATACTTCGTCCTTTTCATGCGCATCAAGCGGCATCGGGTATTTCAGGTTGGCCACGTCGTCGGTAACAATAACGCCCGGCGCTTTTTCCAGTATCGACCTAACTTCGGCCAGGTCGAAATCCTTTTCAAATTCGATATTCACCGACTCGGAATGACCGCCAATAACCGGGATACGCACCGTAGTAGCAGTAACCTTGATGCTGTCATCGCCCATGATCTTCTGCGTTTCTTTGATCATCTTCATCTCCTCTTTGGTGTAACCGTTATCGGTAAACACGTCGATATGAGGGATCACGTTCAAATCAATAGGGTAAGTATAAGCACGCGGCCCGTCGGTAATGCCTTTACGTTCGTTAAAAAGCTGGTCGACAGCCTTAACTCCCGTACCGGTTACGGACTGGTAAGTGGATACCACTATCCTTTTGATCTTATATTTATCATGTAATGGCTTAATAGCCACTACCATTTGTATGGTGGAGCAATTCGGGTTGGCTATGATCTTATCTTCTGCTGTCAGTACATCGGCATTAACTTCGGGTACCACCAGTTTTTTGGTCGGGTCCATACGCCAGGCCGATGAGTTGTCTACAACGGTTGTTCCGGCTTCGGCAAATAGTGGCGCCTGTGCCAGTGAAGTGCTCCCGCCGGCCGAAAATAAGGCCAGGTCGGGCTTCTGTTTTATCGCATCCTCGACAGAAACCACCTTATACTGCTTACCCTTGAATGTTACTTGTTTACCAACACTCTTTTCTGAAGCTACGGGGATCAATTCTGTTACCGGGAAGTTGCGTTCTTCAAGAACCTGCAACATTTTGGTGCCCACCAGTCCTGTGGCACCTACTACTGCGACTTTCATTGTAATAATTTGTTTTCTAAGCGGTAATGAAGCTCCTTTGCGGAGGTTTCATTTTGTTTAAATTGTTAAATAATTGAATTAATAGAACCCCAAATATCCGAAATTTTTAGCTTTTATCAGATATTTTAGAATTCGAATTATCTGAATGTTAATTTATTGACATCCAAAACAGGCTAAATTTCCTGATTTGTAAAAATCACGTAGATAATTTTCAAATTCTTTAAATTGATGGGGAGCATCAATCCGGGTTAAGACAAAAAAATCTACCTTTGTCCGTTAACTGAATTTTCATGACTGAAAAGATATTAGTGATAGGCGCCAATGGCCAGATTGGGACAGAACTGGTCAATGCTTTACGGCAGATCCACGGCGCCGACTCGGTAATAGCATCCGATATTAATAGTCCTACCTATGCCATCCGCCATAGCGGCCCGTTCGAACTGGTGAACGTGCTGGATAAAGACAACCTTCACCATATTTTTAATAAACACCGGCCAACGCAGGTTTATTTGCTGGCCGCGATACTGTCCGCCGTAGGCGAACAAAAACCCAAAATGGCCTGGGACCTGAATATGACCGGCCTGCTGCATGTGCTTGATTTTGCAGTGGAGTTTAAAGTGAAGAAAGTTTTCTGGCCCAGCTCGATAGCCGTTTTTGGTCCGCATTCGCCGCAGTTTGATACGCCGCAATACTGCGTAATGGACCCTAATACCGTCTACGGTTTCAGTAAGCTGGCAGGCGAACGCTGGTGCGAATATTACTTTAACAAATACGGGCTGGATGTACGCAGTATCCGCTACCCTGGCCTTATCGGCTGGCGTGCCAACCCGGGCGGCGGCACTACCGATTACGCCGTGCATATATTTCATGAAGCCTTGAAGCAAGGTAAATACCAAAGCTTCCTTTCGGCTAATACTGCCTTGCCGATGATGTATATGGACGATGCCATCCGCGCCACCTTAATGCTTATGGATGCCCCTGCCGATAAGATCACCATCCGTTCATCCTATAACCTGGCAGGCATCAGCTTTACCCCAACCCAACTGGCTGATGAAATAATAAAGATTATGCCCGGTTTCGAAATAAGCTATGCCGGCAGCGACCCGCGCCAGGCCATTGCCGATAGCTGGCCCAAATCCATCGACGATAGTTACGCCCAAAAGGATTGGGGCTGGCAACTGGAATATGATCTGCCGAAGATAGTAGCGGATATGCTGGTTAATTTGAAGAAGATTATTTAGAGGTAAAATCGGAAAGACTAGGGATGTATTAAAAAAATTGTCACTATTCAGAAAATATAATATGAAATTTTGGAGAATAGTTTCAGTTATTTCGGGTGTGATTTTTATCATCATTGGAGTCCTCTTTTTTCTCTTTCTATTGGCGTTGAATGACCCGGAAATAGAAGGGGAATCAGGAAGAATTAGTTTAGGTAGTTACTTTATATCACTTATCCCGATAATGATTGGAGTAATCATTTTAATTAATTCATTTCTTCGAAAACAAAAAAATTAAAATTTCAAACCGGGAATCCACCCAAACACATTAGAACTCCTTACTTAAGCAAACAAATATTACTTTTGCGTTATAACCTTGGCCAATGACTATTGACCATTGACTACTGACTAAATCATGGGAAGAGCATTTGAATTCCGTAAAGAAAGAAAATTAAAGCGCTGGTCGAAAATGGCCGTGCAGTTTACCCGTTTGGGTAAGGAAATAGTAATGGCGGTTAAAGCCGGCGGCGGCGACGTTAACACCAATTCGCGCCTGCGTACTGCGGTGCAGAACGCCAAGGCGGTGAACATGCCTAAGGACCGGGTGGAAGCTGCTATTAAACGCGCCACCAGTCGCGATGAGAAAGACTACGAAGAAATTGTATACGAAGGATATGCACCGCATGGTGTAGCCATCCTGGTGGAAACCGCTACCGATAACATTAACCGCACGGTAGCCAATGTGCGCAGCTACTTTACCAAAGTTGGCGGCACGCTGGGCAAAACCGGGTCGCTGGATTTTATATTTACCCGCAAATCGGTATTTACTTTTGATCCCGGCGACCGCGACCTGGAAGAGCTGGAGTTTGAGCTGATAGATGCCGGTTTGGAAGACCTGTTTGTGGAGGCTGATGAGGAAGGCAATGACATTGCTGTTATCCATACCGCATTTGAAGATTTTGGCAAAATGCAGAAGGCTTTGGAAGAGGCGGGCATCGAAACCAAATCGGCTAAACTGGAGCGTATACCGCAATCATTTCACGAAGTGACCGAGGAAGGTATAGCGGATGTAATGAAGCTGATAGACCGCCTGGAAGAGGATGACGATGTGCAGGCGGTATATCATAATATGGCGGAGTAAGCCCAACCTGTCATTGCGAGGAGGAACGACGAAGCAATCTCTTCGTTATGCTTACGACGGGATTGCCGCGCTATCGCTCGCAATGACATAAAATTATAGCTATGCCACTATTCACCTCCCGCCGGAACGAAAAGAAAGTTAAAGTGACCTTTAGCAACGGTTTGCTTTTTGTGGAAAAAGATGAAGGTAAAAAGCCGCAGGTTTTCCCGCTGGAGTTTTTTCCGAAGCTAATGAATGCTACCGATGAGGAACGCGGCGATTGGACACAAACCGATAAAGGCATCCATTTTAATAAGCTTGATCTGGACGTTAATATCTAAAAATGACATTTGACGAATTTTTCGTGAAGAAGAAAATAGACCTGTCGGCTTTGGGAAAGGCTGAACCGGCGCTGTTGTCTGAATTCAAAGCCCATTTTGAACAGATGGGCGAAAAAAGCTTCGATCACACCAAAAAATACTGGTTCAATAAGTTACGGCTGCAATACCACCTGGCACCCGAGCCGAAAGCTGAAAGGGTAGTTATAGAAAACCCGCTGGCCGAGCAAACTATAACCGAGACATTAGCAGAAACCACCTCACCTTCGCCCAATGTTGGTTTCAAACCGCGCTTTAAACCTGGCATGACAAAGCCCGCAGAACCTGCGGGTGAAACAGCGGCGTCAGCTCCGGCAGCCGAACCCGAAAAGCCTGCAGAAAATAAAGAGGCGGCGACTCCGGCCCCATCATTAGGCTTTAAGCCTAAGTTTAAGGCAGGCGTTACAAAACCTGCGGAAGCTACGCAGGAACCAAAGGAAGAACCCAAAGAGGAAAAGCCTGCGGATGCGCCGGCAAGTCCGCCGCCTGCCTTAGGTTTCAAACCGAAATTCAAAGCAGGTGTAACCAAACCAGCAGAACCAGCTGCTGCACCGGAGGAACAAGCTAAAGAAGAAAAGCCGGCGGATGCCCCGGCAACGCAAGCACCGGCCTTAGGTTTCAAGCCAAAGTTTAAAGCAGGCGTAACCAAAACGGTAGTTGGGCCAGAGCCAAAGGAAGAAGCAAAAGACGAAACACCACCCACACCCCCGGCAGAGGATAAAACTGCTAACCTAGGTTTTAAACCGAGATTTAACACAAAGCCGAAGGGAGAATAACTCCATTTTCGAACTATGTCATTTCGATGAGCACGCAGGGGCTGTGCGCCGTCGCGAAGAGAAATATTTTCGAACAGTAAGACCGGATTTCATGTTGTTGAAGATTTCTCCTCATGCCTTCCCGCAAGTCAATCTCATTCGTCGAAATGACATTTGGGAATAAACCGGCCTTACTTTTGATGCGAAAAAAGCCATCCCATTAACCCAGGCTCAGCAAAAGCGTCGTCCCAGCTATTATGATTATCATTCGGATACAACGTAAACTTAGGGTTACCGCCTGCGGCTTTAATGGCGTTCACCATAATAATGGAATGGTCCGCCGGAACTACATCATCCTTTGCGCCGTGGAATATCCACAAAGGTACCTTTTTGGCATAAATCTTTGCGTTTTGGGTATTGTCTCCCCCGCAAATAGCGAACGCGGCTGCAAATAAGTCGGGTTTGCGTCGTAATATCTCGAAAGTGCCCATGCCACCCATAGACAGCCCGCCGACATATATCCGGTGCTTATCTACAAAAGGTTTATCCAGCCATTGGTCGAGCAGGCCAAGCAGGCTTTTCATAGCAGGCGTTGGCGCGCCGCCCTCAATAAAGGTCCATTTCCATTTCCCGGATGAATCCTGCTTCATTTGCACATTGCTCCACCAGCCGTCCTTAGGGCATTGCGGAAAGATAACAATAGCCGGATATTTGGCCCTGATAGTATCATTCAGGAAAAGCTTTGGCCCGTATTTTAACTGAGCCTCGTTATCATTGCCTCTTTCGCCTGCGCCGTGCAGCACTAAAATGACGGGGTATTTTTTTTGTGGGTCAAAATTTCCAGGAAACACGAAACGATAAGGAAGTGTATCGTTCTTATTAATATAGCTGCCCCTGTCGAATGAGGAAAGGCTTTGTGCTTTTAATAAAAACGGGAATAAAAGGCTCAATCCTAGTATTCCCGTTAAAAATATTTTTTTTGCTGTCATGGTAAAAGTTAGAAAGAAGTCTAACGTAAAGAAACAGCTTTTTCTTTTACAAATCCGGAACAGGTTTCCGAAAATATTTTTGTTAAGCGTAAAAATTGGTCAAATAGGTTCAGTTTAATTTTTCAAAATTTGGATCACAAATGAAGTGCCTTTACCTAATTCGCTTTGAATAGACAACCTGCCGTTATGTTTTTCGAGTATCTCCTTCGCCATGATCAGGCCAAGGCCAAAACTATCGGTTATCTGGTTTTTGAGCCTCCGGCTGCCTTGATTGTTTAGTATTCTTTCGCTTTGTATTTGGCTCATTCCGGGCCCCATATCCTTAATAACAAGTTCCGCAAGGTTTTTGCTTTCATTGAAGGAAACGGTTATTATTCCGCCATCGGGACTATATTTAATTGCATTGTCAATCAGATTACGCGAAATTACATCTAGTATAAAGGGGTCAAAATTAATTTTATCTGCATTGGAAAGATCAAAATTAAACACGATATTTTGCTTTTCAATCCGTTCTCTATAATAATCCTGATATTTTGAAAAGAATGTTTTAAGGACGATTTTTTCTCGTTTTTCAATAAAACTACCACGATCTGCGCTAGTGCGCACAAGGAGTGAATTGATAATATTGAAAATATAATCAATTTGCGTTCCCATGCCCGAAAATATCGCTGTTATTTCGGCTTCCGACAAGTCGAGCTCTTTATACTCGTTGACAACTTGCCGGATGTTGGCCAAGGGACTTCTTACATCATGTGCTATGATGGAAAGTAAAATGTCTTTTTGTTTTAAGGCATCTGTAAGTTCCTCGTAATTTTCAACCAGTTCATCTACGTCCAAAAATGTGACCACTTTGTTGTCGCCATATACATTTTCATGTACATCAAACCATTTGTATGACCCGTCAGCACAAAAAAGCTTCGCAACCATGTGTGCATGAGTGTCACCTTTTCTTTGAGCTGCGCCTACCACATTAAACCAGCTTTCCTTTACCTCTGCCCGGTAGTCAGCTTCCGGATATACGCAATTAAACCAGGCATTCTGGTCAGGAATATCTTCGACACTATATCCTATCTGTTTTAAGAAAGCTTTATTGACGTATTGGTGTTTGGTTTCGCTGTTAGATAAAAGTATCGGCGTGATTATAAGATCAATGGTCTGATAAAATTCACTGGTATTGATCAGTGTTTGCATAACTCAATAGGGGCTTGATTAACTTACTTTACATAGATAGCAACTTATTTGCAATTTGCGAAATAGGTGATCAATTACCCTTGTGTAGCATCGGGCTGGTAAAGCCTATCTTTTTCAAGCCATGCTGTACCTCGGGGCAGCTCATAAAGAGTTTCCAGAGCAAGCCGCTGCGATAGTTCTCTATCATAACGATTTCAGGCCCCTGGTCGATAGCGAGGTATGACTTACCGTACCAGTTATGCGATTCGCTGAAGGCATCCGTAAAGCCGTATTCGCCCCAAATTTTGTCGCCCAGGTCGTAATAGAAATGGCGCAGCGCTTTCATTGAATATTCGGGAGTGTACGGGAAGGCCGATAAAGCGGCTGTTGGTGAGATCACGCCCAGGTCGTTTGTGGGCGAATGGGCATTATACCCCTCGTAATTGTCGCTGGCGGTAAGGCCCCAGCAATCCTCGCCATAGCCTTTATATTTTTTAGGGTTATCAACGCAATAATCGTGGTTTATCAGGGTGTGATTCACGTTTTGCTCCCAGTAGTCGGCATATTCATCCTTCAACCCTTTAGGATCAAGCCCCATAAATGAATATTGGGAAAAGAACAGCGGGCCGCCGTAATCAAACCCAAGCGGCAGCTTATGACCGTAGAAGGTTTTGCCATTTTTAAAGAAATCGCTTTGCGCCCAGCCGTTGTGATAAACATTTGGCGATACCGGGTAACGCTCGCCAGATTCCGCGAGGATATAGGTGATCAAACACTCATTAAAGCCGCGGATAGCGAAATTCATAGCCCACCCATTATTCGGGCTCCAGTGCCAGTATAAATTATCGCGCCCGCCACGGGTGTACCAGTCCCACTCTATTTCGCTCCACATCCAACCGATAACATCGCGAATATGCCGTTCCTTATTATCATTACCCGTAAAATATTGCCGTGCGCATAGCAGCCCCTCAAAAAGATAGGAGGTTTCCACCAGGTCGCCGCCGTCATCTTTTCTGCCAAAACGTATCACTTTGCCTGTTTCGCCGTTCAGCCAATGCGGGAAAACGCCGTGGAAAGCATCAGCCTTATATAAAAACTCTACGATCTTCAGCATACGCTCAACTGCCTGCTGATGGGTAATAAATTTACGATGGTCGGCGACTATCAAGGCCATAATGCCGAAACCCGAGCCGCCTGTGGTTACCACTTCGTTACCATAATCATAGGCCACATTGCTACGTTCGCGCGCAAGCCCACTGGTGGGGTGGCCAAAATCCCAAAAATAACGGAATGTTTGCCGTTGTACCACATCCAGCAGGGCGCTGTCGGAGAGCCCTTTGATGATGCCCACGGGGTTTATGCCATCTTCCGTAGTTTTGGCCGGTTTTTGGGCGAAGCATAATGCAGGTATTGCGAATAATATAAAGAGTATGATTTTTTTCATTAGATCAACATTTATGTTTTTGTCATTTCGAGTGATAGCGAGAAATCTTATACAAGCGATGCCGGGTTTGCATCATGCATAAGTTTTCTCCTCGGTCCTCGTCGAAATGACATTTTTTAATTACTAACTACAAATTCGGGCTCGTAAAGCCCAGGTTTTTCATGCCGGTTTTTACTTCCGGGCAGCTCATAAAAAGGTTCCACAGCAAACCACTGCGGTAGTTTTCGATCATATCAACAATCGGCCCCTGGTCAATGGCGAGTGTGGAATTACCAAACCAGGTCGTGCTCAGGTTGAACGAGTCATAAAATCCATAATCGCCCCAAATCTTGTCGCCCAGTTTATAATAGAAAAATTTAAGCGCGGCCATAGACTGGGTAGGTGTATAAGGCAGCGAGGAGATAGCGGCTGTAGGCGCTATAACCCCAACATCGTTTGTTGGCGAACTGGCAGTATAGCCACCTTCTATGTCGCTGGCTGTTAGTCCCCAGCATTGCGAACTATAACCGTAATAATTTAAAGGATCGTTTACACAGTAATTGTAGTTAATAAGCGCATGGGCCTTGTTCTGTACATCATAACTTGCATAAGCGTCAGATAATCCATTGGGATTGATGCCCAAAAAAGAGTAATGGGCAAAGAACAAAGGTCCGCCCACAGCCGGCCCGAGCGGTAACTGAACGCCGTAATAACTGCTGCCATTTTTGATCTGCCCGTTTAACGCCCATCCATTATCATAAACTACTTTCGGTATTGCATGAGTAGTTGAAGATGCAGCCATTACGTAAGTGATCAGCGCCTCGTCCCAGCCGTGTATGGGCATATTTATGGCGAAACCATAGTTGGGGCTCCAGTGCCAGTATAATACATTTTGACCGCCCTGGCGGAACCAGTCCCATTCCACACCGTTCCATATCGTATTGATATCGTCGCGCAGCGCGGTTTCATCGGCGCCTGCGCCATTAAAGTACTGGCGGGCGGTTAACAGGCCCTGCATTAAATAAGAGGTTTCCACCAGGTCGGCGCCATCGTCCTGCTGGCTGAAAGGCACCACGGCTCCTGTTACGCCATTCATCCAATGCGGGAATGCCCCATGAAATTTTTGAGCGGTATTTTTCAGGAAGCCGACTATCTTTTGCATACGCGCCAAACCATCGGCATGGCTGATGAAGTTCCGGCTTGATGCCGCCACTATGGCCATAATGCCAAATCCCGAGCCGCCGGTGGTCACGACATCGCCTGATGTATTCCGTTCCCTGGCCAAACCGCTTGTGGGGTGACCAAAATCCCAGAAATATTTAAAAGTTTGTTTCTGCACCAGGTCCAGCAGGGCGTCGTCACTTAGCTGCGGAAATTTATCAGACGGATCGATAGCCGTCGTCATTTTTACAGCTATTGATGAACCCAAAGTACTTTTATCCGTGGCTTTCAGGCTGGTTGCTACGTTCAGGTTATATTGCGTGATAAACTGAAGGCTTGATGGGGTGATGACGACGGTGCTGTCATGATTTGTATAGGTGATATCAAAAGGTGCCGGCGTGCCATCCTTAGTTTTTAAAGAAATGGCTGATGTTGCGGAACTGTGATCGAGCGGCGCAGAAAAGGATATTTTGATAACCGGTTGTGTATTGAGCCCGGCGTAGGTAAAGCCATTATACAGGCCGTTTACCAGCAGCGCATTAAAACTGAAAGTAGTTGGCACTGGCGTAACCGGTTTCGTCGGGTCTACCTGCTTTTTGCCGCAGGCAAAAAAGACCATACACAAAACTCCTATAAAAAACCTGCTTAAGTTTATCTTCCCCGCTGCTATCATATCACAATATATCACAATTATTAGTCCGAATAAAAAAGGCTGTCGCCCTCCGCCAAACGGCGGAGGGACAAACAACCTCAGCTAAATCAATCAACCTTATTTTCCTCTGCCCTGTAATGCTACAAGAGCCCCAATTTCATTGTCAGACAGTACCTTGTCGTATATCCGCACTTCATCCATCTGGCCTGTTAAATAGCTCGCCCAATCCTGTTTTCCTGTGGCGGATGTCTGGCTGGGATCAGTGTTGAATTGCACCGTGCCAAATACAAGCTTACCAATGTTCGTAAAGTTCAGATCGCCTTTTAAGTTGCCTGCGGTACCTGTGTTAACTTTCGATCCGTTTACATACAAGGCACATGTTCCGGTTACTGAGTCATAAGTAACTGTTATGTTTTTCCAAACATTGAACAGGTTAAGCACACCATCTACTGCATACGTATAATCGCTGCCGCCTTTGTCGATATGTACACGCACTTTACCATTGGTGTTATCACTTCCGTTCTCGATAAATATTTCAATATTTCCCCAGAACTGATCAGTTCTCGCAAGCGAGAATATGCCAATAATACCTGTTGACGGTGGTGGCGTATTCACCCATTCGCTGATTGTAAAGCTATTCAGTGCTTTTACTTTCGGGCCTGGTTCAGCCAGCACATACCCATTCAGTGCGCCCTGCAGGCCCTGGCCCACTTCGCCCTTGGTAAATGCAGTACCCGTGGCCTCGCCGGCAGTACCTGAAACGCTGTCGACCAGGTTACCATTGAAGGAATAATAAGCTGCAAGGTTCGCTTTTTCGATCTCGCTTGAGCTGGTAAAGCCGTTGATAACCAATGGCGGCGCATAGCTCTTTGGATCAAACTCCTTGCGGCAGGAGCTTACCCCCACACCTAATAATGCAAGGGCTATGACATATATATTTCTTTTTTTCATGTCGATCATATTTTAATATTAATAACCCGTATTTTGAGTAATAACGCCTGCACTCAGGTCAATTTCTGTTTGTGGTATCGGCCAAACCTCGTTCTTGTTAGCTTTCCAGCCTTTCGGGCCGAAAACTTCAGCACCACGCCCCTGGCGTATCACGTCGAAATAACGGTCGAACTCCATGGCCAATTCTACGCGGCGCTCATGATAAATGGCAGTCCGTAATGCGCCCTGGTCGGTAGTGGTCACTTCAGGCAATACGCCTGCATTGGCACCCCGCGCACGTGCCCGAACCATTTCAAGCGAAGCCAGCGCTGCCGCGGTGTTGCCCAGTTCGTTATTAGCCTCGGCATTCATCAGCAGTACATCGGCATAACGCAAAACGATCTTATCCTGCTGTGCACCTTCGTTAAAGCCTGATACATACATGCTGAATGGCACGTACGATTTATAGTTATAACGCGGGTTATCGCCAGCCAGCGGAATTGCATCACCTTCCGCAGTTGTTGTACCCCTGAAAATGATGGTTGCGTTAAGGCGTGGGTCGCCGGGTTCAAATGCATCCACCAGGTCCTGCGTAGGAACATTAAAGCCCCAGCCCCCGCCAGTTACACCACGAACACCCTGTACTTGCGAATACTGTGAATTCGATTCGTCCGGCTTTCCGGGGATCAATTCATTCTGTATCTCGAATATCGATTCGGAGTTATTTTTATTCTCTACCCTGAACATCTTTTCGAAATTAGGGAACAGTGAGTACCCTAAGCCAGATACCTGGTTGGTAAGGCTTACCACATCAGCCCATTTTTTCTGATATAAGGCAGCTTTTGCATGCAAAGCAAGTGCGGCGCCTTTGGTAGCATGGCCAACATTGGTGGCATCATAAGTTTGTGGTAATACGGATGCGGCATCGGTCAGGTCGGTTTCGATAGCTGCCCATACCTGATCCTTCGGTGTACGCGGAATGTTGTACTCGGATGGATCTTTCGGTACATGCAAGCGCAGCGGCACATCGCCAAATGCGCGTACCAGCCTGAAATAGGCATAAGCACGTATAAACTTTGCTTCGGCCAGGTAACGCGATTTCAAGCCGGCATCCATGTTGATTGCCGGGATATTATCCAGTATCTGGTTGGCCAGGTTTATTGTCCGGTATTCGCCACCCCAAAAGTCAGATATCTGGCCTTCAGTTGAACTGGCGGTGAAAGTATCAAAATCGTTCATGAACGATGCATCGTCCGGGCTGCTGCCTTTTTCGGCATCATCCGATCCCATGCTTTCAACAGCTATAGGCGCAAAAGCGATATTTGTCCATTCGTGCAGGTTGGCATACATGGCATTAACCGCCGATGTAGCATCGGCCTGTGTAACCCAAAACTGGGTTGCCGGCACTACGCCCTGGCGGGGTTTATCTAAAAACCCTTTCTTACAGGCGGGTGCCAGTAGTAATGTTGCAAAAAGGCATAATATGGACGCTCCCTGCAAGTAAAAATTTTTCGTTTTCATTTTCTATTTCTCCTTAAAAAGTAACGTTCACACCAAAATTATACGTCGCATAAAGCGGGTACACATTCGCATCCAAACCTGCTTCGGTAGGGCCGCCGCCAACTTCAGGGCTAAAGCCTTTGTATTTGAAAATGTTGAGCGGATTCTGCGCATTTGCGAAGAATCTTACTTTCTGTACCCCTACTTTCGACAGCAGGTTGCCCGGCAGCGTGTAGCCTAACTGTGCGTTCCTCACCCTAAAGTATGCGCCGCTTTCAACAAAGAAAGAGTTTGGAGCGGAGTTGGCATTGGAGCCAACTTTAACCGAAGGATAAGTGTTTGACGTACCTGCCCCATGCCAGCGGTGTGCATAAAAGTCCTGCGTAAAGTTTTCGTTGCCAAAGCGATAGGCGATGTTTGCATTATAAATGCTTACGCCTGCAACACCCTGGAAATCCAGCGCCAGGTCGAAACCTTTGTAGGTAAAGCTGGTATTGAAACCGTAATTGTATTTAGGATTCGGGTTGCCCAGGTTAACACGGTCTCGGCCGTCGATAACGCCATCCTTGTTTTCGTCAACATACTGAAAATCGCCGGCCTTCGCATTTGGCTGCGGGCCGGAAGTTTGATCTTGCTGAAATATGCCTGCAACTTTATACCCGTAAAACTCGCCGATAGGCTGACCTTCAACTGTAATGGTTGCAAGAGCCCCGTTGGTGATGCCATTGCCGCCACCGTATATCGGGTTACGCCCGGTCGATACATTCAACACTTTATTGTTGTTGATGGAGAAGTTACCGCTAACGCTGTAGGAGAAATCTTTATTCACTGATTTCTTCCAGGTTACCAGGAACTCAAAGCCACGGTTTTGTATGTCGGCCTGGTTGCCTATCGGACCACCGGTTAAACCTAATGAACCTAATACCGGGATAGCAAATACCGCATTTTTTGTAACACGGTTATAAAAGTCGGCCTCGAAAGTCAGGTGGTTATCCAAAAGACCGCCTTCTAAACCGATATCAGTATTGTGCGAACGTTCAACAACGATGAACGGAGGAGTTATTGTAGTTACGCTCGACCCCGGATAAGCCACTGTTGGATTACCAAAGATGGCATAATAGCCACCGGTAACCGTGGGAACAGCAACATTGAACGGAAGGTCGGCATTTGCAACCTCACCATAACCGCCCCTAAGTTTCAGGAAATTGAATATATGCTGGTTCTTCATGAAGTCCTCGTTGCTGATAACCCATCCTAAGCCCACAGCCGGCAGCACGCTATAACCGTTGTTGCTGGGTGGATTGTAGAATTGCGAGTTACCATCGCGGCGAACCGATGCATTTAACAGGTAAGTGTCCTTATAGGAGTAGTTCACCCTGGCAAATTCCGATTGGAAAGTGAGCAGCGATCCGGAGTCGGACAAGTTAAAGTTTGTGCCGTTGGTGCTGAAATAATATTCATAAGAACCATCGCCCGGTACGTTTTGTGCGGAACCGTTAAGGGAATATCCCTGCCTTTGTTCAGACGAATAGCCTAACAAAACGGTAACGTGATGATCGTTTGCGAAAGTATTATCATAAGTCAGTGTATTTTCCTGCAGCCAGTTGCGGGTTTCGGCGCGGCTTCTTGACAGCGAAGACTGTGTAGCCTGCTGCGAAAGAGTAGCTTTATATACAGGCACATAGCTTAATGTTTCGTTTTCTCCAAAATCACCGCCCAGGGACGATTTTAATTTGAAGTGCTTTGCTATTGTCAACTCGGCAAAGGCATTACCGGTAAAACGGTAGTTTGCAGAATGCGAGTTGAAATAATCGAGCGTTACCTGCGGATTGTAGTTGTTGCCGCCACCCAGGTTAAAATCGCTTGGGTCGCCATAAGTTCCGTCGGCATAGTAAACCGGAACAACAGGCGCAGCACCGTACAGTTCGTGGAAAATACCACCGTCGACATTCCTTGATTTTGAATACTGACCACTTGCACTGATACCCAATTTCAGGTTTTTGTAAGGCTGATAGTTATCGGTAAGGTGCAGAGTGTAGCGGTTATAGCTGTTGGTTTTTACAATACCGTCCTGGTCAAGATAGCCGAACGACAGGTTGTAATCCGATTTTTCGGCACCGCCATTGATCGAAACCTGGTGGTTGGTCACAAATGCGTCGCGTAATATCTGGCCATACCAGTCGGTCCCCTTGCCAAATGACGCGGGATCTGTAAATAATGCCGAAGCGCCGTTCTCGGTTTGCAACTCATTAATTGCAGTTGCGTATTCAGTGGCATCTGCCATTTTTACCTGGTTCGTAACATGCTGCCAGCCTGCGTAAGCATTGTAATTAACGGTAGCCGTTCCCTTTTTACCGCGTTTTGTGGTAACCAGGATAACACCGTTGGCGGCACGTTCGCCGTAAATGGCGGTACTTGAGGCGTCTTTCAGGATACTGATGTTATCAATATCGCCCGGGTTCAAAAAGTTGATGTCATCATACAACGCACCATCAACTACATAAAGGAGACCGGTACCCCCGTAAATTGTACCGGTACCGCGGATAGTGATCTGCGGCGACGAACCCGGTGAGCCCGAGTTAACAATGTTTAAACCGGCAACCTTACCCTGTAAGGCGCTTAGCGGGTTAGTTGATGCCTGTTTGGCAATTTCATCACCTTTTACAGTTGCGATGGAACCGGTTACATCCACTTTCTTTTGGGTACCGTAACCTACAACCACAACCTCGTTGAGCGAGTTTGCCTGTCCCTGTAATTTAACGTTAATTAGGAGTTGCCCGTTCACGGGAACTTCCTGTGATGTATAGCCAATATAGCTGAATACTAAAGTGGCGTTTGACGGGGCATTGATCGAATAGCCCCCGTTAACATCGGTTTGCGCACCGTTTGACGTTCCTTTTACCAGAACAGATACACCAATAAGCGTTTCGCCTGTCGACGCATCGGTAACCTTACCCCTTACTGCCACGTTTTGCGCGAAAGCAGAAGAGATAAAAAGAAAGAAAAACAGCACCAACCCTGAAATAGTAAAACTTCTTTTCATGTGGTCTTTGGAAATTAAGAAATGATAAATAATTGGTTTTAAATCAGTACGAAATTGTCGAGATAATACATTTTTAACAAATAATGTCCCTCTACATTAATACATCATTCAAAAAGTAGTTTCTCAAAAATTTCTTATTTATAATACAATTATCTGATTATAAATGTTTTAAAAAACAATAGTGTAATCATCACATACAACATTTAAGAAGTCGGAAACAATAAGGCCGCAACGGGTAATGAGAGGTAATGATGTAGTGATCCTGCGCTATGAGAAAGCGGACAAGTTCGGCATACATTCAAAAACCGAAACCTTTTTATCAGGGTGTGGTTGTCCTTTACTTTTTAAAGTAATGTAAACTGACTAAAGTAAAATAGAATTTGACGTAAACTGTTCCCCCGGAATAAACCTGTCAACTCACTACTACAACTCCATCAAAAACTCCACCAGGTTCTTATCATGCTCCAGGTTAAGTTTTTTACGCAGGCGGTAGCGCCTTATCTCGACACCGCGGAGGGATATGTTGAGCAAGGAGGCCATCTCTTTACTGCTCATGTTCATGCGCAGGTAGGCGCACAGCTTCAAATCGTTAGGCACCAGGTCGGGATGCTGGGCCTTCAGCTTTTTGAAAAAACTTTCGTGCGCTTCGTTAAAACTGCTTTCAAAAAGGTTCCAGTCGCGTTCATCGCTCATCCCATCGCTTATCACTTTTTGGATCCGCCGAAGCTGATCGTCGGAAAGTTTTTTGCCGCTGCTGTCCTTCAGGTGTGTTATCTCATCGCTTATCTTTTGTAACAGTTCGTTCTTATAAACGATGTTCATGGCTGAATTGGCCAGTTCGCGGCTCTTGCTTGCCAGGTCGGCTTGTAACTGTTCGTTCTTTATTTTGACGATACGCTGTTCGTTAGCCATGGCTTCCTGTTTCAGGAACTCTTCATGCTCCGATCTTAGTTTTTCGTGAATGTGGTGCTGATGACGTTTTAATTTTTGGCGATAGAAATAACGTATAACGTAATAAGCCAAAACAAGCAACAGCAGGTAACAAATTATGGCCACATTGCCGGCATACCAGGGCGGCAGTATGGTAAAGGTATAAACCGTTTCGGGCGAAATGCTTAGCTCGTTGATGCTTGCCCGCACCTTGAAATGATAAGTACCCCTGTCAAGGTTGGTAAAATCCTTTTGGGTTTGTGTATTCCAATCCGACCACTGCCTTGAGTATCCATCCAGATAATACTGGAACCTTACCTTCTCCTGCCGGTAAAATGGCAGGGCATAGGATATGCGGATATTATTTTGAGAATACGGAATGTCTATCTCGCCCTCTTTGTCGTTATCGGCCAATAATGTTATCCGGTCGGTAATATCTTCCACCCGCCGTATTAATACATTCGGCAATTTGATGTCGCTTCGCTGTAAGGCATCCTCATCGTTCAATATGGCAAAACCATCATCAACACTGATGAGGTAAATAGAACTGTTGATGCGGCTTATGCTTTCGTAATTGTGCAGCATACGGCCATCCAGGATAGTAAACCTGTTCGAGTCGATGCTCAATTTACCGGGCGACGAGAGATCAGCCAGTGCCACCCTGCCATGATTTATGAACCAGTACTTTTTACCAAACGCCGGGATGATCTTGTTCGAACTGGCAAAGGAGCCCAATTTGCGGTTTAGCTGCACGTATTTAAAAAACCGGTCGCTTATATCGTCATAAATATAAAAACCCGAGTCCGATGAAAATACAATCCTGTTGTCGAGGTTAAATACATTGATGTTATAACTGCCCGGCAGGCCAAAACGGCTGTCATAATATTTTACCGAGGTCGCTTTTTTCAGGTCGCCGCTGAGGTTAACCTTGTAAATACCCTTATAAGCATGGCTCACCCATACCTGGCCCCGGCTGTCTTGCTCCACATAGCGCGAGGGCTCGCCGAAGGCCTCCACTCTATCGTCAAATACCCAATTGCCCGATCCATCTTTACGGTAAATTACAAGCCCCGTATAAGTGCCCTGTATCAGGTGGTCGGCATTCAGTTTTTTGATTGTCCATCCGCCGCTTATGGTGGTTATTTTAGATAACGTTGCCCCATTTACCTGGTACGTACCGGTATTGTGCCCGCAAAGCAGCCGGCCGTCCTGCAATATCAGTTCCCATACCTGCCCCTGCGAGCCGGGTATCAGTTTAAAATCAAATGATTGCTTGCTGCCGTTGCCCGTCCAGTCGCTGTAAAAAAGCCCCTGGTTGGTGCCCAGGTATATTTTGTTGTTGAAAATAATACTGGAGTAAACTGTGCCAAAGCGCCCTGTCTTGTCGAAATAAAAATAAAGGGGCGAATTGAATTCGATGCGGTCGATACCGTTATCCAAACCACACCAAAGGTTTTGCTCGTTATCAGTGTAAAGACTAAGCACGGTATTATTTTGCAGGCCACTTGATTTATTGATCTGCTGAATGACATTCCCAGCGGTGTCGATAACGATAACGCCATTCAGTATAGTGCCATAAGCAAAGTATTTGCCGGGTATTACCGCGCCGTTGTTCAACTGGTAGGTTTTCAAAAAATCGCTGGCCTGGTTGTTCCAGGGTTGAATTTGTTTACCATCGTAGATGAAAAGGCCGTTATGCGCCGTGCCGATAAGGTATTTATTGTGCGGGAACGGCAGTATAGACAAAATGCCGCTGTTACCCAGCAAATTGCTGCCGGCTATGGCTTCCAGTTTGTTGCCTTTTAGCTCGAACAATCCGGTATTCACTTCTTCCACAAAGTACCTTTTGCCAACTTTAAACAGGAACAGGTAGGGGTTCGGCGCCTTTACAACACTGATCTTACCATCAGCATAGATAAAAATGGTGCCGAAGGATTGAAATACGATCTGCCTATCGTCGATATATATCTTCCATATCTCCTCGTTAAGAGGACGGTTATCCTTTGGAATAAGGCTGATGAGCGAGTGGTACTGCAATCGGCCCTTGTTGTTATTTTCCCAATAACCAAACTCGCCGAAACCGCCGGCGTACACTTTTCCCTTACCGTCTGCCGCTACCGAGCGTACAATAAGGCCGTTCGGCATGGAATACGATTGCCAGTAACGCCCGTCGAAAGTAAGCAGGCCTTCCGAGTTGCCAAAATACATGATACCATGCTCGTCGCGCGTTACCGACCAGTTTTGGTTGCCCGACTGGTAAATGGCTTTAGTGTAATTTTGTACGTAAGGGACACCGATGCTTTTGATATCCGCGGCTATCCCGTTAAATGCGTTGAACAGAACAAAACAAATAACGTATAGGCTTACTCTGCGTATCATCCGGGCTAATTTATCTTTTTATCTTTTAACTTCAAGATAAATTGAGTGCAGCAAATAATCGACCTGCTTTTTGTATTGCGGATAATCCTCTTTTAGTTGGGAGTAATATTCGAAAAAGATTTGCTTGTAGTTTTTGGTAGTTAAATGTTTGGAATAGTGGTTATTCCAAAAACCCCGAACAAGATGATCGAGCAGGTATTTATTATTACCGATTTTCGACAATACAAATTCCGGATGTTTTTCAAATATCCGTTCAAATTGATAACTCAGATTCTCATCAGCTGAACCGTGTTGTCTGTTCAGATAATTAATATATTCACTTACCGACGTGGTATCATCTTTCTTAAGGCATATGTCTCCAAATAGTTGAGTGCGGGTTCCCATTACATACTCGCTGCCGTTCTTTTTTCCTGTATAGTCCCCACACCTTAATTTTTCTAACTGCTTTACCAGCTTAACCGTAATTGCAAAGTCAGAATCAGTAACTGCGTGTTTATCATAAATTGATGTTAATTTTTTGAATTGGACTACTCCACAGCCATACTCATTTTGAGCGTGCAGATCACATGTCCAAATTACTAATGAGAGAAGAATCAAAAAGGGTCTCAATGAGGCTTGGTTTTAATTGCATGATAAACTTAGCAATTATTCGCTTATTCCGCCAGTTGTATCTTGGCTTTTTTAGCCACGTTCACCGGCTGCGGAACCTTTACATAATAACCAGTTCCATCATATTCGCGCTTGCGCGGATGTTCTTTACAGGCATCGCAGCAGCAGCCTTCCATGGCAACGCCGCATTCGTCGCATTGGGTAAAGTGTTCGTTGCATTCGGGATTGGCGCAGTTGATCATCTTGTCGGTATGCTTACCGCAATTGAAGCAAGTGGAGATAACCACCGGGTTAACGCTGTTGACATCCACCGAAAGGCGGTTGTCAAACACGTAGCATTTGCCTTCAAAATCTTCGCCGCCCGCTTCCTTGCCATATTTGATAATACCGCCGTGCAACTGGTACACATCGGTAAAGCCCTCGTGCAGTAACAGGGCCGATGCCTTTTCGCATTTGATGCCGCCGGTACAATAGGTCAATATCTTTTTGTCCTTGTATTGGGCCAACTCATTGATCTTCGCCGGAAAATCGCGGAAATTCTCAATATCCAGCGTAACCGCATTTTTGAATTTTCCGAGCGAGTGCTCGTAATTTGATCTTACATCCAGCACCACCACATCGTCGCGGTCCTTCATCGCCAAAAAATCTTTTGGCTCCAGGTGCTTGCCTGTTTTTTCCTGCGGATTGATGATCCCGGGATCGCGGAGGCCCGAATGAACGATCTCCGACTTATACCTTACGTGCATTTTGATGAAAGAAGGTTCATCCACCTCATCCACTTTAAAATCGATACCGGCGAAACGCTCGTCGGCATGCAGGGTGTCCATGTAAGTTTTGCAGGATTCTGAAGTACCCGAAACGGTACCGTTCAAGCCCTCATCAGCCACGATAATGCGCCCAACCAAACCCAACGATTTACAAAATTTCAGATGATCGGCAGCAAATTGCTCCGCATCCGCTATTGCCGAATAGCAATAATAGAGTAGTGTGTTGTACTTTGCCATAAAACATTGATACTGTTGCAAACAGCGTTTAATGAGGGACAAATCTACGATTTTTAGTCGGAAAGTCCGGAAGTCCGCATAAGTCCGGAAGAATATTAATCTAATGAATTTTTTAAAGCATTAAGCATAACGAGAATCTCCTCGCATTGCGCGTACAGTTTAAAAAAGTTGTTATCATCCATCAAATTTCGCTTTTTCGCCAGGTAAAGACATCCAACCACTTCAACATCAGAGCGAACAGCATAAGTTAAAAACTTTCTAAATTCAGCGTTAGACTGGCCTGTGGATCCTTCAGCGATATTTAATGAAACCGAATCTGTTGCCCGTTTGATCTGTGCCGTCAAAACAAATAATTCATCTTTTGGGAAGGTTTTCGTAAGGTCATTGATATCAGACGAGAGATCAATTGCTTTCTGCCATACTTTTAATTTTTCGAATTTAAAACTCATGATAAGGTAATTTGGGAGACCGCAATTTAATAAAAAAGCATAAAACTTGCGGACTTCCGGACTTATGCGGACTTCCGGACTACCTCCACTACTTAATCCCATAGAATATCCTGAATCCCTGCAAAAACTTGTGGCTGCCTTCAAATGAAACGCCATAATCCAGGCGGAAAACGAACCGCTGGATACCTAAATAAAACTCGGTATAGTTGCGGTTATCGTTGGTGGTTAAAAAGTTTACACCGGCTATTTCGTCCAGTTTTAATTGTCTGAGCAAAGGTACCCTGCTGAAAAAGTGGCCTGCGAAATTATGTTCAAAGTGCCCTTCGAAATATGGCCCGTCGGTACTGTAGGTGTAAAAAGGCAGGAAGTGGTAGCTGCCAGGCGTTGGGTCGATGGTGGTACCCTGGTTGCCCTTGAAATGGTTATAGTCCATAAAATAGATGGAACTATGATTGAAAAAATCCCCTGCTTCTACCTTGAATGCCGAATATCCCCACAAACCATTATCCAGGTGTTCGTGGTAAATGGATAGTGAGGCAAAATTATAATTCACATCAGATCCGAAAAGACCCTTGATACCCTGGCGGTAGGTAAGTGTTATCTGCGGATATTTTGACGGTAAAAATTCCCTGCCGGTAGGGCGGGTTATATATTGCTGATCGAACGTGTAGGTAAGCGATGAAGTTAGGGTAAGCGCCTGGTTCTGCGCGAACAATTCCGACCGTTCATTAGCAGGCGCATCGGGCATCAATGGGTTGTTCGATGTCAGGTGACTGTCCACTGTGTGCTTAAAAGTATAAAGTGTGTTGTTATACAACTGCGTGCGGTTGGCGTATGACAGATCGGCTTTTAACAGTAAATTATCGTTCAGGTTGCGCTGAAAACCAAAATTAAGGTATTCTGAACTATAATATTTTACATAGTTACGCGCACTTAGCAGGGTACTCAGTGTATTAAAATATACCGAACGCGTACCCACATTGTTGAGGTCGAGTATATTTTTTCCGAAACCCATAAAAAACTTGCCGCGGTTCAGCGGGTCGTAATTATACTCGCCGCGGATGTTGGCATACATTGTTTTGTCGGTAAAGCCATACCGCAGGTTCGGGGTTATGGTGTAGGTGCGCAGGGTATCGATATGGTGCACAAAGGTGCCCCGCAGGTTAATGCCCGCTCCCTCTACGGTGTTATAAAAAACCGTCTGCAGGAACGGATCGACATACACGGAATCGCGGTGATGCTTGAACGATAGCTTGTAGCCGAACGGTATGTAGGGTATGATATTGAAATGATTTCCCGATTTTTCGGTCACTCCTGCCTGTTCAAGTGCCTGGTTCATGGCAGCTATTTCGGCTTTATTGGCATAGTCCTTATTTTCCTGTGCCGTCAGTGGCACCGGCCGCAGTTTCTGCCAGGCAGCCAGGTTGCGGTTATCGGCCGAACTGTCTACCCGCATACGTTCACCATTAAAGTAACCGTCCGGAAATTCAGGGTTTAGCTTATAATTGTTATAAATGCCCAGGTAATAGCCTTCAAATTTGAAACCCAAAACATTGCCGTTAAAATTATACTGTATGGATAAAGGTTCCCAAACACTGTCGCGTATGGGCACGTATTCCTGGCTTATTTGCAAAGTATCCACCAGGTTCAGCGCGTTTGCGCTGCCGGTCAGCATCAGGTCGATGCTGTAAATGCGCCAGTCGCCATCAACCACATAAACATAACCCGTAAATACCCGGCTGTATTTGTGTTTTGGCGAAACCTGTATCTTATGCACAATGAGGCCGTTCTCCAATTTAGAGCCCACAAGATTATAATTATAATATTCAGGCGCATCCCCTGCAAAGGGCGAAATAAACCCCCGGCTGCTAAGTCCCGGTATCATAAAAATATCTTTATAAAAATTGGCCGAAAGATCCGATGCCTTGTCAAAACTAAACGCTGCGTTTTGGCCCGCAGAGATAGAGGATATCATCACCTCCTTAAAATTGTCCGGTTGCTTAAAGGCAAAATTGGAAATGGACTCGGTTTGATAAAGTATGCCTTTGCCTGTACTGTCCACACTTAATGCGTTACTTACATTAGGGCTCATCAGCATCTTCGGGGCGCTTACCAGTTTTTGTACCCCCTTCACATAAGCCGCGCAGGAATAGGAGTTTACCTGGTTTATAAAGTATTGCCGCTTATCTATTACGTGCCTGATAATGCCCACTGCCGAGTCGGCCGGCTGCCCTTTGATACGGCTGAACCGACGCATGGCATATTGCTCGTCCGTCATCTGTACATTATGTTGTATATCAGCATCGGCAATGGTAATATGCTCCGTCAATTCCTTGTAGCCTACAAAACGGTACACCACATCGTAATCACCGCTGGTTAGTTTTAATTCATAACTGCCCTGCTCGTTGGCATTGGTGCCGTAAGTGGAATTTTTGATATAGACAGCGGCAAAGCTCAAAGGCTTGCCGTCAACGCCGGTTATCCTGCCGGTAAGCATATATGTATTCTGCCCAAATGCGGCGACCGAACAGATAAATGTTAAAAGTAATAGTAGATATTTCCTCATAAACAAAGCCTCACATATAACAGGCGTAACAGAAAATGTTTTGAAAAATAGGGATTTTGAGTGGGATTGTTACTTTGGGACTGTTGTGGGTGTGAGGTTGTGATGTTTGGGTATGGGTTGCACGTGGGACGTTTTATGTTTTTTGACTCGCTGGCGTATGATTTGATCCTTAACACATTTGTCTGAATCACTGATTTTAAATAATTTGTTTAATTGCGCACATTATTGTTTTGCTTATATCCTGTAATCCCCTGATCCTGCAAATCTTAGTCCGGACAAAAAAACGCCCCCCAATTGTAAATAACTCGTTGCGTTAACAGTTTTCTTTTAAAAACAATATTTTGCGGCTATATTACGGCGTCAATCCGACACAATAGACCGTAATATATTGAAACAACATTACCCGGCGCAGGCCATTAAACTGGTCCTCATTTTCTTTTGCTGCATTGCAGGCAACCATGCCTTCGCCCAAAAAGTGAACGCTGGCTACCGGTACCATATCCGCAGGGCCGCTTCGCCCATAACCATTGACGGGGTGATGGATGAGCCTGCCTGGCGGAATGCCGATTCGGCAGCTAACTTCCACATGGTTTTGCCGATGGACACCAGCATGGCGAAGGTAAAAACAGTGGTACGGATGACCTACGACCAGAACAACCTGTACATCATTGTTATCAATTATAAACTGCTGCGCGGGCCCTATATGGTGGAATCGATGAAACGCGATTGGGCCTTTCAGAAAAATGATAATTTCATCTTTTTTATCGACCCTTTCGACGCCCGTACCGACGGTTTTACGTTCGGGGCCAATGCGGCCGGCGGGCAGTGGGATGGCACCTTATATGCCGGCGGCAGCGCCGACCTGATGTGGGACCAAAAGTGGTATTCGGCCGTAAAGAACTATCCCGACAAATGGGTATTTGAAGCCTCGATACCGTTTAAAAGCATCCGATACAAAAAAGGCATTAAAGAATGGGGAATCAACTTCAGCCGTAACGATCTGAAGACCACCGAAAAATCGGCATGGGCACCGGTACCGAGGCAGTTCCCAACGGCAGCATTAGCCTACACCGGCACTTTGGTGTGGGACGAAGATCCGCCGACATCGAGCAGCAACATTTCCATTATCCCCTACGCGCTGGCCGGTGTTTCCAAAGATTACCAGGCCGGAACGTCGGCAGCTTTCAAAAGGGAGTTTGGCGGCGATGCAAAAATTTCGCTAACGCCTTCCCTGAACCTCGACCTGACCGTGAACCCCGATTTTTCGCAGGTAGATGTGGACCAGCAGGTGGTGAACCTGAACAGGTACGAGCTGTTCTTCCCCGAGAAAAGGCAATTCTTCCTGGAGAACGGCGACCTGTTTTACAATTTTGGCTATTCGGATATACGGCCATTCTTTTCGAGGCGCATCGGTTTAAATCAGCCTATTGATTTTGGCGCAAGGCTAACGGGAAAACTAAACAAGGATTGGCGCATCGGCGCGATGGATATACAAACCGGCAACTCGGTTGATAACAATGTTGAAGCAGCTAATTATGGTGTGATAACCCTGCAAAGGCGCGTGCTCGACCGGTCGAACATCGGCTTTATGTTTATCAACAAAGATATAACCGGGTCGCTGCCGGGCGTAAATACCGCTAATAACAGCACCATAGGCGCCGAGTTCAACCTGGCATCAAGCAGCAACGTTTGGACGGGCAAACTAATGGGGCTAAAGTCTTTTACACCCGGCAAGAGCGGGCACGACCTGGTATTGGCCGACCATATCCAATATTTCAGCAGGCATTGGCAGCTTTATTTGCAGGAGGAGTATGTCGGTAAGAATTATACAGCCTCGGTAGGTTACGTGCCGCGCGTAGGCTATGTGAAGGTAAGCCCACTGATACTGCGTAATTTCTTTCCTAAAAAGGGGCCGATACTTGCGCATGGTATCCAGTTCTCGTCCAATTACTTTTTTGATGAAAGTTTTAAGCGAACGGACAACGAAAGCGCCCTGTCGTACATCATGACCTTCCGCAACAAAAGTACGTTCACCATATCGGGAATTAACGATTATGTGATGCTGCAGCAGAAGTTTGACCCGACCAATACCCGTAAGGACAGTTTGGCCATTGGCAGTCAGCACCGTTATAATTCGATAGACCTTTTGCTGGTGTCGAAACCACAAAGCGTGTTTACCTACCAGGTGGAAGCGCTCGGCGGGGGCTACTACGACGGCGGTCACCGGCTAACGTTGAGCGGTACTATCGGCTATCGCTTTCAGCCTTATGTCAATATCGCCCTTAACGGCAATTATACCGACCTGCGCCTGCCGCAGCCTTATGGCGACACCCGCTTCACGCTTATCGGCCCCAAGGTGGATGTTACCTTTACCAACAATTTGTACTTCACCACTTATGTACAGTATAACGACCAGCAAAAGAACATGAATGTGAATACGCGCTTCCAGTGGCGGTACCGCCCGGCGTCGGATATATTTATTGTTTACGGCGAAAATTCAATGCCATCGCCCTATACACCAAAAAACCGGCAGTTGGTAGTTAAATGGACTTATTGGTGGAATATTTGAGGGTAAAACATTGACATTAGTATCGCGTGGTTAAGACTCACCCCGACTTAGCTTCGCTCGTCGACCCTCTCTATCGCAAGCGATAAAGAGGGTTGGTTATAATATTGCTAATTTTTAATCGTGCACGCACACACTTTTCGGTAATTATTATAAATTTACCTGCGTGATAGTGCCGCTGTCACACTAACCATTTACTAACCTAATAAAACAGACATGAAAAATCTATTCAAATTATCGGCATTGTCACTGCTGGTAATTGCCACCATGGCATTTACTATCCAGGCTGTAAAACACGCGCCTCAAAAAGGGCAATGGGTCAGCCTGTTCGACGGCAAGACCCTGAAAGGCTGGCACGGCTACAACAAAACCGGCACGGTAAAAAATTGGGACATTGAAGATGGTGCTCTGGTTTGCCTCGGAGCGGCTAAAGATGCATCGGGAGGTGATATTGTGACGGATAAGAAGTTTGCCAATTTTGAATTAAAGTGGGAATGGAAAGTGAATAAAGGCAGCAATAGCGGCGTGATGTACCATGTGCAGGAAGGCCCCAAATGGCATGCACCTTACGAAACCGGGCCAGAGTACCAGATCATTGATGATGTTAATTTCCCTGAAAAACTGGAAGATTGGCAGCAGGCAGGGGCCGATTATGCGATGCATACCGCCAATAACCAGAAAATGCTGAAACCTGTTGGCGAATGGAACACCAGTAGGATCATATTTAATCACGGCCATGTGGAACATTGGCTGAACGGTAAAAAGATAGTGGAGTTTACCGCCTGGGACGCCGATTGGAACAAGAAAAGAGCGGAAGGCAAGTGGAAGGATTACGCTGACTATGGCAAAGCCAAAACCGGCGGTATCGCTTTGCAGGACCATGGCGATAAGGCTTTCTATAAAAATATCATGATCAAAGAATTGTAATAACAAACGCTCTATTTTCAATGTCATTTCGACGAGGAACGAGGAGAAATCTTATATACGAAGTATAACTATCAATCCTGATGCACAAGGTTTCTCACTATCGTTCGAAGTGACGATCTTTTAAAATTTTCAGACTCAATGGAAGAAAAAAAACTAAACACCCGGCGCGAGTTCCTAAAAAAATCGGCTATTGCGGCGGCATCGTTTACGATAGTGCCGCGGTTTGTGCTGGGCAAGGGCTATATAGCGCCCAGCGATCAGTTGACCAAAGGCATTGTTGGCGTAGGCGGCATGGGCAAAAACCATATCCCCTACGGCAATACCCGCGTGGTGGCTATTTGCGATGTGGATAAGGGCCACCTGGACGAAACCGCCAAAATGCTGAACAATGGCGCAAAAACTTTTAGCGACTATCGCGAACTGATAACGCTGCCCGAGGTGGACATTGTACACGTGGCCACCCCACCCCACTGGCACGCCATCATAGCCGCCGATGCAGCAAGGCAGGGCAAAGACATTTGGTGCGAAAAGCCGATGACCCATACCATGGGTGAAGGCAAGCGCCTGATGGAAGCCGTGCAGCAGCACGGGCGCATTTTCAGGCTGAATACCTGGTTCCGCTTTAACGATATTTTCTACGGCATGGGCACTACGGTGAAACCCATCAAAAAGCTGGTAGAAAGCGGCATGCTGGGTTGGCCTTTAACGGTGACGGTGGGCAGGCATACCGGGTTCGACTGGAAATTTTATTGGGTGGGCAAAACCAATTTACCGGTAATGCCCGTTCCGCCTGAACTGGATTACGAATTTTGGCTGGGCCCCGCCCCTTACAAACCTTATAATCCGCACCGCGTGCATCAAACCTTCAGGGGTTACTGGGATTATGATGGTGGTGGTTTGAGTGATATGGGTCAGCATTATATCGACCCTATACAGTACTTTTTAGGCAAGGACGATACCAGCCCGGTTTCGGTAGAGATCGATGCGCCGCAGCAAAACTTTGATGCCGTAGGCACCTGGCGTAAGATCACCTATACTTATGCCGATGGTTGTAAGATCATTCTCGACGGCGAAGGTTCGGTTGAGGGTGTGCCTTATATCGAAGGGCCGAAAGGCAAATTGTTCCCTGGTTTCAAATCGGACATCCCCGACCTGGAGAAGAAATTAGCTGAGTTCCCCGACCCTGAACCACAGGTTACAGACTTTATTGAAGCGGTAAAAACCCGTAAAAAATTTGCGCTGAATGAACAGAACGGTTACCGTTCGTGCACCATTGTCAACATGGGATTGATCGCCCTGAAACTTGGCCGCAACCTGAAGTTCGACCCGGTGAAACAGGAATTCATCGGCGATGAAGGCGCCAACAAACTGATAATGCCGCCAATGCGCGGCCCATGGACCATTTAACCTGACCCACATGAGAAAGATATTTTATACTACTTTGATCTTATCCGCATTGGGCAGCCAGGTTTGGGCCCAGTCGGACAGCCGCATTACGGCGATATTAGATAAAGAACCGGCGAACAAAGCGACCGAATTAAACGCTAATGCTGCGGCCACAGCCGCGCTCGGCGAAATCGGCGTAACCGCCATGCTGAACATGCTGCAGCCCAACGGCACAGCGGACAATACGCATATTTATGATGCCATCAGCGGGTTTTCCTATTATGTTACGCAAAATAACAAAGAGGCCTGGCGGGCAATGGCGGTTAGGGCCTACAGCAAAGCACTGGCAAAAATAACTGATCCGTATAACGGGGCCTTTATCATCAGCCAGCTGCAAATTGTGGGTAAGGACGATGCCGTGCCTGCACTCAGGAAATATTTGAACGATGCGAGACTTTGCGATCCGGCAGCAAGGGCGCTGGTAAAGGTAAATTCTTTAACAGCGAAGGCTGCTTTATTGGCGGCGCTTAAAACCGCGCAGGGCGACTGCAAAATTTCGCTGGTGGAAGCATTGGGCGACAGCCGGAATACGCTGGCGGTAAAAAGCATCAATGCGGTTATCGGCAAGGATAAAAAGCTGACCAAGGTTGCGCTGTATGCGCTGGCCAACATTGCCAGCCCCGTTTCTATCAACCTGATGGCGAACGCGGCGCAAAATGTAGGGTTGACCTACGATGAGACCAATGCGACATCGTCGTACCTGCTTTATATTGAAAATTTGGGCAAACATGGGCAAAAGGCAACCGCCCTGCGTTTGGCAAAAACGTTACAGACCAAAGCGAGCCTTGCAGGGCAGGTGCAAACAGAAACCGCCGCGTTGAAATTGCAGGTGGATATGCAGGGTGCGGCCAGCGTGCCATTGCTAATCAAAGTAATGCAGGATAACAATGCACAATACCGCAAAGCGGCGCTGAAATTTGCCGGTTCTTATCTTACGCCGGCGGCGGCTAACTCGTGGATAGCGGCTATGCAAAAAGCTGACAACACCCGCAAAGCGGAGATCGTTACCATGCTCGGACTTAACCATGTGCAGGCTGCTTTACCTGCTGTAGTTAAAGAATTAAAGAACGAAGATGCTGGCGTAGTATTAGCAGCTATCAAAGCTTCACAGCAGATAGGCCAGGATAAAGTGATCGACAACTTGCTGGCATTATTAAATACAGGCAATGCCGATGAAATTGCTGCCATTCGCGATGCTTTGATGGTGATGAAAGGCAAAACCGTGGTAGATAAAACCGCCAAAGCTCTGCCAGATGCTAATCCACAGGCGCAGGTTGCGCTGATAGCCGTTTTGGCTGAACGCAGGGCTCATAACAAGGTAGATATCATTATGCCGCTGCTGAACAGCCCCGATGCATCGGTGAGGCTGGCGGCCTACAATTCGTTAAAAGAAATAGCGGGCGAAGACAACCTGTCGCAACTATTTGCCTTACTCAGCAAAACTACACAGGCGGATGAAACCGCCGGCGTACAGGCGGCCATTATCGCGGTATTTAGCCAGTCGAAGGATGCCAGGGGACAAAGCGCTGTGGTACTGGAGCAAATGAACGCGGCACCCGCAAATAAGAAGCCATTATACTTCAATATCCTGGCAAGCATAGGCGATAAAGCGTCGTTGTCCGCGGTTTCAAAAGCTTATGACAGCGGCGACCTTGACACTAAAAAAGCAGCGGTTACCGCTTTATCGCAATGGGCGGATGGCAGCGCGGTGCGAGAATTACTGCACATTGGCAAAGATGCTACTGATGCCGGGTTGCAAAACCGTATTATGCGGGGGCTGGTTGAGCTGATCGGTAAATCGAACTACCCGGCAGATGAGAAGGTGATCTTTTTACGCGAAGCAATGGACATTGCCCGCAATACCGATCAGAAAAAACTGGTACTGGAAGAATTGGCTAACGATAAAACCTACGTTGCTTTATTGTATGCGGGCAGGTATTTGGACGATCCGCAACTGCAAACCCAAGCCTCAGCGGCGATAGTGAGTATTGGCTTGTCAAACCCGGCGTTTTATGGTAACGATGTGCGGACGATCATGAATAAAGTGATAGCCATGCGCCGCGGCGGCGACGGGGATTACGAGCGTGAGGCAATTAAGAAGTTTGTTGCCGAAATGCCAAAGGATGACGGATTTGTCGATCTGTTCAACTACAAGGACCTGACCGGCTGGAAAGGCCTGGTGGAAAACCCGATAGTGCGCAGCAAAATGGATGCCGCTACACTTGCCAAAGCGCAGCAAAAGGCCGATTCCGTTATGCGCAAAGGCTGGTATGTAAAGGATAGCATACTGAACTTTACAGGCGAGGGCGAAAACATTTGCACCATCAAACAATACCGCAACTTTGATATGTATGTGGATTGGAAGATAGAGCCGAAAGGTGATGCGGGTATATATCTGCGCGGTTCGCCACAGGTGCAGGTTTGGGACACGTCGCGGGTAGACGTAGGCGCACAGGTCGGTTCTGGTGGCTTGTATAATAACCAGGCGCACGAGAGCAAACCCTTAAAGCTGGCCGACAATGCCATTGGCGAATGGAACAGTTTCCACATCATCATGAAAGATGACAAGGTTACCGTTTACCTAAATGGTGTATTAGTAGTAGATAATGTGGTGATGGATAATTACTGGGACCGCAAGTTGCCGATATTCCCTAAGGAACAGATTGAATTACAGGCGCATGGGAACCATGTGTATTACCGGGATATTTATTTAAAGGAATTACCGGATTAAACTAACTGTCATTGCGAGGCGCAGGACGGGTGGCGCGCGGCCAACGAAGCAATCTCGTCGCTATGCTTGCGGCGTGGTTGCTTCGTCGTTCCTCCCCGCAATAACATAGTTTATTATTTATTGCGGCGTTCCGCGTTAAGGACAGCAACGGATACCGGCCAGCGCCTAATGCCTGTGTAGTATGAGTGAAGGGCCTGACCCGAGGTACGAGGGTAACGCCCTAATAATTAGTCTCACCTAAATCCTCTCCAAAGGAGAGGATTTTTAATTTTCAAATAGCTCCGATCTCCTCTGGAGAGAGGCCGGGGGTGAAGCTAACTCCTGTCCACAAATTTCTTATTATTCTCGTTATATCGGTCGCCGGTGTCGGGGTATTTGAGCAGGAGAGCCTGGATATTTTGCTTGTCCTGTTCGGTTACCTGAACATCCACACTGCCGGCATTGTCTTTCAGTTTATCCTGCTTTTTGGTGCCGGGTATAGGGATGATGTTATCACCCTGCGCCAGTACCCAGGCCAGCGCCAGTTGAGCCGGCGAGCACCCTTTTTGTTTGGCCAATCCGGCAAAACCTTCTGCCAGTTTGGTATTGTTATCCTGGTGCTCCTGCTGGTAGCGTGGCAGCGCCTTGCGGAAATCATTGGCTGCCAGTTCGTCCAGTTTGAGGGTGTTGGTCATGAGGCCGCGCGCCAGCGGACTGAAGGGCACGAAGGTGATGCCCAGTTCTTTACATAATGGCAATATCTCAGCTTCTACATCGCGCGTCAGTAATGAATATTCGCTTTGCAAAGCGCTGATAGGGTGCACGGCGTTTGCCTTACGGATGGAAGTTGCCGATGCTTCCGACAGGCCCAGGTAACGTACCTTACCCTCGGTGACCAGTTCGGCCATGGCGCCAACCATTTCCTCGACAGGCACATTCGGGTCGATGCGATGGGCGTAATACAGGTCGATGGTGTCGATCCCGAGGCGTTTCAGGCTGGCCTCTACAGCTTGTTTGATATAGGCCGGGCGCGCATCAAAACCGGTAAGGCGTGCATCGGCATCTGTACGGAAACCAAATTTGGTGGCTATAAATATCTTGTCGCGGTTTTCTGTAAGTACTTTGGAGATCAGCTCTTCGTTTTTTCCGTTCCCATACACATCGGCAGTATCCCAAAAATTGATGCCAAGATCAAGCGCGAGGTGAAGGGTGCGGATGGATTCGGGGTCATCGGGGGTGCCGTAGGCGTGGCTCATGCTCATGCAACCAAGGCCAATAGCCGACAGTTGCTCGTTTTTTGCAAAAGTTCTGTATTTCATAAATGGTAATGTTATTTTAGCAGGAATTAGCGCAATATCTTAATAAAAGCACCGGCGGGTTTAATCGGTTTGTAAAATTTTGAAAATTGATCAATATTAAGCCATGTCATCCCGAACGATAGTGAGAGATCTTATACGCCATGCATGAATTACAGTCGCTTGTTTAAGATTTCTCGTCGCTACGCTCACTCGAAATGACACGCGGATATAATTTACTTATGAAAAAAATCATCAATACAGGTCTTATCGGTTTCGGCAATTCGGGACAAACTTTTTTTGCGCCTTTTATCGAGGCTGATCCGGGCTTTAATTTGGCTAAAATAAGCACCAGCGACCCCGCTAAAGCCGCCAAAGCCAATGAAGTGTATCCCAACTCTAAAGTGGTGCAAACTGCTGAGGATATCATTAGCGATCCGGATATTGAACTGGTGCTGGTGGGTTCGCCTAATACTTCGCATTTTGAGCTGACGAAGAAAGCGTTGCTGGCCGGCAAGCATGTATTGGTGGAAAAACCGTTTACGGTCACCAGCGCCGAGGCTGATGAACTCATCGCGTTGGCAAAACAACAGGATAGAGTTTTATCGGTACACCATAACCGCCGGTTCGACAGCGGCCATAATACCGTTAAAAAGGTTTTGGCCAGCGGCGTATTAGGCAAATTGGTGGAGATGGAGGTGCATTACGATCGTTACCGGCTTGGGCTGCGCCCACAGGCCTGGCGGGAAAAGCCGTTGCCCGGCTCCGGGATATTTTATGACCTGGCTGCCCACCTGATAGACGCCTCGCTTGAACTTTTTGGCAAACCAACCGAACTTACCTGTATGATGACTACCCAGCGCCCGGGCGGACTGGAGGTAGAAGATAATTACGAATTGATATTATGGTATCCTGGACTGAAAGTAACGCTGAAAGGCGGTATGCTGGTTAAAGAAGCCGGTCCGGTTTACACCTTATATGGGTATGATGGCACCTTTATTAAATATGGCATGGATGTGCAGGAGGAGGCGCTGAAGGCGGGCCACAAACCCACTGAACCTGGTTGGGGCGTTGAGCCTGAATCGATATGGGGGCATGTTACCCGCGATGTAGACGGCAAGACGGTCACAGAGATCGTCCCGAGCGAGCCCGGACGTTACCAGGACCTGTTCCGCAATGTGTATGAGGCCATTGCCGAAGGTAAGCCGCTCATTGTACAGCCGGAGCAAGCGAGGACGACGATAAGGGTTATTGAGCTGGCTTTTGAGAGTAGCCGGGAGAAGCGGACTGTGTCCTATAGTGATTGATTGAACAGACCGACCGATCGAAGGTTAAAACTAACTATACGCGTCCTCGTCAAACTAATCAACCCAAAAAAAGTGTAATTTTGCACACTCAATAATAACACACTATGTACAACACGCTGAAACCGGTGCTGGAGAAGGAGCTTGCCGAAATAGAAAATGCCGGGCTATACAAACGGGAACGCATTATTACCAGCGCACAAGGCGCCGATATTACAGTGCAGGGCGGCAAACACGTCATCAATTTTTGTGCTAACAATTACCTGGGGCTTTCGGGCAATCAAAAGGTGATAGATGCTGCAAAAGCGGTGATGGATACGCATGGCTACGGGCTGTCGTCGGTGCGGTTTATTTGCGGCACGCAGGATATCCACAAACAGCTGGAAGCTAAGATTGCCGAATTCCTGGGCACCGAAGACACGATCCTATATGCAGCGGCCTTTGATGCCAACGGCGGTGTTTTTGAACCGCTGTTTAACGAACAGGATGCTATTATTTCGGACGAACTGAACCATGCTTCGATCATAGATGGCGTACGCTTGTGCAAGGCCCAGCGCCAGCGCTACAAGCATGATGACATGGCTGACCTGGAGGAAAAACTAAAGGCTACGCAGGACTGCCGTCACCGTATCATCGTTACTGACGGTGCTTTTAGTATGGATGGCACCATTGCTCAGCTGGATAAGATTTGTGAGCTGGCGGAGAAGTATAATTCGCTGGTGATGATAGACGAGAGCCATTGCTCGGGCTTTATGGGCAAAACCGGACGTGGTACACACGAGCACCACCATGTGATGGGTAAGATAGACATCATTACCGGTACGCTTGGCAAGGCGCTGGGTGGCGCGTCGGGGGGCTTTACCTCGGGTCGTAAGGAAATCATTGATATGCTGAGGCAGCGGTCGAGACCGTACCTGTTCAGCAATACGCTGGCGCCGGCTATTACCGGTGCATCCATAGCCGTGCTGGATATGCTGAGCGAAACCACCGAACTGCGTGACAAACTGGAAAAGAATACGCAATACTTCAGGAGCAAAATGACGGAGGCCGGCTTCGATATAAAGCCGGGCGTTCACCCCATAGTGCCGGTAATGCTGTACGATGCCAAGCTGAGCCAGGAGTTTGCCGCCAAAATGCTGGACGAGGGTATTTACGTTATCGGGTTCTATTACCCGGTTGTACCACAGGGCAAGGCGAGGATAAGGGTGCAAATATCAGCCGCACACGATATGCACCACCTGGATAAAGCCATAGCGGCATTTACTAAAGTGGGGAAAGAACTGGGGGTAATTAAGTAAGACATTATGCAAGACAAAATAGATCAATACACCGCCGAAATAAACGCCGCCAACCCGGCCAACGCTGCTGAATTGGAAGAGTTCAGGATAAAATACCTGGGTACAAAGGGTATCATCAAGGATCTTTTTGAGCAATTCAAAAGCACAACCCCCGAGGAAAAACGCGTGCTGGGCAAAGTACTTAATGAATTCAAACAATTGGCTGAAGCGAAATACAATGAGCTGAAGGAAGCTCAAGACTCAGGATTCAAGACTCAAGACTTAGGACTTGACCTAACGCTCCCCGGCGAAGGTTTCGAATTAGGCTCGCGTCACCCGCTGTCGCTAACCCGCATAGAGATTATCGACATCTTCAAACGCCTCGGTTTCGTGGTGGCCGAGGGACCGGAGATAGAGGACGACTGGCATAATTTTTCAGCTTTAAACTTCCCCGAAGAGCACCCGGCGCGTGATATGCAGGATACCTTCTTCATCAAAAAGAACAGTGGTAAGGACGACATCGCTTTGCGCACGCATACCTCCTCTGTACAGGTGCGCATGATGGAAAGCGGCAAACCGCCTTTCAGGGCTATTATGCCGGGCAGGGTTTACCGTAACGAGGCCATATCGGCCCGTGCCCATTGCTTTTTCCACCAGGTGGAGGGCTTGTATGTGGACGAGAACGTATCTTTCTCCGACCTCAAACAAACCCTTTACCACTTTGTACAGGAACTTTACGGCGAAGGCACCAAAGTAAGGTTCCGGCCATCGTATTTTCCATTTACAGAGCCATCGGCCGAAATGGATATCAGCTGCACCATTTGCGGCGGTCCGGGTTGCAACATGTGTAAGTACACCGGCTGGGTGGAGATACTGGGCTGCGGCATGGTAGACCCGAACGTTTTGGAAAACTGCGGCATCGACAGCAATAAATACACCGGCTTTGCCTTTGGCATGGGTATAGAAAGGATCACCAACTTAAAATATGTGATACGCGATCTGCGTTTATTCTCTGAAAACGATGTGCGCTTTTTAAAGCAGTTTCAGACAGAAATAATATGACGCGTAAAATTGCCCTGCTGGCCGTATTGATGTGCACCTTTTTTGCCTGCGGCAAAGGGGGCGATGTCATCCCGAACGTCGCGGTCAACTTCCAGGCAAATATTAACGACCCGCGGCTTGCCGCCCTCCACAGCCCCGGCGGCGCCGTCATCATCGACGGCTATGGTGTGGCTGGGTTGATCCTGTACCGCGAGGCCGATCAATCCTACGTTGCCTACGACCGCTGCAGCAGCTACCAGCCGCAAAATCATTGTGCCGTAACCCTTGATAATAACACCCTTACCGCAACCGACCCCTGCTCCGGCTCCAAGTTTTCTCTCATCGACGGTACGCCCGTAAAGGCCCCTGCCACACGCTCGTTACGCTCGTATAGTGTAAATGTGAGTAATTTTGAGATATTTGTATCAAACTGATACATGGAAGCCGACAAGATAAAGGAAAGTATAAAGGGAGCTGCGAAGGAATTGTTCCGCAAATTCGGGTACCACAAAACCAGTGTTAACGAAATTGCCAAAAGGGCCAAAATAGCTAAAGCCACCATTTACAAATACTTCGACAGCAAAGAGGCCGTGCTGCATGCCCTGTTGATGGACTACATACGCGTGAATGTAACCGAGCTGGTGCATACCGATATGCACGAGATAGACGAGGAGGCGCACCTGAACAACCTCATCATGAAAACCTGCCGCCTCAGCTACACCGTTTGTAACGAATTCATCGGCTGGGACTTTATCCGCGAGTCGGCCAACTCACAGGAATTCCTGCGCAACCTCAGCAACGAGCTCGAGGACCTGCTTGTCAGCTCCTTTATGCAGTTAGGTGGTATGCGTAAAAACGAAAACTACGCCCAGCGCATCCGCTTCCTCATCACCTGCAGCAAAAGCATCGTCTTCAGCTTTGCCTTCACCTCGGTCAGCGACTCCGATGTCCGCAAAAACTTCGTATCCTTCCAGAAAGAGATATTGCCGTACCTCGTAAAAGCCGCGTTAACCGTTTAGTTAACGGGTCAATAGTGAATAGTGAGCTGTGAATAAGGAGAGGCGGCTATGGTCTATTCACTATTGACAATTCACCATTGACTATTCACCATTCACTATTGACCATTCACCACTCACTACACTAAGTGTTCACGCCGCCGCCGCTTGCCAGCGCCAGTTTGGTGTAATGTGCTGATTATGAGGCTTTCCAATTTTGCGAAACACCAAAAAGTAGCCCATTTTTGCAATATTCGTGAACACCCCTGTCATAATACCGATGATTTTCAGCCTGTTAATGTGTTCACGGCAAGGTCTGTTTCGCACCCGGTTTTTGTAGCACAATTCAACAAAAATCAAAAAAAGGCAGCATTATGCCCAAATCAGCCCAAATTAGTCCACTTTTTACATTCAGTTTCAAATTTTTCCCGTGCGGGCCGGCGTTTTTCCTGGCGAAATGTGCATATACCCATAATACGTTTTTCAGAATCCGGTACACTAAGTAGGGTTATTTCAATTTGGTGCAAAATCTATTATAAAATTGATCGTCTTTAGTAGCTGGTTTTTACGGAAAGGTTTTTTCAACGTTTCCAGGAAATCACAAAAACCAAATTCTATCAATCCATTTTTTCAAGCACACTTTTCATATCATTCAGAAATAAATTTTTCATAAATATTATTGTTTTTACCCTGCCATTTTGGTCCATATAGGAAATTCTATAACTTAATGGGTCAAACGGGATAAACCTCCCAATGATTATCAAATTTCGCCTGTTTACTATTTCGTACTTATTTGAGAAAATGTTATATATGTATAATGATGAATTCATAAAATACACACGCTTGAATTTGTAATATGTATAAACAATCCCCGCTAAAAAAATCAGCAAAATAAGGTCATTCGATAAAAGATAATCCCATTTTAACTTAAAATTCCGATTCATGTCAATCGCAAAGAGGATGAAACCGATTGGCAGGCCTATCAAACCGATATACATCAAATATGAATATAACCTTCTCATAATTAGTGCTTGTAATGAAATGTAAAACCTAGTCGGATACTGGCTTCTAAACCGCCTAATCTACCTAATCCTATACCTGGTTCAAAATCTAACCCATAATATTTTTCTTTCACATTGCCATTAGCATCCAGTTTAATTTTTTCGTTTGCAAAGCCTACAGCACCAATATTGTGTACGCTTTCTGTCCTTTGAACCTACCATTGCCATCTTATACTTTAACCTGATCGTACCCATACCCTACATATTCCAGATCCCGGCGGGGTCTCCTATGAAAGACCCCGCTGAGAAGAAAAAATTCCCCTCCACGGAGGGGGTGCGGCTGCCTGCGTGTAGGCAGGGGTGGGTGAGCGCGGGCCTATGCGCAAGGCTCTTTTGTCTGAACCAGGATTCGCAGGATTTAAGAATGGCCAGGATTTATTTAGCCTCACCTCCGCCGCAACGCTGGCGCACGCGTGCCGCGTGTGTCTAATCAGGTTCAATAATATTTTAAGAAATCACTGAACCGTCCTGATCTAGATTTTCGTCATCATAGGCCGCAGGGTTCGTAGCCTTTTTGTGCCAGGCAATAATGGTTTTATAAATAAGCTCGTTGTCACCCCTGACTTTACGGATATATATTCTTATCTTTTTTTTGTTGTAAAGCTGAAGTATCACCTTCTCGGGAAAATCACCTAAAACAATTTTTTCAACGTCGGTCCAGTAAACTACCATGTTTTTCGGCCTCACATATATCTTCTCGCTGTCCAGTTCTAAAAAGGTCTTCCCCTGGAGCATCGGTATGATATATCTAACCAGGCAATAGATCAGCCAGCCTGCAATAAAGACAAGGGTCGCTATTATCCACGGGTCTGAAAGCCGGTTGACAACCCAAAACCGTTTATTAAGCGATTGCAGCCCAAAGAAAAAAGCGAAATAGATAAAAGGGTACCAGGCGTACCACTTGCTATAGTAAAATTGCTGCCGTTCCATTTGATGATGAAGCTTCGGTTTTGGCTAAGATAGTAAATCAATGACAAACGTTTAGTCCCCGCGGGGTCTTCCGCAGGAGACCCTGCGGCGGAGAATTCTTTAATTCCATCCAACGCGTCACCATAGCGGCGCCCCCCCCCCCGCCATTGCGCACCCGCCAGCACTTCACTGGTAATGCCATCGGTTTAACAAAAACATTCATTACCAAAACGCATATAAGCTATTTCGCCGCACCTGCCCACCCCATTCACCATTCACCATTCACCATTCACCATTCACCATTCACCATTCACCATTCACCATTCACCATTCACCATTCACCATTCACCCCCTCCACTACCCTTATCGTGTCTTTCTGACACAATAATTTTTAAACACGCTGTTATTTCGTATTTATTTTCGGTATTATTGTTTAATTCAAGCTTCGTTTAACCAAACCCGATCTATGAACCTGGATTTAAAACGTATACCTGCCCGCATGGGCCGGTATGCCCTGGCCTTGCTGATGCTGCCGGTAGTTTACCATACTACGCAGGCGCAAACTGTAAACCAGCCGGCACGGCCGCGCATTGTGGTAACTGCAGACCCCGAGCTGGACGATAACAACTCGATGATCCGTTTCCTGCTTTACAGCAGCGACATGGAGGTAGAGGGCCTAGTTTACGCCAGCAGCGCCTTCCATTGGAAAGGCGACGGCAAGGGAACAAAATGGTTTGTGCCGGGCAGGGAGTACGCACGTTTCGGGTTGAATTTATGCCCCTGCGAGTCGTGGCGGTGGGCAAAGGACGAACGTTTTATTCATAACGCGGTAGAGGCTTATGCCAAAGTATACCCTAATTTAAAGATACATAACCCCAATTACCCTTCGCCCGACCTGCTGCGGTCGAAGATCAGGTACGGCAATATCCAGTTCGACGGGGATATTTCGAAGGACTCGCCGGGCTCCGACCTCATCCGCTCGCTGATGCTGGACGATAAGCCGGGGCAGCTGTATATTACCGCCTGGGGCGGCCAAAGCACCATCGCCCGCGCGCTGAAATCGATACAGGACCAATACCAGTACACTACTGAATGGGAGCGCATCAGGGAAAAGATCTCGCGAAAAGTGGTTTTGCTTCCCTCCGGCGACCAGGACGATACCTACGCCACTTATATAAAACCCAACTGGCCGGGTATCGAATACCGGCAGTTTCGCGGCGGGCCCAATTACAGCTACGGTGCGCAGCTAAGGGCCAAGCCCGAAGATTCGGTTTACATGACCGCGGCGTGGATGAAGGCAAATGTGAGCAGCCTGGGGCCGCTGGGCGCGCTGTACCGTGTTTGGGGCGATGGCAAGCAGATGGTAAAGGGCGATATCATGGATTATTTCGGCCTGGCGGGGCACACCACCGGCGAGCTGCGGAAAATGGGCTACGTGGTTTGGATGCCCGTGCAGGAGCAGGGATCGTGGCTGGGCGAAGGCGACGACCCTACGTTTATGGATATGCTGGGCAACGGCCTGCGCGCCTACGAGGCGGGCTGGTACGGCGGCTGGGGCGGGCGCGAAGTGATTGACCCGAATGCGAAAAACATCTTCTTCCAAACGGGCGATACCTCGTCAAGCGCTATGGCGGCCAAGCTCAGTTCGTCCGCGGCGCAGGCCAATAAAGCTGCGGATGCCATGGCCTATCCAAATTTTTTTCCTGCGGCACAGCAGGATTTTGCCGCGCGATTAAAATGGTCGGTAACGCCAAAGTATTCCGGCGCCAACCACGAGCCGGTGGTAACCATCGAGGGGCCCCTGAACATCATGGCCTCTGCCGGCGAAAAGATACACCTCAATGCCACTGCGGCTGACCCGGACGGGAATGCCCTTACGGTAAAATGGTGGCAGTTCAGGTCGGGCAGCTATCCCGGCAAGGTTGACATCACTAACGCCGACGCCAAACAAGCTGAAGCCGAAATACCTAAAGATGCGCTGCCGGGCCAAACCATACACCTGGTATTCGAGGCAACAGACAACGGCTCGCCATCGCTCACCCGGTACCAGCGGGTAATAGTTACGGTGCGATAATTGAGGCCACGCGTTTATTTTTTACTTGGTATAAGAGGCACGACGGCCTTTGGTGCTATCACACTTTCACATACCCCAGCACCACGCACCCATTTTTGAACACTTTTGTATCCACCAGGTCCATTTTAATGGTTTCACCCAGGCTTATATCATTAAATAAGCGCGGACCCGCACCCGCTATCACCGGGTGAACCACTACGTATAATTCATCGATCAGCCCGGCTGCCATTAATTGGGAGCGCAAGGTCATGCCGCCGATGGATATCTTTTTGCCGGGCTGTTGTTTCAGCTTGCGCACCTCGTCCTCCAATCCGCCACGGATAATGCGCGGGCCACCTTCCACCTGCTGCATGGTACGGGATATGACGATGGTATCGATAACGGAAACCGTTTTGGCATACGCATTTGCCGCCGGTGTACCCGATTGCGTTTTGGCCACTTCGGGCCAGTAGGGTACCATCAGCTCATACATTTTGCGCCCGGTAATGGTTTGGTCCACACCCTGCATCAGGCCGTCAAAAAATTCAAGTATCTCCTCGCTGCCGCTCAGTTTGGTATGATCGTAGCAACCGTCGATGGTGACATTGAGGCCGCAAATAACTTTTCTCATGGGGTCGGGTTAATTTTCTGTCTCGCTAAAATAAAGTTTAAAAACAGCTCTTTCATAAGGCGTATTGCGGCAAAATACATGGGGTTTTACGTCAATGGCAACGGTTGCCTGCAGCAATTGAATGATCCTTTTTTTTACCCATCGCTAAAAAAAGTTTGATAATCAGCATTATAACGGTAAGTTAGAACATGAAAAAAATAACAGTATGTATGCTGCTTTTGGCCATCATCTCGGTTAGTGCAAAAGCGCAGTCGGCGAATAAACAATTAAGGCACGTGGTTTTATTTGGCTGGAAAGCCGGTGCCGACAGTGCAGCCATCAGCCGCGTTGTAACTGCGTTTAAAGCGCTGCCGAATCAAATTAACACCATCAAAAGTTTTGAATGGGGTGTGAACAACAGCCCCGAGCATTTGAACCAGGGCCTAACCCACTGCTTTGTGTTAACTTTTGACAGCGAAAAGGACCGCGACGATTACCTGGTAAACCCGGCACACAAGGCTTTCACCCAATTGCTGCCGAATCTCATGGAAAAAGTAACCGTGGTTGATTATTGGGTGGAAAAGTAGCTGATGTGATTCAAGCTATAACCGCGTCGGCAAATACAAAATATTTTCTATTGAAAAAAAAATAATTATGGTTAACGCGCATTTTATTTAATTTTTTGATAATCAAATAATTAGCTCGAAAATAAGCTGAATTGTGTTAACCATGTTAACCCTTGATGATTTACAGGTTGCCCGCCACCCGTTCAGATACTCATGCAACTTATCCCTTTATCATCCTTTTTAATCAGTTCACCCTCAAAAAGCCCGTTGCGGCACACCTATTGCATAGTTGTAACCCGCAACTATTTTTTATTGCGCAAATAATTTTATATTTTTATACTGATCGGTGACGGTATAGTAACCCCTGTTAAAGTAAATTATTGATGAGAAAAAGATTACCTATAGCATTATTATGCGTGGTACTTTCTATATCTGTCTCAAGCTGCCGAAAATCGGCCGGTACCGATAGCGGCAACGTCGTATTAATTGATAACGATACTCAAACCATTCAGAGCCAGCTTAATACCGGTGATGTTACCCTCGAAGCGGGAAAAACCTACCACGTAACCGGGTTAAAACTTACCCACTCGCTCGATCTGAATGGCGCCACCATCAACCTCATCACCAATAATCCTTACAGTTATGCCATAACCGTTTCGGCCCCGGGGGTGCGGGTTAGCAACGGAACCATCACCGGCAGCTGGAACAACCAAACCGCGGGCAACCCCGCCGGTTACGGAGCCATCAACATCACCGCCGCCAAATGTTCTGTATCGCATGTTAATATATCCGCCTTTTCGTCCTACGGCATTTATTCGGCCGCGGTCGACAGCACATCGGTAACTTATTGCAGCATCTCCAACACAGGATATATCGGCTTCTTTTTTAATGCGGAAAACGCGGTAACAGCCGGCGGTACGTTTAGCAATAATACCGTCGACCGCAGTATGCTGCCGCCCGCCACCATCCAGCAGATGGCTATAGGCATCAGGGGTAACCTCTCTAACAGCAGCATCACAACTTCGGGTTGGGTTATCGCGAATAATACCATCAAAATGCCGGTCAATCCAACCGACCTTTCAGCCCAGGGGATGGAACTTAGGCGTTGCAACAATACCCTTATCGAAAGCAATACCACCACATCCGGCGCCATCGGCATCAGCATGGTCGACTGCTCGGGCAATACCGTAAAAGGAAATACCTGCAATAATGTAAGCCAGGAAGGGATAGAATATGCCAACTGCCAGTCGTGTACGGGGCAAAACAATATCATATCCGGCTCGGGCGCCGTAGGCGAATTGATAGACGGCGACGTCGGCTCGAACAATGTACAGATCACGGGCGACAAAATTTCGGGCACCGGCATGGAATGTATACAGGCTTATTACCAAACCAAAAATCTTACTATTTCGGCTTGTACCCTGTCTGTCTCGTCGCCAAATACATTTGCTATCAATCTTCAAAAAACCAGCCTGGTAAAGGTGATCAACTGCGATATCAACGGAAACGGTATAGGCAATGCCGCCGTCCAGCTTGATAATTGCCCCGGCAATCTCACCATAACCGGCGGAGCCATAGCCAGCTTCAAAAGCAGCCTCCTTTATATCTATAACTCCACTCCCGGTCTCGTTACCGACAATATTAATGTGTCGGGGGTAAAAGTAAGCAGCGTACCGCAAGGCTTCACCTATGTGCTCGATAACGGCGGCTTGCTGGGCTCGAACATTCATATAGCGTTGTAGCATGGTTGATGACCAATGGCCCGCCTTGTATCACCCTCTTTAAAGGATAGGGTGCTAACTTTTATTAACGTACGCTTGCTGCCGGTATCCCGCCGGGCAGGTTTCAGGCGAAAATAAAACACATTCGACCCACTTTACATGCCACACCCAAACAAAAATTTGCAATACTCATTTTCTTTATTTTACTTTGCAACTCAAAGTGCTTTTTCAATGGAAGAAACAGAATTGCAAAACGAGCTCGCGTCCATCCGCAGCATCATGGAGCGCTCGTCAAAATTCATATCCCTCAGCGGGTTGTCAGGCATACTCGCGGGTATTTATGCGCTGATAGGGGCTGGCATTGCCTATATGGTCATCAATAACGATCCCAATTATATTCTAATGAAGAAGATGGGTGACGAGACCGCCCGTACGCATAATATCGGCTTATTGTATTACAACCAGGCCGATTACCTGCCTTTAATTGTAAAGCTTTTGTTGATTGCAGTTGCAGTTCTTTTGACATCGATACTTACAGCAGTAGCTTTAAGTAACCGCCAGGCCAAACGCAAAGGCCAGCAAATGTGGGGCTCGGTAAGCCGTTCGCTGATTTATCACATGGCCGTACCGCTGTTATCGGGGGGCATACTCATCCTTATCCTGCTGCTGCATCACCACTATGGCATCGTGTCGGCGGCATCCCTTATTTTTTATGGGCTCGCCCTTTTCAGTGCTGGCACTTTTACCTTTGCCGACGTAAAATACCTGGGGTTATGCGAGATCATTTTAGGCTTAATTGCCGCTTGTTTACCCGGCCACGGTTTGCTATTTTGGGCGCTTGGTTTCGGCGTGCTGCATATTGTTTACGGCGCGCGCATTTATTTAAAATACGATAGGTGAATATAGCTTTTGATAAACTTGATAAAGCCTTTGAGAACCGGGTTAGGCTGCAGGTAATGAGTGTGCTGGTGGCAAATGAACGCTACGACTTTAACTCGCTTAAGGACCTGCTGAATATTACCGACGGCAACCTGGCTTCGCACCTGAAAGGGTTGGAGCGCGAGGAATACATCAGCGTGCATAAAAGTTTTTTGGGCCGCAAGCCCAATACCAATTACGAGGCTACTGAAAAGGGTAAAAAAGCTTTTAAGGATCACCTGGACGCCCTTGAACAATTAATAAAACAACAAAAGAAGATCTAATTTTTTTTACCTAAACACTTTGAAATACAAAGTACTTTTATAAAATCAATATGATAGAACAACAACCGCAACCACAAGGATTTCTGCACTGGCTCAGGGAGTCGGTAACGATCAAATTAATTTTCATCGGGATACTGATACTGGTATTGCTGATACCCTCGGCAATGATCAATAGCCTGATACAGGAACGTGCCCAACGGCAGGATGACACCGTAAAAACGGTTACCGACCAGTATTCGGGCGACCAGCTGATACAGGGTCCGGTGTTGGCCATACCCTACCGCGATCAGCAAACCCAAAGTGATAGCAAGGGTCAGCTTACTACAACAGAGGTTATCAAAACGCTGTATGTACTGCCAAACGAGCTTAGTTACAAAGGCAACATCAGTTCCGAAGTGCTGCACCGCGGTATTTACGCCGTGCCTGTTTATAATGGCACCATTAAGGTTTCGGGTAATTTTACCAAAGCCGACCTGGCATCGCTATCCCTCAAGCCCGAACAACTGATCCCCGGGAAGGCTTCGCTCCTTTTCAGCATAAACGATCTGAAGGGACTGAAAACCAACCCGCAGGTAACCGTAGCCGGGCAAACATTGACCGCCGAACCTGCCGCCGGCGACAGGCCGTTCGCCAATAGCCTGCAGGTTGCAGTAAACCTGGACGGGCAGCTCAACAACCCGGTGCCCTTCGCCTTCAGCCTGGAGATCAAAGGCAGCCAGGAGATTAATTTCCTCCACATTGGTAAAACTACCGATGTGGAACTGACGGGCAACTGGGCCAGCCCGAGTTTCGGCGGCAGGTACCTGCCCGACACCCGCGTGGTAAACGATAAGGGCTTCTCGGCAAAATGGCGTATGCTGTATTATAACCGGCCGTTCCCGCAGCAGTGGGTGCAGGATAACGATCTGCTGACCAACGATAAAAGATCAGCCGACGCTACTTTCGGCATCAAGTTTAAACTGCCTGTCGACGACTACCAGAAAACTATGCGCACCAGCAAATACGCTATCCTCATCATCATGCTCACTTTCGTGTCGTTGTTCCTGACCGAAATGATCAGGAAGCAGAAGGTGCATGTGTTCAATTATATCCTCATCGGCGCTGCCATGATCATCTATTACACGCTGCTGCTCTCCTTTTCCGAACAGGTAGGATATAACATTGCGTACCTGATAGCGTCCGTCGCCACCATCGGCCTGATAGCCACTTTCCTGGCGTCGCTGCTGAAAAACGGAAAAGCCGCCATTGTGTTCACCTTTATTTTGACACTTTTCTACTCGTTCATCTATGTACTCATCCAATTGGAGGATCTCTCGTTACTGATGGGCAGTATCGCGCTGTTTATCATCGTAGCCGCGCTGATGTATTCCTCGCGAAAGATCAATTGGGACAAACCTTAAACCCTTATCACCGGGCGGGGCCTGCGGGCTTCGCCCATTTTTAAAGTGATTGACATGAAATTTTATCAAGGTGAGTATTCTTCAAAAGTTTGGCTGGTTGCCGCTCTTTTTGGTCCGATAGGCCTTATAGTCTATCCTTTTTTTTATTCGACTGGTAAATTTAACTTATCCCTGCTGCAAGTCTATCATGTTTTAGTAGTCATCGAATTGACGTTTTCCTTCTTGACATGGCTATTATTTGGTCTAGTAGTTGAAATTGTAACACGCACCATAAAAGTTCACATAATTCAAAAAAGTGTGTTGTCACTCATCGGGATTGCTTTAACATTACTTACTATTTACTGGTTTTGCGGGATTTGGTCTTTACGCATAGAACACGATATCCTCGCCGTAAGCTTAACCAATAGCATTTGTATAGTATCAGGAATTTGGTTTTTCAAAACAGATCCACCTGTAAGCCCCCCAATATCATCCACTTCTAATACTCCACCAATCAATTCCAATGAAAACTAAACGCCTCATCAACCTTGTTAAATTCACTGCCGTTAGCGGCAACGTCATATTCATTTTTTCGATCCTGTACGATCGCCTGACAGAACTATTCGCTGTTACTTTCGATCAATTTCTCGGCTACATGATACTTGCCGCATTACTGGCAATTAATACTTTTTTAGTAGTAAAGGGTGCGGGCCGGAACCAAATGAACAGATCACACTAAAATCAACACCATGTTCTACAAACGATTGATAAATTTTATGCGCGTCATAACAATTAGCGGCAATATCATTTTCCTGGCGTGGACCATTTACAACGGTACCCAGGGCGACTTTGACAGTACGCTCATCCAGGCTTTTCCCTATGATGGGCTGATGGTATTATTAGCCATGAACTGCGTTTTGCTTATCGAGCGGAAAGCGAGGACGGTGTATTTGTATTAAATCACAAACCCTCTTCATTGCTTGAAATAGATAGATTGTAGGGCGGAGCAATAACCGGTGAGTCAACCAAGTACTCTCCACCCCACGCCGAAAAAAATGACAAGGATCATCAAAAATAAATCAAATACCATTTTGGTTTTTGGTATAAATAATGCTATATTGCCATCAATAAAATCATTTACCCATGAGCCGTGAATTAATTGAAGTATCCGAACAAATTGAAGAGCAATTTGAAATAGAAGAGATAGACCTGGAAGCAGACGACTTTTGGCAATCTGTTTTGAATCTGTTTATTTAATAGGTTACACCCGCATAGGCTGTCATTTTCAGTAATCTCCCGGCGTTAATACTCCGTATTTCTCTGCGCACTCCTCTGTGCACTCAGTGGTTAAATTTACCACAGAGGACGCAAAGAAGGCACTAAGTTCACAGAGCAAATATTCTATATAGGTTAAAAACTTATAAAGTTTAACTTTGCAGCCTGATGAATAAAGCTGCCAATAACCTGTTTTTTGAGAACGTTGCTATCATTGACATCGCCGAGGAAGGCAAGGGCGTGGGTAAAGCCGGTGACTTTGTGCTTTTTGTGGAAAAGGCCGTTCCCGGCGATATAGCAGATGTGCAGGTTTACCGCCGTAAAAAAAACTTTGGCGAAGCCAAAATAACACAACTCAAAAAACCATCTGATTTTCGCACCGAAGCATTTTGCGAGCACTTTGGTACCTGTGGCGGCTGCAAGTGGCAGCACATGACCTACGATGTGCAGCTTAAATTTAAGCAAAAAACCGTTGAAGGGGCCTTGGGTCATTTAGCTAAAATTGATGTGAGCGGTATGCTGCCTATTGCACCATCGCCGGCCGACAGGTATTACCGCAATAAGCTGGAATTTACCTTCTCCAACAAGCGCTGGCTGAACGACGGCGAGAACCGCACCGAAGATGCGCCTGATATGGACGCCCTCGGCTTTCACATCCCCGGCCGGTTCGATAAGATACTGGACGTAAAACACTGCTACCTGCAGGCCGATCCGTCGAACGATCTGCGCAATCGCATCCGCGATTATGCCAAGCAGCAGGGCATCAGCTTTTATAACCTGAAGCAGCATGAAGGCGCGCTGCGCAACCTTATTATCCGCACTTCGTCAACCGGCGAGCTGATGGTGATCGTGGTTTTCGCCTATACCACGCAGGAAGAGATAAATGGCCTGATGAGTTTTATTGATCAAAGTTTTCCGGAAATAACTTCGCTGCTGTACATCGTCAACCAAAAGAAAAACGATACTATCTTCGACCAGGAAGTGATAGCCTGGCGCGGACCGGAATATATCTACGAAGAAATGATCGATGGCAACGGCAAAACCGTCCGTTTCCGTATCGGGCCGAAATCATTTTACCAAACCAATTCGGTACAGGCACTGAAGCTATACCAAATTACCCGCGACTTTGCCGGGTTTAAAGGCGACGAGCTGGTTTATGACCTTTACACGGGAGCGGGCACTATTGCTAATTTTGTAGCCGGGCAGGTAAAGGCGGTTGTCGGGGTTGAATATGTGCCATCGGCTATAGAAGATGCAAAGATCAATTCGCAGATCAACAATATCATCAATACCAAATTCTACGCAGGGGATATGAAAGATGTGCTGAACGCGGAGTTTGTAGCAACACATGGCAAACCCGATGTGATCATCACCGACCCGCCGCGCGCGGGCATGCACCCGGACGTGGTAGCCCGGCTAATGGAAATTGAAGCAGAAAAGATAGTCTACGTAAGCTGCAACCCCGCCACCCAGGCCCGTGATTTGGTAGTATTGAAAGAGAAATATGACGTCGTAAAAATACAGCCCGTGGATATGTTCCCGCATACGCAGCATGTAGAAAATGTGGTTTTGTTGGTGATTAGAGGTTAGTGATTAGTTAAATAGTGATTAGAGATCAGTCGAAAATGATAGTTTATCTTATAATCCTTGAATCTTATAAATCTTAGTTCAGACAAAGAAATGGATCCGGAAGAATTATTAAACGAAGGCAGCGGCCAGGAAGCGGAAAAAAAGGAGAGTCCGCTGGTAAGTTTGGAAAAAGACCTGAAGCTGTACAGCGAATCGATACACGAGGTGGCGGTGGAAATTATGGTGGAAGGGTTATCGCGCTACCCCATTTTTGTTGCCCATCAGCATGAAGTAAAACTGGGCGAACTGATATTGGACCGGCACGACCTGAACACGGAATGGACCATACAGGCATCCACGCTGGAAGAATTTGTAGAAAAGGGTATCATCAAAGATGTACTTAAGGAACGCTTCATCAAATCCTATAAAAACCCCGACGATTATATGTGCATGTTCGTTATTGTGCCTGAAGGAGCCAATTTTGTGTACTACCCTTATCAGAAAGATTAAGGTAAAAACGAAAAGTCCCTCGCCTTTGGAGAGGGATTTAGGGTGAGGCAAACGGGCGGCTATTACTTGACAATCTTTTGAATGTTGTAAAGTTGGTTATATCTTTACATCAGGTTTGGGAACAGGCGCTTACGCAAACGCTTCAACTTTCCGGCCTTATAACATTCCAACAAAATGAAATCATCCGACAAAAAGCTCCTTTTACTCGACCAGCACCAGATAGACCAGAAGATTGACCGCATTGCATACCAATTGCTCGAGGATAATTTTGATGAGCAGGAAATTGTGATTGCCGGTATCAAGCCGCGCGGCAATTACCTGGCCGAAAGGATAAAGGGTATTTTGGATAAAATAGCCCCGTTCAAAAGCACACTGATGACCATCGAGCTGGACAAGCAAAGCAGCAGCCTGAAGGCTACCACTGATACGGATATACAGGTTTGCCACAACAAGGCTGTTATTTTGGTAGATGATGTACTGAACAGCGGCAAAACCCTGGCCTATGGCTTTGGGGTGTTCCTGGACGTACCCCTGAAAAAACTACGCACCGTAGTACTGATAGACCGCAACCACAAAAGCTTCCCGGTTACTACCGATTACGCCGGCATAGCGCTATCCACGTTGCTAAAAGAACATGTAGAAGTAATTCTGAGCGAAACCGGCAAAGAGGATGCAGTGTATTTGATGTAATGTAGGCTTATATCTCTACCACTATGTCATTGCGAGGCGCAGGGGGTGGGCGGCGCGTGGCGCAACGAAGCAACCCCGTACCTATGCTTGTTAAGAGATTGCTTCGTCGTTCCTCCTCGCAATGACAGTAGTTTATTAACCCACCATCAATATCTGCTCCATCCGTTCCGCAGTTAAACTCAATCCATCGGCAATGATGTTGGCTTGTGCGTAAAATGGTTCCCGTTCGGCGAGTTTGTTTTCAATAAATTCAACCAGTGCGTCTCCGTGCTTGTCCTGCAACAAGGGGCGCTCCTCCTTGCCCGTTTCCAGCCTGTCGGCCAGGGTTTTGGGCGAAAGTTTAATATATACCACTTTGCCGTTGGCCTTCATCCATTCCATATTGTCAAAAAAACACGGTAGCCCGCCGCCGGTAGAGATGACCGCATTTTCCGGGTAAGGCGTTTTGCGCAATACTTCGGCTTCGAGTTTACGGAAAGAATCTTCACCAAAAAGCGTAAAGTATTCGGCTATGCTTAGCTCCACCTGCTGCTCCAGCTTATGATCCAGGTCGATAAATTCATAGTTCATACGGGCAGCCAGTTTGCGGCCTAAGGTGGTTTTGCCGCTGCCCATAAACCCGGTGAGGAATATCTTCATAGTTTAATTTCAGCTCAGTTTTACCCTGGGGTCTATCCACACATATAGGAAGTCGACCAGGATATTAATGACCACAAAAATAAAAGTAATAAACAGAATAGAGCCCATTACTACCGGAAAGTCGGACATTTCGAGCGCATCTACCGTAGTTTTGCCTAATCCGTTGTAACCAAACACGTATTCGACAAAAAACGAACCGGCTAATAATGAGGCAAACCAGTTGGCAATGGCCGTTATTACCGGGTTGAGCGCATTCTTTAAAGCATGACGATAAATAACGGCCCGTTCGCTTAATCCTTTTGCACGGGCCGTGCGGATATAGTCCTGCCCCAGCACATCCAGCATGGCGCTGCGGGTAAGCTGCACGATAATGGCCAGCGGCCGCAAGCCCAGCGTAACCATGGGCAATACCAGGTTTTTCCAGGTGATCATTTCCCCTTTGAATGGGTCATAGCTATACAAACTGCCCGACATATTAAGTCCGGTATATTTAGCCAGCACAAAGCCGAATATCCAGGCGATGAGAATGCCCGCGAAGAACGACGGCGCCGAAATTCCCAGGGTCGAAAAAGCAACCGACGCCCTGTCTATCCAGGTATCCTTGTGCACCGCGCTCAGCGTACCCAGGAAAACGCCGATAATGATCGCAAATATCATAGCGGTGGTAGCCAATATCAGCGTGTTGGGTATCACGCCCATCAGCAGGGGGGCAACCTCTTTATGTGTCTGGTACGAGCGGCGCAGGTACGGCCATTTGAGGGCGATCACCTTAGCTTTCGACACCGGTATCAGCGTAACATAATGATAACGCTGCTGCTCTTCGGGTGTACGATCATGAAAGCCGATTGGCGAAAGATCATTGATATAATACGCAAACTGCACCGGAACAGGTTTATCCAACCCGAATTCCTTACGTACTGCCTGCAACGACTGCACATCAGCGCGCTGGCCCTGTGTCATCCTGGCCGGGTCCACCGGCAGGATATTGAACAGGAAGAACACCACTACCACTATCCCCAGCATTACTGCCAGCCCGTAGCCAATTTTCCGGAGCAGGTAGCCGATCATCGCTTTACTTTTGAAAATACTGTTTCACCAGGTTATCGTAGTTCGGTATCGAATGGTAATGCCATTTATTGATCACCGTGCCGTTCTTCATCAAAAATATGCCTGGATTCGCTCGTATCATAGTTTTCAGCGGCACAGCATCCGCATAAAATATCTCCATGATCAAATGATTCTTTTTGCTGAATTCCTCCGCATCCTTCGGCGAGTTCGAGGTCAGCAGCACCGTACGGGTATTGTAATTCTGCGCCATGTTGATAGCTAAGGCATTCAACTGTCCCATAGCATCGGTGTTGGTCTTGCTAAGATCGTAGGCCACAATAACAAAGTTATTGAACGGATTTGCGAAAAGTTCCTTCGTATAGTCGTTCCCCTGTGCATCCTTAATGTTCAGGTCGATGATCTTTGGCGTGAAGCCGCGCTTAACCAGTTTACTTTCGGGGTTACCTATAACCGCCCAGCTATTATCTTTCCAGATATTGCTTTTGATGTATTCCTTGTCGGTCATGGTTTTGGTTTCACGCGTTTTACTGTTTTTCAGGTTATAGGTGATCTCGTATTCATCAGGCTTCGCCCCCGGCGGTGTTTTCATCTCGTCAGGAATGTTAGCGCCGACCTTATAAGGCAGAAAATCGATAACCGGTAAAAAGCTGTAGGTATAAAAACCAATGCCAAGGGCGATGATGATGGAAGCGTACAATGCCCTGTCACCTGTTTGCTTGCCAAAGAGTGGCTTGATATCCCTGCGGTTTACAAATATCACCGATACCAGCGCCAGCAGCGCCATGTCTTTACTGAACGATTGCCAGGGCGTAAGCGGTATGGCATCGCCAAAACAGCCGCAGGTTTGCACCACTTTGAAATATGCCGAATAGAAAGTCAGGAACCCGAAGAAAATGATCAGCAGCAATAAACCCCACGCAACGGACACAGCACGCACGCCGATGAGCAGGGCAAAGCCCAGTATGATCTCCAATGTACATAAAACGATCGCTATAACCAGTGCCAGGCTATCCAGGAAAGTAATGTGGAACACCTCGAAATATTCCTGCAATTTGTACGAAAACCCCAGCGGGTCATTGATCTTGATCAGGCCCGAGAAAATGAACAACAGTCCAACCAATATACGGCAGATCCAAACCAGTTTCGTTCTCATTTCACCCCGAGTTTTATCAATGCAAAAACGGCATAGTTCAGCATATCCTGGTAATTGGCCTTCACCCCCTCCGACGCCAGGGTGAGGCCCTTATTATCCTCGATCTGTTTTACGCGGAGCAGCTTCATCAATATCAGGTCGGTCATGGAGCTAACGCGCATATCGCGCCAGGCTTCGCCATAATCATGATTTTTGGCGAACATCAGGTCGCGCGTCTCATTGGCCTTTTCGTCGAACAACTTGCTTACATGCTCTACCGAAAGCTCTGTAGGCGTATCCGGACCGCTATCCAGCTGCATCATGGCAATAACGCAGTAATTGACTATGCCAATATATTCGCCGGTGATATCTTCATCAACTTTGGATATTTTCTTTTCCTCCAGGGTACGGATGCGCTGCGCCTTGATAAATATCTGGTCGGTGATAGATTCGATACGCAATATGCGCCACGCGGTGCCGTAGTCGCGGGTCTTTTTCATAAAAAGGCCCTTGCAATTCTTAATTACCGCGTCGTATTCTGCTGCTGTGTTACTCAATGTATTATTTTGTTGGAAAGTTGTAAGGTTGGAAAGTTGTAATGTTGAGCCGGATAGCTATAAAGGATTATAAAAGTAAAGTAACTTTACAACCTTTGGACATTACAACCTTTCAACTAAAAACCGTGGCTAAAGATACATTTTTTCGCAAAAAAGGAACCATCAATGCCGGTGGCAAACTCATCGATCTGAGCGTGCCGAAGGTGATGGGCATCATCAATATCACGCCCGACTCCTTTTATGCCGGCAGCCGTAAAATGGATGTTTCCTCCGCTTTGCAGCAGGCCGAAAAAATGCTGAACGAAGGCGCTGACATATTGGATATAGGCGCGTATTCATCGCGCCCGGGGGCGGATGATATTTTGGGGCAGGAGGAAGCAGACCGCTTATTGCCTGTTGTTGAGGCAATTGCAAAAATCTATCCGGATGCTATACTGTCTGTAGATACTTTCAGAGCGAAGGTGGCCGAGGCAGCCATAAAAGCAGGTGCTCATATCATCAACGATATTTCAGGCGGGCAATTGGACGCAGAAATGTTTGCCACGGTAGCGCGGCTACAGGTACCCTACATCCTGATGCACATGAAAGGCACGCCGCAAAACATGAACCAGCTGGCAAAATATGACGATATTTTTATAGAAGTACTGGATTATTTTGCGGAGCGAACCTATCAACTAACCCAACTTGGCGTACACGATGTGATCGTCGACCCCGGCTTCGGCTTTGCCAAAATGCCGGAACATAGCTATGCTTTGATGAACCGGCTGCAGGAGTTGGCCATTTTGCAATTACCCGTCCTGGTTGGTGTCTCGCGCAAACGGATGGTTTACAGCGTTACCGGCGGCACCGCCGAAGATGCGTTAAATGCCACCACGGCATTAAATACTATAGCATTGATGAAAGGTGCCTGCATCCTGCGTGTGCACGATGTGAAAGAGGCTGTAGAAGCGATAAAGATATTTAGGGCGGTTAGCGGTTAATTGTCCGATATTTTTACATAACGGGTCTCTATCCCATCATCAAAATCCATACCTATCTGCAGGCTATCTCCCTTCAGGATGAAAACATCTGCATAATCACTGCCATCAAAAGATATTGCCTTTGAGCCTGGCGACGGAAAGTCACTTGGTCTGATATGAAAAGTTCCCTGGTTAACTAACCTGTTCTTACTGTACTGTGCGTAAGTACTATCGCTCTTCAATTGCAATATCCGGCCGTTTCCGGCTTTAAAGGTCGAATCGAACCCGGCAATACTGCCCATCTTCAGCCGCATTTCCCATTTGCCGAAAAGGCCCGGTGTGACGGGGGACACATGTGTTTTTTTGCAGGCTGACAAGGCTATGCTTATCACGATAAGTAAAATGCACCTTTTCATGCTAATTTACCTTGACATATTCGTACGTAACGCCGTCAGCTACAGACGTTCCTATGGTCAGCTCCCCTTCGTATATGGCTATTGGTTCGCCCGAAGTAGCATTGTCAAACAAAATGCTAAACCCTGCCTTCATCTGGTAGTTATTATCGTGGCGGATATGGTATATACCCTGCGCTGACTGGCTGCCCGTATCAAACTTTTTGTAAGTGCTGTCCCGGTTAAACTGGTACATGTGACCGTTGCCCGCTGCATAGATTGAATCGTGAGATAAAAACCCTCCATAGGTATGCCTAAGCTCCCATTTACCTGTCAAACCCGGCAAAAGCACATTGTTCTTTTTACAGGCGCTGAATGCTGCGATGATAACCACGATGGCTAAATATTTTTTCATGACTTAATCTGCTATCTTTTGGTAGTGGTTTATAATGCCATCGGCGGCCGAAGTGCCTATACTCAGGGTGCCGTTGCTTAGCTCTAAAGGTTCGCCGTAAACATCATTATTAAAAATAATTACGTCGGTAGAGCCCAGCTCTTTGGTCGCCTTTTGGATATGAAAGGTGCCTTGCTCGGCCAATGCCCCTTTTTCATACCGTTTAAACCTGTTATTTCCATAAAAATCAAAGATATTACCGTTTCCGGCCACGTAGGTCGAGTCGTATCCCCATCCTCCATTTTGGTGCCGAAGTTCCCATTTGCCTGCAAGTACAGAGTTTACTGATGATTTTTTGCAGGCGGTAATTGCGAATACAGATATTGCAAGTAGGATAAGGAGTCTTTTCATAACAGGTTCTTTTTTATATCATTACGCATTCCCTTAACACAATGCAACAAACACCACAGGATTTTTGTGCTGAACCCCGTACGAAAACGAACAATGCCTGTATCAAAATAGTTCAGCGTACAGATATTATTAAGATTTAAAATGTTAATAATCAGCATATTATATAATCGGCATTGCATTTGATATGATAAATACGGAAGCAATTTACTATGTCTTATTTCCGCAAAACACTCGAACGCCGTACCTTTTCGCAGGACAGGTATTACATCCTCATCAAAAGGCAAAAAGCAGGCACAGCTACCCTTAGCGAGCTCACGGAACTCGATGAGATCGTAAATCGTGTGCCCGATATACGCGAACAGGTACTTCGCGAAAACTTTGAAGAATTTGCCGAAACGCCCGGTGATAGCACCGGCGATCAGCCGCCTGCAGATAACCCGGTCACCATGCCCGTGCGCCCCAATTTATGGTCCCGTTTCAGGTCGTTTTTAAAACAATCCTTTACTGTAAACGCCGGCGCCGCTTCCCATAAAATAAGCACGGTATATTAATTTTATTCATTTCGTTTATTTATTTTTAAGCTCGAAAACATTGCATCGTTTGAACACGTTGTAATGGTCTGCTTAGCTTATGAACAAAAACAGCCTGGTTACGCTGCTCAGAACCGACGGCGCTAACCGCGATTTTCAATACCTCGTGGTTTTAATGGACCACGACCTGCGCGAACGTTATGGTAGTGTGCAATCCGTCTACAACGAATTAAACCAGGTGGCTGACTTGGATACCATAGTGGTTGCTTATAATGAACAACAGGCCGTAGGTTGCGGCTGTTTCCGCAAATTCAGCGACAACACCGCCGAGATCAAACGGATGTATGTTGAACCGTCGTACCGCGGCCAGGGCATTGCCGCCCGCATACTCAACGAACTTGAACTTTGGGCCAGGGAAAAGGGCTTCAACCACGCCATACTCGAGACCGGGCGCAAGCAGCCCGAAGCCATCCACCTTTACGAACGGTCGGGCTATGCCACAACTATTAACTATGGCCCTTACGATGGCTTGGACAACAGCATTTGCATGCGGAAAAAATTGTAATTCTTCTTTATCTTAGGGCAGCATTTGAAACGCGACCATGCCCGCAAAATCGATCACGATAAAACGGACCGAGGCCAACGACCCGGATTTCCCCTACCTGGCAGCACTGCTAAACCACGAGCTGCACGAAAAGTATGGCGAGTTGCAGGTGGTGTATGATAAATTTAACCAGATCAGCAACCTGGATACCGTTGTAATAGCCTACGTAAACGATATTCCTGCGGGTTGCGGATGTTTTAAAAAGATCGATAAAAATACGGCCGAAATAAAAAGAATGTTCGTTAAGCCGTCCGAGCGCAAGCAGGGCCTGGCCTCAGGTATCCTGAACGAACTGGAAGTGTGGGCAAAAGAAGAAGGCTACTCTGCCGTTAACCTGGAAACTGCAAGCAAACAACTGGAAGCCATTGCCTTTTATAAAAAACAAGGTTATGATATCATACCCAACTACGGGCCGTATGTTGGGATGGAAACAAGTATTTGTTTTGGGAAAAAGTTGTGATCGCTGGCATCAGCCTACTCCACCAACTCCATCAGCAGCAATATCGAATCGATATACTCCCGGTCGTTAGCTAAGCGCGGCACCTTATGCTGCCCGCCCAATTTACCTTTTTCCTTCATCCAGTTAAAGAAAGTGCCCTCTGCTGCCTGGCGCACAATGGGGCGCCGCAGGGCCATATCCTTAAAGCGTTTGGCATCGTAATCAGAGTTGATACGTCTCAAGGTTTCGTCCAGCAGATCGACAAAACGGTCAAATTCCGCCGGTTTCTGTTCAAACTCGATGATCCATTCATGCGCCCCGCACTCGTCGCCTTTAAAGTAAACCGGCGCCGCCGTGTATTCTTTAATGATGGCGCCGGTTTGCCTGCAGGCTTCGTCCAGCGCACGCTCGGCATTGTCGATGATCAGCTCCTCGCCAAAGGCGTTTATAAAATGTTTGGTGCGGCCGGTTATCTGTATCCGGTAGGGCGAAAGGGATGAGAACCGGATGGTATCGCCTATCATATAACGCCACAAACCGGCGTTGGTGCTTATAATGAGTGCATAGTTCTTTCCCAGCTCCACTTCATCAAGCGAGAGTGTTTTAGGATTTTCATCGTGCAGGTGTTCCAGCGGTAAAAACTCGTAAAAGATGCCGTAATCCAGCATCAGCAGCATATCGTCCGAATCGGATTGATCCTGCAAACCAAAAAATCCCTCAGAGGCATTATAGGTTTCCAGGTAATACATGTCATCGGCTGGTATCAGTTGCCTGAACTGTTCGCGATAGGGCGTAAAGTTCACCGCTCCGTGGAAATACAGCTCCAGGTTCGGCCATACTTCAAGCAGGTTGCTTTTGCCCGTTATTTCGAGTATGCGTTTAAATAATAATATATTCCAGGTAGGCACGCCGCTCAGGCTGGTCACGTTCACATCTTTGGTGGCGTGGGCCATCTTTTCTATCTTCTCCTCAAAATTCTCGAGCAGGGCTATATCAAGATGGGGTGTGCGGTAAAATTCGGCCCAAAGCGGCAGGTTTTTCATGATCACCGCCGAAAGATCGCCAAAAAATGTATCGGCATACAATTGGTTCACCTGGTGGCTGCCGCCAAGCGTTAACGATTTACCCGTAAATATCCTTGCATTTGGCCGGTTGTTGAAATACAGGGTCAGCATATCCTTGCCACCCTTAAAATGGCACTCTTCCAGCGACTCCTCGCTCACCGGGATAAATTTGCTGCGATCGCTGGTGGTACCCGACGATTTGGCGAACCACCTGATCTCCGTGGGCCAAAGCACATTTTGTTCACCCTTCAGCATCCTTTCGATGTAGGGTTTAAGCGTATCGTAATTTTGAATAGGTACCTGCTCCTTAAAATTTTTAAGGCTGGTAATATCCTTGTAATGATACTTCTTTCCCCATTCGGTCCCTTCCGCTTCTGATATCAATTGCTCGAACCATTCCTCCTGCACTTCATTGGGATATTTCTTAAAAAGCTCTATCTGGTGGATACGCTTTTTGATGAACCAGGTAAATACAGAGTTAATAATTGGCATAATTTAGGCGATAGTCATTGGTCAACGGTCATTAGGCATTGGTTATTCCGCTTCGCTGGCATTGGGTCAATAGTCATTAGGCATTGGTCATCAGGCATTTAATAATTCAATGCCGGCGAAGCCAAAATGACTAATGACGCGAAGCAAATGACGGCGAAGCCTAAACAAATGTCTTCCGTTTCAGCACAAAGTTTGAACCAAGATACACTTTTCTTACCATTTCATTCTCTGCCAAAACCTCGGGCACGCCCGATTCTAATATTTTTCCCTCAAAAAGCAGGTATGCCCGGTCGGTTATCGACAGGGTTTCCTGTACATTGTGGTCGGTTATCAGTATGCCTATGTTGCGGTGCTTTAGCTTGGCCACCATGGTTTGTATCTCTTCCACCGCTATCGGGTCTACACCGGCAAAAGGCTCATCCAGCAGGATAAAATTTGGCTCGGCGGCCAATGCGCGCGCAATCTCGGTACGGCGGCGTTCCCCGCCCGAAAGCAGGTCGCCGCGGTTCTTGCGTACTTTATGCAGGCTAAATTCGTCTATCAATTGCTCCAGTTTATCACGCTGGTGCTCTTTGGGCATGGTACCCATTTCCAACACGGCTTTAATATTGTCCTCTACCGAAAGCTTGCGGAAAACCGATGCTTCCTGCGCCAGGTAACCTATCCCTTTTTGCGCGCGGCGATACATCGGGTCGGTGGTTATATTCTCGTCATCCAGGTAAATGGTGCCTTCGTTTGGTTTGATCAAACCTACTATCATGTAGAAGGAGGTAGTTTTCCCCGCACCGTTGGGCCCCAGTAACCCTACGATCTCGCCCTGCGAAACCTCGAACGATACGTGGTTCACCACAGCACGTTGCTTATATTTTTTAACTAAATCGTCTGCCTTTAAAATCATCTTTTATTGTCTGAACCTGGATTAAACGGATTCCAGGGATTATTCTGATAAATATACGTCAAGTATAATTTGTCTTTCAGGTTTCCTGATCACTGATCACCAGTTAACTAATCACAAAACCTTATCCCTTTCACATTCAACTGTATCGAACGCCTGTCGCGCCAGATGTTTTCTTCTATGGTATAGCAAATATCGAACGGTTTTTTCTCACCTACATCCACCAGGTGATTGCCGAGACCGAAGCCAATACAATCAAACGTTGGCGAACCTTCCTGCATCACCGACATTTTGAGATGCTGCTCGCCCGCCAGTCCCGCATATCCGTTAACTTTTACGCTTTTGCTGATGAATACCGGCGCCATATTCTCCGGGCCAAACGGACCGAACTGGTTCAGTATCCTGAAAAACTTTGACCCGATCTGTTTAAGTTCCAATTCGGCATCAATTTTTATTTCCTGTACCAGTTGCTCCTCGGTAATGGTGGCACAAACTACCTCTTCAAATTTATCGGCAAAAGCCTGTATGTTTTCCGGGTGCAGTGTTAGGCCGGCCGCATATTTATGTCCCCCGAATTGTATCAGCAGGTCTTTGCATTCGTAAAGCGCCTCATACAGGTCGTACCCGAATACCGACCTTGCCGAACCCGCCACATGACCGTTCGACCGGGTTAGAACGACTGTAGGACGATAATATTTTTCCGTAAGCCTCGATGCCACAATTCCGATGACCCCTTTATGCCAGTTCTCGTTAAAAACTACTGTCGATTTGCGGCCTATTAAAACCTCATCGTTGCCTATCATGCTTAATGCTTCGTCGGTAATGTTCTGGTCATGTCCTTTGCGCTCGGCATTTTTGATGTTGATGAGCATCCCTTTCTCGGTTGCCGTTTCTTCATCGCAGGCGGTAAGCAATTCAACGGCGTGTTTGGCATCATCAATGCGCCCGGCAGCGTTAATACGGGGACCGAGTGCAAATACTATATCGGATATGGCGTAGTTGCCTGTACGTCCGGAAATACCCATCAGTGACCTGACGCCAATACACGGATCATTATTTATTTTTTGCAGACCGAAATAAGCCAGCACCCGGTTCTCGCCGGTAATATGGACAATATCGCAGGCTATGCTTATCGCAACCAGGTCCAGGTAACAGGTTACTTCTTCAAATGGAATTTCATTCTTTTCGGCATAAGCCTGCACCAGTTTGAAACCGATACCGCAGCCGGAAAGTTCCTTATAAGGATAACTGCAATCGCTTCGCTTCGGATCGAGCACAGCTACCGCGGCAGGCAGTTCGTTCCCCGGCAGGTGATGGTCGCAAATAATAAAATCAACACCAAGCGTATTGGCATAAGCTATTTTGTCCACTGATTTGATACCGCAATCCAATGCAATGATCAGGCTGAAACCATTGGCAGCGGCATAATCAATCCCTTCGGTTGAAATCCCGTAACCTTCGCGGTATCGGTCGGGTATATAATATTCGATATTGGTGTGAAGCTTTTTGAAAAAGCTGTAAACCAGCGACACCGCCGTAGTCCCATCCACATCATAATCGCCGTAGATGAGTATTTTCTCACCCGAGGCAATGGCGGTTTCAATACGTTCAACAGCTTTTTCCATATCCTGCATCAGGAAGGGGTCGTGCAGGTACCTTAGATCCGGGCGGAAAAAATAGCGGGCATCGTCATAAGTTTTGATGCCACGTTGGAGCAATAAGGTGCTTAAAACAGTATCGATGCCAAGTTCCGAAGCCAGTTTTATTACATCGTCATTACCCGGCCTCTCCCTTATCGCCCACCGTTTATTCATATCTTTGTCGCTTAAAACAGTAAAGATAGATAAATGTGCTGAATGATGTGCAGATATGCGGATGCGAAGATGTGCAAATGACCACATCAACTTCTATCTGCATATTTGCATATTTGCACATTGATAAACTATGGAGATTTTTGCATTAGGCGAAGGGTCGTACTCTGTTGACGCTTCCAAAAAATTTATACCCTTCGATCCGCAGGTAGATAACTTCCGTGAAAGGCCCGGCTCACTTTTTATTCATGTAAACCCTTTCCTGGTGAAAACTTCGGACGACCTGATCGTATTTGATACCGGCCTGGGTTACAGGGATACCCGTGACGAATTAATTATCCACCAGCATATCCGCAACGCGGGTTTCGACCCGGACGAGGTAACATTAATCTTGATGTCTCACCTGCATTATGATCATTCGGGCGGTTTGGTTGTTGAACGGAACGGCAAGTTGGAGCCGAGTTTCCCCAAAGCAAAGCATGTTATTCAGCGCGGCGAATGGAACTCGGCTATCGGCGGGAGATCATCATCTTATCATAAGGATATCTTTGAAGCGCTAAAGGATTCGGTCGATATTATTTTTACAGAAAACGCCGGCGAGTTAATGCCCGGTATCACTTATGAAGTATCCGGCGGACATACGCCGTGTCACCAGGTATTCTGGATAGATGATAACGGCGAAAAGTGTTTTTTTGGAGGCGACGAGCTGCCTGAGCCGGAGCAATTGATACGGAAATTTATTGCAAAGTATGATTTTGACGGGCGCAAATCAATGCAATTACGGGAAGTTTATGGGAAAAAAGCGGCTGAAGAAGGATATACCTGCCTGTTTTATCATGCCAAATCAAATCCTGTCGGAAAGATTAAATACGATGGTGAGGTGTTTAGTGTGACTCCCGCCCTATAGGCCCGGGCAGGTTGTAAAGTTGAAAGGTTTGAAAGTTGCAAGGTTGTTTAGCAATATCCAACCTTTACATCTCAAGCGTGATTCGCTACCGCGAAAAGTTCTTTTATCTTATCCACGTTAAGCGGTTTCGACACAAAATCTTTTACGATTGGGTATGAGCGTGCTTTATTGATGTCGTTGCTGAAAACAGAAGAAGAGATGATGTACACTTTGCATTTTCCAAGCGGGTCGATGTTCAGCCTGGTATACTCGTCCAAAAATTCCCAGCCGTTCATTATCGGCATGTTAATATCAAGCAGGATGTAGTCCGGCAGTTTCGAAGGGTCCTCGCGCTGTATCTCCATCAACAGGTCAATTGCATACTTACCATGCAGGCAAGCCATTATCTCTGTATTCAATAACGCCTTCTTAATCAACTTGATGGAAATAAAGTTGTTTATCTCATCATCATCTACAAGTAATATACTTACTGTTCCGCTATTCGTCATCATATACACTTTATACGGCAGCAATTTTTAAAAGGTTATGTCAGGTTTACACTTCTTTATAAAAAAGTTTAAATACATTAACCTTTATGCAAGTTAAGGTATTTTATATATTATTCAGTGAATATTTAAGTATAAAATGAGTGTGCGCGCGTGTCACCAGAAAAAATTGCCTCGATCCGCTTTAACTATTGAGAAATGCACATCCGTTGCGGGCTTACTTCGGATGCCTCATACTCCTCTTCGAAGCCCATAAAAAAGGCCCCGTTGACGGAGCCTCAAATTACAAATATTTTGAACTTATCTTCACGTTCCGAATTCCGGCGTAGTTACTTCGCTTTCTTCAAACTCGTAGTCTGACAATGGAGGGCATGAACAAACCAGGGTCCTGTCACCATAAGTGTCGTTCACACGGCCAACAGCCGGCCAGAATTTGTATGCCGCTACGTAAGGAAGCGGGAAGGCTGCCTTTTGACGGGTGTAAGTATGCTCCCAGTGATTGCCTGTAACCACAGCCACGGTATGCGGCGCATTTTTCAGCGGATTGTTTACCTTATCCGACGCACCTTTTTCTACATCATCAATTTCATGACGAATGGAGATCATCGCATCGCAGAAACGGTCAAGCTCATGTTTCGGCTCCGACTCCGTTGGTTCAACCATCACCGTACCGGCAACCGGGAACGAAACCGTTGGCGCATGGAAACCATAGTCCATCAGGCGTTTGGCAATATCTATCACCTCGATGCCAAAACCTTTAAATGCGCGGCAGTCCAGTATCATCTCGTGTGCGCAACGGCCATGAGAGCCCGAATATAACACCGGGTAATGATGCTCGAGCCGAGTCTTGATATAATTGGCATTTAGTATGGCGTATTTTGTGGCGTCGGTTAAGCCTTCGGCACCCATCATGGCGATATAAGCATGTGAAATGATCAGGATAGAAGCCGAACCCCATGGCGCTGCCGAAACCGCGTGGATGGATTTGCCTTTATCAATATCAACCACCGCATGGCCGGGCAGGTATGGCACCAAATGTTTGGCCACGCCGATAGGGCCCATACCGGGACCACCACCGCCGTGCGGGATGCAGAATGTTTTATGCAGGTTAAGGTGACAAACGTCGGCCCCGATATTAGCGGGGCTGGTCAGTCCTACCTGTGCGTTCATGTTGGCGCCGTCCATATAAACCTGGCCGCCGTTCTCATGTATGATATAACAAATCTCAATAATACCTTCCTCGAACACGCCGTGGGTCGATGGATAGGTAACCATCAGGCAGGAAAGATCATGCTTGTGCTGTTCTGCTTTTTCCTTCAGGTCAGCAACATCGATATTTCCGTTCTCGTCGCATTTTACCACGACTATCTTCATCCCGGCCATAGCTGCCGAAGCAGGGTTGGTACCGTGTGCCGAAGATGGGATCAAAACGATATTCCGATGCATATCGCCCCTGTCGTGATGATAAGCGCGGATCACCATCAGCCCGGCATATTCGCCCTGGGCGCCGGCATTTGGCTGCAGGCTCATAGCGGCAAAGCCGGTAATTTCTGAAAGCCAATTGTTCAGCTCATCAAAAAGCTGCATATAGCCGCCTACCTGGTCGGCAGGAGCAAAGGGGTGCATTTTACTGAACTCGGCCCAGGTAACGGGTACCATTTCGGTGGTCGCGTTCAGCTTCATGGTACACGACCCCAAAGCGATCATGGAATGACACAGCGACAGGTCGCGTGTTTCCAATGATTTAATATAACGCAGCATTTCATGCTCCGAATGATGCGTATTGAAAAGCGGATGTGTTAAGTAAGATGATGTACGCTGCTGCGCTGCCGGAATAACGGTTTCAACGCTACCCTTCAGCTTGTCAAAGTTCACATCGCTCAGCGATTTGCCTTTAACTTTCGCAAAAAAGCGAACCATGGTTTTGATATCCTCAGGGGAAGTTGTTTCGTCAATCGAGATCGTTATAACCGAGCCGCTGTAATGAAAGTTCATCTCATTGTTCAAAGCTTCGGCGTGTATGGCGCCGACCAGATCGCCCAGGTCAAATTTCAGGGTATCAAAATAGGCTTTGTTCAACTGCTTGTATCCCAATTCGGCTAACGACTCCGAAAGCAGTATCGCCAGCCCGTGAATGCGTTCAGCGATCAGTTTCAATCCTTTCGGACCATGGTAAACACCATACATACCGGCCATGATAGCTAAAAGTGCCTGCGCGGTACAGATATTGGAAGTTGCTTTATCGCGGCGGATATGCTGCTCGCGGGTTTGCAGCGCCATACGCAGGGCATAATCGCCGGCGCTATCAATGGTTACACCAATGATGCGACCGGGGATCGATCTCTTATATTCTTCCTTAGTAGCGAAAAAGGCTGCATGTGGCCCGCCGAAACCCATCGGCACGCCAAAGCGTTGGCTTGTACCTACTACAATATCAGCGCCCCATTCACCCGGAGGGGTTAGCAGCAACAGGCTCATCAGGTCGGCAACAACCGTAAGTTTAATACCTTTGTCGTGCCCTTTTGCGGCAAAATCAGTATAATCATACACCTCGCCCCCGCCAGCAGGATACTGTACTATAGCGCCGAACATATTCTCGGTCAGCTCTGCCGTGCGGTGGTCGCCCACTTGCAGCTCGATGCCGTAAGGCTCGGACCGTGTTTTTAAAATATCAATGGTTTGCGGGTAAACTTCTTCTGAAACGAAGAAGACCTTTGCATGCTGGTTTTTGCGCAGCGTGTATTGCATAAACATAGCCTCTGCAGCAGCGGTGCCTTCATCCAGTAATGATGCATTGGCAATTTCCATACCTGTCAGGTCTATCACCATCGTCTGGAAGTTGAGCAATGCCTGCAAGCGCCCCTGGGCAATCTCGGCCTGGTATGGGGTATACTGGGTATACCACCCCGGGTTCTCCAGGATATTGCGTTGGATAACGCCCGGTACAATCACATCGTAATAACCCTGCCCTATATAGGATTTGAATACTTTATTTTTTGAAGCGGTTTGCTTCAGCGTGTTCAGGTAATCGAACTCGCTTTTTGCCGGCGGCAGGTTAAGCGGTTTTTTAAGCCTGATGTTTCCAGGTACCGTCTGTGCGATCAATTCATCAAGTGAACCTGCTCCTGTTATTTTTAACATTTCGGCTGTATCCGCTTCGTTTGGCGCAATATGCCTGTTCTGAAATTTCTCCTGATATTCCGTGTTCAGCTTCATGAATTTTGTGTCCCGGTTAATTATGCGGCAAAGGTACAATTTTCGGCATTCAGTAACAATCCCATAACCTCATAGTGACAATGGTTTTACAACAAAAAAATTGTATTTTGATCGGCGGGAACCTGGACCATGTTGTGCAATCGATTACCACTTCTAATATTCTTTATATTAAGCTGTACTAAAGCCTTTTCAACCGTATTTGTTGTAACCAGCAATACGGATGCTGGGCCAGGAACTTTACGCGAAGCTTTGACGCTTGCTGCCGCAAACGGCAGCGCGACGACCGATTATATCAATTTTAATTTGGCAGACCAGAGCGCTACAGGAAGAACGATAGTGCTGCTTAGCCAGCTGCCCGACCTTAGCTCAAACCTCATAATAGACGGCACAAGCCAGGCAGGTGCCCTTTTCGGGCAAAGTGATGCGCGGGTTAAAATTGCTACTCCTGACGCCTATTCTGCCTATCCTATCAGGTATATACCAATGACCATTTTTAATGGTGAGAACCTCGATCACGTCGAAATATATGGCCTGTACCTGTATGACTATTACGACATAATAATATCATATCCCGATCTCAAACCCCGTACCGGCATTAGTATTACAGGCGGCACAAATATTACCATCGGTGCAACGGGCAAGGGAAACCTGATACGCGGTTTCAGAAATTACACTATTGACCTTGAAAACACGGACAATATTATCATACAACACAATGTAATTGGCTTGAACGATCAGAACGTAATGGGTAATGGCTACGATAGTGACGGCATTAATGAAGTCTCTGCGCCCATAAATCTTTATAAATGTAACCATATCTCATTGGGCGGTAACTCTAACGAAGGCAATACCATTTTTGTTGGTGTTTTTATACCCTTTTACCAGCAAACAAACAATAATGTACTTTCGATCAAGTCAAACAATTTTGTTGTTTTTCAGGATGGGCATACGACGTTATTTGTATTAGGAGAATGGTATGGCCCGCTTATCACCGTGTCGACGGTGTTTGATAATAATGTAAGTTTCAACCAAGAGGGCCCTTTGCAGGCGTCCGCGAATATTGATATAAGCGACAACTTATTATCCGGCACAGCGGCTTCGTTCAGCTTTCAGTCCATAAACGGCACAGTAAACGTTACCAATAACTATTTCAACGTTGCGAGGGATGGTACAACAGACATCACTTACGCGCCTAATTCGCCCGTTTTATATGCAGACCCCTTAAACATCCAAAACAGTAACGCACAGTTCAACATCGGAACAAACGATCCGACAAAAAGAAATCTATTCAATAATATCGACGCGGGTATAGTGGCGGTTGCGTGCCCCAATATTTTTATAAGGTACAACGACTTTAAGTGTGTTTCAACTGCAGCTTATGTAAACAATATCCCGCCAAACAGCTATACACTTCCCGCACTTGTGATCGCCGGTATAAACACCGCTGGCGGCAATACTACAGTTACTGGTACTGCAACTCCGAATGCCCTTGTTGATATTTACTCTTCCGAGTCTTGCAGGTCACAGTGCAGCATTCGGAGTTATTTAAAAACTGTAACAGCCGACAATGCCGGCAACTGGCAAACATCCATATTTAATCTTAATGGCATATTCTATGCCTCAGCTACCGTTAACAACCAGACCTCCACTTTCAAAACTTTCGAGGTTAACAGTGCTAATGTGAACATACAAAACCTGAGGTGCACCAATGCCGCCACCATCACCGGCCTTAAGATCCCGACAGGTGTAAGTTATTACTGGACGGACGAAAACGGCAACGTAGTCGCAAACACACTCGATCTCACTACAACTAAAACAGGCAAATATCATCTGGTACTGGCGGGCGGCTGTATCACCAGTCAATGGTTTGAAATTGACGACTATAGGGTGCAGATATATGATGCCGGCTTAACAAAAACAAATATTGGTTGTGGTACTAATAACGGCGCGATCAAAGGTATTTTTGTATATGACCCATTATCAGAGATCGGCACGCTCAAATGGACCGATGCCGGCGGGACTGTTGTGGGCACTACCACCGATGTATCAAACCTTGCACCTGGCAGCTACAATTTTACCGTCACAACAACCGATGGATGCTCAAAAACCTACGGGCCTGTGGAACTAAAGGGGGTTTCTGCCCCCGCTCTCGATTTATCGAATTATAAACTCCAGTTTTCAGGCTGTGATACGCACAGCGGGTTTGTAAAAGGATTGAAAGTGACAGGAACAGGCACTTTAAAATTTAGCTGGACAAATGAACAACAGCAGGAGGTAGCTACTACGCTTGACTTAACCGATCAGCCGGCGGGCACCTACACACTACATGTTAGTGACGATTCGCAATGCGACCCTATAATACATCAATTTGTAATAGAAGATATTGTTGGTGTTGAAACATCACCCGGTAGTGAAAAAATAACGGCAGCTACGTGTGGCGAAGCCAACGGTTCGATCACGGGCTTTTCCGTCACCGGCGCCAGCCATTATAAATGGACCAATGCAAAGGGTGAAACCGTGGGCGATAAAGTTGACCTAACCGGTGTAGGCGGTGGAGACTATCAATTGACCGTTTCCGACGATTGCGGCCATCACATCACCAGTGATATGTACCATATCGATCAGCAGGATAAAACAAATTATCCCGACTATAATGTGTCTGTCTCTAATATCTGCCCGGGGAATAACGGAGGCGCGATAAATGTCACTACCGATGCCCTGGTAAAGTCGGAACGGTGGGTAAACGGCAGCGGACAAACCATTGGCTCATTACCACAGCTTAATAATATTCCACCCGGCACTTACCAGTTATACCTGACGGACCAGAACAATTGCGAAAGCTTGTATAAAACCTATACAGTAAACCAAATTACTCCCCTGCAATTTATCCAGGGATCAGCACAGATTAGCGATGACCAGTGTTCGACCAGCACAGGCAGCATCAAAAACATCCGGATAAATGGGGGTTTGACACCATACAATTATACCTGGACCAACCAGGCCGGTCAGGCAATCTCGACTTCGGGCGACGCCTCCGGCTTAGCGGCGGGCAACTATACCCTTACCGTCACCGATGCATCACTATGCAACATCATTTCTGAAAATTTCGAAATACACGATCAGCAAACCATTGTACAAACGCCTTCAGCCGATAATATACAGGTTTGCTCTCCCGGCGAAGTGTTGCTGGTGGTTAACCATCCGGTTGCCAGTGACAGCTATAATCTTTATGATGCCGACAACGGTGCCGTTCCCTTAGCACGGTCAGTCAATGGTAAATTCAATATAAATGTTGCAAAAAATACCATACTCTTTATCAGCGCGTCGGTGGGTAATTGTGAAAGTCAGCGCGTAGCCGTAGAGGTAACCGTTGGCATCACAGCGCTTAATATCGCCACCGCTTTTACACCCAATGGCGATGGCATAAATGACAACTGGAATATCAGTGGGATAGAGAACTACCCGAATGCAACGGTACAAATATTTACCCGCTATGGTCAAAAGGTATTTGAATCAAGAGGCTATGAGCATCCTTTTGATGGCACTCACAACGGTAAGGTTTTGCCGGTTGGCACCTATTATTATATTATTAATTTGAACAGCAACTGTAACTTACTATCGGGCAGCCTGGCCATTATTCGTTAGGGTTACCTGCGAATAAGATGTATTTTATCTTAATCAGGTAGTTCCGTTCAAAAATCTGCATTTTAAATAATTATATTTAGTGAGTGTAAGTATGAGGATTCCCAAAACCATATCTGCTTTTATTGCCTCTATTGTCTTTATATCAGCACTTACCGGGTTTGATATTCATGTTTCGCATCCCGTTGACAAGAAAATAATCAAATTTTTTGACTGCCCGAGTTTTGACTATGCCACGATGGTTGTCAAAAATGCCGATTGCCAGGAAGCAAACGGCTCAATAACCGGGATAAAAGTAATTTCAACAGGTACTAAAATCAACTACACCTGGTATAACTCCGCCAAAACCATAGTTGGTCATACCCTCGACCTGAAAAATATTCCCGCAGGCTTGTATTCGCTTACAATTACTGATAATAGCGGCTGTGTTACTAACACAGTGTCCAAAGATATTGTCGTTTCGAATAATAACCTGGTATCCATTGATGAAAGCGGTGTATCTATAAAAGCCGCCAGTTGCGGGCAAAATGGCTCCGTAACAGGGATATTCGTAACCGGCGCGACAAATTATGATTGGTATAATACCGCGACCAACACTATAGCGGCTTCGTCATCCACATCCCCGGCCCTGACGAGTATCCCGCCCGGAACTTATCAGTTGCATGCCTATAACAGTACTTGCGAATCTATCAGCAAAGCTTACACAGTTAACTCACTGGTTCAGCTACCTACGGTTTTCGACTATACCACAGTTGATCCTTTGTGCATGTCAGATAATGGCAGCCTTACCGTTAGTTTAAATGTGCAGCCCGGCCAACCCAAGCTGAGATTCTATTTTGCCAATAGCGCAGGTACCCACCTTTCTGATGGCGTAGTACTTGGCGACAATCCAAATCCGGTTTTGGTATTGAGCGCGTTAATTGGGGGCGTTTATAACCTATTCATCGAGGATGATAATAATTGTAGTTTTTTGATCGGTTCGTTTGTATTAACAAGCGGGGCACTCGAAATCTCTGAAACTCAAAGCAATGTTATTAACGACAGATGCAACCAGCACCTTGGCGTTATTAGTCCTGTTATCACCGGGTATAAGCCGTCAAGGTCGGATGAATACACCTGGACAGAGGTTGAGACAGGCGCCGTTGTAAGCAGGAACAAGGTATTGGCTCACGTCGGCGCCGGCACTTATAAACTTCATCTCAAGGTGAGCCCTGAATGCCAGGCTTATGCTACGTTTACCGTTATTAATGTATCCCCAACCCTCGTACCTCCAATAGCCGAAGGAACAACCTCATGCCTCCCCAGCCTGATCAATATTACGGTAACCAATGTCGACACCTCAAAACTATTTCGCCTGTACGATTCCCCAACCTCTACCACACCTATTGATTCAAGCAAAACAGGTGTTTTTTACAAGCAAGTTGATCAAACTACTGATTACTATGTTACGCGCGTAAGTAAAGATTGCGAAAGCGATCGTACGAAAGTTACCGAAACCGTTGTAGTTTCCATCAAAATACCCAATGCATTTACACCCAATGGCGATGGCATAAACGACACCTGGAAGCTGGAAGGCATCGATAAGTTCCCCGGCGCCGACCTGAAAATATTTACCCGCTATGGTAAATTGATCTATCACTCCATCGACTACCCTGTTCCTTTCGATGGCACACATAACGGCGCGCCATTGCCTGCAGGGGCCTATTATTATATTCTTGATGTAAAGCAGCCCATCTGCTACGGTAAAATATCAGGCAGCATTACCATTATCCGCTAAGCTAATTGCCGCAGGTACATTTGAATGGTGTTTTCAAGCCCATAATACAAAGCATCGGAGATCAATGCGTGGCCGATACTTACCTCGATCAATCCGGGTATATTTTGGGCGAAATATTGCAGGTTGTGCAAATCAAGGTCGTGCCCTGCGTTGATGCCAAGTCCAACCTTTTGGGCCGCTTCGGCAGCCTCAATATACGGCGCAATAGCCAACTCCCTGCCCTGGTGGTAATGGCTGGCATAACCTTCGGTGTACAATTCAATACGGTCGGTTCCGGTAGTTGCTGCTGCTTCCACCATTTCCACAACCGGATCGACAAAGATCGACACCCGTATGCCGGCATCCTTAAACACCCTGATCATATCTTTCAGGTATTGCTGGTTTTTGATCGTATCCCATCCATGGTTAGAGGTGATCTGCCCTAAAGCGTCAGGTACCAGGGTGACCTGTTCAGGTTTATTGGCCAGCACCAGGTCAATAAATTTTTGTTCCTGGCAGTTGCCCTCGATGTTAAACTCGGTAGTTACAATTTTCTTTAAATCGAATACATCCTGGTAACGGATGTGCCTTTCATCGGGTCGCGGGTGCACGGTAATACCCTGTGCACCAAAGCATTCGCAATCTTTGGCGACTTGCACAAGGTCGGGATTGTTGCCCCCGCGCGAATTGCGCAGGGTGGCAATTTTGTTAATATTGACAGACAAACGGGTCATGGCGGGCTGTTTTTATGCGGTAAATATCATTATTACTTGTTTAACAAAGCCAAACAATCTTAAGATTCGTTTATTTGTGAGCTTAATATGAAAAATCTATCCCGGCATCTCCTGTTATTGTTAACTATTACATTGACATCCTTCATTTGCAATGCCCAGCAAAATTTTTTAAACATTACCAATTACCGTGTCTGGTATGGTTGGGCGCATAATTATCCGCAAGACTGGCTGATCTTGCGCCGCTTCGAGAATAATGGGCGGGATTACCTGCTGCTGGTAAATCCGCTGACACTGCAAACCAAAATAAACGAAAACAGCTTTTACCAGGTTAAGGAAATGACCCTGGCTCAAACCCGTACCTTTTTCTTAAAAACGGCTTATGAGCGAGCAATAAGCGCGGCCGAGAAGCAATCTGCAAATATCCAGGATGCGGGTATCGAGCACGGGCTGCCTACCGAGGCCGGTATCAGCCTTACTGCCGACCTGTGCCCCACACATAAGCCGCTGGACAGGCGGTTATTTGAAGCGATGTTCTATGAATTTAAAAAAGTTGAAAGACCTGCACCCATAGCGCTGTCGGTAAGCGGCCTTTGGATAAAGAATCATTTACAGGATCTTGACTGGCTGAAAAAATTGCGCAACAACGGCGATATCCGCATCACCTGGGTCAATCACTCCTACAACCATCGCGTAAGCAAAACTGCACCGCTAAAACAAAATTTTTTGCTGGAACCCGGCACCGACATTAATTATGAAGTGCTGGCCACCGAAAAACTCATGTTACGCAACGGACTGGTGCCATCGGTATTTTTCCGCTTCCCCGGACTGGTGTCCGATCAGCAACTGGTTTTTAAAATAACGGCTTACGGTCTCATCCCCATAGGCTCAGATGCCTGGCTGGCCAAAGGGCAGCGGGCGCAGAATGGAAGCATTGTACTGATACATGGGAACGGAAACGAGCCAGTTGGTGTTAACGACTTTCTTCGTTTGCTAAGATCAAAAACCAGGCAGATAAATGAAAAGCAATGGCTGCTGTACGACCTGAGCGATACCGTTGATGAAGAGTTCGGACAATAAGAGCGGTGTTGTCAGGCTATAACCTTCGCCATGGCCCTTACGGGGAAAGTACCCACGCCTTTAAATTTCGGTGGTATAGCGCTGAATTTGAAACCCGCGGCGGGCAGTTGCGCCAGGTTACAAAGATGTTCCACTATCAGTATCTCAGCGCCAAGTAAAATAGTATGCACCGGCCTCCTGTTTCCAGTGGTATCGTCAATATTCACAGAATCGATGCCGACCAGTTTAGCACCGTTATCCCGTAAATATTCAGCTGCGTTTTTGGTCAAATGCGGGTTGGGGTTGAAGTAATTATCCGTATTCCAGAACTCATCCCATCCGGTTTGGACCAGCACAGCCTTGTTCCTCACATCATGCCCCTCAAAATATTTTTCTGTTATTGTCAATGTTTCGGCATGAGGTACGCGGATAACGATACCATCCAAATCGGCAAAACTTTCCAGCCCCATCTCCGACAAATCCTTACCGTCTGCAAAACGATGAAAGGGGCAATCGATATAGGTACCTGTGTTCGACACCATTTCTATCTTGCCTATCTGGAACGTGGTACCCTCTTCATAAAAACTCTTGGAATCGTCCCGGCTAAGGAAATCGCAGATAATGGGAGCGGGTAAACCTTTATAGGTAATCAGACCAGCCTCAATGGTATGGCTCAGGTCGATAAATAGTTCCGTGTGCTTACTCATTTTAATGTTTTGTTTTCCAGCGCGCCCTTAATAGCCGGCACCAGCTTAGCGTGCAGGACTTTATCAACCGCCGCTTCAGAGGTCATTCCGCCTAACGAATAGTATTGTATCTTCCCGGTTTTATCCACCACGATCGTCGTCGGGAAGCCAAATACCCGGTAAACATTCTTGCAGATGGCCGATTTCGGGTCGGCTATGTTATTGGCAAAAAATTGTTCATCAGCCAGGTATTTCTTCAGATCCGCGTCCTTCTCGCGTGCTATGGCAATAAAAACGACATCATCCTTACTAAACTCCCCGGATATCTTCTTCATCACCGGCGCCTCAACATGGCAGGGCGCACAGGCAATAAACCAAAAATTAAGCACCACGACTTTGCCTTTCAGGTCTGCAAGGCGGATCACCTTGCCATCTACCGTCCTTGCAGTAAAATCTGGGGCCGCCACCCCTATCATACAGCCCGTACTATTCACATCCATGATCGATTTCGCTGCGCAGTCGGATAATGTACTGGCGTAATCATTAGTCTGGGCGAAGGTGGGTTGTGGTAAGGCAAAGGCTATAATCGCGATAAATATTAACGTAAATTTTTTCATGCGGAAGACTAATTATTTGTGAAAGTAATACTTCCTATTCAGTCTAACAAAAAAGGCACGGTCTCTCAACCGTGCCTCTTAAGCAAAAAGTCTAAAGCTAAAAGCAAAAGTTTTGGGCTTTCTGCTTTTAGCTTTTACTTCCTTAATACCTGTAATACTCCGGTTTAAACGGACCTGCAACCGGTACGCCGATGTAGTCGGCCTGGTGCTGTTCCAGTTCTTCCAGTTCCACACCAATTTTGGCTAAGTGCAGGCGGGCTACTTTCTCATCCAGGTGCTTTGGTAAGGTATATACCTGGTTTTCATATTTATCACCATTCAGCCAAAGCTCCAGCTGGGCCAGGGTTTGGTTAGTGAACGAGTTGCTCATCACAAAACTTGGGTGACCTGTGGCGCAACCCAAATTCACCAAACGGCCTTCAGCCAGTACGATCAGGTCTTTGCCGTCTATGGTATATTTATCAACCTGTGGTTTGATCTCGACTTTGGTATTGCCATAAGCGCCATTCAGCCAGGCCATGTCTATCTCGTTGTCAAAGTGACCGATGTTACAAACGATGGCTTTATCCTTTAACGCGCGGAAGTGTTTTTCCTTAACGATATCGCAGTTACCGGTAGCGGTTACCACAATATCAGCCTCCGTTATAGCGGTCGAAAGTTTCTTCACTTCAAAACCCTCCATAGCAGCCTGCAGGGCACATATCGGGTCTATTTCTGTTACGATAACACGAACACCTGCATTGCGCAGCGAATCGGCAGAGCCTTTGCCCACATCGCCATAGCCGCAAACAACGGCTACTTTACCGGCCATCATTACGTCGGTAGCGCGGCGGATAGCATCCACCAGCGACTCGCGGCAGCCGTATTTATTGTCAAATTTCGATTTGGTAACCGAATCGTTCACGTTGATGGCAGGCATCGGCAAAGTGCCGGCTTTAACCCTATCGTACAAACGGTGTACGCCTGTCGTAGTTTCTTCTGATAAACCTTTAATACCGGCAACCAGTTCAGGGTATTTATCCAATACCATATTGGTCAGGTCGCCGCCGTCGTCCAGTATCATGTTCAATGGCTTGCGGTCTTCGCCGAAAAATAAGGTTTGCTCGATACACCAGTCAAATTCCTGTTCGTTCAAGCCTTTCCAGGCATAAACCGAACTTCCGGCAGCAGCAATAGCGGCAGCAGCGTGATCCTGGGTAGAAAAAATATTACACGAAGACCAGGTAACTTCGGCACCCAGCGCCTGCAATGTCTCAATTAAAACGGCGGTTTGTATGGTCATGTGCAGGCAGCCGGCAATACGGGCTCCCTTTAGCGGCTGCGACGGACCGTATTCGGCACGAAGCGCCATCAAGCCCGGCATTTCGGCTTCGGCAAGCCCTATCTCTTTGCGACCCCATTCGGCCAGGGACATATCTTTTACCTTATGCTTAACATAAGCAGTATCTGTTATCGACATAGTTTTTCAATTTATTTGTAGCGCAAAAATAAGCAATGGGATTGTGTAAATCAAATCAAGCGTTCACCAATTCGGGCTTAGTGTGTTTGGCAACCGGTTGATTATTAGCCGTCATAGATAATTTTCCATTGTGCGACCCGCCGGTTTCAACCTGAAGCACCTGCGTTTTAATGTCGCCGGTAATACGTCCGGTGCTCCTGATCTCCAACGAGTGTGTACTGATATTTCCGTTTACCGTTCCGTAAACAATGATCTCTTTGGTATGTATGTTTCCTGTTATAGTTCCCTTTTCACCCAGGATCAGTCCCTCGTCAATGGTCACATCGCCGTTTATCGTTCCTTCAATCCTCACGTAAGCAGGCGCCTTCATGTTGCCATCAAACACACAGCCTTCGCTTATCAGGGTCGATATCACCTGCTGATCCAGTTCTACTTTGTTCTTTCTTGAAAACATATTCTTTTAGTTGATTAAGTTGATTGGGTTTGATCATGTTGAACTCAATCAACCATCCTCTCAATAAACCATTCAACTCTTAATTATTTAATGTCAAAAACTTAACCGGGTTCACAGGCTTGCCGTTCTTCCGGACTTCGTAATGCAAATGCGTACCTGTCGAGCGGCCCGTCGAGCCAACCTTACCGATCACATCGCCTGTTTTTACAGGTTCGCCCTCCTGCACATTAATGTGCGATAAGTGGCCATACAATGTCTGGAAATCATTTTTGTGCTGCACGATGATGCAATTGCCGTAACCACCTTTCCACCCCGTAAAAACCACTTTGCCATCGGCCGTCACATGCACCGGGTCGCCTTTAGCGCCCCTGAAATCGATACCGGGGTGCAGTTCCGCGCTCTCTCCGTCAAATGGGTCGCTGCGGTAGCCAAATGCCGAAGTGATAGAGCTTATCCGTGGATAGCCCATAGGCGTAAAGGCCACGCTGTTGAGCAAACGGCTAAGATATTCGTCATAAAGCGAATATTTCTCATTATCGCTCAGGTCGGCAGCAGCTTTGTTGTCGCCGCCTATGTCTTTGGTCGAAAAGCCTTTCAGGCCCCTTTTTCTCAAATAGTCATTAATTTTTTGCAGCTTACCCTGTATCGATTCGATATAAGTTTGGGCCGAGCTTTTGGCAACTGCCTGGCTATCGGCCGCAGCTGCAACAGCAGGCAGCTTACTTTGCAGCCGCGCTATTTGCGAACGCAATTGCTGCTTCTCCTGTTCGTCTTTGCTTCCTTTTGATGACAGGTAAATTACCATACAGGCGAGCGCAAGAAAAACGCAGCCAACAGTGGCTATATAATGTTTTACTCTTTTTAAATGCTTTGTTTTTACCCGGATAGCCTGTGTTTGTTCCTGGTTTTTGTTAACAATAATGATCGTACTAAAATTGGTCAGTTTTAGGTTCATGCTGTTAGTTTGAGTTGACTTGGGTTCCGCAATATAAGAGAATAGACGTATAAAAACCCAAAATATTTCGAAAATTTAACATTAAATTTAAATCCTTCTGACCTGCCGCCGTTCATGATTTCCTTTTACGTTTAAAGTCAGCAAAATGTTATTATTACACTTATAAAATTTGAATAAAAAATGATTTTATACCTTTGTAAAAAAGTTTATTGAACAAACATGATGTACCCTGAATATTTAGTTGCCCCAATGCGGGAAGAGCTGACCAGAGTTGGTTTTGAAGAGTTAAAAGATGCGGATGCGGTAACCAATGCTATTGAGAGCGAGGGCACTGTATTTGTGATGGTAAATTCGGTATGCGGATGTGCCGCAGGCATGGCGCGGCCTGCTGCCCGTGCCGCTGTGCAAAACGAAAAGCACCCCGATAAATTAGTAACGGTGTTTGCAGGCATGGAAACCGAGGCAGTAAATAAAGCGCGTGCCTACATGCTACCTTATCCGCCATCGTCGCCTGCAATGGCTTTATTTAAAAACGGCAAGCTGGTGCACATGATAGAACGCCACCAGATAGAAGGCCGCCCTGCGCAAATGATTGCAGACAACCTGATCGGTGCGTTTGAGCAATACTGTTAATTGAAGGTTAAAGGATAAAGGTAAAAGGTTGAAAGGAAGATTTCTTTTCAGCCTTTGCTTTTTAGATTATATAAACCTTTCACCTTTATCCTTTCCGCCTTTCACCTGTCTTAAATAATCGGTATATCCGGGTTTCCGGGATGTTTTTTTGATTTCTCCGGGCTAAGCTTCTTTTCCTCCTGCTTGTTTAGCATCTCAGTAAGGCTCGGACCGTTGGGGTGGCCCCTCGCTTCTCTTACCGGATCATCACTGGCCGGTTTAGTGACCCTTTTTTTATGTGTGTCCATATTTAACTAACGTTAACTCCGTTCATTTGTTTTTTACCTGCCGCTGTATTGCAGCTCCAGGGGAATGGCGATGGGTTTTGGCTCTTTAGCATCAACAAGCCGGGGAGTCAGGTACAAAAACTTCATGCCGGCTCCGCCATCTTTCTGGAAATATTCGAGCCGCACCGGGTAAAAGCCCTTTTTCAGCGGCAAAATATACGACTTGGTGTCGCTGTTATCGTGCAGCCCATCGTCATCCAGCAATAACCCGTTATTGAAATAGAGCCTTGAACCGTCGTCCGAGGCAATAGCAAAAACATAGTAACCTTCCTCCTTTATTTCAATCTGCCCGCTTATTACCAGGCCAAAATTTTCTTTGGCCGGCAGCTTACCCAAATCGAAGTCTTTGTCCGTTATTCCTTCTTTTACAGGCTTCAATTGGCTAAAGTCGGGTAATTTATCCCAGGTACCCTGGTAATAAGCGTAATGGAAGCCGCCGGGCTGGAAATTCCTTCCCTTTTTTACGGGCGCAGGGCCAAGGCCTTCGTTAAAAACCCCTGCGGTTATCTTATTGTACTTTTCCTGCCGGTTAAATATTTTGGCCGTAAAGGTGCCGGGGGCCTGCATGGTAATCACCCTGCTTATCGTAGGCGATGCCATGGTAGGCATCGAGCCATCGGTAGTAAAACGAACTTTTGTTGTATCATCAAAGTCCCATATAGTAATGGGTTTGTTTTTCAGCATTATCCCTGCCATCGGGTGAAATTCCGGCGCTTTAACACGGTAGCCTTCGTACACAAAGCGCAACCCGTCGTAAATACTCTTCAATCGCACGGTACCGTGTGTTTCGTTGGGGTAGGCCGAAACTTTCCAGTCCAAACTTTTTGGCGCGTATTTTTGCAGCAGGGTGTCCATCGGGTTTATTGCCATTTCTTTCATTCCCTGCCCCTCCCGACCGCTGATAAAAAGCGTTTTCTCCTGGTTGGCCAGCGTGGGCAGCTTTGCTGCCGCCGCCCTTATCATCAAACCTTTACCCCACCAGTAGCTTGGGTCGGCGGCGATGTACGATTTGAAAGTGTCCGGCTCGTTAAACAGCGCATAGGTTACGAACAACCCGCCGAACGAATGTCCAAAAAGGATATTTTCGCCATCCGAAGGATAAGTTTTATTGACATAAGGTATCAGTTCGTCCTTCAAAAACGCAAGAAATTTATCCGCGCCGCCCGACGTATTAAGCCCCTCATCACGCGTCGGCGTCAGATCCTTGTTACGGTCGATATTCAGCACCCCAACAATGATCACCTGCGGCATAAAACCTTCCCGGGTAATAAACTGCTGTATATCAGCTACGGTTTTCGTATTATCATCTCCGTCGGTTACATAGATCACATCATACTTATCCGCCGAGCCGGGCTTATAATTTACCGGCAGCACCACCTGTATAAAACGCTTTTGACCCAAAACGGAGGAGTTGACGGAATCCTTTTTACCCGGGATGTCCTGCGCTGATGCTGGTCCGAAAAAAATGCAAAGAACGGCTATAGTAGCGCTGAAAAAAATGGCCGGTTTGTGTTTCATAGTAAGGCTTTTGTTGAACTAATATAGCTAAGACGGACGATATTATCACATGGTTACAGCTATTTGACCTGCCCGTTACTAAGCCTCTCAACCTTCGCCAAAATTACTCGCTCCGCAAACTCTTCACAGGGTTAACCAAAGCGGCTTTCATTGCCTGGAAACTCACTGTAACCAGGGCTATTAAAACTACTACGCCGCTCGCCGCAATAAATAACCACCATTGCACCGGTGTATGATAGGCAAAGTCCTGCAACCATTTATGCATGGAGTACCATGCTATCGGCGATGCGATAACTGATGCAACAATAACAAGCGTTAAAAACTCCGACGACAATAAAGCAAATAATGAGGTTACACTTGCGCCCAGCACTTTCCGGATGCCGATCTCTTTCGTCCGCTGCTCGGCAGTAAACATAGCCAGGCCCAGCAACCCTAAACAGGATATAAATATGGCCAGAGACGCAAAAATATTTGACAGCTTTCCTATAATTTGCTCGCTCTTATATAATTTCAGGTACTGATCGTCAGAAAAATTGTAAGTGACTGGAAAGTCGGGGTTTAACTTTTTGCACAATGTTTCGATGCTTGCCAAGGCCTCTTTTGTTTTACCAGGCTTTGTACGGATGAGTATATTACCAAATGCTTGTTTATCCCTGTTAAAATAAATGATAAGAGGCATAATTGCCTTATGAAGTGACTGGAAGTGAAAATCCTTTACCAAGCCTATTATTTTCCCCTTGCGCCCCCGCATGGCCAGGTTCTTTCCAACGGGATTGGCATATCCTAATTTTTCCCCGGCAGTTTCATTAATTATATAACCGGCTGAATCGGTAGGAAAATCTTTGGAAAAATCGCGGCCTGCCAGCAACTGCAATTTCATGGTTTTTATAACGTCGTACTTAACGCCGCAATTCTCAAATGCAACAGAAGTGCCGGGGTCCTTTCCATCCCATTGCACATTAATGGTACTGCTATCAATAAATGTCGGGGTCGACGATATATTGGCTACATACATAATGCCGGGCATACTTAGCGCGTCCGTTTTAAAAACGTCAAATTTCGAACGCAATTCGCCATCAGCTGGAATGTAAACCAGGTTCTCGCGGTCATAACCCAGGTTGCGGTTTTGGATAAATCTTATCTGTTGCGACACGATGACCGTGGCAACAATGAGTATCGACGACAAAACAAACTGGAAAACCACCAATCCTTTACGGAACAGGACGGCTCTCCTGTCAAGTTTTAATGTCCCTTTCAGCACCTTAACAGGATTAAATGAAGAAAGAAATAACGCCGGGTAACTGCCCGAAACCAGTCCTGTGATCAGGGTGATCACGATGAGCTTTAGCCAAAATGAAAACGCGCTGAAAGGGATGATCATTTCCTTCTGGGTAACGAAATTAAACAAAGGCAAAGCCAGGCTCATCAAAATCAGCGAGACCGTGACGGCTATTGCGGTAAGCATTAACGACTCTCCGATAAACTGGCCGATCAGTACGCTTCTTACTGCACCCACTACCTTACGCACACCTATTTCCCTTGCTCTTTTAATAGACCTGGCTGTAGTAAGGTTCATAAAATTGATGCAGGCTATCAATAACACAAACACCGCTACAATACTGAAAAGGTTTACATACTCAATTCGGCCGCCGGCTATTTCCCCGTTCACAAAGTGCGAGTGGAGGTAAACCTGGTCAAAACGCTGTAACCCGTTTTCAACACGATATGATGCATTTTTATGCATATAATGATCAAGGAAATGAGTAAGTTTTTTTTCAGCTAAACCCACATTGGCGTTGGGACGTAACTGCACGAAAGTTAAGGGTCCGCTGTTTCCCCAATCTTTTGCATCAGGATATTCCGCTAAATAAGCATCCCAGTTTATTACATATTCGAATTTTCTTGAGGTGTTCTCAGGCAAATCATTAAATACCGCGGTTATTATAAAATCCTTTCTGTCTTCAAATTTCAGGGTTTTGCCAATAGCTTCTTCCGGACTGCCGAAAAACATACCGGCCATCTTTTTTGAAACCGCCATACTCAGCGGCGAATTCAATGCTGTTTTCGGATCGCCCTCCAAAAGAGGATAGCTAAACATTTTAAAAATATCCCTGCCGGCAAATGTGCCGCTTACTTTTAAAACCTTATTGTTGCCCCTGAAAATATGATTGTCATTTTCGTCCTGCATGTTTATGGCATATTCCACCTCGGGCAACACCTTCTTCAATTCCTCGCCCATCGGTGCGGGTGTGTCGTAGTTGCCGTCAATTTTATTGTCATAATACTCACGCTCATAAACCTTAAATAGCCTGTCACCATGTTTATGGTAGGCATCAACACTACGCTCGTCTTGTACCCACAGCAAGATCAGCAGGCTGCAGGCCAGCCCCACCGACAGGCCCGCGATATTGATAAACGTATGCGCCTTGTTCTTCGACAAGCTTCGCCAGGCTACTTTAAGGTAATTTTTGACCATAGTCTTTTTGGTTTATTAGTTCAATTGTCCATTGATAACCGCCTACTCACTTCTTAAACTTTTTACCGGATTCGCCAATGCAGCTTTTATGCTTTGATAGCTGATGGTTAACAGTGTCACCAGGAGGGCACCTGCTGCCGTCAGGGCAAATACCCACCACGACAGGCTGGTATGGTAGGTATAATGCTGCAGCCAGCTGTCCATAAACCTGTAAGACAGGGGTATGGCAATGATGACAGAAATAATTACCAGCACCACAAAATCCTTCGACATCATGCGCCACAAACCGAATACCGATGCGCCCAGCACTTTCCGCACGCCAATCTCTTTTACCCGCTGCTCTGCAACAAACGATGCCATACCAAACAAGCCCATGCAGCTGATAAAGATCGCCAAACCCGCAAATACGCTTGCAAGCTTGCCTATTCGCTGCTCATTCGAAAATTTCCTGGCATACTCATCATCAGCAAATTTGTAGGAGAAGGGGACCGAAGGCGAATACATTTTGCAAACTGTTGCGATTTTTTCAACGGCTTCATGCGCGCTTATACCGGGGTTTATCCTGATAAGCATGTCATCATAAGCGCCCCGGCCTAAATAAAAGATCGTCTGTTTAACCGGCTCGTAGGGCGACTCCATCACCATGTCCTTCACTACACCTATAACAGTCAGGTCCCTTTTGCCCACATTTACTATTTCGCCGATGGGCTTTTTAAGTCCCATATATTTTACAGCAGTTTCATTCAGCACCACAGCCAGCGAATCAGAAATATATCGATCGGAAAAATCGCGCCCTTGCGTAAATTGCCAGCCTACTGTTTTGCCGTATTCGGTCGAAACACGGATACTGCCAAAAAAGACGGATGATGATGGATCTTTTCCTGTCCAGCTAATATCGCCCCGGTTATTATTCAGGCCGGTCGTGGCGCTTGATGATTCGGCAACTTCTGTTACCGCGCCTGATTTCAAAAGATCAGCCTTTAACGCACCAAAATGTTTGTGCAAGTCGTCGTTAGTAACTTCGATATTTACCAGGCCGCCACGGCTATAACCAACGGGGCGGTTTTTGGCAAATTGCACCTGTTTAAATACGATGATAGTGCCGATAATCAGAACGATAGAAACGGTGAATTGGGTTACCACTAAAACCTTACGGGGTATCGCGGCAAAAGGCCCGGCTTTAAACGTCCCCTTCAGCACTTTGACGGGGTTAAACGACGACAGGTATAATGCCGGGTAACTACCTGCTATCACGCCGGTAAGTAATGCAAAACCTGCACCAGCGGCCCAGAAAAGCGGGTTGCCCCATAAAATGCTCATTTGCTTGCCCGCGACATCATTGAACCATGGCATCGCCAACCGCACCAATAATATTGAAACGCCAAATGCCAGAGTGGAAATCAGCAACGACTCGCAAAAGAACTGCCTGATCAATTGTCCCCTTAATGACCCTACTGCTTTCCGTATACCAACTTCTTTAGCCCTTTTTTCGCTGCGCGCAGTACTAAGGTTCATGAAATTGATGCAGGCGAGTAGCAATACAAATATGCCGATAGTGCCAAACAGCCACACATATTGGATGGCGCCGCCGATATTCATCCCATTTTTAAATTCGGAGTACAAATGCCATTTACTCATCGGCTGAAGGAATATAACCGGCTTAAATTTCCGATCCTCCTTACTCATATTGTTGAGCTTGATATCGTGTATTTTCGCCGAAATCTTTTCCATATCTGCGTTATCGGCCATTTGCACATACATGAATAGCGAATTGTCGCCCCAATCAGTCAGCGACCTTTCATTACCCGGACTATGAATATAATATTCCCAGGGGCCGATAAATGCCACATCGTGCAGGGTAGTATTTGCCGGCAAATCCTGGTAAACCCCTGCAACTTTAAAAATGTCTTTATTATCCAGCTTAATAGCTTTGCCAACAGGGGCAGTGTTGCCGAACAATGCTGTGGCTACCGATTGTGACAATAATATCGACGAACGGTCTTTTAATCCGTTGCGGTCGCCGGCAAGCATTTGCAGTGTAAACATGTCCGGAGCCTCGGCTCCCATAAAACTTCCCCGGTACGAAATGTTCTTATTCCCGACGTTCAAAATATGCGGATCGTTCCACGATGACAAAGCGATATGCTTAAAATCACTCCCGTAACTTTTTCTCAGTTCTGCATCAAGTGGCAATGATATGGCTGTACCCGTGTTAATGTTGCCGTTAAAGGTTTCGTGCTGCATTACCTGGGCGATGTTATCGTAATTTTCATGATACTTGTCAAACGACAATTCGTCCCATATCCATAAACCGATCATCATCGCTACTGCCATACCCACGGCAAGGCCACCGATATTAATGAAAGACGAAGCTTTGTTTTTGACGAGGTTCCGCCAGGCTACTTTAAGATAGTTTTTGATCATGATATATCAGTGCATTGGTTTGATAATTTCATTCCTTCATCAGAGGCGGTTCGCTTCATGACAAATTGCAGCTACGAACTTGCTACTATAGAACCCCGGCTTACGCTGGTTTGATCCGTTTTAGTACCTCCTCAAAAAGCCTGCCTTCATTTTGTTGTTGCCCTTTACCGTTTTGCCACCATTCGGACAGCCGTTCGGCACGCCCGCGCAAGCCGGGGTATTGCTGCAGTAACCTGTCCAGGTTACGCAATTCATTTTCAGTGGCTTCGTCGGCCAGTTTATTGGCCATGCCCTTCCAAATTCCATCTTCAGGATCCATATTTAGCCCGGAGCAGCTATTTCCTTTCCCCCTGTAATACAACTATATAAAACACATGCCAAATTTTGAACAATTTGATTATTAGTTTATTACAGAACAGGATATACGCTTACTGTTCGAATACGAACATGCAGTGTGCGGTTTTGAAAGCCGTGCCAATAATATTATAAGTGAATATCACCTTTTTATATGACGGGCTGTAACAGACCATTGCGACGCAGCGTCTGAGGTTTTTTAAATGAAAACTTTTCTAACTTAGCTGAACATTAACTGATCCATAGATGAAAAGACTCTCTTTCCTCATCGTGCTGTTGTTCAGCTCGGCTGCCTTTGCGCAAAAAACCTATATACAATGCGGGAAACTGATAGATGGTGTAGCCGATAAGCCACAAACAGAAGTTACCATCATAGTCGAAGGCAACCTGATCGCTGATATTCAAAAGGGATATACGCACGGCGGATCATCTGATAAAGTTATCGATCTGAAAAATAAAACGGTAATGCCCGGGCTTATCGATTGCCATGTGCACCTGGAAAGCCAGGGCAGCAAAACAAGTATGCTTGATGGCTTTACGAAAACGGATGCGGATGTAGCCTACCAGGCGGCCGTTTATGCCAAACGTACGTTAATGGCTGGTTTTACCACCGTGCGCGACCTGGGCGGATCGGGCGTTAATATCAGCTTGCGTAAGGCCGTAAGGCAGGGATTGGTGGAGGGGCCCCGCATTATTACTGCCGGTCGTGCTATTTCGGGAAGTGGGGGCCACATGGATAATTCCGTTGGGTTCAGGGACGATGTGTTCAACCATAAAATGGGTCCGGACGATGGTGTTGCCGATGGCCGTGATGAATTGATCAAAGCCGTTCGTTTGCAATTTAAACGTGGATCGGATGTGATCAAGATAGCATCAACCGGCGGCGTGCTCGACCTGAGCGAGGAGGGTTCGGGCGCACAAATGAGTATCGACGAAATAAAAGCCGTTGTGGAAACAGCCAAAGATTACGGGCTGCGGGTAGCCTGCCATGCACACGGCGCCGAGGGTATTCGCAGAGCTATTTTAGGCGGGGTTACATCAATAGAGCATGGCACCTTTATGAACGACGAGGATTTTGAACTGGCCAAAAAATATGGGACCTATCTCGTTCCTACTATTATTGCAGGCAAATCCGTAGCCGATTCGGCAAAAATAGAAGGTTATTTCCCGCCTGTCATCAAACGCAAGGCAATGGAGGTTGGCACACAGATACAGGCAACCTTTGGTCGGGCCTACAAGGCGGGCGTTAAAATAGCTTTCGGCACCGATGCCGGCGTTTATGCGCACGGTAAAAATGCCATTGAATTTCAATATATGGTGGAGGCCGGTATGCCGCCTATGGAAGCCATAAAAGCAGCAACAGTAAACGCCGCCGATCTGCTGGGCATGAGCAACAAAATAGGCAGCATCAGCAAGGGCAAGTTTGCAGATATTGTAGCCGTTGACGGCGATCCGCTTACCGACATAAAAACAATGAGAAATATGGCCTTCGTAATGAAGGATGGAAAAACTTATACAAATCAATAATTAAACCATAATGATACATTTTAAAACGCTTTCAAAAATTGCGCTTACGGGCATACTGGCCACAAGCCTGACAGCATCGTACGCGCAGCGCGAAAAGCCAGACAGTGCGCTGTTAAAAATATACCGCGCAACCCCGGCACGCATAAACGACGTGATACATACCAAACTGGACGTGCGGTTCGATTACAAAAAACGCTATATGTATGGCAAGGAATGGGCTACGTTTAAGCCACATTTTTACCCTACCGACAGCCTTCGCCTGGACGCCAAAGGCATGGATATCAAGAATATTTCGGTAGTAAAAAATGGCAGGAATGTGCCGCTGAAATATAAATATGAGGATAGCCTGAGCCTGAATATTCAACTCGATAAAGTTTATCACAATAATGAGTCGTATGTCATCTATATCGATTACACCTCGAAACCAAACGAACTTAAAGTGAAGGGCAGCGCAGCCATTAACGATGCAAAGGGCCTGTACTTTATCAATCCCGACGGGACAGAAAAGGATAAACCTGTGCAGATATGGACGCAGGGCGAGACCGAGGGTTCATCGGCCTGGTTCCCGACCATTGATAAGCCGGAGCAAAAGACAACGGACGAGATCAGCATGACCGTTCAGTCGAAATATGTTACGCTGTCGAACGGCAAACTGGTATCGCAGAAAAAGAATGCCGACGGCACCCGCACCGATACCTGGAAAATGGACCTGCCGCATTCGACATACCTGTTTATGATGGCTGTAGGCGATTTTAAGATATACCGCGACCATTGGCGCAACAAAGAGGTGAACTATTACATGGAACCGAAATATGCGCCTTATGCTAAAGATATTTTCGGCCTGACACCTGAAATGATCGAGTTTTATTCCAAACTGACCGGCGTTGATTATCCGTGGAACAAATATTCGCAGATCGTTGTGCGCGATTATGTAAGCGGCGCGATGGAAAACACTACGGCAACCCTGCACGGCGAGTTTGAGAACCAGACCAAACGCCAGCTGCTGGACAGCTATTACGATTTCGGCATGAGTACAATAGCTCACGAACTGTTTCACCAATGGTTTGGGGATTATGTGACCTGCGAAAGCTGGAGCAACCTGACCGTTAACGAGTCGTTCGCAAACTTCAGCGAGGTGCTTTGGGCCGAACATAAGTATGGCCAGGATGTTGCCGATGACCAGAACCACCAGGACATGGCACAGTACCTGGGTGATCCTGCCGCAGCGGAAAAGGACCTGGTGCGTTTTCATTATGTCGACAAGGAAGACGTTTTTGATGATGTAACCTACCAGAAAGGCGGCCGCATTCTGAATATGCTGCGGAATTATTTGGGTAAAGACGCTTTTTATAAAGGGTTAAATATTTATCTGAAAACCAATGCCTTCAAAAACGGCGAGGCACAGCAACTGCGCCTGGCGCTCGAACAAGCCAGCGGCCGCGATCTGAATTGGTTTTTCAATCAATGGTATTACGGCGCCGGGCACCCGGTTTTTGATATCAGCTACAAATGGGACGACGCTTCAAAAACCGAAACGGTGTACGTGCAACAAAAACAGGATGGTCAAATATTCAACGTACCATTGGCTGTTGACATTTATGCAGGCGGCAAAAAAGAGCGCCATAAAGTTTGGGTAAACGGCAAGAGCGATACACTGACCTTCCGGGTTGCATCTAAGCCCGACCTGGTGAACTTTGACGGCGATAAGATCATTCTCTGCAAAAAGACCGATAATAAATCGCTGGACGAATTTGCGTTCCAGTATTTCAATGCCCCGCTTTATATGGACCGGTTTGAGGCTATTGAAGCAGCACAATCAAAAGAAGCTGAAGCGGCCGGGCAAAAAATAATATTGGCCGCGCTTAAAGATAAATACTATGGCTTGCGTTTAAAAGCTGTAAGGGCGCTGAAAATGAATAACAAGGAAATTCATGACGCAGCGTTACCCGTCCTGACCACCCTTGCAAAAAGCGATGCTAACACGCTGGTGCGTGCCGCAGCGCTTACCGCACTGGGTAAACTAAAGGACCCGGCTTACATGAATATATATAAGGAAGCCATCGGCAGCCAGTCGTATGCGGTACAGGGTGCAGCGCTTACCGCTATCAACGGTATCGATTCATTACAGGCGCTTACACTTGCTAAAGGTTTTGAAAAAGACAACCTTGGCGCGCTTACACAGGCCATGATCACTGTATTCGCAACCAACGGAAGCTCAGAAGCATGGCCGTTTGTTTATGATAAATTTACCGCTGGCGACGTTAACACAAAGTTCGGGATGATCAGGAACTTTGGAGCAATGACGGGGAAAGTAAAAAACCCGGAGTTCGCACAGCAGGGGATAAGTGAAATAAAAGCGCTGGGTATCAAATACAAAAAATTTGGCGGCGTAGGCCCTTTTATCATTAATATGCTCAATAATATCAAGGAAGATCGTACCAAATTGAACGATGCAGCTTCGGCCAAAGCAGCCGATGACGCTGCTACCGAAGTTAAAGACGCCAAATAAGTGTATTAATATCCTTCACACCTGTAAAGAAAAGCCCCCCGGACAACCCGGGGGCTTTTTCTTTTTACGTAAATGAGAATGCTGTCTATTAACCGTTCATATACAAATCATTTAATATAATGATCCCCATCATGTTTAGCCAGGTGCAGCACGGATAATTTAGCGGCATTTAGTGATTAGCGGGCTTGTTAATATCCGACAGCTTTACAATAACTTTATATTATGGACAAAGGCTTTTTTGTGTACCTCCAGCAACTTGAGCTGATGGGCTTTTTTTCAGGCTATGCGATAATTTATAGTATAGTATTGTTTTTGGCCGATACCCCGCCACTGAAGGGAAAATTCACAAAAAGGCTTGTTGCGCTACTGCCGTTCTCCTATGCGCTGGTCGGCACCTTATTTCTGGGTTTTCTGTTAAAAAAAATATATCCCGACTATTCCATTGAACACATAAAACAAGTTATCCAGCAACCCTGGTTAATTTTGCTCGCGCTTTTTTCCATGCTCTTTTGGATTCCCGCCCTCAGCAAAAAAAAGGTCCTGACTTTGATACATAGCCTTGTGTTTTTCTTTTTCCTGGCAAGCGACTTGTTCGTACAACTGTTTTCCTCATCGACCGAAAGCGATGTGATTAAAAACGATATGAAAGTGTATGTAGCAAGTATTATCCTGAACCTGGCCACGCTCGCCTTTTTAGTGTTGCTGTCTCTCTTATTTTCCTATTACAAAAAACGGCCGCAAGCTAATTCGGCTTGAAAATGCCTTCTTCACACTTTTTTCAGACTTAAATATATTCAACTGATATATAGACTGTTGTGCTTTTTTATTTGACTACAAGCAGCCTAATTAAGTGATAAATGTCATTCTATTGTCTGATTAGCCTCATAGAATTGTCAGTTTGTACCCGATACTTTTGACTCGTTAATAATTAAAAATTCTTCCACTTAAAAATACTTTTTATGAAACGCTTCAATAACAAAATGCTAATGTTTGCCCTTATCATCATTAGCGGCTATGGGGTTATAGCCAGTTGCACACACAAAAACGACCCGTTGCCTGCCGGTGTTTCAACCGCAGTAAAAATAACCCACGGCAGCCACGTACACTTGCCTGGTACCACCATCGGCGATACCACACAATGGAAATTTGACAAGGTACATAGCGCCGTGAATTGGTCAAGTCCATTCCTTGAAGTTGGCGCGGACCTGACCGGGAAATTCAACCAGTTCGGCGTGGCCGATCTTACTGATGCGATGATGCAGAATTATAGCGCTACCAAACAGCCGGTACCCGATACTTCCTGGGCATTTTACGAAAACGCTCCTGAGAAAACACACTTTGCAGGATACGTTCAACTTAACACGGTCAATACTGGAGAACCGGGACGCGACGGGGGGTGTTTAATCACCACTTTTGGCACTACCGCTATTGTAGCCGGCACTCAAAACCTAACAGTACAAAACGTTGCCCATATTAAAACAACCAAAGTTGAATTCGATCCTGCTTCAAATGGTTATATAGCCACCTTTAGCTTTACCTGGCAGGGTGGGTTGTCAGCACCGGCTACCCAAACCTATGTAGGCAAACTATCCTATGTTCCTGAAGCACTGGTTCCCGGCGGCGCTTACAGCGATTTCGGTCTCAAACTGGAGTTCCAGATAAATAAAGCTGATTTCGGTATCAATAACACCGAAGTGGGCGACAACATCAGCATAGTGGTGAATGTAAACTTTAACAATAAATAGTAAACCTAATTACCATGAAACCGATAATCATATTCATAGGGCTGCTTTTTACCATTGGTATTGCTTTTACCGGATGTTATAAAGATGTTATCCTGCCGAAGGCCGGCGTTGACCCAAATGGCCCGCCACAAAACTATAGCTTCAAAACTGATATATCTCCCATTTTGAGTACCAATTGCGCCTTGTCGGGATGTCATGTTGCAGGAGCGCAAGCCCCCGACCTGGAAACAGGCGTATCCTACAACAGCCTGGTTAGCGGCGGATATGTAAATACGCTTATTCCTAAACAAAGCGAGCTATATATCATGATAAATGGGGATATGCAGATACACATTCCAGATGCCGCCGATAGGCAAAAGATATTTGACTGGATCCGAACCGGGGCTAAAAACAATTAATTGACCTTAAAACAAAACAACGTGAAACCAAAAATAAATTTCGCAAAACGCTTGCTCACAGCAGGCGCATGCCTGGTCAGTTGCATCCTATCATTTGAAACTACCACATATGCGCAGGATACTACAGCTGTAGTAAAAGAAGCCGGGGCCCCTGTTAAAGCCAAACCAGTGAAAAATACATTTCAGAGTATTTGGCTGATCGATAACCAAACTGTCATGGTACCTTTTAAAGGCACATTTGAAATGGATATTCAGCACAGATTCGGCACAGTCGATAAAGGATACAGTGACCTTTGGGGATTATATGCCTCCTCAAACATACGCATTGGCGTTGGCTACGCTCCAATAAATAACCTTTACCTGGGTATTGGTCTAAATAAATACGATGAACTTTGGGACGTAAGCGCCAAATACGCACTATTAAAGCAAACACCCGGCGAGTCACCGGTTAGTATTACTTATTATGGCGATTTGTCTTATGACACCAGGAAAGACGCAACTAAGGATTTGTTTGCCCATCAGTCGGACCGTTTCCTATCATTTAACCAGATCATCATTGCCAGGAAGTTCTCCGATAAATTGTCGCTGCAGGTAGCGCCAAGTATTACGCACCAAAATGCTGTAAACGGGTACTACACCAAGAATGACAGCACGGGCCAAACCATCTTCGAGGAAATGAAACACGATCACTTCGCAGTTTCCGTCTCAGGCAGGTATAAATTAAGCGATGCAACTGCTGTTTTGGTAAACTACGATCAACCCATCACGAAGCACGCTACAAACAACCCCAGTCCAAACTTGTCTTTTGGGTTTGAGTTTGCCACGAGCGGCCACACCTTCCAGTTATTCATGGGAAATTATTCGCTGTTGAACCCGGGGAAGAACAACCTGTTTAATGCAAATAGTCCGTTCAATTATACCCAGGCTGACGGTACAAGGGTAAAAGGCGGAAAGTTTGTTATCGGATTTAATATCACCAGGTTGTGGAATTAAAAAGATACCACCGTCAGTAAATTCTAAGTAACTTTAAACATCGTTCAATATTAAATCGTTATTCCAATGAAAATTAAATTAATGCTGGCGACCTCTGCAATTGCTGCAAGTGTAATGTGTGTCGCTTTCACAACCGTGCAGCAAACAAAACCCTGGCCGGTGCCGGAAAAAAATGCCAAAATGGCTAACCCGGTAAAACCAAGTAAGGAATCAATAGCCAATGGTAAATCCTTATGGAACCTGCATTGCGCATCGTGCCACGGAAAAACCGGCCTTGGCGACGGCAGTAAAGCGGCTCAATTGAAAACACAACCAGAGGATATGACCAAAGGCACTGCACAAACACAGTCCGACGGGTCTATCTTTTATAAGATTTCCGAGGGCCGGGATGATATGCCAAGCTTCAAAAAGAAGATCCCTGATCCGGATGACATGTGGAGCCTGGTAAATTTTATCCGCACGCTCAAAAAATAATATCTTATCAAACAATTAGCGAAAAGCCCGGCATAGTCCGGGCTTTTCCGTTTATCAATTTGATTATCAATAATATACAAATAAATTGACTTTGTGATGACAGTCACTTTTTAACCTGCGTGACATCATGGTACACGTTCCCGCACATAAATAGTTTTACATCATCAAACAACCAGTACTATGGACAGCAATAAAAAAGTACACCCCGGTAACTCTCCATCCAGGCGAAAGTTTGTCTGGGGAGTCGGCATTGTATCTGCTTTCGCAGCAATTTCGGCCGCAGTTAATCTTCCCTTTTTCCGGAAACAAAAGCTTGCAAGTAAAAATAAAACCATCAAAATGCTAACCGAGGATGGCCGGCTTGTCGAGATCGACCAATCCCTGGTATCGGCAAGTAAAAAAAAGGTAACCAACACCGAATTGCAGCATTGGATAAAAAAATAGATTTCTAAGACCTTTTTAAATTAAAAAAAATGGAACAAGAAAATAACCCGAGAAGAGACTTCCTTTTAACCGGGCTGGCAGTTGCCGGTGGCCTGTTAGCAGGTTGTACTTCAAATAAAGACCCCTTTGAAGCCGGCGCTGAGGAAACCGCCAAAGCATCGGGCAAAAAGGTGAAATTGTTATCCGTTGAAGGCGAGGTGATCGAAGTTGACGAAGCATTTCTTAAACCCGTACCCCACTTGCCGCCGGTGTCCAACACCGAAGCAAGGCTTGGCATACCGGGGAAAAAGTTTGTTATGGTTATTGACCTTTCCCGGTGCAAAAACCTGAAAAAGTGTCAATCGGCATGCAACCACGCCCACCAATTGAACCCCGGCGAGAATTGGATAAAAGTAGAGCCGATGGAGGACGCCGAACATACCGCACCTTATTGGGAACCAACGACCTGTATGCACTGCGATGATCCGCCATGCGTAAAAGTATGCCCGGTTGACGCAACCTTCAAACGGCAGGACGGTATTGTCCTCATAGACAGCGACCGTTGTATCGGCTGCAGGTTTTGTATGGCCGCATGCCCATATTCAACCAGGGTTTTCAACTGGGGCGCTCCCGAAATACCGGCAGAAGTTGCCAGCCAGCCATATTCGTGCGAAACCAGCGTGCCCCAGAAAAAAGGCACCGTGGGTAAATGCGATTTTTGTGCAGATATGACCCGCGAGGGAATGCTTCCGCATTGTGTATCAGCCTGCCCTAACGGCACTTTCTTCTTTGGCGATATGAATGAAGACTCGGTTACCAATGGCGCCGAAACCTTCCGCTTCAGCGAACTGATAAAGGATAAAGCCGGTTACCGCTTAATGGAGGACCTGGGCACTAAGCCCAGCGTTTACTACCTGCCACCGGTTAACCGGAACTTCCCTTTCCAATCGGGGCTTGAAAATGATAAACAACCATCCTAACTAAATCCAACTGATCGTGGAAAATTCAGATTTAATTGCAGAAGATAAAATAATACAGGACCTGCTGCCGCAAAAATTTGGCAAGTGGGGCAAAATATGGACCGCCGCCCTGGTCGTTGTTTGCTTAATTGGCGCTTTCGCCTATTACCGGCAATTGCGATACGGCCTGGCAGTTACCGCCATGCGCGACTATGTTTCGTGGGGCATCTATATCTCCAATTTCGTATTCTTTGTGGCCATCAGCCTGGTAGGTTCGCTAATAACCGCAATCTTCCGGTTAGCGGGCGTAAAATGGGGTTCGCCACTTACCCGGATAGCCGAGATAATTGCCGTAGCGGCCATCATTTTTGCTTCCATTATTATCATAGTAGATATGGGCAGCCCCGAAAGGTTCTATTTCCTGTTCACTCATGGTCGTATACAATCTCCCATTATCTGGGATGTGATCGTTATTACAACCTACTTTTTTATCAGCATCCTTTTACTGTATTACCCGCTTTTACCCGATATGAAGATATTGCTGCGTTTCAGGCAACAATCGGGTGAGAAGCTGTACAGGTTTTACAAATTCATGGGCTCATTCTGGCAGGGTACTGCCACCCAGTTCAGGCTTAGCGAAAAAGCCATCAATATGCTATGTATCGCTATCATCCCCGTTGCGTTTACCATACACACGGTTACATCATGGCTGTTTGCGACAACTTACCGCCCAGGCTGGGATAGCACCAACTTTGGTGCTTACTTTATAGCCGGGGCCTTTTTAGTAGGTGCAGGCGCTGTGGTAGTGGCCATGTATGTTTTCAGGAAAGCCTATCATCTTGAAAAATATATTACCGAAAATCATTTCGAAAAGATGGGGCGCATATTGGTATTGCTGGCCATGCTTTATCTCTATTTTAATGTTAACGAGTTTTTAACGCCGTTCTTTAAAATGAAGGAATCAGAAGCGGCTTATTTAAATGGCCTTTTCACCGGCGATTTTTCAACAGTGTTTTGGTTTGCCATTTTAACCGGCATGATTGTACCTACCATCATTCTTTTATTTAAAAAAGGGAGAAAACCCCTGCCGGTTATGATCGCAGGTGTTCTGGTGATCATTGGCGCCTGGTTTAAACGTTACCTGATTGTAACGCCCACCTTGCTGCACCCTTTTCTGCCCATGCATGATGTTCCGGCAAGCTATCGACATTATTATCCAAGCTGGGAAGAGTGGGCTATCACCATGGGTTCGTTAGCCGGCGCTTTACTGGTGATCACCATACTGGCCAGGATATTCCCGGTCATTCCAATTCAAGAAACTATAATTGAACAACATGAAACCGCTAAATAAAATAGTCGCTGCATTGTTATCCATTGCCCTGCTGGTGACTGGCTATGATGGCTTTTCTCAAGGCGCACAAAAGGGCGACCTGAGCGTAAACATCAGTTATTTCAACATCAACAACCAGATACCTTACGTATCTGTAAACGTGAAATCGAAGATAAACGGCCGGTTTCAACCCATTGGCGGCATCCCGCTGAAATTGTTCCTGGATAAGGACACTGCCGGAACATTCATAGGCCAGGTTGTAACAAATGAAAAAGGAGCTGCCTGGGCTAATATTCCTTCTTCGGTAAAGAAAGAATGGAATAGTTCGGTAAGTCACACTTTTTTGGCCACTTTCGATGGCAATAAACAATACGAACCAGCAAAAGCGGATGTCACCGTTGGCAGGGCGATAGTTACTATAAAAGTAACCGATGATAAAAATATTACTGCCACGGTACTTGAAATGAAAGGGGAAAGTTGGGTTCCGGTGAAAGGTGTCGACCTGAAAGTTGCTGTGAGACGCCTCGGTGGCGACCTGCCGGTAAACGAAACCCCCACGTTTACAACCGATTCGACCGGCCAGGCATCGGCCGATTTTAAAAGGGACAGTATTCCCGGCGATGCTAAAGGGAATATCACCCTGGTTGTCAAAATGGAAGACAACGATCAGTTTGGGAATGTATCGGCCGAGAAAGTTGTGCCATGGGGTTCTAAATTTGTTTACAAAAGCACGTTTAACGAACGGACCCTGTTTGCCACAAGGGACAAAGCGCCAATATGGCTGCAGTTGATAGCGTATTCGATTATTGTCACTGTTTGGGGTATCCTGATCTACTTGGTATTTAATATTTTAAAGATCAGGAAACTGGGTAAAAGTATTTGATAGTGTAGTGCCGGGCCTTGTCTTTCAACCATAAGCAAGTTGAAAAAAATATTGGCCAATGGCCCCTGCCGATCAGCAGGGGCTTGTTTTTTTAACATTGATCCTTAAAAAAATAACAACTTTTAACATTTGAATACGCTAATTTAGTGCTGAACAAAATCAGCATACCATGAAAAAGACCTTATTGATCCTGTTCGTTGTCGCCATTGTCACACAAGTAAAGGCACAGCAACTGGCTTTTAAGCCTGCGGATTCGATGCTTGTTAAGTCGTTAAAGATCTATCCCAGCCTTAAAATGTCAGATAGCTCTCAATTCAAAAAGTACCTGGAAACCCCGAACCTCAACTCCCTGGCTTTTGTAAATACATGGAAGGAAAACACCGATGCGGGCACCTTTTACAGCACTATGCCGGTTGTTAAAATGGGTTCTAATGACAAAATGCCCATTGCAAAGTTGGAAAGCGGTGGTATAAATCACACCATGCCGATCAAAAAAATAACAGTTGTCGATCCTTTGGCGAAGAAAATGCCCGTGACGCCTTGATAACCTAACCATGTGTTTGACATAGTTGTGTTTAATATTGTTCCAAGTATTTCTTAGAATAATCTTTTTCGTATTCTTCTGGAATTTTAGTTTTCCTGTAGTCCATACCGTTCTTTTTCAGAAACTCCACCAACTGCATTTTCTTTTTGTATTCTTCTGATCCAAGATCATAAAGCCACGTTCTCATTTCATCTGTGATATATTTTTTCTCACCTTCAGCAGTTTTATAAAATACCCGTTTATAATCCGCCCCTTTCCCGATCAAATAAATAACCACGTCAGGGTTTAATCCGAATTCAGCAGCCAGACTTAATGGACTCGATCCGTATTCGTCATTGTAGTTGACATTTGCTCCCGCGTCAACCAGTATCTTAACATAGTTCAAATTCCCCTCTTGAGAGGCAATTGACAATGGTGACTTCGTTCGTCTAGGTCCATAAGCAGAACCTGCTTTACTATGCCCTTCTATATTTGGATTACCTCCATATTTTAACACCAACTGTAAAAATCGGGAATCAGCCCCTTCATGAGTAAAACCTCCCAGTCCAAGTTCACACGCCTCTGTTACGGCAGATGCTCCAGAGTAAGTACTTTGCATATTAGGGTCAGCGCCAAGTTCTAAAAGTGTTTTGACCGAATTATAGCTTGAGTGTTGAACAGCTAAACTTAATAAGGGCTGACCAAACTTGGGTTCCGTGAATGAAAGTAGGTTTCTGTTTTTGCTTACTTCTTGTTTTATTTTTACTGTGTCCTCATTTTGAACTGCTTTTGCCAGTTCCCAGGCCGGTGTTCCTTTGAATAAACGATAATCATTCCCAAGCATATTGCTTCTGTCAACAGTCGTATCATCGTTGTCAAGCCCTAAAGCATCTTTAAAATCGCTTAAATAATTATCTATCGTTTTTTTCTTTATAGCAGGCCATTGACTTTTATCAACGCTTAATTGCTCGCCGGTCGGTTTATTGTCTATACTGACAGTCATAGCAGCCATCCCGGTTAAGTTTATCCATCGCTGATCATATGTCTCTTCGTTCGTTCTCGCAAAATCCACCACCTTTGGAATTATCGTTTTCAAACTATCCAGATGATGAAAAGCATATTCATTGATGACCTGGCCGAAATTTTGATTATAAGCAGATGCATTTGCCGTTTTATCCGCACACCTGTTGACATCGTACCTTGCCCTGAGCTGCGCTAAATAAAACCAAAAGCAGGCGTCGTTATACTTATTCTGAGCGAAAAGAATATTAGACAAGGCATACAAAACAGGCGGCGTGTATCTATTCGCATTTCTTTCCACAGAATCAATCAGAGTAGTTCTGGAATGATTCAGATTGCTGTCCAATAACAATTGCATAGTCCTTAGATCATTTGAAAGATTTATTTCCTTATAAACCCCCTCAGGCTCTACCTGGTGGTTAGTAACATCCTGAGCAAAGACGGCTAAGGGAAAAAATGACAGGAATAAAAACAGAAATGATCGCATGGTTTAGGAATATAGCGAAACTAAGTTAATGCTTTTTATAAAGCTTTCATTATCAAAAATCCTTGTTCAGCAATTTCTCCAGTTCGGCAAAGCCGATATTCATTTTCACCCGGCCTTGTTTGGCGTAGGATATTTCGCCGGTTTCTTCGGATACAATGATGGCTGTGGCCTCGTTATTTTCGGTAACGCCGATGCCCGCGCGGTGGCGCAGGCCAAATTGCAATGGCAGATCGGTTTTGTCGGTCAGCGGCAATATGCAGCTGGCCGCTTTTATTTTGTTTTCGGATATCACGACCGCGCCATCGTGTAAGGGGCTATTTTTTTGAAAGATGCTTTCGAGCAGTCGTTTAGATATTTTTGAGTCCAGCACCTCGCAACTGTTCTGGTAAAACTGCTCGTCGTAATATTTGGCAAACACAATAAGTGCACCGGTACGCGACTGCTTCAGGCCCTTGCAGGCGTCTATAATAGGTTTAATGCGGGCATAGTTATCCTTTTCCACATCAGCCCGGCCAAAGAAATATTTCCACCAGGCCTTATTCCGCTGCAGCGAGGCATTTTTACCCACAAGCAGCAGGAACCTTCGTATTTCCTGCTGGAACAGCACAATAACCGCTATAATGCCAACATCCGCCACCTTCTTTAATATACCCGCAAGCAGGGGCATTTTGGATGCCGGAACGATGTAATACAGCAGGTAGATGAGCGCCAGCCCGATAAAAATATTGGCGGCAATGGTGCCGCGTATCAGGTTGTAAAGCTGGTAAATGATGATAGCCAGCAGCAATACATCGAGCACCGAAAAAACTGTGATCTTAAAGCCGCTGAAATCAAACCAATGCATTGAGCGAAGTTAATGTTTTCTTTTAGATATGAGATTTGAGACGTGAGATTTGAGACAAATAAGCATATAAAAATCTAATCGTTGCGCCCCCTTATATCCCGCCTTTACCCTTGGTAAGGCCCGCCCGGTACACCCCATCCCCACGATGGCATGGGCACATCAGTAGGTTCGTTCACTTCATCTAATTGCGAATTGATAATAGCCAGGCGGGTACCCCATTCAAGGTAAGCCAGGAATGCCGAGCGGAACTCGGGGTCGTCAGGTAATTTCAATTCGTCGACAGTATCAAGGAGCAAATAAAGCCAGCGTTTGCGCTGTTCGTCGGTAAGATGACGCGAAAGATGTTTTTTGATCATTTCAAAGTGGTTTCCTTCGGTTTCGCTATATAATTTAGGTCCGCCTAATACCTCGGCAACAAAGTGGGCCACATGCAACCGGTGTTGTGGCGACATGTGCCTGAGTATCGGTTCAAGCAGCGGGTCGACAACTACTTTGTCATAAAATTTATCGAACAAAGTTTCAAAAACCTGCATACCGCCTGCCCATTCGTACAGGGAAGGAATTGGTTTATTCTCTGTCATAGATCATAGATTTTATTCAAATCTATGGTTTCACTTCTTTTTTAGGAAATATCAATGAAGCGCCGATGCTAACCACCAGTATGCCTAAAATGATAAGCAGGGAAATGCCAGTCGTTAATCCAATTTTTTCGGCATACTCCGCAGCCAGCATCTTCAGGCCAATGAATGCGAGCAGCACGGCGAGGCCGGTTTTTAAATAGTGGAACTTTTCAATGATGTTCACCAGCAGGAAGAACATCGACCTGAGGCCCATGATAGCGAAGATGTTGGAGAAAAATACGATATAGGGATCTTTAGTAATGGAAAAAATAGCCGGGATAGAATCCACCGCAAAAACCAAATCGGTTACTTCGATGATCATCAGCACGAGAAAAAGCGGCGTGATAAGTTTTTTGCCGTCGACCCTGACAAAGAATTTCCCGCCCTCGAATTTAGGATGGACCGAAAAGTATTTAGACGCGAATTTTACTACCCGGTGGTTTTCCGGGTCTATTTCATCTTCCTGGTTACGGTTGATAAACATCATTACCCCGGTATAAACCAGGAACGCGCCAAACAAGTATAATATCCAATGGAACTGCGCTATGAGTGTAGCGCCTAAAAAGATGAACAGGAAGCGCATAACTACTGCGCCGATTATACCCCACAGTAAAACTTTGTGGTAATATTTCGGTGCTACGGCAAAAGCAGTAAAAATAAGCACCATTACGAATATATTATCGACCGATAGTGCATATTCTACCACGTAACCGGTAATAAACTCCAGCGCCAGGTTTCTTCGGTACAATTGCAACCCGCCTGCCAGATCGTTCGGATTTAGCTGCAGGTGATGAAAATGCTTTTCGTTAATTTCCTTCAGCGCTGCAAAGCTCTCAACATGATGCAGTAAATGCCCGTATTGAAATATCAGCCCATAAAATACCAAAGCCAGCGAAACCCAGACACCGCTCATGATCGCGGCCTGCTTCAGGCTGACAGGTTTGTCCGATTTACCGAACAGGCCAAGGTCAATGGCCATCATGATAAAGATGAAAACTACAAATCCGGTTATAAAAATAAGTTCGCTTGGCATTATTTATTTCTTTCGGTAGTAAACCGCACTAATTGTTCCAAACCTTTGCGCGAGTCGCTTTCGGGAAAGGTATTTAAAATTTCAAAAGCCTCGTCCTGGTATTTTTTCATTTGGGTTTCGGCATACTGTAATCCGCCTGTGTCGTTCACAAATTTGATGATTTCGGCTATCTTCTCGGGGTCGTCGTTGTGATTTTTTACCAGGTTGATCATGCGCTTGCGTTCGCCTGATGGGGCGTGGTTCAATGCGTATATTAGCGGCAGGGTTACTTTCTTTTCCTTGATATCAATCCCCAAAGGTTTGCCCACGTCGTCGGTACCAAAATCGAACATATCATCCTTTATCTGGAAGGCGATACCGATCTTCTCGCCAAACAGGCGCATTCTCTCAATAGTTTCCTTATCAGCGCCTGCCGAGGCCGCACCACAAGCGCAGCAGGAAGCTATCAATGACGCTGTTTTCTGGCGGATAACCTCGTAATAAACAGGTTCGTCCACGTCCATTCGCCGCACCTTTTCTACCTGCAGCAATTCGCCCTCGCTCATCTGCTTTACAGCCTCGGATACTATCCGCAGCAGTTCAAAATCATTATTCTCGATTGAAAGCAACAAACCTTTCGATAGCAAAAAATCGCCCACCAATACGGCTATCTTGTTTTTCCACAATGCGTTGATAGAGAAAAAGCCACGTCTTTGATAGGAATTGTCCACTACGTCGTCGTGCACGAGCGTAGCGGTATGCAGCAATTCCACCAGTGCCGCGCCGCGGTGTGTCGAGTCGTTGATCCCCCCGCAAATACTGGCGGAAAAGAATACGAACATCGGCCTTATCTGCTTGCCTTTGCGCTTTACAATATAATGGGTAATACGATCGAGCAGCGGCACAGAACTTTGCATAGAGGATTTAAACCTTTCCTCGAAGGCGTCAATTTGTGCTGCTATAGGCTTTTTGATCTCGTTGATCCCCGGCATTGAAGATTACAGGTTTGCCTTTTTTGGCAATGGCACAAACATAAGCTAAAAATGTGTATCCGCGATGTTACGGGAAATTTTTACGAAACGATTAAACCAACGTGCTCCTGTATCGCTCTATATGTTAAATAACACGAATAAAAACTAAAAACAGAAGAAAATGAATATCAAAATATTTGGAGGCGTACTGGTTGCAGCTTTGGCCATTACCTCGATAGCAAGTGCGCAAACCCGTACCCCGGTTGTAAACCATAAACAAGTTAAACAGGAACGGCGCATACACCAGGGCGTGCGCAGCGGCGAGCTAACCCGCAATGAATCGCGCAATTTGCAGTTGCGCGAAAAAAAGATACAGCACGATAAGCGTATAGCTAAAGCCGACGGCCGCGTAACACCTGCCGAGCGCAAACATATCCGCCGCGAGCAGGCCCGCACCAGCCGCGCCATATACCGTAAAAAGCATAACGACCGTGTGAGAGGTTAATTTTAGTGTGGTTGCTTTTGTGGGCGTCCCGGCGATTGGCCGGGGCGCTTTTTTGTGAACGAGCGATCGATCAATTGAACTTGAATACTGCCAAAATAATAATGATTAAAAACAGCATTGCCTGGATAAGGGAAAATCGCCCGAGGCCTATAGCTGCACTCTTTACCTGGTCTGATTTATTTGCTGTAATTGCATCTTTCAACTTCCGCTCATATTTCCCGCCCACAAGGAATCCATTCAATACAAGGACAACTATCAATAAAATTTTGACTTGGAACCAAAGCTGGTGGCCGAATGCTCCCTGGGTTAATATAAATAAACCTATACCCGATAATATCAGCGCCCCCGCGCCGATACCCAGTATTGCCGGGAATCGCGCCGCAAGATCGGCCAGGCCGTCAGATGCAAGACCTTGCCGCTCAAAACGTGTTGATAAGATTTGGTAAACGATATATTCTGTTACAATGGTTCCCGCCATTAACGCGAGGCCGGCCAGGTGTATCACCAGACAAACCTGCAATAAAGTCATAGTATTCATCGCCATTATTTTTTGAATAGTAAAAAACTGGTTATTGCCATGTAGGCCACGGTGAGACCGTGAATGAGGATGTGCTGCATGTCCGTCGGACCGTTGGTCGTTAAAACTATAAGGCAATCGGTAGCCGGAATTATTATGGCTGTAGTGAATGCCCACGCAGTCGCCCTGCGCATGCGCTGCAATAGAAGAGGGAGCAACACCAGGCCTGAGAAAATATCGCGTATACCTTTAATCCTTCCATACGGAAGATCGGCGTCATTGGAAAAAGGCACCCCAAAGCCGGCGGCACCGGCCGCAGGATTAATTATGAACCTCGCGCCTAAAAAAATTATCCCTAATGCAATTAACATTGTCATCCAAAAAGATACTGAATGGATACCCCATGGATTGATTTCGTTGGTTGTTTTCATGTCTATTAATATTTAATAGCACAAAGTTCCCCAATGGAAATTGCAGATTCATGCACCCGGGTTAATTAATGCGTGCTTGCAATGCGTCTGCGAATGCGACTCAAGGACTGCGGTTTAACCCCAACATATGATGCGATATAGTATTGTGGCGTGCGCTGTACAAGGTCCGGGTAGTTTGTTATGAACCTGGTATAACGTATCTCGGGCGTATCGGTATACATTGATGCTATCTGCCCGATTATCTGTACAAATACGCTTTCAATAGCCAGGCGGCCGAAACGTTCTCCATGAACAACTTCCTTGTATAATAGTTGCAAATCATGATGATTGATCACCCAGATAACCGTATCTTCCAATGCTTGTATATTTACCCGGGACGGTCCCTGTGGTAAAAAACTCATGTAATCACAAACAAACTCGCCTTCTTTGTTGAAATAATTGGTCTTCTCTTCGCCATCCTGATTAATATAATATCGCACAAGTCCACTTTCAATAAAGGTAACATAACGGCAAACGTCACCTGCTTTGAGCAAATGACCTCCCTTATGTATTAATTTTCTGTGAAATAAACTGCCTATTGTTTTCTCATCACTGTGTGAAAGCGGGATGTATTTTCTGATGTTTTCAAGGAGTAGTTCCATTGAATGCAAGTATGCGAAATTTACATTTAACGTTACACTGTTTTTAACGGCAAACCTTTGCTCCTAAACTTTTATACTCGCGCCCACTCACCTACCGTCATTACCTCTGCCTGCCGGGGGAATACTTTGGTCGTCAGTACCCGATGAACTTCGTCGTCCCTGTCAGCACAGGCGTCCGATAATATGGTAATGCGGTAATCCTTGTCGGCGGCTTCCCGTGTAGTAGATAATACAACGCCGCTTGTTATCACACCTGTTAGTATAATATGCTGTATACCTTTCGCGCTAAGAATAACCTCCAGGTCGCTTCCTGTAAAGGCGCTCACCCTCCGTTTTACAATAACAGGTTCATCGGCCAGGGGCATCACATCGGGATGGATCTTCATCCACTCCTCTGCGCCTATGGCTGCCATCCTTTCCCTGGATCCTGAAAATGCCACATTGTTCGGGCTTATTTCGGGCATTCCCTGCCTGAACCCGACAATGACGTACAAAACCGGTATCGAATTACTGCGCGCATAAGTAATAGCTTTGGCTACACCCGATGTAACTACAGACGGGTTTGGCAGGCTGCCAATGATGGCCGACTGCATATCCATTACCAGCAGGGCGGTATCCTGGTTGCGTGTTTTCATGTTTTTTGGTAAGTAAGATGAGGCAAACTTAAGCGGCTCAAGCTGTTTTGCTGCGATGTAATGATTTATTTACATGAATAGAAAAACCCGCTAATTGTAAGTTTTATAAGGAATCGTGAATGTGACGCTGGTACCCTTACCCTCCTGGCTTTCCAAAATAATTTTGCCTTGCTGAAGCGTAACCAGGTGCTTGCACAGGTACAATCCAAGGCCGGTGCCGGGTTTACTGCCGCTAACCTGGTAGTACGGGTTGAATAGCATCCCCTGGTTTTTTAGTGAAATGCCGGCACCCGTATCAGCTACTTTGACATCAAGGTATACCCCACCGTCACTTTCTGTAAGGTTCGCAGTGATCGTGATCTGGCCGTCGCCGGTATATTTTATAGCATTGCTCAGTAAGTTGATCATGATCTGCTTTAAACGAAAAGAATCACCAACCACCTGTACACCCTCCGGATTTGAAAAGGAAGCATCCATTTCAAGGCCCTTGTTTTCCGCCATAAAACGCATCGCGTCAATTGAGTTGCTTATTTCTTTAAAGGGCTCAAATACTTCCTCCCGCAAAGCTTCCGGCGCCTTTTGCTCCAATTTACTTACGTCAAGTATATTATTTACGGTCTCAATTAACATACCCGAAGACAAGTTAATTGATGCCAGCTTCTTTTCCTGTTCCGGCAGCATCTTAGTTTTATTCAGCATAAAAACCGCACCGGTTATGGCCATAAGCTTATTGCGTATCTCGTGACTCACTATGGCCAATATTTCAGATTTTTCGCTGGCCAAAGTTACAGCCCGGCGGTTTTCCAACTGATAATTCCGCTCGGTGGCTGTAACTTTGCGGATGTAAACAATAAGCAAAGGAACAAATACGAGAAGAAGGGCCGACGCTATAGCAGTAAAAGTATTCAGATCACGGGTAGTTTGCTGGTATTCCCTTAGCGTTGTTTCGCGCGCTTTTTGATAAGCGATATTTTCGATATCCTGCAAGTCTGTCAGCAATTGATGCAGTTCGTTAAGCAGGTTCAAATTGGCAGAGATGAGTTTTTGGTTGGATTGTAAAATACTGCCGTATTGCTTATTAAGCTGGCGCAGCAGATCCTTTTCGTTCTGCCTTTGCATACGCAGCAATGTGGCCTTATCCTGTTTTTCTTTAATAGTTAAAACCTTAACCGAATTTTTGTTCGAAATAGCATCCTTAAGCCTTCTCAATAAACCGTTCTTGTTAGACTCGACGCGGGTAGCTACTACAGTATCTGCCGGATTATTTTTAGTAAGTACAAGCGGGTCAACAGGTTTATTGAGCTTGCCGGTTGCATCAATAGCGCTTAACGTGGTTACCTTCAGCAACGAGTCGAAATGTCTTTTCAACTCAAAAAGGTGTTGAGAAACTGCCACCTTTCGCTGAACGGCAAGTGCAATTTGCTGCTTGCTGCCGGGGAAATAGCGGGAACTATCCGCCTGGTATTTATGTAAAATAATTGCAACCTGTTCAAAAATAGTTTTCAGCCGGTCCTTGTATGCCGCCAGATCTTCCTCTTTACCCCCTTCGCTGGCTTTCTGGAACTCATTTTCAGCTACGCTCAGATCAAGCAACGTCGACCCGATCTCTAATTGCTGTGATGGCTGTTCCAATTGTGCGGTAAGTCGTTCCAGTTTCACCGAGATAGAGTTCCTTAAAATGAACGACCCTACTGTCACAGCAAAAGTAACCAGCAGAAAAACGATAAATAATTTCTGCAGAATTCCACTCATTTTGCCCGGTTTATCAAATAAAATTTTTGCCATATATAAATTATGCCGGCGTTAAAGCGCCGGCATGTATAACCAATTCACATTCCTATCCTGAATAATTGACCGGAAACTTAATCGCCTTTTTGAAGTTCGGCAATTTTTTCCCTGACCTTATCAATGTCTTCATTCAAGCTTTTTATTTTATCCTGGTCATCTTCCAGCTTCCTGGCAGCTTTCTCTGCATCTCTCGTGGCGTTGGCTGCCGCTTTTGCAGTTTTTGCTGCTTTTTTTGCATCCCCGGCGTCGCCGCCTACAGCATCGGCCGATTTATCACGGCTTTTTTCCAATGCACTCTTAGAGTCGGCCTGGGTTTGTTTTACCTTTTCTTCATCATCAGGTATCCGGTTCTGTACTTTTGCCAGGTCGACCTGTAATTTAGCAAGCTTAACATTTAGTTTCAAAACTTGTTTATTGGCTTGCGGGCCAATTACGGTCGTATCTGCAATAGGCCCTGTATTCGCATATGAATACATATACACAGTGCATAATATCAAAATTAAACTTATCTTTTTCATAATAGTGTTATTTAAATTACCTCGCTGCCAGTGGTGATCCACAGGCATCTATATTTAAAACCTACACAAAAAAAGATATAAGATGTAACCCGGGGAAGAACGTTCGACGGAAAGCAGCAACCATCCGACGAAAAGCTTGCTAAAAGCGTCCGCAGGTGCTTGCCAAACGCTACAGCCAGTTTTGAAAATGATGTTTGAATTGGGGTTTATAAGGGTCGGACACAGGAATTGTAACCTTACCGATCTTCACAGTCAGATGCTGAATAGATGTTATTTTGTCAACCGAAATAATAAAAGAGCGGTGTATCCGCATAAATCGTGAAGGCGGCAATGTTTCTTCGATATTTTTTAAAGTGGACAGGGCTGTTATCACCCCGCCGCTGGATAAGAACACTTTTACATAATCTTTCATGCTCTCTACATACATGATCTCGTCATAAAGCACGCGGACAAGTTCATGCTCCACTTTCAGAAAAATATGATCGGCTCCGGTTTTCGTTTTTTCCTGCGAATCAAAGTAGGTTTTTGCCTTATAGGCAGCCTTAATAAACTCTTCGTACGTAAAAGGTTTTAACAGGTAATCAAGCGCATCAACTTTATAGCCCTCAAGTGCATACTCCCCTGAACCGCTGATAAAAATTATTTTAGGCCCTGTTACACCTGAATGCCCATAAATCGTTTTTGCAAATGTCATTCCATCAATACCCGGCAAATTGATATCCAGCAAAATAAGCTGCACCCCGCCTTGCTCAAGCGAGGCTAATGCATCTACCGGATTGTTGTGGGACGAGACCAGGTTCAAAAAGGGGGTCTCGTTTATAAAATCAGCCAGGTATTCTACCACTTCAGGGTCATCGTCTACTAAAATGCAATTGATTTTATTACCCATTTGTAATATTTAATTCACCGGGAAAATTCGTTTGAAAGTTATCAAATAAAATCTTATCCCGGCAATAGCAAATTTCACAACGGGTCATTTAATCTGGCAAGAAATAGCAGGGTGCAATTTAGAGTACTTCTACATACCCATCCGTTCCGTTCACCCGTATCCGTTGCCCGTCTTTGATCAGTTTGGTAGCGTTCTCCACACCAACTACGGCCGGCAGGCCATATTCGCGTGCTATGACAGCCCCATGGGTCATTAGTCCGCCAACTTCGGTGACAAGTCCTTTTATCGACACGAACAAAGGTGTCCAACCCGGATCGGTAAAGGTGGTAACTAATATGTCGCCGTCCTCCAGGCGGGCATCTTCCATATTCAGGATAACCCTGGCCCGCCCTTCTATAATTCCCGAAGAAACTGCCAGGCCTGTGACAGCCCCGGCGGGTAGATCTTCGTGATCATACTTACCTGTGATGATCTCTCCATCAGAAGTGATAACGCGCGGCGGGGTCAGCTTTTCAAATAGTTTATGTTCGGCTTTGCGCCGGCTGATAAGCTTTGTGTTTAGCTTCCTTGTCTGCACCACACCGCGAAATTCCTCAAAAGTAAGATAGTGAACATCTTCCTCTTCCCGTATTATCCCGGCCTTAGCAAGTTGCGCCGCCTCTTTCATCAATGCCTGCTTACACACAAAGTAATGACTGATGATACTATATTTCGGATATTCGCGATACCCTGCGAAGTTGCGAAGCAGGCCGATCATTTGTTTCGTTTCGATGGCCTTTTGTTCGCCGCCCGGCAACTGTTTTAATCGCTCCAATAACTCCTCTTCCAATCTCAAAGCCTCCTGTCGTCCTTGTTCAAATCTTCGCTTTGCGGCGCCGGGTTCAAAATGTTTGATATTGTTCAGTATCATTGGGACCAGCGCGGACGGCCGCTCGCTCCACCGCAGCCTGGTAATATCTATCTCTCCCGCGCAACGCATCCCGTATTTATCCAAATAATGGTTAATGGCATCCCGTGCTTCCTTTCCCCCGTTAAACTTACCCATCCCCTCCATAAAACGCTCGTTTTTTATATCTCTCAAGTAAGCTATCAGTTCAGGATATGGCCTTATTACGTCGGCAACGTCCAGCAGGTCGAGCCCCATTTCCGAGGTGACGTTGTTGGGTACGGACTGGGAAAGCGTGTCGGCCACATTTTTTTTGCCCAGCCACGCCAGCATGTTGTCGTTTAACCATACCGATGCATCCATGGCGGCTACAATTGCAGCCCTGCTTCGCGGGTCGAGCATGGTTTTTCTTAACTGCTGAATAGCGTCCACTACAAAGTCGAATGCTCCAGACCCCGATTTGACCCGGACATCCTGCTTTAACTTTTTTATAGAGGCCTGGCTTTGCCCTATAAGTTCGGAAATGATAACAGGATCGTTTTCGACTTGGGCAAGTATCTCTGCCGCCGATTTACCTTTGCTGCTTTTTATAGGCTGCAATTCCTCTTTATTACCTGGCGCCGGTTTTATAAAATCCCTTTGTTCCGTTATGATGATCAAGGCCTCTTTTATAAGCGGGTCATGCTGTCCCATGGCTTCTATCATAGCTTTTGCGCCGCCAGGCGTTGCCAGGTTAGCAGCTATATCGACAAATAACCGCCCTCCCGCTTTAAACATGGGCCTGAAAGCCGTCAATTGCCACAGCGATAAACCCAGTGGCTTCATAGCGTCCGTCATCATTTGCTGATGGCCGACAGATACATACACATGTTTTTCTTCATCGTTCGCCGCGGGCACCGGGTATAATGTGGTTACAGGCCTGCTCTGAACAATATAAAACGCGCCTTCAGCAAGGCACCATTCAATATCCTGCGGGCAGCCAAAGTGTTTTTCTATCCTTCTGCCTATCTGTTCAAGCTGCACTATTTGCTCATCGGTAAGGGCCTGCACGTTCTGCTTCCCGTATGCTATGTCCTGCTTCTTTGTACCACCGGTTTCCGCGGGATAAATAGCCAGGGTTTTTGCAGCTATTTTTTTATCGGTGATCCTGCCGTCGCACACTTTGTAATTATCGGCATTTACCAGTCCCGAGACTAATGCCTCGCCTAGACCAAAGCCCGCATCTATCGATGATATTCTCCTGTTGCCTGTGAGCGGGTCGGCAGTAAACAAAATTCCTGATACCGATGGGAAGACCATGCTTTGAACAACCACAGCCAGCTGCACTTTTCGATGGCCGAAGCCATTTTGAATACGATAGGTTATTGCCCTTTCCGTAAAAAGCGATGCCCAGCATTTGCTGATATGCGTCAGGATGGATCGCTCGCCGATAATATTCAAATAGGTATCCTGCTGCCCGGCGAACGACGCCGAGGGCAGGTCTTCCGCCGTGGCGCTCGACCGTATGGCAAAGGGTTTATTTTCACCAGGCGCCTTCAGATGATCCACGATCTCTTTTTCAATATCACCGGGAATGGGCATGCTTTCGATAATCTTACGTATACCGGCGCTTACATCTTTGATTTTCCCACGCTCTTCCGCCTTGAGCTGCGCTAATTCATTCAGCAAACTGTCAAGTTCCTTGTTGGCGCCGATGGCTTTTTTATAGGCCCGGGTCGTTACGCAAAATCCCCCGGGCACCTTTATTCCAGGGATGCGGAACAACTCGCCCAGGTTGCCGCCCTTACCCCCCGTCAGCCCGAATTTCGTTTTACTTGTCTCTTTGAAGCTAAGTATGTATCTGCTTATATTTTCCACCTGGCAATTCCTTTCCGCAATTATTTGCTGTTAAGTTTCTTTATTATCCCGTCCATTATTTCTACCGAGCCCGCCAAATACGATTCAATTACTCTGATCTCCTCATTTGAAAATGCAGCAGCAAGCTTTTCGGTTTTGCTTCGGAATTCCCGGTAAAGCGGCTCAAAAAGCGCCATTATCTTTTCAATATTGGGCTTAATGATAACCTTTCGCCTGTCGTCTGCAGCATGTTGCCGTTTAACCAGTTTTTTCTTCTCAAACCTGTCTATCAAACCTGTAACGGCGCCGGTTGTAAGCCCGGTTAAATTTGAAAGCTCACCTGCGGTCATCTCTCCTTTTACTATCAAAAATCCCAGGTACTTATGATCAGTTCCGGAAAGTCCCGCCTTTCTGCCAATAGTTTCGTGCATCTGTATGGATGTGTACGCATACTGCTGGTTCAGCTTTCTGACTTGTTTCAATAATTCCTCATTCATTTTATCTTATCAAATAAATATCTTAGTTACAAAGATAATAGCAAGTTTATGACCTTTCCAAATAGTTTTTACAGGTATTAAGTATATTTTTTTGAGCGCAATAATAGCAGCAGGAGGGCGTTTTTTAATAAAGCGGGCAGTCGGAATAAAAATGCCCGCAGAGCGAACACCGATTTAGTTTTGCGGAGAAGGATGGATTATTTTTATTGATCCCTTGACGGGGGCTTTAAGGAAAATGCTGTCGCTGCGCTATCGTCATTCTTCATTTTACACTCTATGGAATGAGTTCCGATTGCCTAAAATGAAAAAATGCCGCCCGTCTGTCGACGGCCAGCATTTTCTTTGGCGGAGAGGGAGGGATTCGAACCCTCGATACCCTTTTGAGGTATACACACTTTCCAGGCGTGCTCTTTCGACCACTCAGACACCTCTCCGGAATTTGGATTGCAAAGGTAAGATATTTGCCCGTTAGGACAATACGATTCATCCACTTTGTTTTTGATTTGGATTAAAGTGCCCCAGGCCATGAACAAGCCTAAACAGAAAACGCCATTCGCCGGATAGCGAATGACGTTCGTATAATATAAAATGATCAGTAGCTTATAATTTATTATATAATCTTCTTTCGCCTGTTTTAATTTTTAGCTCGTACCGGGCCTTTTTTTCATTTATTTCAGAGATCATTCTCTCGTACCAATCCGATTCGCTGGTGCTGAGATAAGTGATCTTCAACCCCATCAAAAAATCATCCACCATAAGGACATTGTTATTATTGTCGCTTATCTTACTATGCATCAGATCAACCCGGTTGCTGCACTTTTCCAGGTATTTGCCTGCGATGGTATCTACAATATAATCACGTTCGTGCTTTGCCAATTGATTGTAAACGTAATTCACCAGGAACACCTTATCGTTATACAGATGCACTTCGCAGCGGGTTTTAAGGCCGTTGAACCTCCATTTGTAAACGTAAATGGACAGGCTTTTTTCTGTAAAAATAAAATCAGGTTTTCCGTATTTGCCGGTTACTGCCCTTGCATTGGCGCCAAGTATGCCTTGCTGAATGTTAATGCAGGTATGTATGGTGCTTAATTTTGTCGACCCTGCAAATATTTCAGTGTAGTTCGAGAAATTTGTATACTGGCTCAGCAACGTTTTATAGTAGGAGGTGTTGCTGTGATAGTAGTTTCCCGAAAATATCTTTTTGGTCAGGTCCGACAGAAGATACCCTTTCCTGAGATAGTATGAAAAATTTCGTGGAGATGCAATGGTTGCCATTGTGTTGTGAGTGGTTTGGTTAATGGTAAAATGGTTTCCTTTTTTAACAATAATATCTATATCATATATGTTTTGTGGCTATTTATACGGCGTTTGGGTATATAAAGTTCTTAATCATTAAGCAAAAAAATAGTATTAAATATTAGGTAATATATTTCTCAATAAGAAATAAATAAGGTGCCATTATTCTGGTTTTAGCCCATTGGTTAAACAAAATAGCAATGTCCTATAAAACAGCCTGACATTTCCGATATCAGGCGCTGGTGCAAAATGAGTGGCACATTATTCGGAATATCGGAAAAGCGACCAAAGGATGCCAGGTGCAGGCCCGGGGGTATTATCGTGGTTTACGAATTATTTATAGGTTAAATACTCATAACTATTTAACCTGTAACCGGGATCGGGATTAAGCACTTTTACGCGCACAGAATGCCGCCCTGCCGGCAATTTATATTTCCAGCATAGTTCCTGGCGGCGGGTAGTAAAATTGGTGGGAAGCTTTACCACTTCGGCTTTCTTGTCGTCTATCCAAACTTCTGCCTCAAAGGTATAGTCTGCCGATTCTGGCTTTATCTTTTGCGCTTCGCCCTTTAATACAAATCCGGTTCCTGTAAATCCAAAGTTGACTTCTTTCAGGTTAATATCTCCGTCCAATGCTGTCTTCTGTAAAGGGTGCATTCCCGTAAAGCCTTGCTCCCACCTTACCGTTTTGGGTGCCTGGGCAAGAATAGTAACCTTATCCCCGCTTACTTTACCGCCGTTGCGTTCGATGTTTTGTAAAGCATGCCTGAACCCTATTTCGTAAACCTTATTCAGCGACATGGTAGTATATTTGAAATCGATCGATTCGGCGTCCTTGAGCCCCATTTTCCAATAAGCCGGTATTTTTTTATAACCAAGCATTGAGCCTAAAATACCGCCGACAGACGAAGGATTGCAATCCGCATCCTGGCCACAGCGCGTAGCTATCTCTAATGTTTTCGTGTAGTCGCCATTTCCGTATAGCAAGGCAAGAACAACGTAAGCCGAGTTTATCTTGGAGTCGATATCGAAAGCAGCGAAAACACCATCAGGGCAGCCCGTTTCCGACGACCATTTCTTTTGCAGTTCAAACCAGGTTTGATGCCAGTCGGCAGGGTATTGCTTATGCCATTTGATCACATCGCTGATGCATTTATAGTAGGTGGTATTTTGTGGAATAGTCTTGAGTGCCTCGTTTACAATATGATCAATATCATTTGAAGTAAAAGTGAGGGTATACATCGCGCCAATAAATACGCCGCCATACCAGCCGTCGCCATAGTTCATGATATGACCAATTTTGTCACTGATCTTCGAGGCTGTATTGGGCATCCCCGGACTCATCAATCCAGCAAAGTCTGCTTCTATCTGGTAATCTATATCGTCCGCATGCGGGTTGTTCAGCCAATTTCCCGAGGCCGGGGCTTTAATCCCGTTAAGCAAATTATACCTCGCCGCCTGGTTGGCATGCCATAACATATACCCTGCATGTGCAAAAGCATTGGCAAATGAATCGACAGGCGCATCCAGTCCGTATTTTTCAAAAACATCCACAAAAGTGAGGTCCATATACAAGTCGTCATACAGACCCGGGGTTTCTATCATGGTTTTTTTCAGGTAGCCATCGTACCACAACAGCGGCTGGTAATCCTGTATAAAAGTGCCGTCGAAACGGAATTCATACGGTCCGCCAAAGGTTACCGCAATGGTTTGCCCGGCCCAGCCCCCCATGATCTTGTCTTTCAACTGCTCCTTAGTCAGGGTGATAAGGCGCGGGGGCGTCTGCTTTTGGGCGAACGACTGCATACCGAAACAGATCAGCAATGCCATTACCAGGTATCTTCTCATACGATAAATTTACTTATTCTTTATCAATAAAACTCAGCCCCCGCACACGCCACCCGACTGTGTGGCTATGCTAATTCCCCTTTATCTCCACCTTTCCATTATTAACAGTCAACGGCAGCCACAAGTAATCCGACTTCTCCAGGTCGAGTTTATTCCAGCGGTCGGCCATAAAAATATAGCTGCCGGGTTTATCTTTAAGGGGCAGCACGTAAGTGCTTTGTGCCTCGTAAGTGGTTACGGCGCCCGGTCCCTTGCAGGGGTTGCCGTATTCCTTGTATGGCCCCAGCGGGTTATCGGCCACAGCATACATAGCCGCATTGGGCGACCAGCCCGAGCAAGCCGAGGTAATCAGGTAATATTTATCCCCGTTTTTGAATAGCGCAGGTGCTTCGCGCTTTTTACCGATCAATATGCGGGTGAAAGTTTTGGTGGGCCGCTTATAATCGTCGCTTAAAAGGCACACCTGCATAGTAAAGTTTTGTTCGGATGAATAAATGAGATAAGCTTTACCCTCGTCATCCTTAAACAGCGTCATATCGCGCGACATCTGCACGTTCGGTTTAATGCTGTATAAATAACGGTACGGGCCGGCCGGCTTGTCGCTTACCGCAACGCCCGATTGTGAATAAGAGTAATCCTTTTTGTCGATGTGCATCCACATTACAAACTTTTTGGTTTTTTCGTTATAGATCACCTTTGGCCGCTCGATCACCCGGCCCGTATCCAGGTCATTCGAAGGGTCGCCTTTAACCGGCGCCAATGCTACACCTTCGTATTTCCAATTTTTAAGGTCCTTTGACGAATAGCACGAAACACCGCCGGCAGGCACACGATAATCCTCCCACTGCTGCCCGGGCACCAGCCAGGTTTTCCCTTTTTTTATTTCGCCAAAAAGGTAGTAGGTGCCATTATGAAACAGCACCCCGGCGCCATGCGCGTTAACCGGCTGCCCTTTATCGTCTTTTATCTGCCCTTTAACTAATTGGGCTGATGCGACACTAACCTCTCCGAGTAAGATCAAAATCACCAACAGCCGCCTTATCTTCTGCATAACACTACAATTTTATGTTTTTTATACCGTGTTCCCCGGTGTATACAGGCGTCCGTCTTAAGATGGCATTTTTCAAAAGCCGATAACCACTAAACGTTTTCAATTGCCCGGCAGATGTCAAAGCGGAACCTCCTGCTGCCTTGAAACCCGGTTTAATATTAAGTTCAGGAACCCGTGCAGAATCATCGCCGCGACTGGCGCATTTCGTCCGCCATGCCTTAAAGTTTTTTACTCCGGTCATATAAAATCCTTTTTCAATACTCCACCAATCGTTCCCCCAATACCGGGCATCACCAATTTTATCCTTCCCTTTTATCAAGGAATCCCGGCCAACGAATACATTGTTATAGAATTTGAGCCCCTTACTTTCACTTTTCTCCGAAAAACACAAAGCCGCTACTTTAGAATTGTAAATAATGTTGCCATAAACCTCGCAATCGTGAAACTGCTTTTCATCATCCGAGCTATTCCATACATATAAGCCGGCTTGCGAGTCGGAAACCGTGCCGTCGTTCTCGCTGATATTATACCTGAAAATATTATCATGCCACGGGCTTGCCCCCCAATACTGAAAAATACAGTAGCCGCTGCCCCAATTATCGTACGACATATTATATTGAACAATGGAGTTGGTCACCCCGCCGTCCAGGTCGAAACCACCGCCATCCGCGCCGCCTTTGGAGGTTTTGTTTTTGTATGATAAGCAATGCTGGATAATAACGCTGTCGGCCTCGTAGGCCCATATCCCAACCGGGCCATTCCCTATCCGTGGCATATCCCAACCGTTGTTGGTAGCAGTGCAGTGATCTATCAGCACCTTACGGCAGTCGCCCACCACAATACCGTTACCGCTGTGATTCGTCAGGTTAGTTGGGTCGCCGGGGTTATTTTCGGCACGGCAATTCAGTATTTTAATGTTGTGGCTTTCGCGGGTTTGATAGGGCGCTTCAACCGTTATTCCGGCCGATCCGTTATCGTGTACGAAAACATTTTCAGCAACGACATTTTGAGATGAATAGATCAGCAGTCCCGATTTTTGGAAACCCGAAATATCTAAAGTGTTCACTTCGATATTCCTGCAATTAATAATCGCAAGCCCATCTTTCACATTGCCTGTTTTACGGCCGGAGCCCTTTAGCGATAATTGATCAAGCTTGATAAAGCTGTTCTTATAAAGCCTGATCGCTGAGCTGTCCTTTGAGTCGATCATGGCATTATCTGCCCCGCTATACGCAGTAATAACAACCGGCCTGCTTTTTGTGCCGCTTACGCCTGTTTTTAATTCAAGGGTTCCTTTAAAAGTTTGACCTGAGTGGAAATTAAGGGTGTCGCCCGGATGCAGATTGATGGAATTAACACGGCCTATTGATCTGAAAGGCTTGCTCCGGGTACCGGGTGCAGCATCGTCGCCCCGAACGTCAACATACCATGACCTGCCGCGATCACTTTGCGCGGATACAGCGTTAATTGTGAGCATTACAATATTTGCAATGGCGCAAAAAACTACCGAAAGACACTTCAAATACATTAATAGTTAATTGGGCCGGACGCGGGGTAATGGCGACGGCGATGGTTTATTAATGCAATATGACAATTTAATTGGTCAATTCAAACGTCCTTTTCAGCCTGATATCGTCCGACGCGCTGCCTATCATCACCTGGAACTCACCCGGCTGGGCGATGTAATCCAGGTTATCGTTGTAAAACGATAGCATATCTCGGGTGATATTAAAACTGACACGCCTGCTTTCGCCGGCCTGCAGGTAAACCTTTTTAAAATCCTTAAGCTCCTTTACCGGGCGTAGTGGTTGTGCTACCAGGTCGCGGATATACAATTGTACCGTCTCTTCACCAGCATATTTGCCGGTATTCTTTAGCGTAAATGAGATCGAAAGGTTCTCGTTATCCTTCAATGCAGTGGTAGTATAAAAAGGCTCGTCATCTACATAGTCGAAATGGGTATAGCTAAGGCCGTACCCAAAAGCGTATTGTGGCGAATTTGGCAGATCGATATAAGCAGATTTATAATTAACATCATTATCACTTGCAGCTGGCCGGCCTGTATTAAGGTGGTTATAGTAAATGGGTATCTGGCCTTCTGTCCGCGGAAAAGTGATAGGTAATTTTCCCGAGGGGTTGTAAGTACCGTAAAGCACATCGGCCATGGCATTGCCACCCTGGCTGCCCAGCCACCACGCATATAAAATAGCAGGGGCATGATCCGCAGTCCAGTTAAATACCATCGGCCTGCCAGACATCAAAATAACAACAACCGGCTTGCCTGTCTCCACCACTGCTTTTATCAATTCCTCCTGTACGCCGGGTAAATGGATGTTCGACTTGCTTTTGGCTTCGCCGGTCATATCCGGCGCCTCACCCATAGCCATGATCACTACTTCGGCTTTTTGCGCAGTTGCCACAGCGTCGGCAAAACCTGATTTGGATTGGTCGTTAATATGGCAACCGGCAGAAAAAAGATATTGTGTTTGCGGGTTCTGTTTTTGCAACGCATCCATCAGCGATGGGATATCCTCGTTCTTATCCACGTCCAGCGACCAGAAACCTTTCAATTCCTTCTTAGCCTTTACCAGCGGACCTATCAATGCCACTGTTTTTAGCTGCTTTGACAGCGGAAGAATCTGGTGGTCGTTTTTCAATAACACCATGCTTTTATGAGCCATATCACGGGCTATATCCTGGTTTTCAGGGCGGTTAAGCGCTGTCTTTTCACGCGTGGGATTTATAAACTTATAAGGGTCGTCAAACAGGCCCAATTCAAATTTCTTCCTCAATATCCGGCTTGCGGCATCATCTATCAGCGTAAATGATACTTTATTATCCGCCACCAGCTTACCCAGGTTGTTGATATAGCTCCTGCTTTCCATATCCATATCGCTACCGGCTATCATCGCTATCTGGGCAGCCTCAGCATTATCTTTGGCATAGCCGTGCGGTATCATTTCGCCAATCGAACCCCAGTCGCTTACCACAAAACCCTTAAAGTTCCATTTTCTTTTGAGCACCTCGCGCTGCAGGTAACTGCTCCCGGTGGCGGGGGTACCGTTCAAATCGTTAAATGAGTTCATGAAGGTAGCCACACCAGCATCGGCTGCCGCCTTAAAGGGAGGCAGGTAATATTGCCACAAAGTATGCAGGCTCATGTCCACGCTGTTGTAATCGCGCCCGCCTATAGCGGCGCCGTAGGCGGCAAAATGTTTGGCGCAGGCCATTATAGCATCGTCGCTTCCCAGCCCATTGCCCTGGAAACCGCGAACGCGTGCTGCGGCTATCAGCGAACCAAGGTAAGGGTCCTCGCCCGCACCTTCCATAACCCGGCCCCAGCGGGGGTCGCGCGCAATGTCAACCATTGGCGCAAAGGTCCAATTGATGCCCGACGCCGCAGCCTCTGTGGCGGCCACCCGTTCCGACTTCTCTATCGCGTCCATATCCCAACTGCAAGCCTCTGCCAAAGGAATAGGGAAAGTTATGCGGTAACCGTGTATCACATCCTGCCCGAACAGCAGCGGTATCTTCATGCGCGATTGCATGGCCGCATCCTGGAATATCCTGGTATGTGCGCTCCCCATGATATTTAACACCGCGCCAACGCGGCCCTTGCGTATCTCGTCCAGCTTATTGCCCACATCTTTGGTAACGGGGCCGGTCGCTTCCCAATCGCCGTTGTATTGATTAAGCTGACCGATCTTTTCGTCGAGCGTCATTTTTGAAAGAACAGAATCTACCTTCTTATCGATAGGGTCGTCCTGTGCGGAAACACTTTTCCCGGCAAAAGTAAGCGCCAGTAATAGCAGGATATATCCTGTTTTAGTAAAATTTTTAATCATCCAGGCAGTTTAATTAGGACATACAAATATTTGAACAGCAGTTAAATATAGTTACAAATTTCCTTTTTTCATTTCTGCTGCTGCAAAATTTGCTGCCCGCGCTGTCAGCGCCATATAAAGTATGGAAGGGCTTTGGTTGCCGGTACTGGTCATGCAGGCGCCGTCGGTTACAAAAACATTCTTGCAAAGGTGCAATTGGTTCTGACCGTTCAGCAGGGAAGTCTTAGGATCCTTGCCCATGCGGCAGCCACCCATTTCGTGTATATCCAGGCCGGGAGCCTGTTTATTTTCGTAGGTTTCGATATTCTTACAGCCGGCTTTTTCCAGCATTTCCTTACTTTCCTTCAGAAAATCCTGTATCATGCGCTCATCGTTATCGTCGTATTCAACCGAGGTGATCAATAGTGGGATACCCCATTGATCTTTCTGATCCTCGCTCAGCCGGACATGGTTGGTTATCCTGGGCACTGTTTCGCCCTGCATATACATATAAAGTTTCCAGCCGCCGGGTTTGGTAAGTGAATCTTTGTAAGCATCGCCTATCTGCGGTATGGAATTGTCGGTTTGATGCTGATCGCGGTAGGCTCCCATAAACGTGGTATAGCCGCCAAAATAGTCAGTCTCCTGTTTGTGAAGATTTTTATAATTAGCCAGGATCAGTTCGGTGGGGTTACGTCCGAAATAATATTTATCTAAAAAGCCATCCATTTCGGCACCGACCGACGCCCGGTAATTTTGAAAAGCCACATATTTACCAAGCAAACCATTATCATTACCTAATCCGTTCGGAAAACGGGTTGATGTCGAGTTAAGCAATATCAAATTGCTATTGAGCGCAGAAGCATTCAGGAAAATGATCCTCGCTTTGTATTCAAAAACCTCCTTAGTATTGGTATCGATCACCCTAACGCCGGATGCCTTGCCAAGCTTTTCGTCGTAAATGATAGAATGCACTACCGAAAAAGGACGGATAGTTAAATTGCCTGTCTTTTTCGCCCAGGGCAGAGTAGAACTGTTCGAACTAAAATACCCGCCGAACGGGCAACCCCTCATACACATATTACGTGCCTGGCATTTTACCCGGCCCTGCTCAAAATGGATCTTATTGGGTTTTGTCAGGTGCGCCCAGCGGGCATGCACCAGGTGGCGGTCGGGGTAGTTTTCGTTTATTTTTTTGCTGATCACTTCCTGCACGCAATTCATTTCGAACGGCGGTAAAAATTCACCATCGGGCATGGCTTCAATGCCATCCTTATTGCCGCAAACACCGATAAATTTTTCGACATGCGAATACCAGGGCGCCACATCATCATAACCTATCGGCCACGCTATCCCGTAGCCGAATTTCTCCGGGTTGGTAAATTCGTGTTTGCTCCAGCGCTGGCAGGCGCGTCCCCAGGTAAGCGATTTACCACCCACCTGGTAGCCGCGTATCCATTCAAACGGCTTTTCCTGGATGTAGGGATGATCCTTATCTTTTATAAAGAAATGTGCGTTGTCCTCGCCATAGCCTGCGGCTTTGCTGATGTATGGATTCTCCTTCAATACCGACAAAGGCATGCGGCCCCGGTGCTTAAAATCCCAGGGGGGCGTATTGGCAGTAGGGTAATCTTTGATATGTTCGACGTGTCGCCCGCGTTCGAGCACAAGGGTTTTTAATCCAAGTTCACACAATTCCTTAGCGGCCCATCCCCCGCTGATGCCGGAGCCGATGACGATAGCGTCGTAGGTGTTTTTAGTAGCAGAATCCATTCAAAAAAAGCAAATAATTGGCGGTGGAAAGGTAAGGCTTTTCAATAAATATCAGGCCCTGTTCACCATAGCATTGCTTAAAAAAAAATTGTAAATTTGTACATATGGAAACATTAATTATTAATATTCCTGACAAAAAAAGCGCGCTTGTTAAACAAATCCTGATGGATTTAGGGGTAACTATTCAATCTGAAAGTTCCGATAAAAAGAAGCCATCTGATTATGTAAAATCTATCAGTATGAGCAAGGAAGATGCTGAAAAAATGCTGAAAGATATTTCTGAAAGCCGCGCGCAATGGGAAAGAAATATTTAATTGACTCTAACATCCTGATCGAGTACGCAGGAAATCTCTTTCCAAAAAACATTCATTCCGCGTTATCCACTATTGTAGATGACGATTTTATCATATCCTTTATTACAAAAATTGAGGTTCTCGGTCACTACACAGCGGATAGAGCGTGGCACAATTTCATAAACCTTGCTTCTATTTTTGGCGCTGATGATAATATAATTGAGCAAACTATATTACTTAGAAGAGATCATAAAATAAAAGTACCTGATGCAATAATCGCTGCAACAGCGTTGGTAAACAATTATACTTTACTCACACGAAATATTGCTGACTTCAAAAAGATACCCAATCTAAAAATGGAAAATCCATGGTTATGGGAACCCGACACAGATGTTTCGTAACCATGGATCTTTGATACAAGGATATTAATCTATTTCCGGCCTCCGCCAAAGAAGAAACCTAAAGCGAACGCAGCGTAATTGGAATTATTGCCCAGTATATTATATTCTGCCGATATTCTTAAATGGCCGGCTTCAAAACCTGCGCGCGGGAAAAAACCAAATTTGGAGCCTATCGACGCATACTCTGTCGAGCCACCGGTATTGTTATTGATGCTGATAGAACCCTGGTCGAAAATACCGGCGCCTGCCCCTATAAATGGTCTGAAACCGCCTTTCAGCAAATAGTATTCAAGCGATGGGCAATAAGAATAAATGATAGAGATATTTGCACTGGAATTATCGCCGCTGTTGGTATCGGCATAGCCAAGACCCGCTCCTTCGAACCTGAAGCCTACAGCAAGCGCATCAGTTATCCGGTAATGCGGTTCAATAGTAACCGTGGCCCCGGCTTTTACGTTGGTTGAAACGTCGCCATTAGAGGGCGGAATAGCGTAGCCGAACGTCAGATCGATCTTAAATGCATGATAGGTAGCTGACTGAGCCTTTGCCAATACAGCAATACCCAGCAATGAGATAAGTAACAATAGCTTTTTCATGATAATTAGGTTTTAAGGGTTAATGGGGAATTGTTAAAGAATGTCGTTGCCCATAGCCCGATTTAATTATTTGGGATACTGTTACGAAATATAACGCCAAGCTGTTACCTTTAGCTAAAACTAACTTACTGATGAAGAAGCTGTTCTGCCTGTTTGCGTTGTTCCAATTATTAAGCTGCCTGGTATTTGCGCAGCAAAAAGCTATTCCCTATGGCAATAATCCCGCTGCCGGAAAATACTATGATGTGCGCGGTATCAAAATGTACGTAGAAGTTTACGGGCAGGGAAAGCCTTTATTGTTAACACACGGCAACGGCGGCAGCATCAGCGCGTTTTCAAAGACCATACCGTACTTCGCCAAAAAATATAAGGTTATAGCGGTGGACAGCCGGGCGCATGGCAAAACCATCGACACCAAAGATTCGCTGAGTTTTGAAATGATGGCGGACGACTTTTCGGCCCTGCTGGATAAAATGCATATCGATTCCGCCTATGTCATCGGCTGGAGCGATGGCGGGATCAACGCTTTAGTTATGGCTATGCGCCACCCGAAACAGGTTATCAAGCTGGCATCAACCGGGGCAAACCTGACGCCTGATTCGACAGCGCTGCAACCGGCGGTATGGAAAGATTTTGTAAAACAGTACAACGAGGACAAAGACAAGCCCCGTAATACCGCCAAGCAAAAAAACGACTGGAAGATATTTACGCTGGATTATTTTCAACCCAATATACCTTTCTCCGCTTTAAAAGCTATTAAATGTCCTTCATTGATTATTTGCGGCGACCATGACCTGATACCCATCGAGCATACCACGAAAATATACCAGGCTATTGACCGGGCTTATTTGTGGGTGGTGCCAAACTCGGGGCACGGCACGCTCATAGAGCACTCCAATGATTTTAATAAACTGGTGGATGAGTTTTTCCAAAAGCCCTATCATAAGTTTTAGGCCTCACCCCAACCCTTTGTAAAGGGCGTTAATATCGCAATTTACACTGACCTCTCGGTAGGGCACCAATTATCCTTGTCTCATAAAAACTCAACCTACTTCTTTTTGGGCAAAGTTTTCGTTGCCATTATCTTAAGAGATGCAGACATCTCTAATTGTACTTTCCTCAAGCTGTCTAATAATTGCTCTTGCCGTTGCATTGACTTGCTTATCTCTTTCAGGCTTATTGGGTCATCTTTATAAAATGTAGCTATAGCAAATATGGCTGTTATTCCAATAGCAACCATCGAAACAAACGCATAAGTTTTTTGGATGCTTGAATTTTCTTTTATAGCCTGACCTGTACTGTTATTTGATTTTATAATTGCATTTATTGTTGGATTGTTTTCTCGATACGCCTCTAAGGCATTTGACCCTTTTTTGGTGATTTTCATCTTTGCCGTCGGCTGGAGAGTATCAAACCATTGTTGATACTCGACACCATTTTTGGGGGTTGTCCAATCCTTATCACAAATATGGGTTACATCGTTTCTATTACCCTTTATTAATTCGTTATCCAACAAATCAAGCAATAACAATTTACCGGGCTCTTTGTCATTGTCAGCAAACTGACTTAAATCTTTGGGCTTATCGAAATTATTCATCATAAAAGTTCGCACTGGAACTTCTTTTGGCAGGCCTGATACGGGTTCTAAATAATCAAGAAAATCAGCTTGTGTTTTGGTTAAGGTCTTCATAAAAAACTGCTGGTTAGGTATCACTAATCTACACTTTTACTCGTGTAAATTCATGCTTATAAATTAGTTAGCTTTGTGAGATTAAAACCTAAATAAATGGCTGAATTTGTAGTAAACGATTTAATGCAACACCTAACATTGAAACGGTGGTTAGTCTTTCATACGCCCGATGTGATCAATAATTATAGAACAATGTTTGGCACTGTTGGAACATCAAATCTTAATAAGGCTACAAAGATTTATGATGCTACTGGATTTCATGAAATCAAACGATATTACCAGTTTGTTGGTATGATTTCCTTTCATCACACATATAAAACTTTAAGTATGTCATTGTTTGAGGCTGAAAACATGGACGATTTTTTAGAGGGCTTTAATTCTCTTAAAGAACAAAACTGGCAGGTATCAGATATAAATACTATTGGAGCTTTGCTTCAACAAGTAATAGATGATAAGAGCAAAGAGTTGGCTTCGATAATAATGAATAAAGTTTTGTAAAGCCTCGTCGAACGACTTAAAAATTCTTTCATCCATAATATACTCACCCTTAAAATCGCCTTGACTTATAATGACCGTAAGAGCAGGCGTATTTTCCTGCTTAATTAATTCGCTATCAGCCTCTTGCGTTTGCATGAAAACAAACATGCAAACATTTCAGTGAAATTTGTCCGTTGGTGCCCCCCAAAAGAGAGGGACTAAACTTTAAACCAACGTCAGCTTCTTCAAATAATCAATATTGATCTTTGCGCTTTGTAACGGAGTCTCATGGTAATACCGGCTCTGTTCTACAAAGAAATATTTCATGCCGTTATCCAATCCTGTGGTCAGCAAATGCGGGTAATTGATAATACCCTGCCCCAGGTCGCAGGCCGATTCCTCTTCGCTATTTTTTGGGAGGCGGTGTTTTAGTACATCGCGCATGTGGCATAGCCTGAAACGCTGGCTATATTTTTTGATATAAGCCTCCGGGTCTTGTCCCTCGGTTACAGTATAATAAAAGTCCATCTCAAAATCGACAAGGTTCTTATCCGTATTTGCCAGCAATACATCTATCGGCAACTGACCATCCACTTTTTTATAAGGATAATCGTGCGGGTGGTAGCCGAAACGCATGCCGTGTTTTTTGCATATCTCGCCGTTGCGGTTAAATTCATCGGCAAATTCTTTGAACTTGTCAATCGATTTCTGGGGACCTTTCCAGGGGCAGATCAAATATTTCATGCCGATCTCTGCTGCTTTTTCCGCCTGTTTCTCAAACCCGCCCGGCTCGTCGTTGTAATGGCTCGATATCAACGTAAGCCCGTTATCCGCGGCCAGCTTTTTGAAATCCTTGTTGCTCATCCCCCAAAACATGCCTTTATCACCGCCATAACTTTCAAGCTGGGAATAGCCCATCTGCCCGAGCTTTTTCAAAGTACCCGGGGTGTCTTTTGCCATTTCATCCCGCACCATATATAGCTGTATGCCAAAGGCGGATATTTTATGGGCAGGCACTGCAAATAAATCTGGTTTAGCTAATGGCAGGCTTAGTGCTAGAAGGCCTGTATTTTTGATAAATGTTCTTCTGTTTGTCATGATTAAAAAATAATGTCATTTCGACGAGGAACGAGGAGAAATCTTATACAAGCGATAGGTTGCTGCATGTTGTATAAGATCTCTCTCTTCGTTCGAGATGACACCGGTTTACATTAGTCTTAAACATTCCCCTTTTTCATCTCCTCCGCCGCATGATTAGCCGCCCTTGCCGCAAAAGCCATGTATAATATCGACGGACTTTGGTTGCCGGTGCTGGTCATACATGCGCCATCGGTTACGTACACGTTGTTGCAGAGGTGCAACTGATTCCATTTGTTAAGCAGTGATGTTTTCGGATCATTTCCCATGCGGCAGCCACCCATTTCGTGGATGTCCAAACCGGGCGCCTGGTGGGTATCGCGTTTCTCGATGTCTTTTACGCCTGCTACTTCGAGCATCTCGGCACATTGGGTCAGGAAATCCTCCACCATCTTGTCATCGTTATCATCATAACCTACCGAGGTGATGAGCTGCGGTATACCCCAGGGATCTTTTTTATCCTTACTCAGGCGCACGTGATTGTGTTCTTTAGGAATGGTTTCGCCCTGCATATACATGCCGGCGTGCCATGGCCCCGATTCCGACAGCGACTCTTTCAAGTCAGCACCGATTCCAGGATCCCAATACTGCCTGCCCCGGTTGGAGTAAACAAAAGTTAAAAATCCACCCAGGTAATTGGTGTCCTGCTTGTGCAAGTTGCGGTAATTGGCGATGATGGGGTTGGTCGGGTTGCGGCCATAGTAGTATTTATCCTCATAACCTTCAACACGACCGTGTACACTACCCCGGTAATTCTGGAAGGCCATGAATTTACCCAGCAAACCATTGTCATTCCCCAAACCGTTCGGGAAGCGGGACGATATTGAGTTAAGGAGGATCAGGTTGGTATTCAAACAAGCCGCGTTCAGGAAGATCACTTTGGCATAGTATTCTATTTCCTCTTTGGTATTGGTATCGATGATGCGCACGCCGGTTACTTTTCCTTTCTTGTCATCATAAATAACAGAGTGGACTACCGAGAATGGCCTGATGGTGAGGTTGCCCGTTTTCTTCGCCCAGGGCAAAGTTGAACTAACCGAGCTAAAGTACCCACCAAACGGGCAGCCGCGTGTACAAAGGTCGCGCGCCTGGCATTGGCCGCGCCCCTGGTCCAAATGAATTTGGTTGGGTTTGGTAAGATGCGCCCAACGGGTTTTCACCATAAAGCGGTCCTTATAATGCGCATGTATTTTCTTTTGGATATCAGCCTCCACGCAACTCAGGTCGAACGGCGGCAAATAATCGCCATCGGGCAAAGCCTCCAACCCGTCCTTATCACCACAGATACCCGAGAATTTTTCGACGTGCGAATACCAGGGCGCAATATCGGCATAACGTATAGGCCAGTCCACGGCGTAACCGTAGCGCTGCGGCGCCGAAAACTCAAAGTCGCTCCAGCGCTGGCAGGCGCGCCCCCACATAATTGACTTCCCGCCGACCTGGTAGCCACGTATCCAGTCAAATGGTTTTTCCTGTATATAGGGGTGTTCGGCGTCCTTTACAAAAAAATGATGTGTGTCCTCGCCGTAGGCATAACATTTACTGATAACCGGGTTATCCTTGATCACTTGCAAAGGTTCCTGCATCCGGTGCGGGAACTCCCAGGGTCCTTTAGTCGCCGTCGGGTAATCCTTAATATGCTCGATGTTCCGTCCGCGTTCCAGCACCAGGGTTTTCACGCCCAGGTCGCACAGCTCTTTGGCTGCCCAGCCGCCGCTGATGCCCGAGCCTATTACAATTGCATCGTAGGTATGCTGTTCTGTTCCTTTACTCATAGTCGCTCATTATTTTAGTTCGAACAAAACCAGGTCGATAGCTTTTTTGCCTGTTGGCGACAGGTAAAAAGAAATGCCTGGGGGTATAAAAGTTTCTTTACCGGCTTTTATGATAGTCGTTTTATTATTCTTTGTATTGTGCAGCATAATATCATCGCCTGCCACCAGGCCGGCGATCATCGGTCCGCGGTTATCAATGATCTGTTTATTGACCGACGTTACCCGGTAAGCGATAGCTCTTTCTTCGTTAAACAAAACAGTAAAAGGCAGTGGTTTGCGGGTATTGTTAGGATCGTAAACGGACAGAAGTTCGATATCAGAAACGTGATACAGCACTGTATCCCAGTTGCTTACCCGGTGAATAACTGTATCTTTTGAAAAATCGCGATAGAAAGCGCTGCCGGCAATACTTTTCCCGCTCTCCCATCCTTTCCCTTTCAGTTGTGTGGCGGTAACCGTATTGGTGAACATCAAAATAACGGATGGCGTGGAATGAATGTGCTGAAGCGTGGTATCATGAGGCGGGATATTCACATCCAGCACCCTGAAATATTTATTCTCCAATACATTATGATGCCGGGGTTCGTTACGCACGCGCACCTGGGCGTTCGCGCCGAGGGAGACAATTACCAATACTGACAGGAAAAGCAACTTTTTGCCATTCATTGTTCTGGGTCTAATTATCATTCTCGCAATAAAACACCGTCACATCCGGGTGCAGCCATAAAACCGATGCCGGCAACTGCGAGCTTATTTTACCTTCGAAAAGCCGGTCCATAATTTCCTTTTTGTTTTTGCCGAATACTGGCAGGATGATCTTTTTTGATTGCAATATATCAGCCACGCCCAGTGTAAGGCCATATTTCATCTCAACGCCCGAGCTTTTGATCATATTATGATTCAATGATGTTTCGCTTAACACGGCCAGGTGCGCGTGCGGTTGCAGGAAATCGGCCGGTTCGTTAAAGCCGATATGCCCGTTCAACCCTATTCCCAGCACACAAATATCGATCGGTCCCCTTGCAGCAATAAAATCATTTATGCGTTTGCATTCCTCTGCCGGGTCTTTCGCCATGGCATCAAAACCGGTATAATTTTCGTCCGCCACACCTAATGGACGGATCATATATTGTTGGAGGTAATACTCGCAACTGGCCGGATGGTCCATGGGCAGGTTGTACCATTCGTCAAGCTTAAGCAGACTTAACCCGTTAGGATCGATCAGGTCTTTTTTGTCGGCCAGTAGCCTGTAAATGCCCGTGGGCGAATTGCCGGTCGCGGTACAAAAAAGTGATTTGGGGCGACTGTTAAGATCGTTAATAATATATTCAGAGGCAAGCTCATTTAATTCTGCAACGGTAGTGCAACGGGTTATTTGCATAAAAGGAAAGATTATAATTGGTGGTTAGCCAAATATAATCTTTCCTTTTAAAAAAGCCGATTGGACAGGTGTTAAATCCAAAGAAATCGCTCTTACCGCGACACCGGTCAACAAAAGACGCCAACCGGGCCGTTTTCAAACTTTTTCATAATAGTGACACAGCGAGGCACTATTTTATGGTTAACACATTTTTTATTAATTTATTTTAATTAGTTGATAACAAGCACTTTAACTGTTAAATAACTGAAATTATGTTAACCATGTTAACCCGGCCTTTTGTTTAAATAAATATTAAATAGCTCCATTGGCGCCGCCAGCTTTAAAAGCGACTTCTCTGTTATTAAATCAAAATCTTGCCATCAGATCCGGCGCTGCGTCGGGCATCTTTATCTTATACCTGTACATGCCGTTAAACTGGTCTTCCTCCTTCAGGAACTCATGATTTTTTTTGCTGATCCAAAAGGTTTGCGTGTAATGGGTGCTGCCATTGGTTCCCTCGGTAAACAGCTTCCAGCAATCTATTTTTTGATTATCAAGTGTCGGCAGTACCTCGCTCCCGGTAACTTTGTAAATAATATATTCCGGCGGACTTAACCCGGCATCGTAAAAGTTTATTACGAAGGTTTTGTTCGCGGCAAGCGGAAGCATTTCAAAAGTCTCTATATCCAGGTCCCAGTTAAAGTTGGGGGTTTTAAAATCGAGCGAGAAATCTTTATGGGCGTTGTTGGCCACGCTATCTGCGCCGGTAATTTTTGTTTTGCTCCAATTATAAGCTTTGGTTACGCCTTTAATAGTTAGCGAAATATATACTGGCGCAAAATCTTCGGCACTGTTCAGCGAGTAAATGCTACGGTAAGCGGCACTATCGCTGCCATACCAATGCTGGGTAATAGCGAATACTTTTTGGCCGTCGCGGCTTTCCAATTGAATATTGCGCAGCCAAAACCAAAAACGCAGGGTTTGCTTGTTTTTTGGATTTTGAAAATATACCAGGTACTGGTTCAGGCCCGGCTTCAGGTTGGAGACGTTCAGGCGTTTGTCCTGCAGGCGGATGGTATCTGATTGGGCGTAGGCCGATAAGCCAATAAGACAGCATATCGTTATAATTATAATCCTTTTCATGTTGATTTAAATAATATATATCTGCGTATCGGAAAGCTTCCGGGCCACCTGCTTTTCGAGATAATAAATGAATAAAAGAAGGGACAAATTGAGAAGCTGTGTCAAAGCAGCGTATGAATCGGAAAACGGGTCGTGATTGTGCCAATGCGTATAAATCGCCCCCAGCATGATCAATACCAACCCAGCCGATGCAAATTTGCCTGCCTTGAATTTGAAATGCAGCAGGATGCCCAGCGCGCCGACAGTTTCCATGGCCATAATAAAATACAGGAACCATATTGCATAACCTGATTGCTTAAAAAAATCGATCATGATACTCATATTTGTTGATTTACCGACCGTCGCTACCAGGAACGAATTGCCAATGGATACCGATATTGCCCATAACGTGATATTGACGGTAGAGGGAAGCAGGGTATCGTTCGATGCCCCGTATTTAGCATGCAGCCTGATAAAAATATTGGTCGCCATATAGCCCAATACCAGGTGAGTGGCGTATGCCCCGTAATGAATGAGGATGTTGAGCGCCTTCAACAGGAAAGCATTTTTGATACCCGCAAAGAAAAGTATCCAAACCGCCAGTGCCAGGTAAATGGCAATCATAAGGTAAGCCTTAGCCAAACTATGAACTGGTTTGGCATCGGGCTCCCATATAAAGTTTATCAAACCTCCGAGTAACAGCAGACCGGCTAAGATCATGATGTCCATTTCATTAAGTTTATTTTGAAGCCGCGGGAATTTTTACCGGCACCATTAAAATACCAGGCGCCTTATCCTGGGCATAGTAGAGTGTTTTACCATCGGGCGAGACAATTGGATCGAAATTGCCTTTGCCGTTGTTAACGTTAGCGCTTAGTTTTTTCCCCTGCGTCCAATCATCGCCTTTACGGTAGCTGATGTATAGTTCATTATCGCTTACAAAGATGATATAATGCTCGTCTGGTGCGATAAAAGGATCATATATCTCTTTATCGCCGTTCAAAGCCAGCATTTTGGGCTTATCATAATGATCGCCGAGCCATTTCACGTAATATCCACGCATACCGGCATTACCGTCGCGGTTGCGCGAACAGAAACATATTGTCCCCGAACCACTGACAGACGGCCCAAAATCATTGCAGCCTTCAGCGTTAACAGGTGCCCCGAAACGCTTCGGCGCCGACCAGCCGTCACCCGAAAGCTTATCTACATACCAGAGATGCGCATTTTTCTGCGCTTTGTCCTGCGGTGTGCCTTCCAGCGGGCGGGTGGATACAAAGATCAACCGTTTACCATCCGGGCTCATGGTTGGGTCCCAGTCTTTCCATTGCCCCGAGAACTGAGCTGTTACCGGGGTGCTCCATTTACCCTTAGTCATTTTAGATACAACAATGGTTTGGCCATCGGCAATAAATACAGTTTTTTGGTCGGGCATAAAGGCGGCTACCGATTCATTACTGAAGTCGGTTTTACCGTCCTGCGAAAATACTTTTGGCTGCGCAGCCGGATCGACTATATCCTGGCTGAATGCGGAAAGGGTTGTACAGAGTACCACGATACCCGGTACAACCCACTTAATGATGCATTTCATACGATAGATCTATTGAGATTTAGTTGATATCCTTACTGTCCTGGAGCTTTTGCACCATAGTGGTCACGATATTTTTATTTGCCGGGTCGGGCGCCTGGGACAGGGCTTTCTGAGCGTAGGTGAGTGCCTTTTTATAATCGCCTACGGCCGAATAACCCCTTGCCATGCCCGCATTGGTCAGGAATTCGTTCGGGTGCTTGTCATAATTGATCTTGAATACATCCAATGCCTGCTGGCCCTTTTTCTGACGGGTAAGGCCCCTTGCATAAAAGTACAGCTCGTTCATATTTCCGTAGGGGTATGCTTTTTTCATTACATCGGCCGCTTCCTGGGTTTTGCCCAGTCCGTCCAAAACCGAGGCTTTGGTGCTCCAGGCGGTAAAGCTTTTATCACCGCCAAAATTTATGCTGGTTGCAGTGTCGGTCCATAATAAAGCTTCGTCAAGGTTGGTTTTATTCTGAACACAGTACTGTGCTGCCTGGTCCCAGCCCTCCCAGGTAAAGCCTTTTTCGCCCTGTAATTCTCTTCTGAAAGAGGCTAATTGTGTACCTACCACGTCGACATCAATTTTGAAAGGTATAACCAGTTTTTCCCATTGCAGGGCAACAACTGCACTCGATGGGGTTTGGTCAGTAAACTCATACTTGAGCCATTCCACGCTTTTGTCGGCAGGCACCGGCTTTACTTTAACGCGCAATACATCCTCTTCGGGCTTGTAAAAGAAAGCACCCCATGCAGTTGAATTTTTGGAAAAAATAAGCGTGCATTCGTTAGGGTCGTAGGCAACAAAAAAGCCGTACCTGCCTGCTGCCAGTGGCTGCCCTTCTATCTTTACATCGGTGGAAAACTCGATGAAAGTACTTTCATTGGCGCCTGCCCGCCATGGCGCATGTTTTGACGGGCCAAAGCCCTGATCGACATAGCCCGGGGGGACTAATTCGCCCCAGATATGGCCGTCTCTTTTTTTAACCGCTGGACGGCTATAGGTAATGGCTACATTGGTGATGCCAATGCCCTCGCTTACCGAGGCGCGTTTATTGCCTCCGCTCGGCAGCGATGTTAGCTGCGCCTGCACGGGGCTGGTAAAAACGATCTGCATAGTTGCCAGCAATAAACCGGCTGTGATTAACTTTTTCATGTGAATGGTTTGAAAATTAATGTTCTTCATTTTTTTACTTCAGCAACGAGACAATATCCTTTAAACCGTGCGACAGCAGCAGCCACGCAACAGCAGTTAACGGGGCAAGTTTTTGAGCTAAATCGTGTAGTTTCATATAGGTTGGCGTTGTGATTGTCGGTTAAAATTTGCCTTTATTGCCGTTTACAGCAAATCATTTCAATCCGCAATGCTGTATTTTTAACCGATTGGCATCATCAACGGCGCGTAGCATTTTTTCGGTTATTATTGAATAAATATCACCATCCGTTGAAAATGACAGGTTGAAATCAAAAAGCTTCGTATTTTTAAAAATGAATTTTTTGAAAGGGAAGGCGACGATCACCCAGTTGCAGGTGCTGATATGGATAGCGGTTTACCTTATCATTTTCTTTTCGGTGCTGCCCGAAGACGGCTTTCCGCAGGCTGCCAGTTTCAGTACGATCAGCGTTGCTTTCTATATTTTGATCATTTACGGAAATATCAAGTTCCTGTTTCCAAAGCTTTGGGAAAGAGGTTATAAAGTGACTTATGTTCTTTGCGTTATTGCGATGCTGGTTGGTGGAGGACTGACGAGGGGATATCTCATTATGTTTATCTACAACAAATTCATGGCTCCCAAGCCCGAAGTAATGACCCTGGGTATGGCGCTGAATTTTATCATTGCAGGGTTCCTGAATTACATGCTCAGCTTTGTTTTCCGGATCGCGCTTGCCTATTTTAGCCTGAAACAGCAGGCAGAAGAGATACTACTGCAAAAAAGCCAGGCCGAACTGAATCTTTTAAAATCGCAGGTACAGCCGCATTTCCTGTTCAATACGCTTAATAATATTTATTACGAAGCTTACCGCGAGGCGCCGCGAACCGCAGGGCTGATCGAAAGGCTTTCCGACATTATGCGCTACTTTGTGGACGAAAGCCCGAAGGACGAGGTTTCACTGCAAACCGAGATACAGTTTATTGAAAATTACATCGCCCTGGAGAAAATACGCATCCGCCATAAAACGGAGATTAACTTTGTAAAGGAATATAATGCCGACTCGCGCATACCGCCCATGTTGCTGATGACCTTTGTTGAAAATATTTTTAAACATGGGATAGATAAATCGAGTGCCGAGAACAAGATAGATATCTCCCTGATACAGCAGGACGGCTACTTACTTTTTCAAAGCTGTAACCGGATACATCCAAAAGCGTCAAAAGAAGTAGCACATGGGTTCGGCATCCAGAATTTACGGAAAAGATTAAGCATGTTGTACGGGACAAAGTTCGAACTGAATATTGAAAATAATGGTCAAAAATTTGTTGCGTTTTTAAAGGTCCCCATATCATGAGCTTAAGCTGCATCATTATCGACGACGAGCCCAATGCCGTAAATTTACTGGAGATACTTATCCATCAAACAACCGACTGGGAGCTTTTGGCCAAATGTTACGATGCGCTTGAGGCGATGGCATTCCTTAAAAAGAATAAGGTCGATTTTCTTTTTCTGGACATTAATATGCCGCAACTGACGGGCATGGAACTCGCAGGACTGCTGCCTACCGAAACCAAGATCGTTTTTACAACCGCCTATTCGGAATATGCAGCCGAGAGCTACACTTTTCAAACCATCGACTACCTGATGAAGCCCATCACGCTGAAAAGGTTCCTCACGTCCACCCAAAAGATCGAATCTTATTTTGGCAAACAGCAAACGGTAGAGACAACAACGCCACAACAGCATGAGAAGGAGTACTTCTTCATCAAATCAGGGAAAACGCTTAGTAAAATCCGACTGGAGGATATATTGTATTTTGAAGGCGAGAAGGAGTACGCCCGCCTGGTGTCAACAACGGGTCAGTTGCTTATTTACCGGCGCCTAAAAGATATCGAAGCGCAATTGCCACCCCCCTTTGTTCGGGTACATAATTCGTACATCGTTAATACAAAACAACTGGAGAAGATACAGGATAACCATATCTATATTGCCGGCAAGCAGATACCCATCAGCGAAAAATTCAAGTCTGAACTAATGGCGGTGATACAGCAACGGATATTTTGAGAGCCAAGAACCAGGATTTGCCTTGACTCTACTTCGCAAACAATTGTCCCATGTCTTTAAAAGCCTTAAATTCCAGGGCATTCCCGCAAGGATCGGTAAAAAACATGGTTGCCTGTTCGCCGGGGAGGCCTTTAAAACGGATATAGGGTTCAATAATAAATTTAACGCCGAAGGTTTTCAGCCGTTCCGCCAGTTTTTCCCATTCATCCCATTCCAGCACTACTCCGAAATGCGGCACAGGCACATCATGGCCGTCGACCGGGTTGGTGTGATGTTTTGAATCGCCTTCGGGTTTTGGTTTATAGTGGATAACAAACTGATGGCCATATAGGTCGAAGTCGGTCCAGAGCTCGTCGGTACGGCCTTCAGCACAACCTAATACTTCGCGGTAAAATTTACGTGCTGCTTCAAGGTCATATACCGGTACGGCAACATGGAACGGGGTGAGTTTGCTCATGATGCAATTATAATTATTTTAATATTATCATATTTGCTTAACATGAATAACATCTGTTTGATCGAAGACGAACAAAAAGTATCTGCCTTTATTGTCAGGGGGCTGGAAGAGCATGGCTATACGGTTAAGGCCGCGGCAAACGGGGCAGAAGGTCAAAAACTTATAGGAAAAGATAAATTCGATCTGCTGATTTTGGATGTGATGCTGCCCGACACTAATGGTGTAGATCTTTGCCGCCAGATACGGGAAGATGATATTGATACCCCTATCCTGATGCTTACCGCCCTGAACCAGGTGCATGACAAGGTGTCCGGCCTGAAAGCGGGTGCGGATGATTACCTGGTAAAACCGTTCCATTTTAGCGAATTACTGGCCCGTATCGAGGCCCTGATGCGTCGCAATAAAAACCGGGAAGCGGACCATCAGATATCATTCGATGACCTGAAGCTGGATAGCTGGACCAAAACTGCCGAGCGGGACGGCAAACAAATAACACTGACTGCAAAAGAATATACATTGCTGGAACTGTTCATGCGCAACCCAAACAAAATACTTTCACGGGAGTACATAGCAGAAGAGGTTTGGGGTATCGGGTTTGATACAGGCACTAATTTCATTGATGTGTATGTGAATTATCTGCGTAAAAAAATCGAGAAGGATTTTAAAGGGAAACTCATCCATACGGTCATCGGTATGGGGTACATATTAAAGCAGGCAAATAAGTAATGAAAATAAAGAACCGGCTTGCGCTTTACTTTACCATTATCAGTGCGGTCATATTGCTGATAGCGCTTGCTGCGATATTTTTGACTTTTAGCTCGTTTGTTAAATCCGATTTTTATAACCGCCTGTCCGATCGCGCCAAAGTTGCCGCTCAGTTATATTTGGAAGCGGATGAGATACCGGTCGACTCGCTTAACCGGGTGCGCGAGCGTTACCTGAAGCAGATACCTGGCGAAGTAGTGCGTATTTATAACGACCGTAACGCGCCCTATTTTATCAAAGACAGGCAACAGTATTGGAGCGATAATGTGATAGACCTGGTGCGCAGGCGCAAGGAAATGGAATTTACCGAAGGCGACCGGCAAACCGTCGGGATCTATTACAATGACAACCAGGGAAACTTCGTGATATTGGTGTCGGCCGAGGATATACACGGGCATCACCGGATAGAGGACCTCATCGAGATCATGCTGGTGATGATCGTCTGTCTTTCGGCAGGTTTGTTTTTTGTTGGCAGGTGGTTTGCCCAAAAATCACTTGAACCGATAGATGATATTGTAGCGCAGGTGCAGCAGGTGCGGGCAAGCAACCTTAGCCTGCGCATAAACGAAGGTAATGGTAAGGATGAGATAAGCGCACTGGCAAAAAATTTCAATAAATTGTTGAAGCATCTCGAAAATGCCTTCGAACTACAGCAAACTTTCGTCATCAATGCCTCGCACGAGCTTCGGACACCGGTTACCAGCATCATGGGCGAATTGGAAGTTACGCTGAATAAGCAACGCACCCAGCAGGAATATGAGCAGGTGCTGCGCTCGGTACTATCGGATGCGGAAAGGCTGAATGAGACCATAACCGGACTGCTGGAACTGGCGCAGGTGGATATGAATTATACACAAGCTATCCTTAGCCCGGTGGCCATTGACGAGTTGATTTGGGAACTTGCCGATTACTGGAACAACAAAGCCGGCAGGGGCCTATTTGTTGTCAATATCATTAACCTGCCCGACGACCACGAAAAACTGCTTATACCAGCTAATAAGGCACTGCTCAGTATTGCATTGAACAACATAATAGGTAACGGCTATAAATTTTCAGATAACCGGCCGGTGCAATGCGACCTGGATGCCGGCAACGGCCATATCAGCATTAACATTACCGATTCGGGTATTGGTATCCCGGCGGGCGAAATTGAAAAAGTGTTCCAGTCATTTTACCGTGCCAACAATACGAAGGATTATCATGGCAATGGTATAGGGCTTTACATTACCGCCAAGATCATCAACCTGTTTAACGGCACTATTAAGGCGCGTTCCAATAACGGAAAGGGCACCTCTTTCATTATAAATTTCACTCTTTAGTAATTCTAATCCCTTTTTAATCTTGCTTTAATTCGGCTCTAATACCTCCGGTCTACTTTTGCGCAAACAACAAAATATGCGTTTAAAGTTTTCTCGTGCCTTCTTATTCATCCAGTTTTTGGTTTCGGCTTTGGGTATGCGGTTATATGCACAAACTACAACCGATACTTTAAAACTGACCCTTAAGCAAGCCGAAGACCAGTTCCTAAAAAATAATCTCGAACTTATTATCCAGCGTTATAATATTGATAACGCCAGTGCTAATGTCATCACGGCGCGCTTGTTCCAAAACCCTGATTTTAGTTTTGCCAACGGCATCCATGCCACCGGGGTGCCAAATGCCTTTAGTGAGCAGGCGGTCAGCGTTTCGCAACTTTTCTTTACAGCGGGCAAAAGGAATAAAAATATTCAATTGGCTAAAATCGGCGTCGAACAGGCCAAATACCAGTTCTTCGACCTGTTACGCACGCTGAAATTTACACTCCACAGCGATTTTTACAACATTTATTTCCAGGAGCAATCTGCTAAAGTTTATGATGAGGAGATCAGTTCGCTGGGAAAAACACTCAATGTGTTTAAACAACAGTATCAAAAAGGCAACATTGCCGAAAAGGAGGTGCTGCGTATTCAATCACAGCTGTATTCCCTGCAAACGGAATATAATAATTTATTGACCAGCATCGATACGACACAAAGCGAATTGAAACTGCTCATCAAGGCATCGCCGGTATCTTATATAGATCCGCAGGTAAGTTTCGATAACAATAAGGATGTCGCTTCCGCGGTTCCCTACCAGCAACTGCTTGATTCGGCCTACACCAACCGCTACGACTTAAAGTACACCAAAGCGGTGGTAGATTATAATACGCTCAATTTAAAGCTTCAGAAGGCCACTGCCATGCCCGATGTTTCGCTGTCTTTCAATTATGATAAACTGGGATCGTACGGTAATAATTTCATGAGTGCGGGAATTGCTTTCAGTCTGCCCTTTTTTAACCGTAACCAGGGAAATATACAGCAGGCACGTATAGCCATTGACCAAAGTAAGGTGCAGTTCCAAAGCCAGCAGGACCAGGTGCAAAGCGATGTAGCCACCAGTTACAAAAGTGCGCTTAGGCTCGAAAAACTATATAACAGTTTCGACCCAAAGTTCAAGACAGACTTCACTAACCTGATCAAAGAAGTGAATATCAATTACGAAAAAAGAAACCTGAGTATGCTCGAATTCCTCGATTTCTATGATTCCTATAAAACCAACACCATCCAGCTGAACAACCTGCAATTGAGCAAAGTACTTGCACTTGAACAACTGAACTACGCCACCGGGACACCCTTTTTTAACCAACAATGAACATGTATTCCAAACGATATGTAATGCCCCTATACGCGGTCGCCATAGCCTTATCGGCTATGGGGCTGCAAAGCTGCCATCATGCTGAAGCACCCCAAAAGGACGAAAAGTTTGAGGTGACCGACAGTCTGCTTAATAGCCTGCTGATAGACACGGTAAAAGAAGCGAGCGCCTTATCCGAGATCAACCTGACCGGAAGCATAGCTGCCGACGAAAGCAAAATGGTGAAAATATACCCGATGGTAAGTGGCATAGCGCACGATGTTAATGTGCAATTAGGTGATGTGGTGAGCCAGGGGCAAACGCTTGCAGTGATGAAAAGCGCCGAGATGGCCGGCTTTACCAAAGACTACATTTCGGCCGAAGCCGACTTGCGGAGCGCTAAGCGTGCCTACGAATCGACCCAGGACCTGTATAAAAGCGGCCTGGCATCGCAAAAGGATTTTGAACAGGCGCAATCGGATTATCAAAAGGCCGAAGCTGAAAACAAACGCGCAGGGGCCGTGGTGAATATCAATAAAAGCAACGGCCAGGGATACCTGGTAAAGTCGCCCATTTCCGGTTTTGTTATCGAAAAGAATCTTACCGATAACACACAGGTAAGAGCCGACAACAGTTCGAACCTTTTTACCATAGCCGACCTGTCGGATGTTTATGTGCTGATCAATATTTATGAGTCGGACATATCCAACGTGCAAACCGGCGACCCGGTTAAGATCACCACACTGTCCTATCCCGATAAAGTATTCAGCGGGAAAATAGATAAGATATACGATATGCTCGACCCTGACAGCAAAGTAGTTAAGGCACGCGTGAAAATAGAAAACCCCGGCAATAAGCTTAAACCCGAGATGTTTGCCAACGTCACCATCAAGGCAAAATCAGGCGAGAACCTTCCCGTTATCGATACCCGCGCATTAATATTCGACAATGATAAGGATTACGTGATCGTAGTGGATGGCAACGCCAAGGTGCATGTCCAGCAAGTGCAAATTGCAAAACGGGTAGAGAATAGGGCCTATATACGTTCGGGTCTTAAGGCAGGCGACCGTATTGTAGCTTCCCGCCAGCTTTACCTTTTTGAGTCGTTAAAGGATTAAGTGCATTCGGAACAAGAAACATGAACAAATTCATCAAAAGCATACTGGCATTCTCGTTAAAGAATAAATTCTTCATATTCTTTGTAACGGCGTTAATGGCTGTCGGCGGCTATATCAGCTTCAAAAATATCAGTATTGATGCATTTCCGGATGTCACCAATACTTCGGTTACCATCATTACCCAATGGCCGGGCCGCAGCGCCGAAGAGGTCGAGAAATTCGTAACCCGCCCGCTGGAGATCGCAATGAACCCGGCTGAAAAGAAAACCAGCATCCGCTCATCCTCACTCTTCGGTCTTTCAGTATTGAAGGTAACCTTTGATGATGATGTCGATTACGCTTTCGCACGGCTGCAGATCAATAACCATATCGGCGACGCTAATCTGCCCGATGGCGTAAATCCATCTATCGAACCGCCTTATGGCCCAACCGGTGAAATATACCGTTTTACTTTGGCGAGCAACCGCAAATCGGTACGCGAACTGAAAACTATTGAAGACTGGGTTGTGGAACGCGAAATCAAAGCCGTGCCGGGCATAGCTGATGTAAACAGCTTTGGCGGCGAAGTAAAAACTTACCAGATCACTGTCGATCCGCAAAAGGCTCTTCAATATGGCGTGTCTGCATTGGAACTCTATGAAGCTGTATCCAAAAGCAATGTAAACGTAGGTGGAGATGTGATAGAGCAAAGCGGTCAGGCGTACGTGGTAAGGGGCATTGGCTTGCTTAATAATATCGACGAGATAAAAAATGTTGTTGTCAACAACGTAAAGGGAACCCCCATATATGTAAAAACTATTGCCGAAGTAACCGAGGGGGCCTTACCTCGTTTAGGGCAGGTTGGCCGCGACCGCGATCCTGATGTGGTAGAAGGTATTGTGGTGATGCGTAAGGGCGAAAACCCCAGTAAGGTTATTGCTGCACTGAAAGAAAAGCTGCACGACCTGAATACAAATATCCTGCCTGATGACGTAAAGATAGTTCCCTTTTACGACCGTGAGAACCTGGTAAACTTTGCCACCGGGACGGTTCTGCACAACATGTTCGAGGGGATCATCTTCGTCACCATTATCGTGTTCCTTTTTATGGCCGACTGGCGCACTACCCTTATTGTTTCACTCATTATTCCGCTGGCACTGCTTTTCGCCTTCATTTGCCTTAAACTAAGGGGCATGTCCGCCAACCTGCTGTCGATGGGGGCTATCGACTTTGGTATTATTATAGATGGTGCCGTGGTGATGGTGGAAGGGATATTTGTGGTGCTGGATATGAAGGCAAAAGAGGTGGGCATGGAAAAGTTCAACAAGCTGAGCAAGCTTGGGCTTATCAAACAATCCTGCCTGGTAAACGGCAAAGGCATTTTCTTTGCTAAATTGATCATCATCACGGGTTTGCTGCCGATATTCAGCTTTCAGAAGGTTGAGGGCAAAATGTTTTCGCCGCTGGCGTGGACACTCGGTTTCGCACTGCTGGGCGCCCTGCTGCTTACGTTCACCTTTGTACCTGCCCTTGCAAGTATCCTGCTAAAGAAAAATGTAAAGGAAAAACATAATGTTATTCTTGAATTTATCATCAATGGTGCTATGCGGTTCTACAACTTTTGCTTTAAGGCCCGCAAAGTTATCTTTCCCATCGCCATCATCTTCCTGGTGTCCAGCCTGGCTTGCTTTAAGCTGTTAGGAACGGAGTTTTTACCCGAACTTAACGAGGGCGCCATTTATGTGCGCGCAACTGGACCCCTAAGCACTTCATTAGGTCAGTCGGTAAAGCTGGCGAACGAAATGCGGAAGATATTCCTAAGCTTCGACGAAGTAAAGCAGGTGATGTCGCAAACCGGCAGGCCAAATGACGGCACGGACGCCACAGGGTTTTATAACATCGAGTTTCATGTGGACATTTACCCGCAGGACCAGTGGAAAAGAGGAGAAACCAAAGAAGAACTGATAAGCCGCATGCAGGACAAGCTCAAGTTTTTCCCGGGCATCGACCTTAATTTTTCGCAACCGATCTCCGACAACGTGGAGGAAGCAGTATCAGGCGTAAAAGGTTCTATCGTAGTCAAAATGTTTGGCGACGATTATAAATTCATCGAAAAGAAAGAAGATACCATTTACAACATATTGAAAGGTGTGCAGGGCATCGAAGATCTGGGTATACTGCGAAACATGGGGCAGCCTGAAGTGCAGATCAATCTTAACCAGGCAAAAATGGCGCAATACGGCGTTGAAGCCGCCGATGCTAATGCGGTGATAGAAACGGCCATCGGCGGCAGGGCAGCTACGCAGATATATGAAGGTGAGCGCAAATTTGATTTGCGTATCCGTTACCCGGATGATTTCAGGAATAACATATCATCGATCGGCGACTTGCGCGTACCCTCTATCAGCGGTAACATGGTACCGCTGCGCGAGATAGCCGGTATTACCAAAACTACGGGCATCAGCATGATCTACCGCGACGACCATAAACGTTACGGAGCCATTAAATTCTCTATCCGCGGGCGCGATATGGGCAGTACCATAAAAGAGGCGCAAAGCAAAGTTGAAAACCAGGTAAAACTGCCTAAGGGCTATTCCCTGCAATGGGCCGGGGATTTTGAGAACCAGCAACGTGCCTCGGCAAGGCTGGCGCAGGTGGTGCCCATCAGTCTGCTCATCATCTTCTTTATACTTTTCATCCTCTTCGGTAATTTCAGGGATTCGCTGCTGGTGTTAAATAATGTGCCATTCGCCATTGCAGGTGGTATTATCGCCCTGATGATCACAGGCGTCAACTTTAATATCTCGGCGGGTATAGGGTTTATCGCACTGTTCGGCATCTGCGTGCAGAATGGCGTGATATTGATAACCAAGTTCAAGACCAATATCCGCGACCTGAAACATCATACCACCTGGAATCATTTTACCGACGCATTGAGAGATGGCGTTGCCGACCGTATGCGCCCCGTTATTATGACAGCGATGATGGCAGCTATAGGGTTATTGCCGGCGGCTCTGTCGCATGGCATAGGCTCTGAAGCATCAAAACCACTGGCTATCGTGGTAATCGGCGGGCTTATCACCAATACCATATTTAATCTTTTCGTTTTCCCAATCGTGTTCTACTGGGCGTACCGCAAGCGTGTGGAACGTGGTGAGATAGGACGGATCTGATCAAAATACTAATACCCCTAAAGTATCAGTGTTGTTGAAGGCGGTGCGGCTATGGCTGCATCGCCGGAGACAATTTTGATCGCCTTACTCCGCCCTCAAACTATCTACAGGATTAGCGTTTGCCGCCCTAACCGTTTTAAAGGCTATGGTACAAAATGCCATTATGATACCGGCAGATAACGATACCGCAAATACCCACCAGCTAATACCAACCCGGTATGGGAAATCATTCAGCCACCTATTCATAAAATACCATGCCAGTGGCAGAGCAATGGTGTTGGCTGTAAGTACCAGCCTGAAGTATTGTTTATAAAACAGCAATACGATATTCCCAGCTCCTGCGCCTATCACTTTGCGTATACCTATCTCGCGTGTCTTTTGTGCGACAGTATAAGTTATCAATCCCAAAAGGCCGAGACACGAAATAAAGATGGCCAGCCCGGCGAAAATACTGATCATTTGCTGCTCGCGTTGGTCCTGCGCGTAATCTGCCTGGAATATAGCGTCTAAAAACCCATAAGAGAAAGGTGTATCCGGATTCAGCTTTTTCCATTGGTCTGAGGCGTAAGCAACGGCGGCAGCGGCATGCCTGCCATCTAGTTTAGCGATAATGGTAGTGCACCTCATCGGGTTGATCCCCATTATGGCACATGGCCCTATACTGGCATGTAACGAGAAGTAGTGGTAATTTTTTACAACGCCAGCTATTTTGTACTGGTAAATAATACCGTTATGCAAGTGCGATACGTACTGCCCCGGCGCTTTGTAAGGGTCGAAGCCAAGCAGCTTTGCAGCTTCCTCGTTCAATATCACCTGCTTGCCAAAGTCGTGCAGCTCCATATCTTCCTGCATATTGGTATTGGTAAACGTTTCGGGAGCAAAGTTCGTCCCGGCCACCAATTGCAGGCCGAGTGTTTTTAGATAATTTACATCAGCAAAGTCAAAGAAAACGATCTGTTTGTCGGCAATAGTTTTGTTTGATGAATACAAATTCATATCGCCCGATACCAGGGGTGCGGTTGCTTTGGTAACCGATTTAAAATTAACACTTGCCGCCAGCCGGCTTGCCAGCAGCGTACTGTTTCGTTGTGCCTGTTCACCATTCAGGTTTAATATCAATTGCTGATCGCCGTCGAAGCCTGTTTTAGCATTCAGCATAAAATGCAATTGGCTCCATATTACCAACGTAGCAAAAATGAGGCAGGTTGAAATAATGAACTGCGATACAATTAATACCTTCCGAACGCTGAATCTGCCCGATGCCTCAACCACTTTGCCTTTTAATACTTTTACCGGCTTGAAAGCCGAAAGGAAAAAGGCCGGGTATAAACCAGCCGCAAGGCCGGTAAACAGGGCAATCAATATCAACCATAGTATCAGGCTGCTGTTTTCTTTTGCCAGGAAAGACAAAGCCTGTCCGGTGAAATTGTTAAACACCGGCAGAAACAAAAACCCCAGCCCAACGGAAAGCGCCAGGGCAGCCATGCTGATAATAACCGTCTCTATCAAAAATTGAAAGCGTATGGACGCTTTTCCGGCACCCAAAACCCGCCGAACGCCCACTTCGCGTGCGCGGCTGATGGCCTGTGCTGTGGTCAGGTTCATGTAATTGATACAAGCGAGCAGCAATATCACCAGGGCTATTGACGATAAAAGGTACAGGTATTTAATATTGCCTTGTTTATAGGCCAGGTAATCCTGGTATTCGGACGAGTTGAGATGAATATCCTTAAGCGCCTGCAGCGAATTAGTAATGTGGTCGCTGTGCGATTTCAATTCGGTCCCCGCATGGCGTTGCAGGTAGGCGTTCAACTCCCTTATTACTTTCCTTGTATCGCTTCCATGCTTTAGTTTTACATAGGTATAAAAATTATCATTCACCACCCAACTGGTATTATTGGCCATTTGCTCGCGGATGTGATCGCTGTTGTTCGACGCAAAAAAATCAGCCTGGATGTGGTTTAAAAAATCTTCTCTGAAAACTCCGGTAATGGTATAGATGGTACTGCCTGCTTTTATTGTTTTACCGATAGGGTAAACATTTTTAAAAAGCTTTTTGGCCAGCGACTGGGAAAGCACAATGGTGTTTGGAGCCGAAAAAGCTGTTTTACGGTCGCCCTGGAAAAAGTGGAAGGACAGCAGATCGAAAAAATTCGGATCGACCCAATAACCTGAATCTTCGGTGTAAGGTGTTGAATTACTTATACCCTGCACCTGTACGATGGTTACGCCATTTGTCGGGTCGAGGCGGCTTGCCTCCTGAATTTCGGGTATCTCGCTTAAATATTTTGCGTAGGGTAAGCCAACTGTAGGGGCTTTGCTGCCATCTTTAAAGGTAGATGTGATACGATAGATGTCTTCGCCATTATCAAATCCTTTATCAAAACTTAGTTCATGCTGAAAAAAAAGAAAGACCAGCGCACAACAGGTAAGGCCGACCGCCAGGCCCGCAATATTAATCGCAGTGGTAATCTTACTTTTCCATAAATTTCGAAAAGCCAGTTTAAAGTACGATTTGAACATGTAAAGCCGTTTACCCAAAAATAGCGGATTAAATTAGAAAGGGATTAAGAAGCGCATTATTTAACAATTTTTAACCTGCGACTCCGTTCCAAATTTTAACTAAATTTACTTCGATACGTTTAAGCTATTGAAAACCCTGTTATGAAAAAACTATTGACCCTGATCATATTATTCCTGGCCGCAAAGGTTTACGCCGATGATACGCTTCAGCTGCAGGCAATGATAGATGCGGGAAACGTGAAACTGCCGGCGCATCATGCACCTTATTCCATTACGCGGCTGATACTGAAACATAGCCTGAATGCCAATGGCAATGTATTCCGCTGCATTTTGCCCGACGGGGAGGGGTTCATTATGAAGAAGCGGGGAATTAAACTTTCAAATGCTGAAATATATGGGATGGACGATAGTTCCAATGCTTCCGGCGCATCGGGTGTACAGCTAAATGGCGACCACGACACTGTGGAAAACGTTTACATTCATAAGTTTTCTGCATATGCTATCGTTGGTGGCAATGGCAATAATTCGGTGATCAGGAATTGCAAATTTGCCAACATCGGTTATAGCTGTATGTTAATGGTAACAAGCACCCACCCGGTGAAGGGGGGAATAGTTTCGGGCAATACATTCGATCAAAGCATGATGAACCCGGCCATTATACCCCAACCAGCACTTATCCTCCGGGGCAGCAAAATAAATGCCTCGGCAGGGTGGCAAGTTTATAACAATACTTTCATGATGCCTTTTTCACCGAAAGAGCTCTCTGCCGAATGTTTTGAGCTGCGCGGGGCCCCTTACAGCGTGATTCACCATAATACGTGCACCGGTGGCACCATCGGGATTTCAGTGGTACAGAATGATTTCGTACAGACCTACGCCAACAAATGTTTTAAACAGCGCGAGGAAGGTATTGAATATGCTGATAGTAACAATGGCATGATACGCGATAATCTGATCAGCGACCAGGATAACCTGGGTATCATGGTGGACGGCTTTGCGCCGCTGGGTTGCAGATTTGACACTTTGCACAATAACACTATTTCGAAATGCAGGGGTATTGGCATTCAATTATATAAGGACACTTATGATACCTTTATCAGCAATTGCACCATCAGTGCAAAAACCAAGGCGATTAACATACAACGAGCACATGGAGTAACTTTACTGAATTGCAACTTTACGGGCAATGGCTACGGCAGTACTGCATTATTCCTGGACAACTCAAAAGGTAAAGTGACCGTGAAAGGAGGCAGCATGAGCGGCTTTGAGCATAAACTTTTCATTTATGCAAACAAACAGGTGAAAACCGACGATGTGGTGATAGACGGGGTAAGAGGAAATAATAACATAAAGGAATCGGACAAAAGCATATCAGGCGGAGCGGCCGTGGGTGCTAATATCCGGGTTAAATAGCTACGATACCGTCAATTCGCCGCGCATATCCGTTTCCAGTAATTCCTTAATGATCATCGGATCTTCGTATTGGCCGAGCAAGAACATCATTTTGGTGATGGCAGCCTCATAGGTCATATCATAACCATTGGCAATGCCCATGTCTTTCAGCTCTTTGCTGGTTTCGTAACGGCCCAATTCAACCGTACCTACTTTACATTGTGAGATGTCGAGGATCACTTTATTATCCCTGATAGCGCCCTTCAGCAGGTCGGTAAACCAGGCGTCGGTGGTAGTATTACCTGCGCCAAACGTTTCCATCACAATGCCGCGTACATCAGCATTCAATATATTCTCAACTACTTTGGGGCTGATGCCGGGGTAAAGCTTCAGCACCGCTACATCGCTTGCCAGTTCTTTATGTACCTTAAGCGGTCCCTCAACTGGCTGGCGGATATCGTTGATACTGAACTTCAAGTGCACACCCGATTCGGCCAGGATAGGATAATTTGGCGAACGAAAGGCCTCGAATTTGGATGAATTATATTTAAACGCCCTGTTGCCGCGGAACAGTTTATAATCAAAATAGATGCATACTTCCGGCACGCGCGAGCGGTCGTGCTTTTTGGCTTTGGCTATCTCGATGGCCGTCATCAGGTTTTCCTTGGCGTCGGTACGGATAGCGCTGATAGGCAATTGCGAGCCTGTAAAAATGACCGGCTTGGATAAATTCTCGAGCATAAAACTAAGCGCCGACGAAGTAAAAGCCATGGTATCTGAACCATGCAGGATCACAAAGCCGTCTACCTTATCGTAATTATCTTTTATCAACCCGGCAATCTGGCTCCAGATGGCGGGATTCATGTTGGATGAATCGATAATATGCTCGAAGGAATGCACCATGATCTTGCAGTTCAGGCGCTCCAGTTCAGGAACATTCTCCATGATCTGCTCAAAATTAATGGGCCTGAGCACTTTAGTCTTAGGGTCGCTCATCATACCGATTGTCCCACCGGTATAGATGATCAATATTTGGTTCATGCGTAAAGGTCTATGCGAAAAATAAATTTAACAAATATTATCGTCATTCTGACCACTGTAAGTTCAGTGCGATAATTACAAAAAAAGCGACAGGCAAACCCGTCGCTTTTATATCTTCAAACCAGTTTTTAATTAAACCAGCAAGCGAACGGGCTCTTCTAAAAGCGACTTCAGCGTTTGCAGGAACGCCGCGCCTGTCGCCCCGTCAACAACGCGGTGGTCGCAGGTAAGAGTCAGCTTCATAATATTTCCCGGTACTACAGTACCATTCTTCACCACAGGCACCTGCTGTATGCCGCTAACGGCCAGTATACAGGCTCCCGGAGGATTGATAATGGCGGTAAACTCATCTACCCCAAACATACCCAGGTTGGATATAGTGAAGGTTGAACCTTCCATTTCGGGCAATTGCAATTTTTTAGCTTTGGCACGTTGTGCAAAGTCTTTTACTTCGGCCGATATAGCGCTCAATGATTTACCATCGGCAAAACGAACTACCGGAACCAGCAAACCTTCATCAACCGCTACTGCCACACCGATATTCACATGCTCGTTGGTGCGGATACTTTCGCCCAGCCACGATGAGTTAACTGCTGGATGCTGTTTTAAAGCAACCGCACAGGCTTTCAGCACTAAGTCGTTAAACGATATTTTAACCGGTGCAAAGTCATTCATTTTGGTACGGGCAGCCACCGCCTGGTCCATATCAACCGTGATGGTCACATAGAAATGCGGGATCAGAAAGCTTTCAGACAAACGGCGCGTAATAGTTTTACGCATTTGCGTAACCGGCTTATCTGTATATTTTTCCTCGCCAACATATTGCGGAATAACCACTGTTTTTTCTGCTTTCGCCGGTGCACTTGCAGGCACAGCTTCGGCAGCGTGTTTTTGTTCTATTTCTTTGGTAGATGGCGTAAATCCTTCGACATCCTTTTTCACGATACGGCCGCCATCGGCGGTTCCTTTAACATCGTTCAGGTTGATGCCTTTTTCTTTGGCTATCTTACGTGCCAAAGGTGATGCTTTTACACGGCTGTCGTCTTCCGTTGAAGTGGCGGCCGCAGTAGTGGCAGCGGTTTCTTGTGCAGGGGCCTCTTCTTTTGGCGCTTCCGCAGCCGGAGCTGCTTCACCTCCACCGTCCTGTAGCAATGGTGTGATATCTGTTCCTTCCTTACCTACAATGGCTATAATACCATTTACAGCAGCGGCTTCCCCTTCTTTTACACCTATGTATAATAAGGTACCTGCCTCGTACCCCACAACCTCCATGGTTGCCTTATCGGTTTCTACGTCGGCTAACGAATCATCGGCTTTTACTTTATCGCCTACTTTAAAATTCCATTTTTGTATCACGCCTTCGGTCATGGTGTCGCTCAGCAAAGGCATGCGGATAACTGTGGCGGGTATTTTTGAGGTGTCAACCTTTGGTGCAGCAGTTGCAGCAGGTTTTTTATCTTCAACCGGTTTGGCCTCTTCTTTCTTTTCTTCAGCAGCAGGTGCGGGGCTTGCTGCGCCTTCAAGCGCCGCCTTATAGTCCTCGCCTTCCTTACCCAGCACAGCAATCACGGTATCAACCGGCACGGCTTTACCTTCCTCGACACCTATATATAATAAAGTACCATCCTGGAACGATTCGAAATCCATCGTGGCTTTATCAGTTTCCACTTCGGCCAGCACATCGCCCGATTTTACTTTGTCGCCAACCTTCTTATGCCATTTCGCCAATACCCCTTCGGTCATGGTATCGCTCATTTTAGGCATTTTAACTACTTCGGCCATATACTATTAAATGAATAGTGTTTTTTATAAAATTAGTATAAAATATATCAGTCCTTTATAAAAGGATAATCGCTCTCCACGTAAACATCGGTATACAGTTCTGATGCTTCAGGATACGGCGACTCTTCCGAGAACTTAACGGATTCTTCAACTTCGGCCTTTATTTTCTCTTCCATATCCTCAAACCATTTCTCGTCAGCGTAACCTTCCTTCAATATAGTTTGTTTCACCGCTTCTATCGGGTCCTTTGCCTTGTAACTTTCCAGTTCTTCCTTGGTACGATACTTTTGCGGATCGGACATGGAGTGCCCTTTATAACGATAAGTGCGCATCTCAAGGAATGTTGGTCCTTCACCGGCACGTGCGCGGGATACCGCCTCGTCCATAGCATTATGCACGGCAACCGGGTCCATACCGTCAACAGGCGACGAAGGTATATCGTAAGGCAAGCCTAATTTATAAATGTCAGTCTGGATAGTAGTACGTTCCACCGAGGTACCCATAGCGTAACCGTTATTCTCACAGATGAAGATGACAGGCAGCTTCCAAAGCGACGCCATATTGAACGTTTCGTTCAAAGCACCCTGGCGCACAGCACCGTCACCCATATAGGCGCAGCACACGTAATCGGTCCCCTTAAACTTCTCAGCAAAAGCTATTCCTGCACCCAATGGTATCTGGCCGCCAACTATACCATGCCCGCCATAAAAGTTATTTTCCTTGTCGAACATGTGCATCGATCCGCCTTTGCCTTTTGAACAGCCGGTAGCTTTTCCATAAAGCTCGGCCATCACGGCATTGGGTGATGTACCTTTAGCCAACGCATGTGCGTGATCGCGGTAAGCGGTGATCATACTGTCCTCGTGCTTTAACACCGACATAGCGCCCGCCATTACAGCTTCCTGGCCTATATATAAGTGACAAAAGCCGCGTATTTTTTGTTGCCCGTAAAGTTGCCCGGCCTTTTCTTCGAACCTGCGCATCAGAAGCATCGCTTCGTACCACATCAGGTAGGTGTCTTTGTTTATTTCAATGGAACTCATTTGTTGTAAACCAAATTTCTTTTTTGAGAAAGCGCAAATCTAATTATATCCGCGTAAATATCGAAACCGCAACAAATTTGTTAGAAAGAAATATTCATTCCCGAAACTTTTCGAAAAGTTTCCCGTAAAAGGGAAGAGGCAGCTCCATTTTTGCATTTTTCATAAAAAACGTGTCATTAATTTGTAATTCTAAAAAATTAAGATAGTTTTGCAGCTGACCACGGGTAAAGGGTCTAGTTTAATAATTCAATGTTGCACCCTGACGCAACAAAGACTAAAGATTAAATGAAGAAATTTATATTCGCTATTCTGTTGAGCCTCAGTATTGTTGCAGCGCAAGCTCAAACAAAAAGCGCACCTACACCACCTGCCGATAAAGACAAACAAGAAGAAGACGGCTTAGTAAAAGATTACTTTTCGCAGATAATGGGCGTGGCCCTGTCCACCACTTCCAACGTAAAACTTTTCCAATTTGTTTATGACTGGATAGGAACTCCGTACCATTTTGGTGGTGATTCAAAAAAAGGCATAGACTGTTCAGCATTTACAAAAGAATTATACAGCAAGGTTTTCAATCTTACTATCAAACGTAATTCGCGCGATATTTTCAGCATGGTTAGCCCTGTCCGCAAGGACGACCTGAAAGAAGGCGACCTTGTTTTCTTTAAGATACACAGTCGCAGCATAAGCCACGTAGGCATTTATCTGGGCGACGGCAAGTTCGCTCACGCTTCATCAAGGGGTGTGGCTATAAACAGCCTTGAAGACGGCTATTACAGCCGCTACTTTTATAAAGGCGGCCGTTTGCTGGATGTTTTCAAAAAGCAACTGGAAGACGAGGACGATTCTCCTGACGACAGCAGCAATAAACAGTAAAAAGATTTTGATCCTTTCAAGTGAAAGGATTTTTTTTTGTCATGAAGCCGTACTTCCTTATCATCAGCCTATTGCTTACAGCCCTGGTAACCGGGTGCGAGAAACCTGCGGCATTCCCGGTAGTACGTCACAAAGCAAAAAAAGCAATTGCCCGCAAGCGGGATACTTTGGCAATTATTAAAGTACACGATACTATTTCCATCGCCGCCGTAGGTGATATGATGCTCGGTTCGGCCTACCCGGACGGTAGTAAACTGCCGCCCGATAGTGCAAAAGGGAGTTTCGAAAAGGCAAAAAAATATCTTAAAGGGTCGGATATTGTATTTGGGAACCTGGAAGGTACTTTACTTGATACCGGAGACCCTGCCACCTATAAAAAAAATTTGAAAGTGGCCTACCTGTTCCGCATGCCAACCTATTACGGCAAAGTTTTCAAAGATGCGGGCTTTAACCTGGTAAGCGTGGCCAATAATCACATCACCGATTTTGGCGAAAAAGGTTATACCAGCACCACCAAAACACTCGACGGTTACGGCATCCATTATGCCGGCCTGGAAACCTGCCCGACAACTGTTTTCGAAAAACGCGGCATCAAATACGGCTTCTGTGCCTTTGCGCCGAACGCACATACCACATCGCTGCTTGAACTACGTCATGTATCCAGAGTAATCAGCGAACTTAAACAGCGATCCGATATTGTGATCGTATCGTTCCATGGCGGAGCCGAAGGTGCGGGTTACGAGCACGTTCCTTTTAAAATGGAATCTTTTATGCATGGCAAGCGGGGCAACGTTCAAGCCTTCGCCCATACCGCTATCGATGCCGGCGCCGATATTGTGCTGGGTAACGGCCCGCATGTGAGCCGCGCGCTGGAAAAATACAAAGGCCGGCTGATAGCCTATAGTTTGGGAAATTTTTGCACTTACAAAAGCGTAAGTGTGGCCGGCGTATGCGGCATGGCGCCCCTGCTGAAAGTAAAACTGAATAAAAAGGGTGAGTTCCTGAGCGGAAATATTATTTCCTTCAGGCAAACCCACCTTGATGGCCTAAGCCGGGACACCCTCAACCACGTAGTAAAACGCATCAAAATATTGACGGAGAAGGACTTTCCGAATTCGGGATTAGAGATTGATGATGACGGGACAGTGAGCTCGGATGAGTGATATCCCTTTTAGAGATGCAATGCATTACCCCTCTCAAAATTCTTATTTCGTTTGGTCCGCGGTTGTTTTTATCAGGCCAATTCCCGACGAAAAGAATATCAGCCCCAGTACTCCGATAACTATAATAGGTGTCGCCTTTGCACTATGTTGCATAATGGATATGCCAGCGTAAATGAGGCCTATTATGCCGAGTGTTGTTAATATAGCACCGAATGTTCGCTTTAAATTCATGGCAATTGTTTTTCCCGATCATCAAAAACAAATACCATACCCAAAAATAAAAAGCTATATTTATTGGTATAAATCTAAATCATGACCCCAGCAATATCTTTTTTGATCGTCGTTTTTATTGGCCTGATCATTCTTTTCAGTTCATTTGTGACTGTAAAACAGGGCACTATCGCCGTGGTAACGGTGTTTGGCAAATACCGCCGCATACTGCACCCCGGCCTTAATCTTAAGCTGCCGCTTATAGAGCAGATACATAGCCGCATATCTATCCAGAACCGGTCGGTGGAACTGGAGTTCCAGGCAGTAACAATTGATCAGGCCAAAGTCTATTTTAAAGCCATGCTGCTTTATTCGGTATTGGACCAGATGGAAGAAACCATAAAAAACGTAGCCTTTAAGTTTGTTGACGAGCGTAACCTGATGCAAGCGCTTATCCGCACAATCGAAGGCTCTATCCGCGCTTATGTGGCTACCAAGAAACAGGCGGATGTTTTGATACTAAGGGGAGATATTGTGGAACATGTAAAAGGCCAGCTTGACCAGGTGCTGGAAAGCTGGGGCTATCATTTGCAGGACCTTCAGTTGAACGACATTACCTTTGATGATGTGATCCTGAAATCGATGAGCCAGGTGGTAGCATCGAACAACCTGAAAGCAGCCGCTGAAAACGAGGGCCAGGCCTTGCTGATCACCAAAACAAAAGCCGCAGAGGCCGAAGGTAACGCCATCAAAATTGCTGCAGAGGCTGAACGCCAGGCCGCCCAGCTGCGGGGGCAGGGTATCGCTTTGTTCCGCGAGGAAGTGGCCAAAGGTATGACCGCCGCTGCCAAGGAAATGCACGAGGCCGATATGGATACCTCCGTTATCATGTTTACCATGTGGACAGAATCGATCAAACACTTTGCTGAAAACTCGCAGGGAAACGTGATATTCCTGGATGGCTCGACCGATGCGATGCAAAAAACGTTAAAAGAGGTAATGAGCCTAAACCTTTTGCATGCAGATAACGTCAAAAAAGGGAAATAAATTTTTACCCTTTATTGAGTAATGAAGAGAAGATCAGTGAGTGTGACGTTGACGGTGTTGTTTAGCACTATTTTCCTTGTTGGTAATGCCCAGCCTTACCGGGTGTTGACAGTTAATGATTTTAGAGGAATTCCCCGGCGTACCGGCGCCACGATTGCAGAAACAAGCTGCTTTGTCGATCTGAAATATGATGTGCATCAAGAGGGTAATAATTGCCAGCTCACTTTCCACGTTGCGCTTACTATGGATAATGAAAGATCGTGGATAGACCGTTCACGCATCACATCGGCAGCTATGCTTGCCGACATACTCAAACACGAGCAGGGACATTACAATATCAGTTATTTCGAGGGGCAGGAATTATTATATACTCTTAACCGCATGCACTTCAGCACCAATTATAAAGCCGAAGTTGAAGGCGAGTTCGATCGTATACATGCAAAATACAAACAGTTGAACGCCGATTATGATGACGATACCCTCAATTCAAAAAACAGCGTACAGCAAACCAGCTGGGATAAATATTTCCAAAGAAAGCTGGCTTATCAGCAATCGGCAAACCATACAGCCTTATTGCAGCGATAAATAATCGAGCCACAAAGCCGTGCCGCACCATATTATGGGTACGCTACAGCTGCCAGCAAATTTACTATTTTTTGTAATCGGAAATATCGAGGTGTTGGGTGCAAAAACCATATTCATGCTCCTGGTTTGAGCAAATGATAGTAAGGCGCCCGGCGGCAAATTGTTGTACCAGGCCCAGGTACCATTCTACGCCCTGTTTATCGAGGTTCGAGGTTGGCTCGTCGAGCATCAGCACAGGGGTGTCTGAGCAAAAAGCAAGGGCCAGTTTTAACCTCTGTTTCATGCCCGACGAAAAATATTTGATCATCTTGTTTTTACTCTGCTCCATGCCCAGTAAAGTTATTACCTCTTTGTCGTCCATTCCGGCCTTGCGGGGCTTGAATTTAAAATGAAAGCCGATCATTTCTGTCAGGGTAAACTCTTCGATAAGCTCCAGATAGGGCGCAGCGAGGCTTAGGTATTTGAAGACAAATTCTGATTCGACGGGTTTTCCGCTAAGCAGGTAATTTATCTCCCCCGCTGAAGGGGCAAGGCTGCCATTCAAAACGCTGAGCAAAGTGGATTTTCCGGAACCGTTGGGGCCAAGTATAGCATAAGCCGTACCCTGTTCAAACACATAGTCAATACCCTTGAATATCCAGTCACGGTTGAACCGGCGGCCTGTGTTTCGGAGAGTGATCCTCATTTGTTCATGGTTTACAGATCATGGTTCATGTCAGGCATCTTTAACTATGACCCATCGACCATGAATTGTAAGCTCAAATATTAAATACCAAACCCTTTCATGATACCGCGTTGCGAGTTGGAAACAAAATTAATGATCTCATCCCGTTCAACGGTCGGTGCAAATTCCGCCTCGATGATATCCATGGCTTTGGTCACATTATATTTTTTCAGAAAGATGATGCGGTATATCTCCTGTATCTCGTTAATGGTAGTTGCCGAGTAACCCCTGCGGCGCAGTCCAACCGAATTGATGCCGATATAAGAAAGCGGTTCGCGGCCGGCCTTGGTATACGGCGGGACATCTTTACGCACCAGCGAACCGCCTGAGATCATGCTATGCGCTCCTATTTCGACAAACTGGTGCACCGCCGACGTACCGCCGATGAAAGCATACTCGTATATATTGATATGGCCCGCCAGCTGTACTGAATTTGCTATGATCACATTATCGCCTATCACGCAATCGTGCGCCACGTGCACATACGCCATCAACAGGCAATTGCTGCCAATTGTGGTGGTGTTTTTATCCAGCGCTGTGCCCCGGTTAAGGGTAACACATTCCCTTATGGTGGTATTGTCGCCAATGGTTACGGTACTTTGTTCGCCACGGTACTTGAGGTCCTGCGGCGGAGCCGACACAACAGCTCCGGGGAATATGCGGCAATTTTTGCCGATGCGGGCGCCGTCCATGATGGTGGCATTTGAACCCACCCAGGTGCCCTCGCCTATTTCAACGTCCTTATGTATAGTTACAAAAGGTTCAATTACCACGTTATCGGCTATCCTGGCCTGCGGATGAATATATGCTAAGGGCTGTATCATGCTTCTTTTTCTTCTTTTGTCTTTTTAACTATCTGGGCCATCAATTCCGCTTCAACTACAATGCGGGACCCTACCATACCAACGCCTTTCATCTGTGCAATACCTCTGCGTATAGGCGCTATGAGATTACAATAGAATATGATGGTATCTCCCGGCACAACCTTGTCTTTGAACCTTGCATTTTCGATCTTGAGGAACAGGGTGATATAATTTTCCGGATCGGGAACCGTGTTCAAAACTAAAATGCCGCCGGTTTGCGCCATTGCTTCTATCTGCAACACTCCCGGGAACAAAGGCGCACCAGGAAAATGCCCTGCGAACAGATCTTCGTTCATGGTTACATTTTTTAACCCAACCACATGGCTTTTGCTTAACTCCAGTATCTTGTCTATCATCAGCATAGGCTGGCGATGCGGCAATATTTTCATGATATCAACGGTATCGAATACCGGTTTCATATTCGGGTCGTAAACTTTAATATGTTTACGGCTGCGCTCCTTTTTGATCAGTGTCTTAATCTTTTTCGCAAAAGCGACATTTGCGGCATGGCCGGGCCTTGCTGCCATGATATGGCCCCGCAGCGGTACCCCAACCAATGCCAGGTCGCCTATCATATCCAGCAACTTGTGACGAGCCGGTTCGTTCTGATGACGCAGTTCAATATTATTCAATATTCCCTGTGGCGCCACTTTGATGTCCTTGCGGTTAAATATGCGTGCCAGGTGAGCCAGTTCCTCGTCGTCAACATCCTTATCCACTACTACGATCGCGTTATTCAGATCTCCACCTTTGATGAGGTTATGTTTCAAAAGCATCTCCAGCTCATGCAGGAAACAAAAAGTACGGCACGAGGCAATTTCGGTATTAAATTCGGATATGGTAGAGATACTGGCATGCTGGCTACCCAATACCTGTGAGTTGTAATCGACCATGCAGGTAAAGCGATAATCGTCGAGTGGCATGGCTACCATTTCCACCTTGCGGTCAGGTTCGGAATAATGAATATTATAGGGTATGTGATAGTATTCGCGGTCGGCATCCTGTTCGGTAAAACCTGTTTTGGATAAAGCATTTACAAATTGTATCGAACTACCATCCATAATAGGCGTTTCCGGTCCGTCCATATCAATAAGCACGTTGTCGATCTCCAGGCCAACCAATGCCGCCAGAACGTGTTCAATGGTACTTACGCTTGCGCCGTTTTGTGAGATGGTGGTTCCGCGCGATGTGTCCGTTACGTTGTCCACGTCGGCATCAATAACAGGCGCACCGCCAATATCCACACGTCTGAACTTATAACCATGATTTTCAGGCGCAGGGTTAAATGTCAGGTTAACCTTCTCGCCGGTATGCAAGCCTGTCCCGGATATAGTTACCGGCGCTTTTATGGTTCTTTGCTTTACGTTCATTATTTGTATTGTCCATTAGTTCATTAGTTCAGTTGTTCATTGGTAAATAGTTCATTAACGATTTTAATGAACTGGTGAACTAATGCTTATTGTTTCGCAGTTCAGCGATTATCTTTTCTAATTCTGTTACTTTTTTCTCCAGTTCAGGCAGGCGCATCACAACGATTTGCGAACGCATGTGGTCGCCATAAGCTGTAGCAGGCGAACCCATCCATTTTTTATTTTCCTCGTTAATGGTCCGGCTTACACCCGACTGTGCCTGAACCTGCGTTCCCTTTGCGATCGAAATATGCCCTACAACACCAACCTGGCCGCCAAGAATAACATTTTCGCCGATCTTGGTGCTTCCGGATATACCTGTCTGCGCGGCAATAACGGTATTTTCCCCTATATCCACGTTGTGCGCTACTTGTATCAAATTATCCAGCTTTACCCCTTTACGTATTACCGTCGAACCCATCGTAGCGCGGTCGATGGTTGTATTAGAACCGATCTCTACATTATCCTCTAACACAACGTTTCCAATCTGAGCTATCTTGTTGTAAGTGCCGTCCGGCTGAGGAGCAAACCCAAAACCATCACTACCTATTATTGCCCCGGAATGGATGATCACATTATTGCCTATCACGCAGTCGAAATATACCACTACGCCCGGAAACAAAGTAACGTCATTACCTATGCTGACATTATCCGCGATATAGACGTTAGGATATATTTTGCAATTATTACCGATGGTGGAACCGGGACCAATGTAGGCAAACGCACCGATGTAGCAATTTTCGCCTACCGTTGCGGCGGGATGTACGAAGTTGGGCTGCTCGTTGCCTGTCTTATTCAGCTTAATAGTATTGTATTTTTCAAGCAGTACCGAAAACGCAGAATAAGCATTTTCAACCCTTATCAATGTAGCGTTTACAGGCTCGGAAAGCGCGAGATCCCGATTTACAATAACAATCGAGGCGCTGGTGGTATAAAGGTATTGTTCGTATTTAGGATTGGCCAGGAAAGATAAGGAACCAGCAGCGGCCTCCTCTATTTTTGCAAGCTTGTCGACAGCGACACGCGGGTCGCCCTCAACTGTTCCATTTAGCATAAAGCCTATCTCCTGGGCGGTAAATTGCATCGGGCAAATTTAAGCGTAAATATCGAAGCGTCAAACTACAAATACGTCCGCCAACCAGCGGTCATATCAGTTCTTTCGTGTAACATATAATGTATTTTTTAACCGTACGGGCCAGGGCCTCCAGGTTCGAGTTATCGCTCGCCTGCGCAATGTCCTGCAACTTGCCGTCTTTCATCAGTATAAGTATGCTACCGTCGCCAGGTTTGTAGGCGTTATTTTTTATGGTATCCGTAAATACAAAATAATCCAGTTCCTCCTGGCTAATGGGGTATTGACCCATCGCTTTTTCCGACAGTTTTTCAAGCAACGCCACATCAGGTGCATCATTTGTAATATCGATGTGGTAAAGATGGCGGCGCATCAACATACGGCAGAGTGACGAGAGTATAAAATCGTCGCAGGTTTCCCAAACTTTCAATGCAGCCATAATGTCGTTATCATCGAGCTTTGTAAATTTTTCGACGTGCGCATCGCTGCTCATAAAATCATCTTTAGTAATGGTGTTGCTCAGGAAGTGATTTAACGCTGGTGTAGCAAAAAGCCGTTTGTCTTTTAGCGCCAGCTCGCGGGCTCGTTTTAATATTTTGGCCAGCAGCTGTTCGGCAGACACCACCGTTTTATGCAGGTACACCTGCCAGTACATCAGTCGCCTGGCTATCAGGAATTTCTCTATCGAATAAATCCCCTTTTCTTCCACGGCAATATGATCACCCACAACGTCCAGCATTTTGATAATACGGTCGAAGCTGATGACACCCTCGGAAACGCCGGTGAAAAAACTGTCGCGGTTCAGGTAATCCATGCGGTCCATATCCAACTGGCCCGACACCAGTTCGTGCAGAAACCTTTTGGGATAAGTTCCATTAAAGATTTCGATGGCCATGGATAGCCTTCCGTCGAACTGCCGGTTTAGCTTATTCATCAGCAATATGGAAATATCCTCGTGAGATATCCCTTCGACAATGGTTTGCTCAAGGGCGTGCGAGAAAGGGCCGTGGCCTATATCGTGCAGCAGTATAGCAATAATAACTGCCTCTTCTTCCTCAACAGTAATTTGATGACCCTTGTTCCGTATCGTTTCTATCGCAAGGCACATCAGGTGCATAGCGCCCAACGCATGGTGAAAACGAGTGTGCAAAGCGCCCGGATAAACCAGGTGCGTCATGCCCAATTGCTTGATGTACCTGAGCCGTTGAAAATAAGGGTGTTCGATCAGATCGAACACCAGGCCGGCAGGTATGCTGATGAACCCGTAAACAGGGTCGTTTATGATCTTCTTTTTATTCAATGGCTTAATGCTGTGCAAAAATGTTAAATAGAAGTAAATTATACACTTTTATTTGTTAATTTTTGTTAATTCCAACAAAAGCATAGTAACAAAACCCTTGTAATGGGGTTATCTTTGTATAAAATATAAATATGCAGGATACCACCATTTTATGGGCTGATGATGAGATAGATTTGTTGAAGCCACACGTACTTTTTCTTAGCGAAAAGGGATATAACGTAAAAACTGTTACCAATGGCAACGATGCTGTTGATGCCTTTAGAAGCAATTACTTCGACCTGGTATTCCTGGACGAGAATATGCCGGGTTTGACTGGTATCGAAACCATGTCGCAAATAAAGAACCTGAATAATGAGGTCCCTATCGTGATGATCACCAAAAATGAGGAGGAATACCTGATGGAAGATGCTATCGGTTCAAAGATAGACGACTACCTGATAAAACCGGTAAACCCGAAACAGATATTGCTTACCATAAAAAAGCTAACTGAAAACAAACGCCTGGTGACCGAAAAAACCACCATGGCATATCAACAAGATTTCCGCACACTCGGTATGACGCTTAATGACCGGTTGAGCTACCAGGAATGGGTTGACGTTTATAAAAAACTCATCTATTGGGAGTTGGAGCTTGAAAAGCTGGAAGACGAAGGCATGCACGAGATACTGACGCTTCAAAAAGCGGAGGCCAATGTCCAGTTCGGTAAGTTCATCGAAAAAAATTATATTGACTGGATCAAAAACCCGGACGATGGCCCTATCACTTCTCCACAATTATTCAAGAAAAAAGTGTTCCCGAAAATGGAGGGTAAAGGGCCGGTTTTCTTTATCCTGATCGATAACTTAAGGTACGACCAGTTCAAGATCATCAACCCCATCATATCTGAATATTTTAGGGTTGAAGAAGAAGATACTTATTACAGCATTTTGCCAACGGCGACACAATATGCAAGGAATGCGATATTCTCGGGCCTGATGCCATTGGACATGGAAAAACGTTTCCCTGGCATGTGGCAGAATGATGAGGACGAGGGTGGCAAAAACCTATTTGAAGAGCAATTTTTGGCCGACCAGCTAAAGCGCGTACTGCGAAAAGATAGTAAATTCTCCTACCACAAAATACTGAATATTGACGAGGGCCGCGCGCTGAACGATTCGGTAAACAACCTGATGAACAATGACCTGAATGTGGTGGTTTATAATTTTGTCGACATGCTTTCGCACGCGCGTACTGACATGCAGATGATCCGCGAACTAGCCAGTGATGATGCAGCTTACCGCTCATTGACGCTGTCGTGGTTTGAACATTCGCCATTGTTTGACCTGCTTAAATTTTTGGCGCAAAAACAGGCCCGTGTTATCCTTACGACCGATCATGGTACCATTTGCGTTAAAAACCCAAGTAAGATAATCGGCGATCGTAATACCAATACCAACCTGCGTTACAAACAAGGCAAAAACCTCAATTTTAACGCGAAGGATGTATTCCATATCAAAAACCCGCATGATGTCATGCTGCCAAAACTACATGTAAGCTCAAGTTTCGTTTTCGCCAAAAGCGACAGCTATTTTGTTTACCCAAACAACTATAATCATTTTGTTAACTTTTATAACGAGACCTTTCAGCACGGGGGTATCTCGCTTGAGGAAATGATCATTCCGATCATCACCTATGGGCCTAAATAGGTTTTATTAATGTTTTTATCTTTGGCCCAATGAAACTGCCGGTAAAAAACATTAATGAACTTAAATACGTTGCCGAAAAATTGATCCATTTTGCCGGGAATGAAAAAATATTTCTTTTTTATGGAGATATGGGCGCTGGTAAAACCACGTTTATTAAGGCGCTTTGTGAATGCCTTGGTGTGAAAGAATCAACTTCGAGCCCTACATTTTCCATCATTAATGAATACCGGGCGACTACGTTAAAAATATATCATTTTGATTTTTACCGGTTAAAGAAAGAAGAGGAAGCGCTTGATATGGGGTACGAAGAATACTTTTATTCTGGCAATTACTGCTTTATCGAGTGGCCCGAAAAGATAGCCGGACTGTTGCCTGATCACTATATACAAGTGGATATTAGCGCATTAAGCAACAACGAACGCTTATTAACTTTTACGAAGATTTAGTTTAACATGACGTGTTTTTTCCGTATCTTCATCATCCGGAAATAAGCACCAATGAGTTCGGAGTTATATAGTGGATTTTCTGATGTTGCCAGGCAGGCAATGATGCAGCCCCAGGAGTCGATGCTGGAGGTAAAGAATAAAAAAAACAAGCTCTATATAGGCATACCCAAGGAAACTTCGTTCCAGGAGAACAGGATAGCATTGACGCCGCTTTCTGTGGCCCTGCTTATTAATAACGGGCACGAGGTAATACTGGAAAGTAATGCCGGGCAAGCCGCAAATTTCTCTGATAAAGATTATAGCGACCAGGGTGCGAAAATAGTTTATGATACCAAATCGGTTTATGAGGCAAACCTGATCATCAAAATAGCGCCGCCAACAATGGAGGAGATAGCGATGATGAAGACGCATCAGATCCTGATCTCAACCCTTCAGTTGTCAACACTCAAAGCTGACTGCCTGCATGCTCTTCTTCATAAAAAAGTAACCGCGCTTTCCTTCGAGCACCTGCGCGACGAGGGTGGTTCATTAGCCGTCGTGAGGGCAATGAGCGAGATTGTAGGCGCAACATCGATATTGATAGCTGCCGAGTACCTGAGTAATATATTCGACGGCAAAGGACTGATGCTGGGCGGCATCACTGGTGTACCGCCAACTGAGATTGTAATATTAGGCGCAGGAACCGTTGGCGAGTATGCCGCGCGAACGGCCATTTCGCTTGGTGCAGAAGTAAAGGTTTTCGATCCGTCAATTTACAAGTTGCGGCGATTACAGAACAATATCGGAACAAGGGTATTTACATCCGTGGTTCAGCCTATCGTACTTGAAAAAGCTATTACCACCTGCGATGTGGCCATCGGCGCTATGCGGGCCGAAGATGGCCGAAGCCCCTGTATCGTCTCTGAAAGTACGGTAAGCCGCATGAAACCCAATTCGGTTATTATCGATGTAAGTATCGATCAGGGCGGATGTTTCGAAACATCCGAAGTAACGAATCATACCCACCCAGTTTTCAGGAAGTATGATGTTATTCATTACTGCGTTCCAAATATCGCATCCCGGGTAGCCCGAACGGCCACTTATTCGCTCACCAACATCTTTACCCCCATTTTGCTTGACATTGGCGAACAGGGCGGATTGAAAAATGTGATCTGGCAAAAGTCGGGTGTGCGCAATGCGGTTTACATTTACGAGGGGCAGCTAACCAATAAATTTATAGGCGAAAGGTTCAATATCCCTTGTAAAGACCTCGACCTGCTCATCGTATCACACAGGTAAAAACCTGCTGCACACCATTTTAAACGAAGTTTTAAAAAAACCCTTGCGGAATAAAAAAAGGTGGCTATATTTGCAGCCCCAACGGAGTGGTAGTTCAGCTGGTTAGAATACATGCCTGTCACGCATGGGGTCGCGGGTTCGAGTCCCGTCCATTCCGCTAAAAGGGTATCAAACAATACCAAAACCGCTTAAATCAGTGATTTAAGCGGTTTTTTTATGTCAAATCCGCTCGTTTCATGTCAACTTTTATGATTCATTCGGTTACCTATTCGGTTACCTGTTTGAATTGACCATTTTGGTAACCGAATTAATGGTTTAATTAATTGATTTTGAATGACTTAAATACGATATCAAACCACATCAAATGATATCAAAACGAGTCAAAAAATGTCAAAAAAATTAATTCTTAAACACAAAAAAATGGTTAGTTATGAAAAATTCTGAAAGCTTTTCTGTTTTGTTCTGGGCAAATAAGGCCAAAACAGATTCAAATGGTCAAATGCCCATTTATGCAAGAGTAACGGTAACGGGAAAACGCGCCGAAATTTCCTTAAAAAAGAAGATAATTCCGGAAAAATGGGACTCTAAAAGTGGGTTCATGAATGGCTCCAATGATGAAGCGCGGACATTTAACAAACACATCGTTACCGTGAACAATGACCTCCATGCAATCTACATGGATTTTAAACAAAAGGGTTTACATCTATCTGCAGAGGAGGTAAAGAATAAGTATTTAGGTGTAGAAGTCGCCCGAAGAAGCTTGCTTGAAGTATTTGACGAACACAATAAGAATATGGAAGAATTGGTAGGCAAAGATTTTGTGAAAGCTACGCATACCAAATATGAAACGATAAGAGGTAAGGTCGCTGAATTTATTGCTTATAAGTATAAGAAACAGGATTTGCATCTCGATGTCCTCGAATACTCATTCATCACAGGATTTGAACATTATCTTAAAGTTCATGACAGCATTAGTCACAATGTTGTGATGAGTTATATTAAAAGGGTTAAGAGGATCATTAATATCTCTGTTCATAACCGATGGATCACTTATAATCCTTTTGCTGCCTTTGTCTGCACCACCAAAAAGATTGTACGGACTGAATTGGAAGAAGATGAAATCGCGTTGTTAGAAGAAAAGAAATTTAAAATAGTACGTTTGGAAGAGGTCAAAGACTGCTACTTGTTTTCCTGCTATACCGGATACGCTTTTATAGATGCGTTTAAGCTATCTCCTGAAAACATTGTCCGGGGTAAGGACGGCGAAATGTGGATCAACACAAGCAGGACAAAATCTGACATAGAAGCAAACGTACCCCTGTTACCGAAAGCCGTTTCAATTATTGAAAAATACAAGGCGCATCCACTTTGCGTAGCAAATAATAAAATCCTGCCAATGAAAAGTAATCAAAAGATGAACGCCTACCTGAAGGAAATTGCAGACCTGTGCGGAATCACAAAAAATCTAACCACGCATACGGCGAGGCATACATTTGCAACGACAGTGACTTTGGAGAATGATGTGCCTATCGAGTCGGTCAGCAAGATGCTGGGGCATACCAAAATCACGACTACCCAGCTCTATGCAAGAGTAAAAGAGAAGAAGGTGAGCCGCGATATGAAAATGTTAAAATCGAAAATGACTATTCAACTGCTGCTTAATCCAAGTGTTGATGTGCAAGAAAACCGTAAGATATATGGGGCGGAGTCGTAATGCACAATACTAATTCGCCGAGCGATTATCATATGGCACGATCCTTACTATTACGCCGTTTTGGTCCTTTTTTGGCGCGATACCAAAGTATTGCGCCATTTTTATTACATTTGGCGCAATACTTTAGTATCGCGCCAAAATGAAAAAGAAATTAAACTCCGTAGCTGAAGAAATATTAAAAATTCTAGCCAGATTCCCGGATGGAGCAAGCATTGAGGATATCAAATTAAGTAATTCTGATATACCACTGCGAACACTGCAAAGATGGTTAGCAAATTTATCGGAGCAAGGTACCATCATTGTTTCCGGAAAGGCGCGGGCAACGATTTATAAGCTTGCCGTTGGTGAAGCAACGTCAGAAGGTGCAGTGACCGAAGGTGAAGCACTCATTCCGCTTTCCGCAGCAGGTGGGCATGTAAGACGCTTAGTTACGGCACCGATACAAAAACGGACGCCTGTCGGATATAACAGAGCGTTCCTTGAAGCTTACCGGCCCAATATCGACAGCTACCTAACACAGGAAGATTTGGCGAAGCTAGCCGCAATTGGCGATACCGGAATAGAGCAACCGGCCGGCACTTATGCACAACAGATACTCAATCGCCTGTTAATCGATCTTTCCTGGAATTCCAGCCGGTTGGAAGGCAATACTTATAGTTTGTTGGATACCGAACGCCTGATTGAGCAAGGAGAAGCAGACGACACAAAAACAGCAAAGGAAGCGCAGATGATCCTTAACCATAAGGATGCTATTGAGTTTATTGTTCAGGCAGCCGAAGAAATAGGCTATAACCGTTACACCATATTAAATCTTCATGCTATGCTGGCCAACAACTTGTTGGCTGATCCGCAGGCACCTGGAAGGCTTCGTGCTATGGCGGTAGGTATTAGCGGGTCGACCTTTACACCGTTGGCTATTCCACAACTGATCAGTGAGCTATTTGATCTTATTTTAGAAAAGGCGGCACAAATTGAAAACCCTTTTGAGCAATCATTTTTCATCATGGTACATTTGCCCTATCTTCAGCCATTCGATGACGTTAACAAAAGGGTTTCACGGATCTCGGCCAACATTCCCTTTGTCAAGCGTAATTTTTCGCCCTTGTCTTTCATTGATGTGCCAGACGATCTATACAGCCAGGGAATGCTGGGCGTCTATGAACAGAATGATGTGAGCCTGTTAAAAGATGTCTTTTTATGGGCTTATGAGCGTTCGGCATCACGCTACGCTGTGATTCGCCAGTCGCTTGGTGAGCCTGATCCTTTCAAATTAAAGTATCGTACCCAGATACGTGAACTGATCAGTGGTATTATCGTTCAGTCTTTAAACTCGAAAGACGCTGACAAAGTAATCAAAAGCAACGCGCAACGGTTGCCTGATGCTGACCAGGAACAATTTATTGAAGCCGTGGAAACAGAGATACTTGCCTTACATGACGGGAACTTTGCCAGGTATAGGGTAAGCCCGAAAGAATTTGAGCGATGGAAAGCAGGCTGGCAGGGCTGATGACTTTTTACGACTACATAAAGACTTCAGCTTTATTTAATCCCTCCAAGATTTGGTACGGTGGGGAGACTTATAGGGTAAGCCAATTTAAGATAAGAGTTTTTACCCCAATAAAAGATAAATCATGCGTCCGCCCTCGAATTTGAAAACCGGGCATCCCAGAATTTTAATGATCTAAAAATGCCGTTTTCCTCCCAAACTAAATAAGATATCAACGAAAAACAACAGGCTATGCAGGGACTGATACACCGCATAATGCCGTTATCCTATAAGCCGGATGACCATCCATCTCACGGCATAGCGGAAAAGGATAGTGATATAGGCACCCAGGTTGAACTGATCATTTACCGGATTAAGGTCGAAAAGAAGACCGGCAGGTTTGAGCAATAATATCGAAATGCAAACCGCTTTCATCCAAAATCAATGAATTAACAATAAATTTTACGGTAGTACAGAGACACTGGTGATAGCCTGTCCTAAATGAATACAAACTTTGCCATACTATACAAGATATTATGGCAACGGAGATCATAACAAAAGACGACCTGGATGAGTTCAGGGAAAAACTATTAAACGATATCAGGGCAATAATCGGCAAGCCGGGTGATGAGAAAAGGAAATTATTAAAAAGCTACCAGGTGAAAAATATGCTGAAAATATCTCCCGGCACCCTGCAGAATTTGAGGATGAACGGAACATTGCCATTTACTAAAATAGGAGGCATTATTTATTATAAATATGAAGATATTATGAAAATATTTGATAATAATGAAGGAAAGAAATAATAATTATCCTTCGATCTTGCATATCCAGGACGCTCGTCTTTCTTTCATTTGATTCTAATTTATTTGGCCGTTCCTTTGGGCCGGGCTTTCCGGGGATATCTTCTGCCGAAGGATACACTATTATACTCATTGCTGCGTGCTGATGTAAAACGTGCACCTTATTTGCCTTAATGTAACCGCGCTAACTTCCAAATGGAGTGGCCCGTCGATGCAAAGATTTTCCAGCTTCCCGGACAAATTTCCCGGTCGTTGCCTGCGGCCCGCGCTATCCGTTAAATCTGCTGCGCAGGATGTCACTGCTATCACTAACGAATACCCGCCACACCGGTTAAAACTGTGCCGCCTCGCCCGGCAACGGTAGCCGGGAGGGCAGCCCATTTTTGCCCTTTCCCTTCAAAAAAACTCCAGATCCCTCCGCCCTTTTTACAGCGGCATTTTTCCCTTTAATGAGTCTTCATTTAGCCTTTGCTTGAGGCAAATTTACCCCCTTTCGGCATTCAAGGCCATGCAAGTGCCGCTTAAAAAATCTCCACACCTCCTCTTCGCTGCGGGTAGTATTTTTTGCGGCAGCCTTGCCTGCCCGCCCCACGCGCAAGTTTATTGCCTCTATCAAAGGCCAAATGAGGTTTTTCCGAAATGGACCAGAGAACAAGTAATTCATTAAAAAAACAAATTTTATGTTATTCACAGGAAGATTGACCGAGGATGCAAAGGTCAGAAACGTTAAAAACGACAAAAAAGTAACTGGTTTTACCGTAGCCATCAACCAACGCTACAAAACCAAAGACGGCGAAAAAAGAGAAAAGACCGCTTATGTAGTTTGCTCTTATTGGGTAAATCCCGGCATTGCCGAATTCCTGAAAAAAGGCACAGTTGTACAAATCACCGGGTGGATGGAAGCCCAGGCATGGAAAAACAGGGACGATGAGCCACAGGCCACCCTTGTCTGCTCAGTGGACAAGATCGACCTTTTCGGCAAGCCTGCCGAAAGGCAAAACGAAAAGCCAAAGGAAAAGAAAAAGGCAACCGCAGGGGCAGCAGACGAAGACGACCTGCCATTCTAATCCGGCCAATCAGCAGTAAACGAATTCATTATTCAAACAGCGGGGCTTTTCAAAGTCCCGCTACTAAAATCAAACACGAAATCCAATGGCACATAATATCAATTTTAACGAGCAGACAGGGCAACACAGTTTTTTCAGCGTCAAACAAAAGGCATGGCACGGATTGGGGCGGATCGTAGAAGATTACCCGACCAGTAAGGAAGCATTGCAATTTGCAGGGCTTGATTACGAGGTTATCAAATCACCTTTATTTACCCAAAGCAGGTCACTGACCACAGGCAACAGGGGCGAATTAATAGCCGGTATGGACATTGCCATACCAAACTATTATGCCACCATGCGCACCGATAACAATACCGTGTTGGGCGTAGTCGGCAGGGATTACAGCATCGTACAGAACCGGGATGCGTTCAGCTTCTTTGATGCCATCGTAGGCGGGGACGGGATGCAGTACGAAACCGCAGGGGCATTAGGCAATGGGGAGCGCATTTTTATTACCGCCAAACTGCCGGGTTATATTAAAGTAGGCAAAGACGACTACATCGAAAAATACCTTTTCCTCACCACTTCGCACGATGGTTCAGGCAGTATCACCGCAGCATTTACCCCGGTGAGGATTGTCTGCCAGAATACGCTCGGCGCAGCACTCCGTAACAGCTCCAATACGATTAAGATACGCCATACTGCCAGTGCAGAGGACAGGCTGAAAGAAGCCCACAAGGTTATGGGCATTTCCAATAAAATGGCCGATGAACTGGACGGCATCTTTAACCAATGGACCAAGGTGCGCATCACCGATAAGGACGTAATGAAACTTATTCAACAAGCGTTGGCACCGGGAAGAGAGGTTTTAAAGAGCCTGAAAACAGGCGGGGAACTTTCCACCGTCTTCAAAAACATCTGTGATAACGCCTTTATGTACGCAATGGCAAGCCCTACACAACAGACCGAAACCACCAAAGGTACTTTATTCGGCGCATTCAACGCCGTTACAGGCTACTTCCAAAATGTAAAGGAATACAAGGACGATGAAGCCAAAGTAAAATCCATATTGGGCGGTACAGGGCAAAGCCGCACACAGACTGCATTTGATCTGTGCCTCGCCTATGCCAAAAACGGGGCAGACAGCCTCAACTTCAATTAACTGATCACCATTAACCGGGGGAGCAAATCCCCCTCAATTTAAAACATAGGAAATGACACGTTCAAATCTTTATATCAAACTGAGCAACGGCGCTTCGGTTACCTGCGTTGCCGACAGCAGCAGCGCACCCGAACAAGGCTATTTCGTGGAACAGGTTATACAGCCTCTTTTGGAAATGGACGACCCCGAAAAGGAATTAAGCCTTATCGAAGAACATTGCACGATGAACGAACAGCGGATAAATGCTGCCTATCGCTATATCATCAATCTGCAAACCAAAGCCGTGCACTTTTTCGAGGAAAACTACGACTACAAAACTGACAAATTCTTTGCGGGCGAAAACCTGACAAACCGCTACCGGGACTATCTGGAAACACTCCGCAAATAAACCAACCATCAGAAAACAGCAATGAAAACGATAAAATTAAAGCTGTACGGTTTTGATGAACTGTCAAAAACCGCGAAACAAAAAGCATTGACCGCCTGCCATGAACTGAATATAGATTTTGATTGGTGGGACAGCAGCTATGACGACTTTATAGCAATATGCGCCTGTTTAGGCATAACCGTCAGCAAAGAGCGTATCAAATTCGAGGGCTTTTATTCGCAGGGTGACGGCAGTGGCTTTAGCGCAACAGTTGACTTAACCCAATTAAATAAGGCTATTGTCAATAAGGCATGGCAAGACTACGCACCGAAACTCGATTTTGATTTTACAGCAATTCCCATAGACCGCCGGGTGATGGCTTTGGTGGAGAACGGCGTTTTGGAACACGACCCGAAAATTATCAGCCGTTCACGAAACTACGGCGTAGTGGTTGACCTGGGCATATATGCCGTCAACGAAAGGGAGAGAAACCATGACCTTGTTTTTGAAGAACTGGACAACCTCGAAGAATGGTTACGAAAGATTGCCGAAACACTCAATAAACACCTGTACAAATCCCTCGAAGCCCAATACGAATACCTGACTTCGGACGAAGCTATCACCGAGGGAATTTTAGCCAACGACTACCTTTTCACGGCAGACGGAAATTCAGCCAATTATTTAAAGAAACTATCTGAAAACAATTAAGAATTAAGATCATGACAACGAACTTTTTTGAAAACATAACCGCATTGAATGTTCCCGGCAACTGGAAAATATCCATTCAAACAACCGACAACATGCTGTTCACAGTTTCAGCCTTATTTGCCGCGAACAACTGCGGAGATAATGCATCCAAAGTCATCCCGCCCATGTTGCTTAAAGGAACAGCTGAAGAACTTAACGAGGGTTTTTTTGATACCATAACATTACCCGTACAGCAAACGGCGGGTTTGTACACAAGTATGGAAGCCTACCTCAAAGAAGTGGAAAGGGCGCGTATCGCCTCAAAAGAGGAACAGGACAGAAAGACTAAGGAGAAAGCTGCGCAGACCGCCAAAAAACCGGGGGATGCAGAGATGCCCGACCCCAAACAGGCTAAAGAGGAAAAGAAGAAAGCCTATGACGAGGCCATGAAAAACATCACAGAGCTATCGGCTAAAATGAAATACGCCGATGCGTTGGCTATTCTGCCATCCATTGAAGATTACCCCGAAAAAAAGAATGAACTGGAGAAAAAAGAAGCGGAGCTGAAACGCCTGCACAGCCAGTATGAGAACGCATTGTTTAACCTTAATGCCGAATGACCATGTTATTGACAACACTATTACCGCGCATATTTATACATAAAGAAAACGGACAGGAAGTCCGCCTTACCGACCCGGGAACCGAGTTTTCGCCCGAAGCAGTACTTAACTTTTATTCGGGTACTTATCCCATTCTGACTACGGCCAAAGTAAATGGCCCGGAGATCAGGAAGGACGAGATACAATACACATTTGTTTCCACCATAGGTATAAAAGGATGAAAAATGGACACAGCAATAAAACAAGGCAGGGTTTCAGCGCCAAAGTCGAAGCGCCAATGGAATCTCTATCAGCAATTGTCCCACTACAGCCGCGAACTCGATCGTCTGCCGGACGCAAGGGAAGTAAGCCGGAACAAACTCCGTTCTGCACCGCAGGACTTGCTGCCGATGGTTTTCTGAAACACCGGTTCTTACCGCTATATGCTGAAAGCTATGAGCTGCCACAGGACGAAGGAATAACAGAGGGGGTATTGAACTCCCTCTCCGTTCTCGCCCAATATCAGCCATTACAGCTTTTGGATGTTACCAGTAAAGCCTATCCCTATAACATCCTGTTAGCGCATTGGAACGCCGAAAGGCAGTTGCACAGGGCTGGCAGCAAACTCGAACTATTCATCGTTGAAGATGAGGACCAAAGAGTAAAATTGGCGACAAAGCAAACAGCCTCGCGCAGTTATTCCCTTTATTATATCCCCGTACTTCCCTTGTACAGTTTGCTGAAATCGCGCGAAAATAAGCCGGGGGCGCAGCTTTTGCTGTCTGTCTTTGCTTATCTCTACCACATTGCAAGAATTCCTTACTACCGGGATGCCGATACATACCTGTTTTATCACTATGAAATACTCGAAGAATGGCTGGACGTAGAAGACGGCAGTTTGGACGAAGCAGACCTTATGTTCAATCGCGAGGCACACCAAAAAGCTGCACACGGCGGGGATGTTATTGAGCGGGTCATCTACCATCCCGCTCACCTGGAGCAACTCAGTGAACGAATAACCCGGATTATCCCGGCGGATGCCTTTGAACAGGGCTGCCTGAAAGTTGCGACAGATACGTTGAAGTTATGGCAGGATTATCCTGACAGCAACATATTCCGCCACCTGAACAGGCTTCCATGCGATGAAGACGATGATGATAACTGGATGGGTTATGACAATACCATTCGTGTAGGCGAGTATATTCACTTTATCGCCGATACCGAAAGTAGCCTTTATGACAGTATTCAACAGAACATCGATGCCGAACTGAACGAGAGAATGTACTGGCAGGAACACACGCTGGTTTCGGTCTACGATAAAAATTATTCGCCAAATGCTGACAGCCTTGATTATGAGAACCGGCTGTTTACCCTGCTTGACGATTTGTGCTACCTCTTAAATAAACTACCATGACCAATATGACCCACACATTCGGAACGCTTTACCATCCCCGCAAGGCATTCGTGATCTACGAACAACAGGACGGAAACAAACATATCTATATCGAAAGTTACGACTTAGACCAGCAGGGACACCCCATCAATGCACACCCTCTTTCCATGCTTGAAGCGAACAGGCTCTCTAAGGCCCTGCAGACAACGGAAAAAAAGCGGTCGGCGTTCCTCGCCCCGAAAGGCTTATTGCCCAAAAACCTATTATATATCCGTACCGATAAAAATCCATACGCCATCTGGCATACCCCCCGACAATGGGTCAAGCTGTTTTTTAAGGAAGATTTGGGCATCAAAAGCGGTTTGGCGAATATCCCCGCGCTTGTATGGAGGGCAACGAAAACATCCATTGCGGTATTCGCCGTGGCCGAAACGGAAATTTGCGGGGACACCCCGCTTTTTAACGCGCCATTCTTCAATATGTATGACGATGGCCGGGTATGTATGGGCAACGTCAGTATGGACATCAAAAACGATTGCGCCCTGGAAGATTTTATGGAACAATGGCAGAACGGCTTTTTTAACAGCTATTTCAGCCACATGATACAAGGGTATAACCCGATAAAAGGGAATATTGTCCAGCTTTGGAAAAATCTGTCAGGCACAGGCAAGCCCTTTCCCGAAGAAAAATTGATACCCCATAAAAGAACTGTAAACCACCTCATTCAATAATTATGGAAGCCATACATATCACCGATAACTATCTCATTAATCCGACCAACCCCGTAACCATCAACCTGATCGGCGCAGGCGGGACGGGAAGCAATATGGTCATGGCTTTGGCAAAAATGAACCATGCCCTCATTGCATTGGGACATCCGGGGTTATACGTTTACCTCTATGATGATGATAGGGTGTCCGAAGCTAATCTCGGCAGGCAGCTATTTACTGAAGCGGAACTCGGTTTGTTCAAATCAGCGGTGCTGATCAACAGGGTCAACCGTTTCTTCGGTACCAACTGGAAGGCGGTGACTTCAAAATTCGAGGCGGGTCAGCTCGATTACTTCCCGAACGAGGGTAAAGCGAACTTGTTTGTCTCCTGCGTCGACAACGTTAGCGCGAGGCTTGGCATAGCAGAAGTGCTCAGGGAACTGGGGGAAGCCCGGAGCTATGAAAGGAACAAAGTGCTGTATTGGATGGATTTGGGGAATAGCAGGCAAACCGGGCAGGCTGTCCTTTCAACAGTTACCCCCATTGAACAACCCATATCCGAAAAATACAGGACGGTGGCCTCATTACCAAAAGTTACCGATGAGTTCCGTTTCCTTTTAGAAGAATCAGATAGGAACGATGATACGCCAAGTTGTTCGGTAGCGGAGGCACTGGCAAAGCAGGACTTATTTATCAATCCTGCTTTGTCGAACCTCGGAGCATCCCTGCTGTGGCAGTTGTTCCGCGAAGGGATGCTGTTTAACCGGGGGTTCTTTCTTAATCTTAATGACTTCAGGGCACAACCACTTAAAGTAGCCTGAAATAAATGCAATAAAATTTGAAATGATGACCATTATTGATTTAGACGGGAAAGAAATCCAAATCACCGACCCGAACCTTGCCCTGATGCAGGCCGATGACTTTCGTCATTATTCGACGATTGACACTAACCGTTTGGAGTTTTTCCGGAAGCAGCAGGCCTATTGGGAGGATATTTACCAGAAGCTGGCCAGGCTCACCAAAGATTGACACCCCGCGGGCCGGGCTGCCACTTCCCTCATACCTCGGGAAAAGGCAGCACCGGCCAAAGCGGTTGCTTGACTTGCAACAATCAAATCGTCCTATTGGATTCCCCGGATTGTTGCAATACAAGCGGGTTTGTTTAATTTTAAAGGTGTCACAATTGAGTATGGAAGCCTCACTGATGCGGTGTATTATCTTTTGCAGCTACCACCGCATGACCGGAAATATTTGGTGGAAGATATTAACGATAGCGCCTATAAAAATGCCCTGTACTTGGCACAGGGCATTCAAAAAACCTGGTTGGGATTTTAAGCAATTTGGTATCAATTCTAATGGTAATAGATCTGTGAACCCTATCTGCTGGCAAGCCTGTTCAAAGTAGAAACAGCACTACCTATGCTTCCGCCTAAACCGTCGACAGACTGAACGATATTGCCATTTCCATCCAGGATATAGATATTCCCTGTATGACTAAAACTTCCCCCGGAAAGCTTTTGATATTTTACATTCAGAACCATGGAAAGTTCCCTAACCTGGTCGGAATTACCCTTAAGCAGCTCCCAATGATCATCCAACTGCCGTTGTGTAGCGTAAGATCTCAACTGCGCCGGTGTATCGCGGTCCGGGTCGAATGAAACCAATACGCCGCCAACCTGATTTCTGACAGCCGCAGGCAGGGAATCCCTGATCGCTTTCATCTTCTCTACGACACGGGGACATACAAATGCGCAATGCGTGAAGATCATGGCAACAATTTGAGGATGGCCCTGCAGCTTGCTCAGCGTTAGCTGTTTTTCATGCTGGTCCGTCCATGAACCTGTCAGCTGGTAGACGGAATTATTCCCCACTGCCGGCGAAGGTGTTGTAGCTGTAATAGCTGCGCGGTCCCTGGCACAGCAAAGCGTTGATTTTATTACAGCGCTTTTGTGACAAGACAACAATGTCAACGTTGCCAGCCCTAATAATATGCGATTTGTTTTCATAACAGTACTTTTTTAAATTAATCAAAACGGTTAAGGTCCCTGGCACAACGAAAGCCCAGGCCATTGATGGCATAACGGGCCTGCAGGCCTTCCCGGAAGGCAAACCGCATAAAGGCGGCATAATCTTCCTTATTTACACTACCTAATGAGCCTGCAGCACAAGAGAAACTGTCCGCATTTGTTCCGCTGTTTCCCTGGATAATGACGCTGTTAAAATCTTCAACCCATTCCCAGATAAGGCCGTGCATATCGTATAAGCCGTATGCGTTCTTATAGGTCGATTGAACCGGCGGGAGGATAACAGGATTAGGGTGGTCATACCAGGCCAATATAATTCTGGTCAGCCTTGCGCCTTTTTGCATGCCTACAGGGGCCGCCGCGGCTGCATATTCCCACTCGGCTTGCGTAGGCAATCGCTTGCCTTTCCACCTGGCATAGGCGTCTGCGGCAAACCAGGACACATTGGTAACAGGGCTGTTAATGATCTTATCGTCACCTATCTCAAAATCACCCGTCCACTGTTTCAGGTAACCCGCGTCTGCAAACAATGGTGAAATCTTTGATCTGGCCCACTTTGGATTCGCCTTTACAAAGTCGAGGAATTCCCCGTTGGTTACGGCATTTACATCCAATGAAAACGGATGGATCTTAACTGCGGCAGGCTGGTCCTTCCGGTGCAGGAAGGGACGGTAGCTGCCGCCGGGTATGCTTACCATTGCAGCATTCCGGGCCGGCATGCCCCGGTGCACGGCCGGCATCTCACCATAATGTTTTAAAGGGATCAGGGTACAGATCATCATCAATAACGTGCTCACAGTTTTCATATCCGAAGCTTACTGGTTACGTACTTTCTTTACATCACTTGCTTTTATACCAGGGCTCTTGTTGCCCCAGCTGTTCCTGACATAGGTCAGGATGCTGGCGACCTGGTCATCGGTCAGGGAAAGGTTTGGCATCACGCCCTGATAATGTTTACCGTTAACGGTGATGGCCTCATTGTTGATGCCATGCAGCACGACGCCGATACCCATATCCTGCCTGCTCATCAAAAAGTCTGATTTTGCAAGCGGCGGAAACGATCCGGGTAAACCAAGGCCTGTAGTTTGATGGCAGCTGCTGCAATTCGACGCAAAGAGGGTTTGACCGTCTTTAAAACGGTCTGCAAAGGATGGCTCCGGTGCTGCAGCGGGTTCAACTGCCGGTTTATCCTTTTTCTCGTCCTGGATCGGCGGATAATAGAACTGATCTGCCTGCTTCCCGGAATAAATATTTTTATCGGCGGGGCCGGTAACGACCAATTGCGCTAATGCTCCCTGGTTGAATGCGCGGAAGATAGAGTGGTCGACGATGTTGAACGTTCCCGGCTCCTTGCAGATAAACTCAACAATTTCACCGCCACCGGCCGGGATAAGCGTCGTGGCAACGTTATGATTGATCTCGCTGCCCCCTTCTACGTATACTTTGTCGAAGATCTGTCCGATAACGTGAAATGATGAAACGAGATTCGGTCCCGCATTGCCTATATAGATCCTGACCCGGTCGCCCACTTTAGCATGTAACGCATTGTCTCCTGTGGTCGAACCCACTGAGCCGTTGAATACAACATATTCCGGCTGCTCCTTAATTGCTTTGTCCATGTCAAATGGCTGCAGGCCGGGTTCGCCATTCTTACCCGTCGTATAAAATTCACCCTGCATGAGATAAAATTCCTTATCTGCATATGGAAGGCCGTCTTTCGGATCGACCAGGATGAGGCCATACATACCGTTGGCAATATGCATCCCAACCGGCGCTGTAGCACAGTGGTAAACAAACAAGCCGGGGTTAAGGGCCCTGAACCGGAACACAGAAGAGTGGCCCGGAACCGTCATGGTAGCTTCAGCGCCGCCCCCGGGACCGCTGACCGCATGAAGGTCTATATTGTGGGGCATCTTGTTATTGGCATTATTGTTCAAATGCAGTTCCACTTCGTCCCCCTCATGCACCCGGATGAAAGGCCCTGGCACTTTACCGCCGAAGGTCCAAAAGGTATAGTCAACGCCATCGGCCAGCTTCATCACCTTTTCAACGACCTCGATCTCTACGATCACTTTTTTTGGCTTTGCATTGTTTTTGGCTTCGGGAACATTTGGTGCAAAAGTTGACACGGGAGAATATTCACCGGTAATAGCCGTGGTGTCTGTTGACGATCCGCCGGCCTTCTTATTCGACCTGCATGCAGTAAATGATATGCAGGCGGGTATTAAGAAAAGTAATATAATACGCAGGATATTTCCTTGCGGCTTACGGAGATTTAAATAAACTACTTTCATTTGTTGTATATTTTATTTGGTTATCAACCGGGTCAAAAGTAGTTCGGAGCGGTAAGCCACGCCCTGATGTCCGTCAGGTCAAAACATGATTCATCTCATATTATTGATGTGGTTTTTACCGGGGAAAACTGCTAAAATGTGATATAGGTAACATTTTTAGACAGGATGGAGCCACCAACAGAGCGTTGCGCTAATCAAAGTCCCCTAAGCCGGTTAAAGGATTCTGCATGTTTTCTGAACTTCTTAGGTCAACTTGTACGCCGCAGGAAGGTGAGGGGCCGTTAAGAGGAACGGTTGGGCAGAAGTATCCGCCGTGGTCACGGGTACTTTTTCTTTTGGAAGATTTAAACGTGATACCGTTCAGCTTCCCGCTTTTTGTTCGATGATGGAATTGAGGATCTCATCTGACCTCATTTCATTTCCGATCAGGTCCGCCAGGCTTACTTTATCCAGTAGCTGGTCTATATTGATCTGAACCATTTGCCAAAGGGAACGTATGGAACAATCTACCGAGTTCGTACAGAATTTAAGTATTCCCGAATAATCATTACAAAAGGATTGTTCAAACAAAGATCCTCCTAAGATTTTTAGAACCTGGTTGATATTGATTTGATCTGCCGGCCGCGCCAGGATGTATCCGCCTTTGTTGCCAGGCGTGCTATTAATATATCCCTCGATACGGAGCAGACGCGTGAGTTTAGCGACATAGGGAAGTGACAAGCCCTCGGCGACTGCCAATGATTGTATGGTCATGCCTTCCTTGTCGCGAAATTTGGCAATTCTTAATAAGATCCTCAACCCGTATTCTTCCTGTGATGTTATTCTCATTTTTTATGATTATGGAACAGCCCATGCATTATCCAAAATTACTCTTTTATTAGTTTCGTGCAAGATCAGTCCGGTGATTACAACAGCCCTAATTCCAGTTTCGCTGTTTCTGACATCATATCGCTGTCCCATGGCGGATCCCAGGTTACGATAACAATGACTTCGTTCACCCCCTCTATCGCCCTGACCTTTTGTTCTACCTCTACAGGAATATCCTGGGCAGACGGGCAACCTGGCGCGGTAAGCGTCATAACGATCTGGACGTTGTTAAACGGAGGCAGTATTTCCGCCTCGTATACTAATCCCAGCTCATAAATGCTGACCGGGATCTCCGGGTCATATATGGTTTGCAAACAGTCTATGACCTTTTGTTTCAGCGCTTCCATTTCCATTGATAAGATATTAAATATGAATTCGTTTATAAGCTATAGCATAGTCTTTCATCTGTTTCACCATGGCCCGCAAACCATTTGAACGGGTCTGTGCAAGGTGCGTATGCATCCCGATCCGCTCTATAAAATCCAGGGGGGCGTTAATGATTTTGTCGGGAGTGTGCCCGGATAATACAGCAATGAGCATGCTGATCAACCCTTTTACGATCAGCGCATCGCTATCCGCCTTAAAAGACACCTTGCCGTTGTCATAGGAAGATACCAGCCATACCGTGGACTGACAGCCCCTGATCTTCTTGTCTTCGGTTTTATAATGTTCATCCAATGCGGGTAATTTCTTACCGAGCTCAATGATATATTCATACTTCTCCTCCCACGTATCCAGAAAGGAAAATGACTCAATAAATTCGTTTTCGATCTCTAAAATATCCTTCTCCATAATCAAGACAGCATTTTTAAGGCCTTCCAAAGACCCGCGATTAACGCATCTACTTCTTCAAATGTATTATAAACCGCAAACGAGGCCCTTACGGTTCCTGCAATACCGAAGCGTGCCATCAGCGGCTGCGTACAATGATGACCTGTTCTGACCGCAATTCCCTGGTTATCCAGTAAAACACCGATATCCTGCGGATGAACTCCTTTAATTATAAAAGATACTAAACCCACTTTTTCCCTGGCCTTACCAACGATGGTCAATCCGGGGATTGTTTCCAGCCGGGCGGTCGCATATTTCAATAAAGCGGCCTCGTGTTTTCTGATATTGTCTTTTCCAAGGTCATTCAAAAATTCCAGGGCCGTTTTCAACGCGATCGCATCCGCTATATTTGGTGTGCCTGCCTCGAACTTATAAGGGAGCTCATTATAGGTAGTTCGCTCAAAAGTAACTTCTTTGATCATTTCCCCGCCTCCCTGAAAGACCGGCATACTTTCGAGGATATCTTTTTTACCAAATAAAACACCTATCCCGGTAGGTCCATAAAGCTTATGCCCGGAAAATGCAAAAAAATCACAATCCATATCCTGAACGTCTATGTCAAGGTGAACGGCTGATTGCGCCCCGTCAATCAGCACTACAGCACCAACCTGGTGTGCCGCCTTAATCATCGGTTTAACCGGGTTTACCGTGCCCAGCGCGTTTGATGCCTGGGCAACAGCCACCAGTTTTGTTTTTGGACTGAGTAAATTGTGGTAATCAGTCATGGAAAGCTCACCGTTGTCCAATACCGGGATCACCTTTAATATGGCATTCTTCTCATGACATAATATTTGCCAGGGCACAATGTTAGAATGGTGTTCCATTCCGGAGATCAGTATCTCGTCACCGGCGGCAATATTTGCCCGGCCCCAGGTGCAGGCAACAAGGTTAATGCCTTCCGTGGTTCCCCTCGTAAAAATAACTTCCTCCGAAAGCGCGGCCCCGATAAATTCTTTAACGGCCATACGCGAGGCCTCATAAGCGGCAGTGGCCTCTTCCGCAAGGCTATGAATGCCACGGTGGATATTAGCATTGTAATTGCCGTAATATTGGCTGATCGTGTCAATAACGGCTTGCGGTTTTTGGGTCGTTGCGGCGTTGTCAAAGTATACAAGGGGCCTGTCCTTCACGGCACGGCCGAGTATAGGAAACTGCTGACGTATGGCGCCTATATTAAGATCAATGGGTGTTGGGCTTGTCAAAATCATTTTTTGCTGGCGGATAAACGTTCGGTGATCAGGTTTTCTACATAGCTGCGTAGTAATTCTGGCTTAATCTGGTCAAGTATGTCCAATGCAAAAGCCTTTAACAATAATTCCTGCGCATCGGGTTTTGGAATACCTCTTGCCCTCAAATAGAACAATGCATTCTCATCCAGTTGCCCCACCGTACAGCCATGGGAACATTTGACATCGTCTGCAAAGATCTCCAGTTGCGGTTTGGTATTGATCGTAGCATCCTCTGATAGCAGGATATTTTTATTGGTTTGATAGGCGTTCGTCTTTTGCGCCCCAGGGCGAACCATGATCTTTCCGTTAAATACACCAGTGGCATCGTTGTCCAGGATCCCTTTATACAATTCATTGCTTAAACAATTGGGCTGTACATGATCTGCCAGCGTATGGTTATCCGCATGGGTATGACCGTTCAACAGGTACAGGCCGAATAAATGGGCCTCATTTCCGGCTGCTTCCATGATCACGTTCAAGTTGTTACGGATCATACCCCCATTGAGCGTGACGGTGACCGTATGCACCTTACTGCAGCCGATTTGACGGATATGCGTAGTGCTTACCTGGCTGGCATTTGCGGTTTCATTTTGAATTTTGTAATATTCGACGATAGCATTGTTTTGAATGATCACCTCCGTTACCTGGTTAGTAAAACATTCGGACGCACCCAGGGTGGCAAAGGTTTCTGCTAACTGAACTTTGGCCTTCCGGTCGACATAGATCAGGCTTCTCGGCTGGGAAAGTATATGACATTGCCGTGCATCTGAGATATGATAAATATAAAGAGGGCGGTTTAGTTCCTGTTCCTCGTGAACGTGAACAAAAACAGCTCCATGAATAAAGGAAGTATTCAGCGCATGGATACCGTCTTTAATGTAGGCGCTGCTGCAACCGAGATATTCCCGTATAGTCTCTTTGTAAGTTCCACTGGCAGCATCTTCGAGCGGCAACACCGTAAGCTGATCCTGCGGCGACCGGATTTTTGAGAGTTGTGGCTCGAAACGGCCGTTTACAAACACTATTTCATTTGCGTTGTCATGACCGGGTAACCGGATGACGTCTACCTCAGCCGGCGCAAGGGAACAAGCCGGCAGGCCGCTGTCGAAAAAATATTCATGACTGAACACTTTCCCCATGTCAGTATATTTCCATTCTTCATTGCGCTTCGTCGGCAGTCCTGCTTTATCCAAAACATGAAACCCTTCCCGCCTGACCTGCCCGATCAGGCTTCCGGGATCATCGGTACGCAATTGTTCAAAATGGTCCTTAAAATCGCTTAAATTCATGATAACCGTCTTTTTATTCAGCTGTTATTAAATCGGCTTCCCCTTTGATCATGTCATAACCATTTTCCTCCAGTTCCAGAGCGAGCTCTTTTGTACCGGATTTGACGATGCGCCCGTTATATAGCACATGAACGAAATCAGGCTGCAAATAATCCAGCAACCGCTGATAATGGGTAATGATAAGTATGGCATTGTGTTCGTTTCGCAGCTTATGAATGCCATTGGCCACAATGCGCAATGCATCGATATCTAAACCGGAATCCATTTCATCCAGTATCATCAGCCTGGGTTCAAGCATCGCCATCTGGAAAATTTCATTACGTTTTTTTTCCCCGCCGGAGAACCCTTCGTTGATCGACCGGCTCAGCAATGACTGATCGATCTGCAGCATCGCCATTTTTGCTTTCATCAATTTCATAAAGCTTACCGCATCCAGCGGTTCTTCACCCTGATATTCCCTCTTTTCGTTTACGGCCGCTTTAATAAAATTGGTCGTGCTGACCCCCGGTATTTCAACAGGGTACTGAAATGCCAGAAATAAGCCTTCACGGGCCCGGTCTTCAGGTGCCATTTCCAGTAAGTCTTTTTCTAAAAAAGTAACCGATCCTTCCGTCACCTCATATTCTTCCCTGCCGGCCAATACCGACGCCAGCGTGCTTTTGCCAGACCCGTTTGGCCCCATAATGGCATGGACCTCTCCGGCTTTAATAGAAAGATTAATGCCATTGAGTATTTGTTTGCCTTCAATGGACGCGTGTATATTTGTAATTGATAACATGATAGCTTGATCTATAAATTCATAATTTTTTTAGCCCACACTGCCTTCCAGGCTCACAGCAAGCAATTTTTTCGCTTCTATGGCAAATTCCATGGGCAATTGGCTCATCACTTCTTTGGCGAAGCCGTTAACGATCAGGGCAACGGCTGTTTCTGCATCGATCCCCCTTTGTTTGCAATAAAAAAGCTGGTCTTCACCGATCTTTGAGGTGGTCGCCTCATGCTCCACAACGGATGTCGCATTTCTTACCTCGATATAAGGGAAGGTATGCGCTCCGCAATGATCGCTTAAGAGCAGGGAATCGCACTGTGAATAATTACGGGCCCCGGCAGCATTCTTGCCCGCACGGACCAATCCGCGGTAACTGTTCTGGCTATAGCCGGCGGATATTCCTTTGGCCACGATCCGGCTTCTCGTGTTCTTGCCAAGGTGGATCATTTTGGTGCCGGTATCTGCCTGCTGATAGTGATTGGTAAGGGCCACAGAATAGAATTCGCCGACAGTATGATCGCCTTTTAGAATGACGCTGGGGTATTTCCAGGTAATGGCTGAGCCTGTTTCTACCTGGGTCCAGGAGATCCTCGAATAGTCGCCCGAACATAGCCCGCGCTTGGTAACAAAATTGTAAATTCCCCCTTTGCCCTCGTGGTCACCCGGGTACCAATTTTGAACGGTAGAGTATTTGATTTCAGCCCTCCTCATCGCGATGAGCTCAACGACTGCGGCATGCAGCTGGTTCTCATCACGCTGCGGCGCGGTGCAGCCTTCCAGGTAGCTTACATAGCTTTCATCTTCAGCTATGATCAGTGTTCGTTCAAACTGACCTGAATTTCCGGTATTGATGCGGAAATAAGTTGACAGCTCCATCGGGCAGCGCACACCTTTAGGGATATGGCAAAAAGAGCCGTCGGTAAATACCGCAGCGTTCAGCGCGGCGAAGAAATTATCCGTCGGCGGCACAACAGAGCCAATATATTTCCTGACTAATTCCGGATGTTCCCGGATCGCTTCACTGATGGAACAGAAAATGATCCCAATGTCCGACAGTTGCTTTTGAAAGGAAGTTGCGACGGAAATACTGTCAACGACGACGTCAACGGCAACCCCGCTAAGCCTTTTTTGCTCGTTCAGGGAAATTCCGAGTTTGTCAAAAGTGCGGAGCAACTCCGGGTCCACTTCATCCAGTCCTTTAAGCTTTCCTTTGTTCTTTGGGGCGGCATAGTAGCTGATGTCCTGGTAGTCTATTTTAGGATAGTTCACATTCGGCCATCCCGGCTCTTCCATGGTCAGCCAATGCCGGTATGCCTTCAATCGCCAGTCCAGCATCCAGGACGGTTCGTTTTTCTTTTCGGAAAGCAAACGGATCACCTCCTCATTAAGACCCCTCGGGATCACATCCGTTTCAATATCCGTTACAAAGCCGTATTTGTAGTCCCGCGATACCGTTTGTTCCAATGCATTTAGTTCTTGTTTCATCGTGTGGTATTTGGTTAGTGCGGCAGGCATTTGGTCTGCCAAAGTCCTTTGAGGAAACTAATAAGCTATGCCCGGAAATCAGGCCTGGCACTGCTGCAACCGGCAAGGACTATGTATAACTGCACAATTATAAAGCATTTTTAACTATTTATACAAAAAAGTATAAATAATGTTTTAAAGATGACTTTTAGAGAGGGGCCCGGCTTATCAGCCGTTGATCATTCATAGATCAATTGCCTGATGATGACTTCCTTATCATCACCCACCGAGATCAGGTAGTCGTTAAAGGCGCTCCAAAGCAATTTATTTACCGAGTGCGTATGGCCTGTAAGATGCTCTTTACTAATGCGTTTGATCAGCCCGAACGTTTTCGTATCCCATATTTTTACGGTCTTATCACGGCTGGCCGTGGCAAACAACGCCCCGTCCGGACTAAAGGCAATATCATATATAGCCCAATTATGGGCCGCAATAGATTTCACCAGGGAATAATTGCCGGTTTCCCATATATTCAAATGAGCATCCCTTCCCCCTGACAGGAGAAATTTTCCACCAGGCGTATAACGGACAATATTTGCAGAAAGCCGGTGCGCGATGAATCCATATTTAAGCTGTAATGTGAACAGGTCCAAAATAAAAATATCACAGCTGCCCATGGCAATGGCAATTTCGGAAGCATGGTAATTAAAATCTATACTGCGCAATTTTTCTCCGCAAAGTGTTATAACTTTTATGAGGGAAAGACTGTCAAGGGAACAAACGGCGAAGTTGCCATCGCCGCCGGCCGTATAGAAACAATTGGTTTCCAAGCAATATTTAATATCGAATACCGGGCCCCTATGATATTTAAGGATCCGTATCTCTTTTTTCTGATCCGTATCTATGATATGAATGTTCCCGTCCGTAGTTCCCGCAAGCAGTAGTTTTTTTTCGGGAATATGACAGATCGCATATAGATGTGCCGCAAATGAAGTCGCAAACTTTTCCCCCTGCAGGGTATCCAGGTTCCACTGCGCGATGAAATCATCACTACCCCCGGTAAATATGGTATTGGCATAAAGGCCCCTGTCCACTGCATAGATACATCCGGTGTGCCCGTTAAGCGTCCCGACTATTTTGACCTCTGGCTTCTTTTCATTGATAATTTCCATGATCCCGTTTCCAATATGAACACTGGCCGGCCTTTGCTGGTCCGGCACAAGTATAGGAACTATTTATTGTTTATACAAAAAAGTATAAACAATAAAACGAAATATTACCTTTGCCCCGTTGGGGCTTCTATAGACCCGGATCGTAAAAAATAAGACAATGAAAATATTTCAACTTTCAGTCAGCTTTGTACTTCTTCTTCTTCTGCTGCCTGCTCCTCCCGCCATTGCCAAAGAGGATGACCATACGGTACAGACGATCATCCACCTGCTGGATTATATTTCAGGGGACTACCCTGCCGCTGTACAAAATCACAGGATTAAGAGCCGGGAAGAATATAGCGAGATGCTTGAGTTTAGCACTGCCGTGACAAGGATGTGCGGAGAGCTTACCGGAGAAAAACACATTCAAAGCGAACTTTTTCTGAACAGTGCCAAACGGCTGAACCGGATGATAAGGGAAAAAAACTCACCCGGCTCCGTCGGCATCCTGGCGAGATCGGTGAAGGAGGCTGTTATTAAAGCCACCGGGTATAAGGTAAGCCCCGAGTCGTGGCCCGACCTATCTGCCGGCCAGGTGATTTACATGCAAAAATGCGCTTCATGCCATGGTAGCGCAGGTGCGGGCGACGGCCCCCTTGCTTCTTCGCTCCGCCCGGTCCCGGCTAATTTTTTAAACGATTCGATCATGAAGAGGTTTACCAGCCTTCGGGCATATAATACGATCAGTTTAGGTGTAAGAGGTACTGCGATGAGGGGCTTTAAGGAACTGCCGCCGGACAAAGCATGGAGCGTGGCCTTTTATATCCAGTCCTTAAGGTTTAAAAAATTGAAATTAAATAAGGCAAGATCAGATGCCTTATACCATGCGGCGATGGCCGGGGTGAACTTAAAGGATGCCAGCAATCTTACAGATAGCGAATTGATCGATAAAATGAATGGCGGTTTGGAACTGAGGAAGGAAAAGTTAGCCGCCATCCGGCTTCATATACCCGATAAGGAGGCTGTCCGTCCGCTTCAATCAGCAAAAACATATCTGCTCGCAGCACTGCAGGAATATCAGGGGGACAATGTTCCGGACGCCAGGCAAAAGGCGCTGGAGGCTTACCTGGAAGGGATTGAGCCGTTAGAAGCGCAGCTTAGCACCAGCGATGCGAATCTCACAACCAGGCTCGAACAACAAATGCTAAAAGTCAGATCTCTCATTGAAAGTCACCGTCCCAAACCGGAAGTGAGCCGGGAAATAAATGACGCCTTAAGCCTGATCGCTGAGGCAGATAGTATACTCAACAACACCAAAGTATCTTTTTGGCTGGCATTTGTACTTTCAGCCTCCATATTGTTAAGGGAAGGAATGGAAGCTTTCCTGATCATCGCCATAATGATCAGCATTATCCAGTCTACCGGTAAAAAGAAGGCATTGCTTTGGCTGCACGGCGGATGGATAACCGCTTTGCTTGCGGGGCTGGCGGGCTGGTATCTGACTGATCTGATCCTGAAGATCAGCGGTCAAAGCCGGGAGATGTTGGAAGGTTTCATATCCCTATTTGCCGTATGTGTTTTAATCTATGTAGGTTTCTGGCTTCATCGGAACTCGGATGTCAAAAAATGGAAATCGTTTGTAGAGAAAAAAATAAATCGGCTGTTAAATAAGGAGAATATGTTTGGGCTCGCAGCCTTCGCATTTCTGGTCGTTTTCCGTGAAGCTTTCGAATCGATCCTTTTTTTAAAGGCCATTGAGCTGGAGGTTGATCCGCGAAGCCGGGCATCGATAGGGCTGGGTGTACTGACCGCATTGACACTGATATTTTTCATCGCATTTATTTGGATTAGGTATGCACAAAGAATACCAATAAGGCAATTATTCAAATACGGGTCCGCCATGATCGCTGTGCTGGTCATTGTTATCATCGGTAAAGGCATTCACTCCCTTCAGGAATCAGGGCTTTTTACGGTGCACCCATTTCATTTCAATATCACCAGTGACCTGCTGGGCATCTATCCCACGATGGAAACCATGCTTGCCCAGGGCGTTTTATTATGTTTTATTGTTGGCCTTGGGTTTCTCCGGCGGCAAAAGTTAAAGCAGAATATCCGGGTGTCATAAATTGGATCTTAATGTCACTAAAGAGTAAAGAATAGAAGTATTAAAGTACTTTTATTCTTTTAATTTGAAATATGCCTACCTTTACTCCATTCAACAACAAAATATAAAAAATGGAAACTTTAGAAGACAGCGTGCTGAATGTGACGCTAATTGAACCCAGGCTAAAACACCCGACAATTTTTGAACACTTTGACGCACTGAATGAAGGGGAAGGTTTTGTAATTCTGAATGATCATGATCCCAAACCGGTTTATTACCAGCTTTTGGGTGAGCGGGGGGACATATTTATATGGGAATACCTGGAGCAGGGGCCGCAATGGTGGAAAGTAAGCATAAAAAAACGCATTAGCGGGGAGAACAATGAAACCCTGGGCCAAATAGCAACAAAGGACCTGCGCAAAGCGGAAATTTTTAAGAAATATGGACTGGACTTTTGTTGCGGCGGAAAAAAGACCGTGAAGGAGGCCTGCGCTGAAAAAGGGCTGGATGTAGCCGCGATAGAACATGAACTGCAGCAGGCGGAGAAACAGACATCAGCCTCACCCTTACCAAGGCCGTTGCCTTACAATGATTGGAAACTGGACTTCTTAGCCGACTACATCGTCAATACGCATCATAGCTATGTAAAAGCCGCTTTGCCGGAGCTGATTAAATATGCCGATAAAGTGGCCAGGGTGCACGGAGCGCACCACCCCGAGCTATTCAATATCCTGCAGCTGGTGGAAGAAATAGCCCGGGAAATGACCGAACATATGGAAAAGGAGGAAACGTTCCTGTTCCCTTTTATCAAGCAACTGGCGCTTTCAAAAAATAATGACGGCAACGTACAACAACCCATCGAACTAATGGAAAAGGAACATGAGATCGTGGGCAAAAGCTTATCTGATATTCGGATGCTGAGTAATAATTACGCGCTTCCGGAAGACGCCTGCGCGAGTTACGGCTTGTTATATAAGATGCTGGAAGAGTTTGAAGGTGATATGTTTACCCATATCCACCTCGAAAATAATATCCTGTTTGTGAAGGCTCTCGAACTGCAGAAAACCAAATAAAGGCTGTGCCTGCAAAAGACCGGCTCCAGGACCTTGTCTCGTTTAAAGGATCATTGTTTAGGATGGTTGGGGATCCCGAAAATGAGGCAAGGACCGGTGAGTCGTAGTTGCAGAATAAACGGTAATGAAATACCATACCGGGTTGATGAAAACGCAAGTGCGTAATCCGGGAATGAAAGGACGAAGACGATGGATATTCCCCGTAAAAACAACATTCAGAAAAGGGTAGTAATTGTGGGAGCCGGATTTGCCGGCCTCACACTTGCTAAAAAGCTTTCTTCAAAATACTTCCAGGTCATCTTGATCGACAAGAATAACTACCACCAATTCCAGCCCTTACTATACCAGGTAGCCACATCGGGTTTGGAACCCAGCAGTATCAGTTTCCCGCTTCGAAAGATATTTCAGCACCATAAAAATGTGTATATCCGGATCGCGGAAGTGACAAATATCCGCCCGGATGAAAACAGCATAGAAACATCCGTCGGTAATATTGACTTCGACTTCCTCGTCCTGGCCCAGGGCGCTGAAACGAACTATTTTAATAATCAATCGCTGCAACAAAATTCATATGCCATGAAATCGGTTGCGGAAGCACTATACCTGCGCAATACTTTATTGCAAAATTTTGAAAAGGCGCTCATTTCAAACGATGAAAAGGAAAGAGACGCCTTATTACAAATAGTTATCGTCGGAGGCGGCCCGACAGGTGTCGAACTGGCAGGGGCCATTGCTGAAATGAAAAACAATATTCTCCCCAAAGATTACCCTGAACTTGACTTTAAGCAAATGAATATTGTTTTGATAGAAGCATCTTCGCGGTTATTAAACGGCATAAGTGAACGATCAGGGAAAACAGCGCGGGAATATCTTGAGGCCCTGGGCGTAAGTGTTCAGATCAATGCTTCGGTCAATAGCTATGATGGTAATACCGTAGTCCTAAATAACGGCGCTACTTTAATCAGCAAATGCCTGGTTTGGGCGGCGGGGGTCAAAGGTCAGGCTTTAAAAGGACTGCCATTACCGGCCGTTGCTCCCAATAACAGGATCCGTGTGGACGCCTTCAGCCGCATCCAGGGTATGGTCAATGCTTTTGCCATTGGCGATGCAGCCTTGATGCAGGGCGGGGAAAGTCCTAAAGGTCATCCGCAGGTTGCCCCCGTGGCCATCCAGCAAGCCGATGTACTGGCAAAAAATCTGACGAACATTGTTTCCGGAAAAAAATTGAAGCCTTTTCACTACCGTGATAAGGGAAGTATGGCAACCGTCGGACGTAACCTGGCGGTTGTCGAAATGGGCAAACTAAAAATAAAAGGGTTCAGTGCATGGTGCATCTGGATGCTGGTGCACCTGATGTCCATAATTGGCATAAAGAACAAACTGATGATCCTGATCAACTGGGTATGGCACTATATTACGTATGATCAGTCACTCCGCTTAATCCTCAGGCCCTCAGAAAAAACTAAAAGATCCCCAAATGAAAAAATTATTAACCCTGTTATTGCTGACAGCTACTCTGTCGGCCTGTAACAATCAGGAGCATAGTGGAAATAAAGCTGCGTTTGACCAATCGGAGGCAAATGATCATCATGGAACACCGGCCGAAAAACTTGTCTTGAATAATGGCGCTAAATGGAAGGTTGATGTTACCACGAACAATAACGTTAAATATTTACAGGTAATTCTTAAACAGTTCAATAACGGGAATGATCATCCATTGCCCGCTTTTAAAAAGATTCATGAGCGTTTACAGCAAGGAATAGACAAAATGATCGTGGAATGCAAAATGACAGGGCCTGATCATGAAGCCTTACACAAATGGCTGGAACCATTGATTGCGCTGGTAGCGCAATTAAAACAGGCGTCAACAGTTCCTGAAGCGGCATCGGCACTAAAGGCGATTGACAGCCAGGCAGACCTTTACAACCAATATTTTGAATGATGAATACAATTAATGCCAACACCAAAATCGCTGCGGTTATTAAACAGCATCCTGATGCTATAGAGGCCATTATCAGTATTAACCCGAAATTTGAAAAGTTGCGCAACCCGCTGCTCAGAAAACTGATGGCAGGAAGGACCAGCCTGGCGATGGCCGCCAAAGTAGGGGGATGCAGCATCGATGATTTTTTCGAAAAGCTCAAACCGCTTGGGTTTACCATTGAAAGCAGTGTTGTACCGGTTATGGAAGAACAGGCGCCGGTACCTGATTTCATTCATGCGATCAGGGAGGAACAACTCATTGAGCTTGATGTCCGTCCGGTTATAGCCGCCGGTAAAGACCCCTTAAGCCTGATTTTGGAAAAGGCAAAGAACATAAAACCCGGACAGATCTTGAAAATCGTTAACACCTTTGCCCCGGTGCCCTTAATCCCCCTGCTTGAAAAGAAGGGATTTATCAGCTATATGGATACAGTTGAAGATAAGCTTGTCGAGACTTACTTCTTCAGGCAGCCGGGAATCGCCGAAGATGATATTTTAGCTGAACCGAAAGGAATCCCGGATCAGGATTGGGACAAGATATGGCATAGATATAAAGAAAAATTAATCACGGTAGATGTCCGTAACCTGGAGATGCCCCAGCCAATGATCACGATCCTGGATTCCCTGGAGCAAATGGCTGACGGGAATGCCTTATTTGTTCATCATAAAAGGATCCCGGTTTATTTGCTGCCTGAATTGTCAGAGAGGGGCTTTGAATTCCGGGTGAAGGAGATCAGTGATGGTGAGGTTCATCTTTTAATTTTCAAACGCTGACATGATCGGTACCGGCAACCTGGTTAAGAATACAAGCTATAAGGTCGTTGTTCCTTTTTATGCTTATGCCGCGTTTTCATTTCTCGTGGCTGCGGTATTGCTGGTTCTCTCCTCGAAAGTCTTCGGGTCACATTATTTCCAGCCGCCGGTATTAGCGGTGACCCATACGATGGCCCTGGGATGGGGGACTATGATGATAATGGGCGCCGGCCACCAGCTTTTTCCCGTCATGATCGAGGGTAAATTATTCAGTAATTTATTGGCTCACCTTTCTTTCGCCCTAACAGGCTGCGGAATTCCATTGCTGGTCTATGCATTTTATACGTTTAATATGAACTTGCCGGCTCAATGCGGGGCATTATTAATAAATGGAGGCATTCTTTGTTTCCTGATCAATATTGCCACCAGCTTGTTCGCCTGTAAAAAGAAGAATATTCATGCTTTGTTCGTATTCACAGCTACCTTGTGGCTCTTTACCACGACGATCATCGGGCTGCTGTTAGTTTTCAATTTTACTCACCCTATTTTTGGGAAGGACTCCCTGCATTATCTTTCCCTGCACGCACACCTGGGCATCGGGGGCTGGTTCCTGCTCCTGGTCATCGGGGTCGGAACCCGGTTGATCCCAATGTTCCTGATCTCGAAATACACCCATGCGCCCCTTTTATGGACCATCTTCGCACTCATCAATGCAGCCCTGGTAGGTTTTATTTTGATTTTTCTGTACACAAAGGGAGGCTACCTATTCGCCATTCCCCTGACAGCGATATTCACAGCTGTCTCTCTTTTCGTCTTCTATTGTTACCAGTCATACAAAAAGCGGATCCGGAAACAGACAGATAACCAGATCAGGATATCACTGCTATCCGCCTTCATGATGGGCATACCTTTAGTTTTACTGGCGGTCGTTTCGATCCTGCTTGCTATTTCCAAGGTAGATCCTAAATTGATCACCGCTTATGGCTTTTCCATTTTTTTCGGCTGGATCACCGCTATTATTTTCGGGATGACATTCAAGACACTTCCTTTTATTATCTGGAATAAAGTTTACCACCACCGCGCGGGCCTCGGCAAGACCCCTAATCCCAAAGATCTCTTTGATGCAAAAATATTTAATGCAATGGGTATCGCTTATTTATCGGGATTTATCCTGTTTATAGGCGGCGTCCTGTTTGCAAATAACCTGCTGTTAAAAGTATCCGCCGCCGCGCTGTTGCTGGCGGCGATCCTGTACAACTGGAATGTATACCGCGTAATTCTTCATACCCCGGCAAAATGAATGTGATCACCAATAACGATAATAAATGTAATTTAGCACTGCTGGCCCTAAAGGAAGTACTCGATCCGGAGATTGGCCTGAATGTGGTGGATCTGGGATTAATTTACCGGATTGATTTTAATGAAGATAACGGCAATATCCATATCATCATGACCTTAACCACGCAGTTTTGCCCTATGGGAGAATCCATCCGGGATAATGTGCAACAGACCCTGGAGCATTTATTTAAAGGATGCCCGGTAAATGTTGACGTTATTTTTGATCCCCCCTGGAGTATGCAGATGATATCAGAGGAGGGGCGTAAATTTTTGAATCGATAATATGCTTAGTAATACCTGTAAGGCTGCTGTCAAGGCGGTCATATTTCTGGCCACGAAAACCGAATCGGGAGATAAATCAGCGATCAGGGAAATCGCTGAACATATCGGAGCCAGCGAACATACGGTTGGCAAGTTTTTACAAACCCTGGTTAAACAGGGCGTTATCAATAGCCTGAAAGGCCCGTCAGGAGGGTTCTACCTCACCCCTAAACAAAGGGAGCAGCCCATCATCAATATTGTAAGGGCCATCGACGGGCAACAGATATTTAAGGAGTGCGGACTGGGATTAAGTAAATGTTCATCCACGCACCCATGTCCTATCCACGATGAGTACAAGCGGGCCAGGGACATTATGGAAAATCTTTTCGAGCATAAAAAGGTATTAGATTTATGCGTACCCGTCGCCGGCGGCTTTGCCTATTTGTTTGGGTAAAACTTAAAGCAGAGACGCATCAGCAACATTGCGGATTACCTTCGGTATACGGGTATTATCGATGCCGGGCTACCGGGCTCATGACGCGCTGCCAGCCGGCGATTATCCGGTCGACGAAGACAATTTAACTATTTTTAACATTCGGATTACACTATATTCGGTATACTTGTAGAAATGCAGTTTAAACATATAAAACCTGTTCTTCTAATTATATTCATTTTTTGCACGCTGTCATCGATGGCGTCAAAGAGAGAATACAGGGTGCATTGTGTTTCCGATTTAACCGGCCATGAAACCCGGGCTATAGGAATTGATGATCATAATTTCACGGGCTCACCTATCCTTAGCGAACTTTCCAGGACGGTTAAACCAATTAAGCTGATTCTTGTAAGTCCGGCGAACGTCTATGACGTTACTTTATGCTTAAATGCGCCTGGTCAGCCCGGCAATATCTATGTCGTATCAGGTTGCCCGTTCAAGACATTCAACAGGCTGTTGCTGTTCCCGTTTCACGGCTTTTGGTAGTCATATCCCCCGCTTTTTCCTGAATTGAATATTCCTAAAATTGGGAGTGCCCTGGTTCGGTAATGTATTTGATACATATCCAGTACCGGCTGCTAAAGTAATATTGCTTTGGAGGTCGTTTATATCCGCTGTCCGCGTAATTATAATGCGACTTCCGGCGCCTTGCCTGTTTTCAATTCATCCGTGTCCAGGAGCGGTAAAATATCCCAAATCTGAATTTAATCCTATCAGGCAACAGGCACGATGTGCCCTGTAATGCCTGGTTATTTTCGTCTTGATTAATTACATATACCATGCGTACCACACCACTTATCTTAACAAAAGAAGAATATAAATTATTAACAGACCAATATGAATCCGTGACCACTCCTGTCTTTAACAAGCAAAAGCTGTTTCAGGAATTAAAGGATGCCAAAATCGTAGGGCCGCAATCCATGCCGCTTAATGTCGTTTCCGCAAACTCGGATGTCCTGATTTGGAATATTAATAAGAACCAGACATTCAGTATCAGCATAGTAGCTGAAGACAGCCCCGAACACGGAACAAATAAAATCCGGGTGACAGATCCGATCGTTGTCGCCTTACTGGGTTACCCCGCAGGGGCGATGACCGAATGGGAAATGAAAGATGGGATCAACAAATTTAAAGTGATCTCAGTGGGACAGGGACGCGTAGATGATGTGCCCCGCTGGACATAACTATAGTTAGAAATATTCTTTAACGGGGAATGGTTACTTGACTATTCCTGCCTAAAAAATAAAATCATGGAAAACAACCTGGAAGAAGCCTTGATAGCAGGCGGCCTGGTGGGCTTGATCACCATACCTTTTTTGGTGATCACCCATTTGTCAAAAAAAAGAAAAATAAGCATAGCCATAACTGAGAAGCTGGCTGCACTGGCTCGTCAATCAAATTGTCAGCTATCGCGATCTGAACAAATCGGCGCTAAGGCCATTGCCCTGGATGAAAACGCCCGGAGGATCTTATTTATTGATGCGAATAAAAACAAAGATATAACTATCGATTTGGCGGGAATTGCAACCTGTAGGCTGTTGAAAAAGATGGATATAAATGCGGTTGGGTCTATAGTGCTACAGTTGATAAACAAAAATGGCGCACTTTCATACACAGTGCCGTTTTACCGAAGGTTCATCGACAATGAAACCAGCCTTCCCACTATCATTAAAGCGGCTGAAAAATGGAGGTGCTTAATTCACAATTTAGTTAGTAACCAAAGGAAGCCCGGCGGTATTAAATTGTTCAGGGGCTTAACTCCTCAAACCAGCTTTTGGGGAGCTGCAACGCAATAAAATCAAAATGCGGAACAGGTCGGAAGAGAGAGAGATTCACCACATACTAAATAAAGAAAACCATGAAAAACATATTGATAATCAACAAGAATCCACAGGATACGGAGCGCACAACGGCGCTGGCCCTATTGCTGGCAGGAACAACAAATACTAAATTATATTTTTGGAATGCTCCAATGATCCAAACACATTCGTATGCTGCTGAAATGAGCGTTGCCGTTGCCAATAAAATTTTGCCGGCACGGCCCGTCTCTAAGCATCGGTGGATTGAACAACTGCAACGTAAGTTTTATCTGCAAACAGGTCTAAAGACCCTGGCAGAATTTATTGAGAATATCCACTTTGTTTCCGATAATATTGCAGCCATCGTCAGGAAATTCAACATCGGTCTGCTGATCAAAGGGATTCCTGAAAATGCAGACCAGGAGCTTCCTGTCATTGAAAGTGATGTCCTTAGCTGCTCAGCCAAATCTGGCTGTCCTGTTTTGTTGGTTCCTGAACAATTCCCATACAAGACCCTTGAAAAGATCGTTTATGCAACAGATCTTCGGTACTGCAGGCAGGGGGTTATTCGCTTTTTAAGTAAACTGGCGATTAATTTTAATGCCAGCGTTCTTATTGCGAACATCGCTGCAAAAGGTTTACCTTTTATGGAGCATAATTATGCGCTTGATGTTTTTAAAGACACCATCGCCCATCCGGCCAGCCATGACCATTTTCATTTCAATAATATCTGGGAAAGGGACATTCCCAAAGCTATTGATATACTGGCCAATGATATGAATACGGACCTTTTGGTGCTGGTTAACCACAGGTATCATTTTAACGAATTATTCGGCGCTGCTATTCCATACCGCTTGCCTGCTTATATCCGTATCCCCGTTTTGCTTTTTCCCTGTTAATTCGGTGGGCCCCTTAAAGGGCGATTGTATCAGGACCGGGATAGACCGTTCAAAAACGGCTATCCCGGATTTTGAATAGGCGCTTGTCAATTATGCGAACTGGTCTTCGATCTTTTGATGTACGCTTTCTCTCATTTGGTCGAGAAATCTTGTAGAAGCGATGCGTTTCCGACTTTGTATTTCAGCAAATCTTCGCTGTATAATACCAATCTTTACATCGAAAAGATTTTCCGCCCAACGTACCATCTCATTCAGTGAAACATTGCCATGGTTGACCTGCCCTGTGAGGTTCAGACCATAGATAAGCTCGACAAGGTTGATCACATCGCCGGTCCAGCGCATATCATGCCCCATTTCGGGTTTAGCTGTTTGCCCCGGGCTATATAGAAGATTTATAAGGTGATCCTGCAGCCGTTCATAGGCAATGAACTTTGCGAACAGAAAATCACCCTGCGTAGAAAATTCAGGATCAATATCGGGCGCAATGGGCAGATTGATCTCCGGAACCTTGTTCCCCCGGGAAAAATACTGTTGATCAAACTCGACACCATCTAGTTGGAAATATTGGTACAAGTAGCGGTTCTGGTCAAAAACACGCTTGAGAAACGTCAGCTCCTGGGTGTAATAATTGTTGGTCAACGCCCGGTCGCCAACGGGCTTATTCGACTCAATCGCGTAAAGTTCCTGCGTAAAAATATGTTCGGCGATGATCCGCGGTTTTTCATATTTGAAAAATTGTATCTCCCGAAGCATGTCTTTGAATGGCTCGGCCTTGAAATGATCTTTGAGTTCCCCGATACAGCTTCGGACCAGGTCGCGAATAAGAAGCGGGTTTTTCACGCCCAAATTTTTTAGCTCGGGGGCGGCCGAGACTTCATTCAGAAATTTTTGATAAACGTTTTGTACGAAATTGTCCATAGATTATGATTTTGATGTATATAAATGTAATCTGGTTGGTGCACCATTTGAAAGGCCCAATGGCCTTCAAATGGCACGAGTTAAACGGACCCCCGTAAGGGTTCCAAGTCCCGGTAGGTTTGCAAGAAATTTACTGGATTGCTTTAGTCATACGGGGTCTGCGGCCCAATCTTTCCGCGCCCTGCGCAACCAAAAACAGCGAGTTGCAGATTTTAGTCGCTATGTTCACAAAAGCAAAACATAGGATGACCCCGAAAATGAACTCCGGGTAGGATGCCGCAGAGGTGCGTAGCCGGCTAATGGTATAAGCTAAAACGATGATCAGGTTGAGGGACGCAATGGCGTCAAAATAAAGACTGAGCTTGTTCGCTGTCACCGATACCCTGAAAGATTTGCGGGAAAAAGCGGCATTGGCTTCAATTCCGCCTGCAATGATCGATTCGCGCTCCGCTCCATGACTGGTTGCCATCAGATTAGCTGGAAATGCAGGCGCCAACGTGGAACAAAAGTTGACAAGCATGAACGGTAGCTGCCTGTCGGTGAGGGTCACCAACCCGGCAACGACGAAAATCTCCAGGACAACAAGCACCGGAAAATAGAGGTAAATGCATACCAAAATGATCACCAGCATCAGGCCATCGGAGAGAACCCCTCCGACGAGCATGGATACACTCTGATGAATGCGCTGGACGTCCCTGATAGTTTCCGAAAATCGTTTCAACAGTAGCCCGTTCACTTGCATTAATCGCTCCGACGGGGCGATTAATTCCAGATATAAGGATGCATCCAGCCTGCTCGCGAAATTGATGACCAGCCGTTCCTTCACAAACCCGACAGCACACTTCGCCAGGGACAAACAGGCCAGTAACACGAAAACGAGTGCTATAAAACCGCTTTGCGCATTCAGGAACTGCGGGGTGATAGCCTTTTCCACTACCAGTGTTGCACCGAGGCCAAGCAGTGAGCCGAATACATTAAGTAAAGGCACTGCGAACCATATAATGCCTGGCACGAAGTCAAACCGGAACAAATAGTTCCAGGGATAAAAACGGGCACGCCAATTCTTCTTCGGCGTTAAATTCTCAAAATAAAGAGCGGCACGGCTTTGCCACCTGGCGAGCAGCTCTGTCTCGGTTACATAGTTAACCTGTCCGTCCGGGTCCGCAATCAGGTACAGCCCTACAGCTGTGTCATAGCCGAAAGACACAATAAAATGAGGGGTCATCGCATCGCTCATCACATGCAATATGCAGGGTGACTCCATTTTCCGAAGATGGTCTGCGTCCATTCTGACGCCTCTTGCACTGAGGCCCGCAGCGACTCCCAGTTCCTGCAGTCGCGATATCGAAAGCGGCTCATCATTCCCTGCGTTAGGCATCGGGGGCTTCAATCCGCTATAGTTGAAAATAGTTCTCAGGCAGGCAGCTCCGCAATCATTGGCGCTTTCCTGCCGGGTAAAAGAAATTAAGATCAGTTTCAAATTGCTGTACATAAAAGCTATAAATGGATTTAGGATTTCAATAAGACTGCGGGAAATAAACGACCGTGAAATAGACGACGAATATCACCCAGATGAATAGCGTCGGGATATACGAAAGGCAAACGACCTTTAGCGCCCTGTCGAACGGAACGGAGGTGATCTTTTCAATTCCTGCCGCAAGCAGGAACCAGTAAGTTGCTTCGAAAAGATTTAATGTCTGAAGCGGCATGAGGAATGCTGGTTTCACATCCGGTACAAATGATGCGGCCGAAAGGAAGTAAAAGTTCTGCCAGGTGATCAGGTCAACAATGTTCCTTTCCTGCCAGAACCAACCAATCTTGGCCGCTGCCGGCACCAGGAAAATAAATTCACATCCAATAACGACCCGGAGCAGTTTTAGAAAGGATACCTTGATATCGAAGAAATATAGCCCGGTGGCTAACACGATCGAAACCGCCAGCACTTTGACCGTTACATAAATGACCGTATAGAGGTAGATCACCTTTTTGATATTCTGATATACCAATGATTCCATATCAGGGATACCTGAAACGGGCTGGCCGTTTCTTTCGTAAAAGTTAATAGTTAAGATGTATTCATTCGTAATGAATATCAAAATAAGGGTGGATGTGATCAGCGCTGCAAGGAGCAAAAGAGGGCTTAGAATAGTATTACGTTTCATTTCTCAAAGGGATTGGGTCAAAAATCCCCCCAAATGGTGCCATATCCTATTACCCCTTTTTTTAAATTATTAGTTTAAGTAATAGGAAAAATTACTTCATTTGCCTATGAACCTGGCCTTCTTTAGCGAGTTCTATGCGAAATCGCCCGTAACATTTATTCTTTCCTTCCTCGTTTTGCTTGCTACCGGAATTGCTCAGTTGAATAAAAAAGTGTTCTTTGCCTGCATCCTTCACCCCTTGAGTGTTATTCGCGACCGGCAATACTATCGCATATTCACCGCAGACCTGGTAAACGCCGATTGGCTGCACCTGATGCTCAATGAGTTTATGCTGTATGTCTTTTGTTCTGACCTGGAGGAGACGCTCAGGAAATCGGGAAGCACGGGGAGCCTGCAGTTTTTGACGATCTACCTGGTGAGCCTGTTGTTTGCTTCAGCAATCGTCATCGCCCGCCATTTCCGGGATTTCAAATACTCGACGACGGGGACGTCCGGCAGCATTATGGGTTGTATGTTCGGCTTTATGGTGCTCGATCCCAATTATATCGTGCTTAATTTCTCAGAAGGGGGCGGGATCAAGAATATTTACGGCGGGTTGATCTATATTGTTCTGCTGATCTTTTACCAGAAAAGAAAGGGAAGTGACCTGGTTAATCATGAGTTTCATTTCTACGGGGCGATCGGCGGCGTGCTGACCACACTGGCGCTGCACCCCGGGATTCTGCATGGAGTACGGGGGTGAACCCGTACCCCTTTTACCAAAGGCCAAGGCAGGCCGGGCCTGTAGCTGCGGCAACTGCCCCGATGATGGCGCCTGCGCCGCCGAACAAACCACCCAAAGTAGCGCCGAAGGCAATGTTGGTAGCGCAATGGCTCGCACCGCCCTGTAACTCGTCCGCTTCCAATTGTGATAAATCAGTCATAATGATCTTTTTTAGTTTCTTCCCGGAATTGGGAATTAAAACAAAGGTCAAATGATGATTAAACTAATAGTAAAACTATTAATTGTAATTTACTACTTTTGCTTATAAGTGATAATCCTAAGCCATTTTATATGAATGATGTTGGAGAAAAAATAAGACTTCAGCGATTGACCAAAAAATACAGCCAGGAATATATGGCCTTCATGCTCGAGATTTCCCAGGCTGCCTACTCAAAGATCGAACGCTCTGAAACCGAGCTGACCCTCAGGCGCGTATATGAAATTGCCGAGATATTAGAGATATCCCCTTTCACTTTAATGCCGCCGCCTAAACATGGTACTGCCATTGTTCTCGCCTGGCGCAAGACGATGGTTAAGTTGCGCCGGTTTTGGCGCAATAATTTCAAAGACCGCCTGAATGAGCGGAAAGCGGCGTACCATTCGTCACAGGGACATTAAAAACATTTTTCAGAAATAATTTACAAGCTACAGTTGTAGCGATTTGCCCGATCTATTTCCAATTTCAAATCGCATGAAAAGCGATTTGAATTAATCGGATATGGATTACCGCTCCTACGAAAAGCGCCTGGAATATTTGCTCGAACTGGTCGAAAAGAACAGGTTCCGTTCCATAGAAGACGTGGCCGCAAATTTTGGCTGTAGCACGCGTACGGTAAAACGTATGCTTACCCACCTTCGCGAAAATGGCCATGATATCCAGTATGACCGCCTCGGAAAAAAATATTTCATTAAAAAAGAAGAGTGACATTTTCTGTCATTGAGGCGCCTGTACCTTTAATCATTAGTTAATTCAAATGAAAACTAAAGGTTATATCGCTGACATTGTCAGTATTCTTCTGATCCTGTTGTGGAGCTACGCCGCAATCAGCAAATTGCTGGAATTTTCTCATTTCAGGATCGAGATGGGGAATCAGCCGATCCCGCCCGAAGCAGGCCGGATCTTGATTTGGGCTTTGCCATCAACGGAACTTTTGGCTGCGGTGCTGCTGCTGTTCAGGCAAACGCAAAGCTTTGGCCTCTATGCCTCATTCTTCCTGTTGTCAGCTTTCTCCATTTATGTCGGCCTCACTTATTTCGGTTTTTTCACGAAGCATGCCTGTGCCTGCGGGGGCGTATTCCGGCATATGGGCTGGGGTGCACACCTGGTATTTAATATCGCCATTCTCTTTCTCAATATAACGGCACTCATTTTTTATCAAAGAAAGGAGGCGGTCTTCACATCGTAAGAAATGTTCACTGCACCGGATAGTCCGGTCAGCTGGCGGTATCGCCCTTGCCGGAATCAGGGCACCCATTTTTTAAATACAATTTTTAACCAAAGTTTTTCCGGCGCTTTTTGATGTAATAAAGCGCTAGTTCAAATGAAAAGTCTAAAATTCAAGATCGCAATCCTGGCATTGGCCTGTGGTATCACTTCAGCATTTGCCTTTAAACCCGCTCCAGTAGTAAACAGCTTCTGGAAGTATGCCAATACTTTGAAGTCTCCCACTGATCCCACCGCATATGTGCAGTCTACGAATACCTGTGACGAGCACGGTGACCTCTGCGGCATCGATGCGCCGGCCAACCCTTCGCACCCGGCCCAGCCTACCATCAGCATGGCGCTGCAGGGCCGCATCAATAGCCTGGATACCAGTGCAGGCGATGTACACCTGCAGGACTGACCGCCATGCGGATTGGTCATGTGACTGTTTGATCTGTAAAATAAAAGGGGCAACTGCCCCTTTTATTTTATCGTGGATTTTGAGCGATTCCCGTTTGCTGAACCACGCTGACCGGTATCAGGAATGTGTATCGCTTATCGCCAGGCGGCAGCGTATAACTGACACCGCCTAAATTTCTGCTTAGGCTTTTGGCAAAGCCCGGCTCCTGGTTCAACCGCCGCAGGTCGTTCCACCGCAGGCCGCTGCGATAGGGCAGTTCTTTTCGCCTTTCTGACAAAACCAACCGAAGCGCTGCGTCCGCATCCATCCCGGTATTATAGGGTACGAATGTATTGCTGGCAAACCTTTTGGCCAGCAGCGTATTGAGATCACCGATCCCCGCTGAAACATTTCCGGTGCGTACAGCCGTTTCGGCCCGTACAAGGTACATTTCATCGGCGGCGATCCCTGCGAAAACAGGGGTTTTTGAACCGCCATAGTCTCCTTTAAAAATACTGCCCGAGGCACCCGGCTTAAAAAATACCGCCTTACGCAGGTCGTTGCTGTCATAGCTGGCCAGGAGACTTGTATCCGCCATCTCCCTTGAAGTACTGAATACTGAACCCCTTCCCGCCGAGGCATTATGAAAGACCACCTCTTCGTTAAATATCTTGAACGGCGTCGGAGCGGTTGCGGAGACCCGATTATAATCGATGAGCGCCGGGGAAAGCTGCAGGCAGGAGTCAGCATAGAGGTTTGCGTTCCTGAAGTCACCCATTGTAAGGTAGACCCTGGCCAGCGCGCCGAAGGCAGCCGCCTTCGATGGCCTGCTCTTGACAATGACATCAACCGGCAACAGGGCCGCCGCTGTCTTCAGGTCAGCGATGATCTGCGAAAAGGTCTGCCGGATGCTGCTGCGTTTAGTCGGGTCGGTGATGTCGGCTTTTAGCTTGAGCGGCAGGCCCGGCCCCGAATTGTCCCCACCCGGTATATAGGGTGCTTCAAACTCGCCTGTTAATGCGTAATGGTCATAACCGCGGAAAAAATAGCCTGCGCCAAGCACCCTGTTCCTGTCCGCGAGATTGCTTCCGTCTGCGGGAACCTTGCCCGCGCCGTCGATAACAATATTGGCATTCAGTATCATGGTATACATATACAGCCAATCGTAATCGTTGGCAGCATTTGCATCCCAGATATAATCATTGCGCATATCGATTAGCGAAATGGTTTGCCATGCATTATCACTGAGGTAGTAATAGTCACTTCCGATATCCCCCGCTGAAGGATAATTATTGCTCATCGGGGCTGCATCCAGGATCGCCTGGAAATCGGTTAGTGTTTGGGGAACGGTCAGCTTGCCGTCAGGCTTTGCCTCCAGATATTTTTTGCAGGAAGGCATGAGCGCAAAAAGAAATGAAAGGGTCAAAATGCCCAACGACTGCCGTAATGCCTTTTTTATTTGTTTTTTCATGTTCTTTGAATGTTAAAGTCCGATTTTCAAACCAAGTGAATAAGTGCGCGGGAGCGGAATGCCGGTAGCAACATAGTCAGGATCAAGGTGATATTTGTTAGCCCGCCATAGGATGCCGATATTATTCGCATAGGCGTAAACCTCGAGTTGCCTCAGTCCAAGATTTCTTATCATTCCCGGGTTGAACTCCCAGGAAAGCCTGACGTCCTGCAGGCGGATATTGTCACCTTTAAGCACATTCACTTGTGAAAAGTTGTAAACGGCATCCCGGTTGGGGTCAGCCGGATAATCCAGAGACGGCACGTTTGTTTTACTTTCGTCACCCGGCTTTTGCCAGCGCTGATCAAAATCGTTATATCCCTGCCAGTTATTGAATAGCGCTGAATATCCGGTGACCGGCCTGCGGAAATAATAGTCAAAGCGGTAAACGATATTGAACGAAAGGGCCAGCGATTTATATTGAACGTCATTTCTCAATGAGCCGAATAGCTGCGGCAATGCCGACCCGCTCACCACGATGTCCCCCGCAGTCGCGCTGTTCACGATCGACTCGTAATCCTCGCTGACCTGGCCATTGAAATAACCGCGTGGATTACCATTCAACGGATCAAGGCCTGCCCATTTGTAGCTAATGATACTGTTCGCCGGGGCGCCGACTTTAAAAGTGTTCAGGTAGCCATCACCTATGTAATTTGCGTAAGAGGTTGGTGAATACAAGTATTTGGCCACCTTATCCCGGTTGACGGAAAACAACAGCGATGTTGTCCACTTCACCGGCACTTGCAAATTGACAGTATTCAGGGTTATATCGACTCCCTTAGTGTGGAGTATCGCACTATTTTGAGACAGCACCGTTCCTGCCCCTTCTGTAATATCGGCAGGAACCAGACCGATCAGGTCCGTCGCGTTTTTATAATACCATTCCAGACTGCCGGAAAGCCGGTTGTTCCTGGTTGAAAAGTCCAGACCGAAATTTAGCGTACCTATCTTTTCCCATCTCAGGTTCGGATTGGGATAATTGGTAACGACCGCGAACGGCAGACCATTGATGGTATTGCTGCCCTGCGGCTGGCGGTATTGCGCCGTGGTTACCGCCGGAACGGAATTATTGGCGTTCCCGCTATAACCGTAGGTGGCACGCAGCTTCAGGTAGGGTACAGCTTCCCAGTGATAAAAATGTTCATTCGATAGCTGCCATGAAAATCCGCCCGACCACAACGGCACCCATTTTCTGTTTGTTTCCACGCCGAAAATATTCGATGCGTCCCGCCGCGCGCTGCCACTTACGGTATAGCGGTTATCATAGCTGTAAGAACCGTTCGCGTAAACTGAAACATTCCTGTCCAGCAGCGAAGAGACGTCGTTATAATAAGGCACCACCTGATCGCCCTGGAGCCCGTCATAGGTCGGGAACTGCGTGACGTAATTAACGGGTATCGAAGTCAGGGACTCCGGATCGTAACCATAATCCCTGTAGAAAAATCCCTCCGTCCTGCTTTGGCGCACCTCCGCACCGGCGATGAAATTCAGCTGGTGTTTTTGGCGGTATAAATGATTGTAATTGACTTGCCCGCGAAGGTCATAAGCATTCAGGGCATTGCCGGACTGATCCAGTATGCCGCCTCGCGGGATACCGTAAACGGGTGTTCCTGATGACAGGTCGGTGAACTGGTTGAGCAGGTTGCGGGTGTAATAGGTCTGTGCGCTCTGGTAGTTCCGGCCGTCGGTTGACTGGTGCTCATATTGATAGTGGACCTCTGCGCTCAGGGAGGGCAGGAAATGATATACTGCACCCGCCTTGAGGACGACGTCATTCAGCCTGGAGGTATTGTCTGCCAAACTGATCTCCTGAAGCGGCCGGTAGCTCCAGTCCAGCAGCTTTCCCTGCCCCGTTGTATCCGTAAAGGATTGCCGGTAATCTTTAGGGATGGCCTGCGGTTGCCCATTTGGCGTGGCAAGCCGGGCATAAGGATAGAGCCCGGACTTCCCGCCGCCCGGATAGATCGCATTCAGCCCACCCGGGCTGTTCTGCTGCGTATTGGCCTGCGTAAATTGCGCGCCGAGTTCTATCTCCAGGTTCTTCACTGGTTTTAAATTATTTTCGGAACGGACGGTAATGCGGTCATTCTGGTTACCAACCAGGCTCTGCAGAGACTTGTCATATCCCGCAGAGAAATCATAATTAAAGTTGCCGGTGCCGCCCGAAAGGTTCAGGCTGTGCTGCTGCGTGACTGCATTTCGGTAAAAGTATTTCTCAAAATCATTGCGCACGTCAAGCTGGCGCAGCGCATCGATTTGCCTGTTTGCTTCCGTGGCCGTCAAGACACCGCTTTGCTGCTTATACAGGATCTCTTCAACCGGCGAAAAAACCGGCCAGCTGAAATTGTCGGCATTCGCACCATCGTAAAAACCCTGGTTGAACAGGTATTTCTCTACATCGATAAAGTCCGATGAGCTGATGCTGGGAATAGCAAACAGGTTGGGCTTCTGGCTGATGGTCAGGTTACTGTTCAGGCTGATCTTCATTGCCGTATTATATCTCCCTTTTTTTGTGGTGATCACCACCACGCCGTTTCCCGCCCGCGTCCCCCAGATGGAGGCGGCTGCTGCGTCTTTGAGGACAGTGATACTTTCCACATCATTTGGGTTGATGTTGTTGACATCGCCCTCATAGGGAAAGTTGTCTACGACGATGAGCGGTTGGGTATAGCCTTCTGTCAGGGTACTCAGCCCGCGCACGCTGAACGTGCCTGTTGTTCCGTCGCGCTTATCAAACAGCAAGCCGGAGGCTATCCCGTCGAGCCTGCTGACGATATCTGGACTGACTTCCCGGTCGATCAACTTATTGCTCAGCTGATCATAGGAACCGGTTGAGCGTTCCATCGGCAGCACCTGGTAACCGGTTGAGACGGTCACTTCTTGCATCTGGCTGATATTCGAAGAGAGCAGTATCCTGATATTGCCTTCGGGCTGAAATGTGATGGCCCGTTTTACTGTAGCATACCCGATGTAGGAAATGACCAAAGTATCCGGAAAAGCCCTGATCGAAATTCGAAAATTTCCCTGATCATCAGTAGTGGCAAAAGTATTCGAACGAATTGAATGTATGGTTGCGCCGGAGAGTGACAGCTCTGTCGTCTTATCGGACACCTGGCCCGTGGTACTGCCTTGCGCGAAAACGCAAGCAGGCATCAGGGCTAACAGGTAAAATATTAAGAGGTTCTTTTTTTTCATATGACTGGTTTTAAAGTTTGGTTGCTGTCTTATTGAGAGCTTATTTTATCGTTGGAATCGGTCAAAACGAACATCGGAAGGCGCAGGATGGCAGGTTTCAAGAGGAAACCCGATGCCTTAAGCGCTTGTTGCCAGTCTTTGATCGTTGCCGGTGGTTTGCTGAAGTCGATATCGAATGTAGTTTTCAGCTGGGTACCGTCAACGACCGGCGGCATTCCGTCAAACTGGTTGAGCAGTCTGAGCAGTGCTTCTATCCCCGTTCCATGCAGGTAATGGATTTTCTTTTCAGGGTCTATATAGGCCTCCGCTTTCTTCAACGGGTCATGGTGGGCACCAGTCCCCGTGTAAACCAATATAAAGCCCTGCACTTCACGCTCTTGAATGGAACTCTTCCACCCGAAATAAAAATCGAGGTCGTTGCGTAATTGCTGTTGAAAAGCCGTATGAGCGGTGCCGCTGGGAAAGGTTCTTTCGTAAGTCACTTCATTCTTTCTTTCCCAATCAGAGCGGACACCTGCATACGGATGGTACAGGAATTTGTCCGAATCTTTCACCAGGATCAGGCGCCTGTTTGCCGTGTGCGGCAGCGGGCTGTTCATCGCGATGGAATACAGGTTGGCTGGCAGATGGTTGATCAGGTCGTACCTGGCCGAACCGTGCAGGCTATCCATGGTCTCCTTACCGGTTAGCGGCAATCCCGGCTGATGGCCGGTGATCACCATCGAGTACGTTGTGCCAGACGATAGTTGGTTGCCATGTATCTTAAACAACGGGCTGTCGAGCGAAAACCTGATCAGGTCTTGCTTTTGTACCAGCTCAGGATCTGCGCCGTTAAGAATGGATCTTATATTCTTCGCGTTTAAGTTATCCTCATCCCATTGCTGGTAAAACTTGCCATTCCTGATAACGACAATGTGCGGCAAATAACTGTACGGAAAAAGTTTGGAAAACAACTGGTCATCGGTAACCAATATGCCCTGAAAGTTGGCATACCAGGGGTCATGGGCGAGAAACTTTTTGATCGTTTCCTCTTTCTCTTTGGTGACGGAAAGGATCACAACCCGGTCCCGGAACTCCTGCTGAAGATCATTAACCTTTGGCAGCGCATGGATACAGGCGCCGCACCATGTGGCCCAAAAATTGACAATGACTAATTTGTCCTTGAAGTCATTGAGGCTTGCGGTAGTTTTTGGGTAATTGATCAAATGACTGAAATGGACCTCGCGCAATGTGCTGCCTGTATCAAGGCGCTTCAGTGCTTTTGCGTCGCAACGCAGCATGGAGAAAAGAAAAACAATCAGCCATAGCAGCAGCAACCCGACGATGTACCGCTTTTCAATTCGTTCCCGGCGAACGGGAGGGTTGTCGGTAATATTTTCTGTTTGCTTCCGAAAAGGCAATAGCCTTCCCGGGAAGCGAATTTTAAGCTTCATTTTAGATTAGTTTAGTGGGGTAGTCAGTTAATTACGGCCTTTCGGCCGGTTGAAGAAATACTAGAGTGTGCTCACTCCGGCGGGCAGATGAGAAGAAGCCAGGTATGGACGGAATGGTTATTCATTGCCGCCCCCCTGTTGCCGGTTTTTGGAAACCCTGTTCGCCTCGTGTTCAATATGAGCGGCCGCCACGAGGTCTATTAACTGATCGAAGAACAGGGCGATCTCTTCGTCTGATACATCAACTTTGAACTTGCATTCCTGGACTGACCAGCATTGGAAAACTTTCCAGAAAAGGACCTTTGCCTGGTCAGGTGTATGAGTCTTAAAGAAGGCCGCGATGACCTCCTGTAAGGTTTGCCCTGAAGATAAATTTTTGTTTATATATGCAGCTTCCATGCCAATTTAGGTTTTGGTAAGCTGGTTCCATAAAAAATGCCATAGGCGTGGACTCAACTTACCGACTTAAGGTACCTGAGAGAACCCGCCAACGATAAGCGAGCCCACACCTATGGCATGGGCATTCACTTACGTCTCATTGGCTAAAAATTTCTCAGGTTTTTAAGTCGAGACAAAAGCGATTGCTTCGATAAAGAAGTATCGCAAAACAAATATAAAAAATTCTTAATTAATTGGTAGTATTCTTCCAATTTTATTTCAACTAAACTTCTGACCTTTCGTGTAAACATCGAATAACTTGAATATTGACATTAACGATATAAAGAAGAAATTTGGGCAAACTCTTAAGAGTATTCGAAAAAAGAAGAAATTGACTCAAATTACTCTTGCAGTTAAATGCGACTTAGACAACAGCCAAATTTCGAAATTGGAACGAGGAGTTTGGGATATTCAACTTTCGACGATAATTATCTTGGCTCAAGGACTTGAGATTGAGCCGAAGGAGTTATTGGATTTTAAGATTTAATGGCCTGCCTAATTTGCAATCGGATATTTCGTTTTGACAATTAATCTTTGGTAGTCCCATGCGTTATTCTTATCCAATTGTGCCAGTTCTATATAGCACCTATTTGCCAGTGCTTTGTAATTATTAAAAAGTCCGCGCCGGCGCCTGATCTTCGCTATTAAACTTCCAACTTTGATCATCAATAAAACGGTAGGTTAGGTCCCGGTAAATTTGAGCACGCAGTATTTTTAAAGTAAGTGCTTAACAGGCAAATTTTTGCCGATCTGTAGCTTAGTATCTTTGCAAGATCGACTCCTGAATCCCAAATTCACTTTTTATTGTCCAGCAATAATCTTTAACATTGACATTTATTTAAAAATGTTCCCATGATCATTGCTGAAAAGAATTATTTGCGAGATGGACGGGCACCAGTGCCCAAGAATGTGGTGACATCTAAGGTGATGAGCGCCAACAGGGCGAAAAATACCAAACCCGAATCAACTCTGAGAAAAGCTTTATGTGAAGGTGGTATTAGAGGTTACCGGTTAAATTGGAAAAAAGCACCCGGTCGGCCAGACATTGCCTTTCCCGGTAAAAAAATTGCAATTTTTGTTCACGGTTGTTTCTGGCACCGTTGTCCATCTTGCAACCCACATTTACCACAAAGCAATTCCGAGTTTTGGTCAAAGAAATTTGAGAACAATGTGGCGAGGGATGAAAGAAATTTAGCGCAGTTGGCTCGAATGGGTTGGCAGGTTATTACTGTTTGGGAATGCGAGATAAAAAACAACCTCAAAAACGCTGTCGATAACATAAAAAATCATATTTTCACCCTTTAAACCATATCTTATCAATGGACGAACTTACAGTTTTGGATCTGTTTTGTGGGGCCGGCGGCTTTTCCGAAGGCTTCCGTCAGCAAGGTTTTACGATCCTGCTTGGAATAGATAACTGGAAACCAGCCATAGACACTTACAATCACAACTTTGTTCTAGATTGCAAGGTTCAGAACATGCTCGAATTCAATGCTTCGGTAGAAAAAATAGAAGCGCTCCCCGACACCGCGATAATTATCGGCAGCCCCCCATGTGTCAGTTTTTCGCACTCGAATCGGTCCGGAAAAGCTGACAAGTCAATGGGTATTAAGCTAATAAAAGCCTTTCTACGTATCGTGGCAGTAAAAAAGCACAAACCAGGTTCTCAACTCAAGGCATGGTTCATGGAAAACGTTACGAAGTCTATTTCGCACCTTTCCTCACAATATTCCTTTGACGACCTTGAATTAGGCGAATGGGCAATAAATAATGGTAGAACAGGTTCTGACGTGGCGATCATTTTAGAGGGTCATAACGTGGTGATCAATTCAGCCAGTTATGGTTCGCCCCAAGCGCGGAAAAGAGTTATCAGTGGAGAGATCGTTCGGTCCGGTGAACTGGTCGTTCCCCGACCAACCCATCGCGCGTTTAATGACACCACGTTGCCTCCGCAATTACCTGTATTTAGGACGCTCGGGCAGATGAGGGCGTGTATGCCACGGCCAAATGAACGGGAAGTAGCTGGACGATTTACCGATCCTTTATATCCACATCTTTCCATTGACCTGTCGACACTTACCGACCATTTTTACGATACCGGGCTTTACCGATCGGAATGGAGAAACTCGATGCACCTCAAAACTAACCATCCTTATATGGGTGTAATGTCGTTTCCGGAGAACGAAGATAATCCTAGCAGGACCATCACTGCTACCAAGATCGGCACATCAAGGGAAGCGATCATTTATCGCTCAGAATATGATCGGATCGGTGACGGCGAATACAGGACGCCCACGGTTAGGGAGGCCGCTACATTGATGAGCTTTCCTATAACTTTTCAGTTCATCGGATCGGAGGGCGCTAAATGGCGCCTTGCAGGAAATGCTGTTTGCCCATCTGTTAGCAGGAACTTTGCGGCAACGGTGCGAACAGCCCTCGGTCTGATGCCAATGACCCAGCCATTAGTACAACGCGAACCCAGGCTTGAAAATGTTAAGGACCTAAACACTTTTACTCAAAAGATATTTAATGATCCACCTGTCCGTAACACTGGTTCGAGGTTCAGGCGTCACCCTTTCAAATATGGTAATATCACGGTCACCTTGTCCAATTACGACATTACGAACAAAGAGGAGTCAGTTTTCAAATGGATCACCTCAGTTCAATATGGAAATGGCGATGGGTTCCCTACAGTGAATTTCAAAGACCATTATTTCACGGGTATCGAGCATATAATCAAGGAATTCCCGAACGGGCCAAACTTCCTGGAGATCGTCAATAACGGTTTTTCCGAACATATAGCGGACGGTAAAACGATGCAGGTACTGTATGAACAACAGCGGGATCAAAAGAACTACATGGAGCCAACGGCGCTGGTAGAAAAACTGGCAAATATCATTGATCGGTGTTGTGCAAAAGGCCTGTTCGCGCAAAAAGACCATGTCATTTTTCCGGACAAGGAAACAGTACCACAAAGCCAGGTAATGGCCCTCTATGCGATAAACAAAATATGCTCGGTTGCTAACGAACCAATCCCAGATTGAACATGCCTGTACATTTCATCGACAACTATCCGCGTAATGACCTTGCCAGTTGCATATGCAAACCTGACAAAAGCCCTTTATACGGTGAAATGTGGGTGTACCAGGAAATGATGAAGTTCAATGATAACGGCTTCCTGGCGGAGGAAAACTGGTATGTCAAACACAACTATAACCTTTCGTCCCATCCGTTCAGTGAAAAGAAAGTAGAAGGGCAGATCGACTTCATCATTGTAAGTAAATATGGAATTCTTATCATCGAAGTAAAAGGCGGTGCAATTGAGGTTGACCGGGATGATGTGTTTTATTCCTACGATGGTAAAGACCGCAATAAAAGGTACGAGGCGCAAAACCCTTTCAATCAGGTGAAGGAATATGTGCACTCTTTGAGAGCGTTGATCGATTCTTCTCCCTTCGTTTACCGTGCGGTAATTTTTCCTCACGAAGCAAACTTTAGGTTACATGGGCCGCAGCTATCGGGCTACGATTATCTTTTCTTTTCAAAAGCTGATCTTGAAAGAAAAGAAACTGAGCACGGAAAAAATCAGCTTTTTTTTGATTTCCTGGTAAAACTGGCGAAGATCTCGCGCCGAACGATAATCGAGCAATTGCATTCCAACGTCCCTAAAGACCGTGTGGAAACAAGAATTTGGGAACAATTTCCGTTGTTGGGCAAACGTGAGATCGATAGGCTACGTTCGGAGTTGTTTCCGCAACAAACAACCTATGGTTTTGATCCCGAGCGGGTAAGGAACGATATCATTCTGGAAGAGAACTATGAAATCCTTAAGGGTCTTCGCAGAAATCGTAAGGTAATGGTGCAAGGTGGTCCCGGAACAGGTAAGACTGTTCTTGCCACGAAGTTCCTAGCCGAGAATCTTATCAAACAACACAAAGGCATCTATTTTTGCGCAAATCAGCTATTACGCGCAAAGATGCGGCACCTAATTTGTGAAGAATATCGCCTGGATCCGAACCTGGTCAGCTTTCGCATTTATCATTGGGACATGCTTTCAACCATCGGCAAGGAGCATATCGATTTTATTATTATTGATGAAGCACAGGAGTTTTTCGACAAAGGACTGGATGCGCTCATCGAACAAGTTGAAATAGCTGATCGGCCGAAGTGTCTCATATTGTATGACCCGGAGCAAGCCATCATCCAAAATTTCAAGGACATTGACTGGTACGCCGATTTTTTGCTGGAAAGCAGTTTTGTTCATTATTTGTTCGACACGACCTGGCGCTGTACCCAGAATAAAAGGATTACTGACCTTGCGCAGTTGTTACAAAATGGTCAGTATAAAAGAATACTAAAAGAACACGAGCAGCTATGTACCTACGCAAGTGTAATTACCGCCCGGCTTGAAGCAATTAAAGGAACGATTGACGAAGCAAAAAGCGAACCTTCTAAATACATTATATTGGTCGAAAGCCATTTGATAGACGAAGTAAGAAAGATAATAAATGATTATTTCAACCGCCATGTTGAGGAGCTGTCAGAAAATAATATCAACCTTAAAAATCTGAAGCTACGGTTCACAACACCGATCAAGTTCAGGGGACTTGAGTCTGAAAATGTCATCCTGATCACATCTGGGTTTAATGACCGCACAAAGATCGAGAACTACATTGCGGTCACCCGTGCAATATATTCTTTTAAATGTATCATATGGAACTAAAGGGTGTTTCATATCGGTGGATACATGGGATCGTCACGGCTATCCTTAATGAACGGGATGTGGATATCACAGAAGACAGTGCTTTTTTTATGATCGGGGAATGGTACTTTAAATGGATATTACTCGATATTCCCGAGCTTTCGCTAAAAGTACCGTTGTATTGGAAGGAGCAAATACGGCCCTTGCTCGAATACCTGCACTGGGCAGACCTGTTGTTAAAGTTATTATCTTGCGATCCGTTAAAAGACCTGAGCGGTTTCGCGCTTTTCGATATTAGAGGCTATCGATCTTCGGACGGTTATTACCGCCGGAACAAGAATTTTACTATCGAATATCTCCGGTCGAAGCCAAATGTGCATTGTTTTGACAATGGGGTGTTAGTGGCCACAGACCGGTTCCTTCCGCTTTTCCCCGATGAACAAATACCTGGTCACAAAAACATTTTTGAAGACCTTTTTTATTTGTTGGATGCAATGGGCAGAGGGAATTTTATTCCTAATGCGCTTGGCATTGATCTCGCAAAGGATATAACACTGCACATTACAGAGTCCAAATTGGATATAGGAAATAGAGCCTTAAGCAGATTTATATACACGGATCTCTTTCGCAATGACCACAACCTTCGCGATAAAATATTGGATGAACTTCAGGAGACTGACATCACCCGTTGTTTGATACTGACTTATCCCTACCACGTCGATGTCAGTTCTGCCGTGATCAACGAGTTTCGGGGCGGTTCAAGAATATTCACGATAGAACTATCAAATAGGTTTTGTCATGAAGATATAACCGATGAGCAATTGATCTTGACAAATGCCGAGTTGGGCGTTGGTAGCAGTTCGGACATTATCGATGTGGTCAATAGCTATCAGGTAGTGAACACCAATTGTGACCCCCTATTGATAGCGGCGCTCATCGAACTAAGGAACGGCTGGGACAAGGTAGGGTTCAATATATTCACTACGCCGTTCCCTACAAAATGGTTCATGTGCATTCACAGGGGTTTTCAACTCACGGTTTGGGAAGATCGATTCAAAAAAGATTTTTATGAGGTTTCCGGTCAATTGCTTGCGGAGGCTATCGCAGTCATCAGGTTGATCTATCAGCTGGACTGGATAGGTAATTATCTGCCGAGAGATAAGAACGCTGCTTTGTTGCTTCCGAAAGCCCCAATGTTCCCTGACGTGATCTCTGCACTGAAAGATCACTTGATCCATACATTTGGATATATTGGATACAGTGAAGAAATCGGAGACCTAGTTCAAAATGGCAAGCCCATTATCCTGCTGGATGCTTTTAATATCATACTGTTGAACAACATACCGCTTTCAGGAAATGCGGAGAGGTTAAGGATCGTTGTTCCGGACTTTCTTTATTACACTTATCAGCCATTTGCCCGCTATCGGGCCTTGAAATACCATTTCGACGCATTAACAAGGGGCGCCAGGGCTATAATTGACAAAGACCAAACGCTTCATCTTGAACAGTGGCAGCGCCAGGGACAAGACTTGCTGGAAAAGTGTAGAAATGCATTGAGGGATTTTAAAAGGACCAAAGCAATAAAAGAAGACCAGGGCGGCGATGAACAAGCGTTGGAAAAACCTGAGCTGGTTTCGGATCTTTCCCGTTCCGAAATGCTTGAACATATCGTTATGGAGGAGCGCAGGTCGGCTCATCGTAATTTGCCCATTAATATTGAGATCACTGTTTCTGGTAATAGAAAGATCGTGCTTCGTCCAACAACTCCGGTACTGATCAGGAAGAACGGGTATCTGATCCGAACCATCGCGGCCGTTCTTGACGACAGTTCTTTGTTCGTACCTATAGAGGATATTGTGAAGAACATGGACATTAGAAACATGGTTGACCGTCTGATAACTCTATCCGACGGTGCAAGGCATTGGCACCAGGATCTCCTAAAATTAAGTCAAACCGAACCCGGGCTTTACAACGGTATGAGAAGCGAGGGACTTTCTATTTCAAGACCTACGTTTGAAAAAGATTATCTCCAGAACAATGACTCTGAAAACGAACTGCATTTGCCAAGATCAAAGAATGACTGGAAGATTGTTTGTGATCGGCTGGCTATCGAGGATCGACAGACAGCGTGGAACGCAGTAAAATGCCGTGAGGACATCAACCGGTTAAAAGCGGCCTATACGAGGATAATCGGTCTAATGGTAGACACCGGCAGCTTTGGCATAAACATTAGTGATAGCGTGATAGAACAGATAACAAGGATACTCGCTGAACTTCCGGATACAAGCGTCAACGAAAAAGAAAAGAAAAGGGACACCATCGCTCTCATCGCAGAGATCAGCGACAAGATCCATCTGGAGCAAATAGAGCAAATAATAACCTGAGCGATATGAACGATATACATGAGCCGATCCTGAAAAAACGAAACGACCTGGAACAATTTTTAGAAGAGCAGATAACCGGGCCCGGTGCGTTTAACAAACGGCTAGTTTTCACGGCTGATTGGGACACGAACAAATTTAAAGGTAAGGCGCTCCGGGATTGTCGTGCATTAGATGATCGCAATGAAGTTATCGGTGAACTTCCGGCTTATCATTACAGTTCCGCAATATTGTTTCCAATTTCGATCACTGCTGAAGAGGCGGCTGCCCGGAGCGAAGACCCCGAACTGCCTAACGGCGATGATGGACAGAACGAAGACATATCGACAAAGGCCGATGACGAGGATTTCTTTGATGACCAGGACGAAAGTGTGTCAAGCAAGAACCAGAACTACCCGAACACCTGCGGCCTCTCCTTTGCCATTGGGGCAGACCACTCCTTGAACCGTGACCTCGCACTGACGGTAACTTTCAGGCAATATCAAAAGATCAGGCAGCATGATTGTCATCAGCGCAAATTAGGGCTTTGGGTCGAGCGTTATGGGCCGCAAACCGCTGCAATCATTGCCAGTCATTTTAGCGGCATTTTCGAGACCGTAGAACTTGATGGTAATATATTTGTCTATTTAGCGCCTGGCGTTGATATCAACCTATATCTATATCCCTTAGATTATATCAACCTCGACCGCCTGCTTAGGGAAACTGTACTTCCCCTTGTTACCTCTATTTTCCCGGATAAAGACCTTTTTCGCGCTGTGGCCAAGACGTATGATGGCGTAACATACGATACGGTAACGCTTTACGAGGGTACATTGCTTGACGAGATACAAAAGATCATACTGGCTAACAAAAGTGATTTTGACACGCTACAATTGCTTATTGAAAACCTTGAGATCTATCAACAGATCAAACAATACGTGAATGAGCTCAAAGCGATCCATCGGGCGAGCTCACGAAGGAACTTTCCGACACCAATTTGGGAATCGCACTTTCATGACATTTCACTCATTCTACCCGCATTTAACGATGGGGCAATTCAACGCGGGGAGATTCCGGTCGAAGGATTTCCTGACCTTTGGGTAAGTTACCAATATCTAAAAGAAACAGATGCTGTATATGTTAAGCTTATTCTTGTCAATAAAGCTATTGTAGAACTTCGCCCAGATGAGCCGGAACAGCTCAATAAAAAGGATCGGGCCAACGAGCTCGCTTATTTTGGTGTTAAAATGATCGTCTCCGAAAACGCCGAACGCATTTTTGTCCCTTATAACCCACCAAATCTGCTAGTCATTGATGAAGAGGATAACTTTAACAAGTTGCTTTATCGGAGGTTCAAGGACTATGCCGAGGGCTACAATACTTCTGTTAGTTGGGGGAATAGTGCCATTGGAAATGATTTGCGTTATGTATGTACCGAATTCTTGCCGCAACAGGATACGCCCAGCGTGGATTTCCGGCCAAGCAAGGTGGAACAGAACAAGGTGGTAGGCTTGATCGAAGATGAAATATTATCAATTCGACGTCTGTCAACACTAACAAATAGGACAGACGATGTTATCCTTGCCGATCTGTCACAAATGATCTCCGCTTACAGCGAATGGATCACCTGTCAATGGACAGAACTTCAATACGACGAGATCACTCAGGGCAAAGAACTGCTTGCAAAACAATTAAAAGCCTGCGAACAAGACCGTAATAGGCTTGCACGCAATATCGAGCTTCTGCGAGGAGACCCAAAGGGAATGGCTGCCTTCCGAATTATGAACACCGCCATGTTCATGCAGTTGCACCACGGCTCAATGATAAAGGCAGCAAAAAAGACGGATAAACAACCCTTCGTCCCTTCCGAAAGCAACGCAAACTTTTATCGTAACATCAGCCTTGACAAGGAATATGCCTGGCGTTCCTTCCAATTGGCATTCATTCTTTTGAACGTTGATGCCTTTATCCGCCCCCAAAGGAACGATCATACTGTCATCGATATTTTTGGAACTGGTTGGCCGGAACGGAACGAGCTCGCCGACCTGGTCTGGTTCCCAACCGGCGGCGGTAAAACCGAAGCATATTTAGGCATCATTGCTTTCGCGATAGCCTATCGGCGCTTCACACATGGAGATGACAGGGGAAAGGGCACTACGGTGCTAATGCGTTATACCCTGCGACTGTTAACGTTGCAACAGTTCCAGCGTGCTACCTTGCTAATTTGCGCGCTCGAGACGATCCGTAAAGATGGGTTTCCAATACCGGGGCCTCTTAACCTCGGTGTCGAACGAATAACTATCGGACTTTTTGTCGGCCGTAGCTCTCTTCCAAACAAATGGGATAAAATGCGCGAAGCGCTAAACAATATTTCGCAGCAGATCACTGAAGGAAAACTGATCACCACCAGCTTGCCGCACACAGAATGTCCCTGGTGTGGAGGTGCTTTGTTCACCAATAGGGCACTTCCGAACATCGAACCGGTGGATAGGGATCATTACGGCATTAATGATAAACTTACCATCATGTGTAACACGTCCGGCTGTACTTTCAATGCCCGGAGGCCAAACGAAAACAAAAGTCTACCGCTCAGGCTTTTCGATGAGGATATCTATAAGTATCCCCCAACCCTGCTATTTGGCACCGTCGATAAGTTCGCGGCACTTGCCAACAAGGTTGCTACTGGTGCGCAAGGAAGAAACCAGGACTCGCGGCGACTTTTGGGTCGGGGCTATAATTACAGTTGTCTCCCACCCGAATTGATCATCCAGGATGAACTGCATTTGTTGTTAGGGCCTCTCGGTTCAGCCGTCGGTCTTTTTGAAAAAAGTGTTGACGAACTTTGTTCGTACGATGCCAACGGTACACAGATCCGCCCAAAAGTAATTACCTCGACTGCTACAACGAGGAACACAGACAAACAAATATTTGCACTTTTTGACCGGCGTTGCGAAATGTTCCCAAAACAAGGTATCGCCTGCGATGATTCGTTCTTCTCGTATTATAAACGAAGAACGGACGATGTTAAAGTATATGCATCGAACCGGCGTTATATAGGTTTGTTGCCTGTTGGGAAAACACAGGTCTGGATGCAATTGCGTGTAGCATCTATCTGTCTTGCTCACAGATTAAAGTTTTTATTGGAGCATTTTAGCTATAATGATATTTTTCATGATACTGCGACCTTTACCGAATTTAAAAAGGCGTTCGATTACTATCATACCGTGCTATCATACTTCAACAGTTTAAAGGAGGTTGGGAAGACGCAGTCACAGCTCAGTCACTATTTGCCTGGCGACCTTAATCTGATCATCAAGAACGTTATCCCGTGGAGCGTTCTTAACCGGATCGTTAAGCCAAGAAGTGAGATCAATGATTCAGAACTTACCGGCCGGTTATCAGGTGAAGAAGTGAAATCTAACCTCGCTTCGATAGAAAGCGCTTGGGAGCTGGCTAAGATGCCCTACCCTCCAGAGCTTGTTATTGCGACTAACATGATCTCGGTAGGTATCGATGTTTCAAGGTTCAACACCATGGTCATCAATTCCATGCCGAGGAACACAGCTGAATATATACAGGCATCCAGTCGCGTCGCCCGCGATCTGGAAGGGATCGTTTTTACTGTTCACCATCCCTTCAGATCAAGGGATATTTCCCATTATCAACGCTTTCGGGAATTTCATGAAAAGTTTTATAGTTACGTCGAGCCCATATCGGTAACTCCTTTTGCAAATAAAGCGCTTGACAGGTATTTCGCCATGTATCTTGCCGTGATGGTCCGTCATGATGAACAGCTTGGTCTCATGAACAACGACGATGCCAGGTCGGTAGATATGGTCAGGGTTCAAACAATACGGCAAGATATAAAGCGCTATATTTATGAGATATACAAACGCTCACTAAAGCTTAATGTCTACTTAAAGACCCGCCCGACAGGTGTCTCCTCGAATGTTGAAGGAATTATCACCGAAGAAGAGATCGAGGATATAGACTTTCAACTAGACGACCTGTTGATCACCAGATGGCTCGATAGGATAACTGGACAGGATCCAACAATTGATATCAAATTTCGTGAATCTGTTTCCCCACAGTCTTTGTTCGCACCAAGGAACAACGAAGCGATCAATGATAACTGGAACGTGAAAGAATCACTTAGGGAGATCGCACCAGCAGTAGTAATCAAAACTGTCCAACAATAAATCTAAGACCATGGCAAGAAAAGATTCCAGGAACAGACAAGCGAACGAAGCAGTAAGTAAGTTCAAACTTTTATCAGCCTACGGCGGCCCGGGATCGTTGGTGCATACAGCTTATGGCAGTATTCTTATCTCCTGTATCGAAGAATGGGGATTCCTTAACAAAGTAAAGGAACTTTATAACGAAGCGTTGCAATTGGCTGAAGACCCACAGGCATATGTCAAAAAACAGGGCGGCCTACAGGGTATCTGCTTATCGAATGATGAGCGTTTGCTCCGTGAACTAAAAGATGCTAAAAGGATCGACAATCTATTATTTCTTACGCTTATTCCAAATATAGAGCTCGATGACTTTTATAATGAGATCGAGGGGCCGCGGGCACATCTCGCGATCAACAGCGAATTTATGCCTAAAATATTTTTTGATAAAAGAGACCACCTGAAGACTTATGAACAGTGGTACAACGCCTGGACAAGAGAAAAGGAAAAGTTCTTTCCTCCTAAATATCTTCAATCCTTTCAACGCGATGGTGCCCCTTTTGAAGTGCCTATACCGCTCAAACAAGATAATATAGTGCTCATTTGCAAGAACGGGCATATCAGCGATTTCCCCTGGGCACACTTTCTGCGGTGGCGTATCGAGCAGCCTCATGCCCTTAACGATGAGATCGACCTTTATAACGTACAGCCTTGTTGTAACCGGCCTGATATCCAGATCAGTGAAACGGCAGCAAATGCCACGGGTTTTGACGGTAAATGGTTGAAATGTAACAATCCGGGCTGTAGTTTTTCAGGCGGAACCTCGTTAAAAGGCATCATGAGCCTTAAGCTGGTCTGCCCAGGCCATAAGCCCTGGGAATCGGAAACAGGGCCGCCCGCATCATATTTTGGGAAACCTGAAGTTCGCCGGGCACAGCCTCCGGCCGAAGCCTGCAGGCGTAGCGACACCAGGATAGCCTTGACCACTGGCAACAATCTTTATTTTTCCAGAATCATGACCAGTATTTTTATGCCGCCGGAGCTTTTTATGACCGAAGGAGAGTTGCGCAAACTTTTACTTGAACAACAACTTGAGCGGGCTATGAATGCTAAGAACTTCGCCCTGTGTATGACGATCCAGGCAGAGATAGAGGTCTTAAACGCACCTGCTATGGCGAGTGCTTCGATCAATTTGGAAGAAAACCGTGATGTCAGGTTCCGATTTCAAGAGTACTCGGCATTTGCCCATAAGTCTGAGGATGAGATAAATATTTCGCGAAAGGACCTGTTCGTCAACGATGTCACTACTAACTTGGCCGATATTTTCAGACCTTATTTCCATCGCATCCTTCGCATCGACCGCTTAAAGATCACTTCTGCACAACTCGATTTTTCGCGCGTTGAACCGTATGAGTCGGGGTCGACGGACATCATGAACCGGAATATATTTCGATCGCGAGCCGAGAATGTACTCTCTTATCCGGTAGTAGAGAATTTTGGTGAAGGGATATTCTTTGCATTTGATCACAATGCCATCCAACAGGCCGAGACGGATACCAGGCGTTTTTCGCGTCTTTTAAACCGAAGAAGAAATAGGTTTGCCGAGGGAGCGACATATTTTGCCGAGACCGGGGGCTGGCGGCTGTATATGACCCACACTTTTGCACATCTTATCATGAGGGAGCTAGAGTTCAGGTGTGGCTATCCGACGGCTTCACTTTCCGAGCGGCTGTTTGTTTCAAACGATGCGGAAACAAAAATGTACGGCTGTCTGATCTACACAGCAGAAGGAGCCGAGGGCAGTATGGGGGGCCTGATCGCCCAGACCCGTGAAACAAACCTAAACGACCTGTTGCGCAGCGCCTTGGTGCGGGCCACTATTTGCAATAGTGACCCATTATGCTGGAGATCAGACGGTCAAGGTCTGTTTGAACTAAATTTGGCCTCATGCTTTGCCTGCGGGCTTGTTAGCGAGACATCTTGTGAACACCGAAATATCTATCTTGACCGTCAGGTGCTGATCGATAGTACCAATGGATTTTTCAAAGACATCATTAATAGATTAAAATGAGCTTTACGCGGAACAACGAGAACTTTCTAAAGTTCGGGTTTGATATCCCGCTCCGGGGACATACCGGTGCCGACCGTGTACTGAAGTATCAGAAAGAGGTCAGAACAGAAGCACGCCGCCGATTTCGTGAATATTACGAAGCCATACGCAACGACCTTTCTGAAAAGCTATTATTTTACCAGGAACTGCTGTCGCGCTTCGGAACGCTGGAGCAACAATTTCTGTTATATAGCATCTATTTTGATACCCAATCCGATAACCTTATTTCATATCTCAAAACTGATGTCTCAGAACATCTTGATCTAATCAATGAGCCGCTTCGCCGTTTATTTGAGCACCAAATTGCACCTCACGATAATAGTTATACCAAAGGATATCTTAAACAATATTTTACTGAAACCTTAGATCTTTCTTCTGGCCAGTGGGAAGAAGAAGATGATACCCGAAACCCAATAACAAATGAGTTAACCAAATGGCTCGTAGATACGATTTCGCACGAACCCCCAAATGAACAAAAGCTAGAAGAGGTCATCCTCAATTATACAAAACTATGGAACATCTATTTTACCCACCCATATAACAGCACCAAGGCATTGATCTTGATCTACAAACTGACAGAACAATACAAAAAGATTGATGCTCAAAAAATTAATGTTGATCTGACCAGTTGTTTTTCTAATATAAACAGATTTTTAAGTGAACTGCTTCCGGCCCCGTTTTATTCACCGATAAGTGATCTGGAAAATAGATCAGCCCTTCGTGCAGCTGAGCTCAATAATCTGCAATCGAATTCGCTGGTCCATCTAAATAAGAACATCGAATTTCAAAATAGGTTAAAACAGGATTCGGTCTTTTTTCAAGACTTGAGCAAATTTATTTGGCCCAAACTTATGATCGAGGCTTGTACCACCCAACTTCCCGCGCGAAAAGCGTATTTGTCAGAGATAGAGAAAAGACGAAACTTAGGTAAGCCGCCAAATTTCAGTGAGATCAACCAGTTTACAACCGAAATAGGCCACAATAATGTTCAACAATCCCTTGATCACAAGGTATTGGAAAATATAATATCTGACAACTACTTATTTTTTGTTTAATATTTATCGATGGCAGGATAATGATTTATTTTGCATGATCCTCATTGAAATCCACTTTTTATCCTATCTTTAAGTATGGGTTTTTGGGAAACATCCGGTTTTAATTATCACACCTTTGCTGATTTGCCAGAGAGAAAGCTTATCGTATTGATAAATGCGATGACTAGAGAGGATATAATTGAATGGTTAATATGGAATGATCCCAACGGAATATACCATGATGAGCACTCATTGAAGGAATTAGGAAATATACTGACGCGCAGCGAAGGGATCGAAATTCTTTTACGCCAAATTGAAGAAAATCGCGTTACTTAAAAGAAGACAGACAACCCCTTTGACCGTTGTTCAAGGAATTCAATTTCAGTCCATTATTTAGCATTGACACCTATAGTCGACAGGCATTTCAACCGGAAGTAGCTAAATTTGAGTATGGAGATGAAGATGCCAGAATTTGAAGGTCAGGTTTGCAAAATCCGTAATCCGTTCACAGACGAAAACCCTGATGATGTTTATATAATAACCGAAGATCCGGCCTCGTTTAGTGAAGACGATAATATTTACGTTGTAAATCTAAATGATTTGCAACGTAACATCGATCATCCATTAATGTGCCAGCAAATGTCCATAGCGAAAAATGAGCTTATTGTTATAGCTGACAATTTGCAAGATTATATTAAATCGTGGAATGAAGTCAATTAATGGATTTTGTCCAAAATAAAAGAAATACAACTATTCCATTTCTCTCCATTGCTCACTCAATATTTTTAAGATCCTTCAATCCCGCACTCTATTTAGTCTTAGGTCGCATATCAATCATGTGATTAGTGTGCTCGGTGACAAGTTGTCGTTGGTGTGATTTAGTACATTTTTAATATTTTCCTGTAAATAGAGAATCAAGCTACCGTAGTATTTTCATCCATTTTTTATAATATCATTTGTAACATGTAGCGGCGAATTATACCATGTATTATTCATCGTAGGACTCGAACCGTTTATTTATGAAGTTAGTGGTTCTGTTATAGTTTTTGTTCGGGCAACACGGCGATGGGTTTTCCCTTGAGTCCTTCATTTACCAAATAGGCTACGAACTTTGAGAATGCGCTGATGTCCTGGTCAACGCTGGCCTGTTCCAATGTTTTCATATATTCCTGTCTCTTTTCAACTGGTATTACAGTCCACGGATAGCCGCCTGATGCTAACATAACATTCATTAAAAATCTGCCCATTCTTCCATTTCCGTCCATATACGGGTGGATGAAAACGAAAATGAAATGACCGAGGACTGCCCTTACTGATGCTTCCGGTTCATTTTCAAGCAATTCAAATAATATCGGCATCGCATCCCGCATCGCGTCGACGCTAAGGGGCACGTGTTTGGAATTGCTGATAAATACTTGGTGGCTTCGGTATCCGGCCAAATCGGCGGCTTTTAAGATGCCTGTTGCAACACTTGGGTCAAAGAGTTCCCTGTACCACCGTTGATGATCTTTGTCGACCTGCGCACCTGGATTGGCGCCACCAAGAATCTTAACTATGGTTTCTTTCACGATCTGAAACGATTGATAATAACCCCTGGCAGCCATCGCATCTTTTTGCTTCTTATCGTCTTCGTTTTCTTTAGCATTCCAGGCCCCGCTGCTTACCCGCTCGATCAGTTCCGGCGTTACCTTATAACGCTCAATAGATAAGGAGTGATAGGCATCGGTTACATATATGGCATCGACATCTTTGAGATAAGCGTCATGGTCCTTTGGAATACCCGGTGCAGGCGGAAAGTCTTTTATGATTATTTCACGCATTTGCTGCCACATTAGTTTGATCCGGTTTGCAAAAGGGGACCGTTCACGGGGCGAGAGATCAATTGGAAGTTTATTTTCAAAGGGATCTTCTTCCCGGATATCATACCCGGCCTGTTTCATGGTTTCCATGATCTGGTCAGCTATTCTGTCTCTTTGAATGTTTCTGAAGGCCCCGGCTAACCTTCCCCCAATGGTAGTATGACCCTTCTCCAGCAAAACAGGTAATAACTCGGAAGCGTCCCGGATAAGGGACAAAGCAGTCCTGGCATCAATGCCGTTTCCACTGTAGACACCTGCCGAACTGTAGATCAATGATGCCTGAAGATTGTACATCCGTATTCCTTTTTCAACAACCATTTGGTCATTTCCGGGTATCTCTGCCTTCATATTAAATAAAGACATATGATGAGGCAGTGGAGTGGGCTTGTTATTTCCATTCGGTGAGCGGACAAATAATTGTGCTGGTACTGACCAGTTACCGGCGTGAATCATGAGTGACTGGTCTGCCGACAGACACCACGTTTCACCATATTTGTTCTCAAGAAACTCCGCACAAAATTCCCAGTAAGAACTGTACCAAGGAGTAGTGTCGCCCGGCTGCGCTCCCGGGTCGGCACTGATATACCATCCCTTTGTTACTTCCTTCAAAAAGCCATTCCTTACCAATATCTCGCGATATGCCCTGCTGGGAATATTATCTGTATGTATAGCTACAACGCCTTCGTCCTGGAGCGCTTTAAGCACTTTTAATGCTTCAACAAATCTTTCCTGTGGTGTTGCCATATCGTTTATTTAACTGTTTGAATGACTTAAACTAAACCGTAATAAGCTTAGTAAACTTTGCTGTGTTAAAGTTAGTAAATATTGTTGTTATAAATTTAGTAAATTTCGCTGTGATAAGTTTAGTAAACGCTGTTGTGGTTAAATTAGTAAACATCGCTGTTTCAAGCATAGCAAATGCTGCCCGGCATTTTTGAAATTTATTTTCCGGTAGTACCGAAAAGCTCCTGTAATACCCCTCTCCCTTCTTGTGAATTTTGACCTCAGTAGGGCCAGCCATTCCATGCTTAGCTCTTCTGAAAGGTCTTTGACATACGGGAACGAAACATTATCCGGCTAATCACCGGAAATTTTGCGAAGGGGAGATAATATCATTAACCGAAAACGCATGGGCAGGCGAAAGCCCGGATCGTAGGATCCGACGCGGGTAGTTCCGAAAATATATACCGGCAGAAATGAATTAACGGGTTCGTTACCCGCTGCCGGTGCAAGAAAGCCTAATACCATGGGCAAATAAGTCACACGATTGACACGATTATTCTTGCCGGAAGCTGAATGGATCGTTTTCTATTCTGCTATCGGTTATTTATTAACTCAAAATCCACTATTTATGTCTGAACTATTAACGGCCAGGGAACTTAAAGAGCAAGGGTCCCTGGTTGACTTGCTGAGCCGTTTGGGTTATCAGCCGGTTCCCAAACGCGGTCGCGAAAAAATGTACATTAGCATGCTCCGGGACGATGACAACGACCCTTCTTTTAGTGTCAATGATGAACTGGGTGTATGGTTCGACCACGGTTTAGGCAAAGGCGGCAATATCATTGATTTTGGTTTAGCCTATTGGAAGAACCTCGGTTTTAACGACGTTGTTAAAAAGATCCAGCAGGTTTGTTGTATTGCTTCTACCGAACCACGGCCGCGCCGGCCACGTAAGCCAGTCAAAGTACAACATATCGTTGAGCGGGTCAAACCACTTGGCGTACATCCGGCGATAACCGATTATCTCAGAAGCAGAGGGGTATTTGACATCGCGAAATTTTACCTGAGCGAAGTTTATTACTATATCGAAGACGAGCATGATGTACGTAAGCATTATTTTGCTGCGGGCTGGCTCAATGAAAACAACTCCTGGGAAGTCAGGAACAGGTATTTTAAGGGCTGTATGGGACATAAAGGCATTACCTATATTCCAGGGCATCCCAAAAAAGCCGCTGTTTTTGAGGGTTTCATTGACTTTTTGAGCTGGCGGAATGAAAATCCCGAAGCAGATCAGAGCATTATCGTTTTAAACACCCTTTCCCTCCTTCAGCAGGGAATTAATAAGGCCAAAGCATTTTCCTGCCTTGACATTTATTTTGACCGGGATAAAGCCGGTAAATCTGCTACCAGGGATTTTATTAAGGCGCTGCCTTATGTTACTGACCGTTCAGCGATATACGAAGGGTTTAACGATTACAATGACAAATTAAAGGCACAGCTCAAAACAGTAGTGACAGCGGAAAGTACAAAAAGCAATTTCTTTTCCGGACTGCGGGTCCCTTTTGAAAGATAGGCCACACGTTGATAGCACTCGACCAATGGCGGCTCCGCCACCTAACTTCTTATAGGCTGAAAATCGCAATTTGATAATCAGAATTTCCGTTGCTTTTGCAACGGCAAGATGTCTTTTTGTTACACAAAAAGTCACTTGCCCTCCCGGGGGGATATAAAAAAATTTCGCAACTCATTTTTTCATGGAGGACTTTAAAAAGCTGAATGGAAGACCGAAATTAAAAGAGGGTAAGCGCACCAAATTTATTAATGTAAGATTTACCGAAGCGGAGTACAAAGAAGTATCCGCATTGGAAAAAGAACTGGGTATATCTAAAACGGACTTAATCAGGGTGCGGATTTTATCTGATGTGAAAAAGACGGTCATCAATTCCAGGGAACTGATCAAATACATAGATGCCGCAGGTGCCGAAATGGGCCGGATAGGCAACAATATCAATCAGTTAGCTAAACATGCCAATACGCTTAAATTAAAAGGATTACTAAGTCCTGCTATTATAGATCAGTTCAACCGCCTGTTTGAAGAATACATCTGTGTCCAGCAACAATTCGAGGTTTCCCTTCGGAAAATCATTAGGGCCATGGGGACATAAAAAACACAGATCGTTAGATAAAAAGCTCTATAGATCAGAAGATAGCCTGATTAGCAGATCGCAAGATCGGCTGGTAAACAGATTGACTGATAATAGGATCGCAGGATAAACTGATCGGCAGATAAACTGATCGCAGACTCAGCAGATAAGGCGATAGGTTGCTTCAAAGATCAGCTGATCGTAACCCATATAGATTGGTTGTTCTGCTGATATGGAGATCAGCCGATATCCTGATCGGTTGATAAACAGATATCCCGATCTTCTTTATAGTATCCCTTGACCTATGATTGCCCGTATCCTCGAAAAACCATCCAGGACCTTTGCCGGCGTAAAATACAATACAGATAAAGTTGGCCGCAACACGGGCGAGCTGATGCTGATCGCCAACTTCGGGGCAATACATGCGTTAAGTAACCCGCGTCCGCAGGACCTGGTTAACTACCTGCTGATGGTTTCCGCACAGAACCGGGGCATTAAAAATACCCAGTTCCACGCGGTAATTTCAGCCGCTGGTCGTAATTACAACAAGCAGGAATTGACCAAAGCCGCAGTCATGTGGCTGAAGGAAATGAAATACGGCGACCAGCCTTATCTCATCGTTTTCCATAAAGACACGGAAAACAACCATGTTCATGTGGTGAGCTCCCGTGTAGGAAAAGACGGAAAACAAATCGACCGGGATTACGAACAGGTCCGGGCCGTAAGAAATATCAATAGGGTATTGGGCTATGATTTTGCGATGCAATACCGGTTCAGTACCAAAGCGCAGTTTTATCTGATCCTGGAAAATCAGGGCTTTCTTGGCCGGAATTACCTTAATGAAGAGAAACTTCAGAAAAAGATAAATGCTTATTTACCGGACAAGGCCAGAATAGCTGAACTAAGAGCCTTGTTTATCGCCCATAAGGCTTCACCCGATTTTGTTGGGCTGATGCACAGGCAGTACGGACTCGATATGGTGTTCCACTCTTCTGAAGGAAAAGCACCTTATGGCTATACCGTCATAGACCATGATACCAAACAAGTTTTTAAAGGAAGCGAAATCCTGAAACTGCAATACCTCCTGGATCAGCATACCGAAATCGAACCAGCTTATATGCCACCGGAAATAATGCTTCATGATTACCTGAGCGGCGATGCCATTACTTATTATTCCGGGTATGCGCCGGAACCCATTTACATCCGTCCGGTCATGATTTCCGATGACGTAGACGACCAGCAGGTGCTCGGGATGAAGCGCCGCAGACAAAAGAAAGCAAGAACTAATACCCGTTAGGGGATAAACCCATGAAGAATTATGATTTGTTTATTTGGCAACCAAAAAGGCGGCGTTGGAAAAAGTACACTCACCGTCCTATCAGGGAATTACCTGAGCCTGGCTAAAGATTGGCCCGTGACCGTTATCGATATGGATTACCAGCAATCCATATCGCAAAAATTTGAAAAAGCTAAAGTGCTGGAAAATGATGAGCCATACGACGTACTGCCCGCTAACCTTGAAAGCTTCGCGCCATTAATTCCGGTGCTTACTAAAAATAAGAAGGAGGCGGTTCTGATCGATCTGCCCGGAAAGCTGGATGATGACGGTTTAATACCCGTCTTTAAATCCGCCGACCTGGTGATCTGCCCTTTCGCCTACGATGAATTCACCTTTGAATCAACTGTATTGTTTACGGTAGTGCTCAAAAAGGTAAACCCCAAAGTGGATGTAGTTTTCATCCCGAACCGCATCAAGGCGAATGTGAAATTCGAGATCATGAGCGAAGTTAATGAACAGCTTTCCAAATTCGGGAAGATCACCACAGCGATCCCTGACCGCATCGACTTTCAAAGGATCACCACCTTTCAAACACCGCTGTCACTTTATGGGATCATCACCCCTGTTTTCGAAGAAATATTTGCCGACCGCTTATGGAAAAAATGAAATCATTGGCCGACCAGCTGCGCGAGAAAATGATAAAGCCCGAGGTTAAAAAAGTAAGCGATAAATTACCTGTGACAACCGGGAATGCTAAAAAACCGGTAAAGAAGGCAAACAAGTCTTCGGATGCGCCCATACTTCAGTTACTGACTGAGTATGACAACAGCGATCACAAAACAATGGTGCATTTCCGGTTTGACAAGCAGACCGTTGACTTCCTCAACCAGTTCAAAATAGCGACCGGGATCGACGCGACAAAATTCGTAGCCTTTTCCGTCCGCCAATTTATAGAGCAGCACCCCGAACTTAAAACGATCATCAAACAATTTATACAAAACTCATACTTATGACGCGGGTAAAATTTATAATCGGAATCCTTTGCACTTATGCGGCCTATTACGCTGTGCTGATCCTTCATGATCATGTTCGTGCAGCTATAAAAGTCGCAGACGATCTGCCAGCAGGCAAGCAAGAGCCTGAGAACGGAATTGGCGTAAAAAACGAGCGTAAGGCCAACGGGATCTTAACCCATGATGCCGTCCTCAGGTCGCTGTTTGCCTATGACAACAGCGACCACAAGAGCCTGGTTCACGTCCGTTTTGATAAACAGACCGTCGATCTGATGAACAAGTTTAAAATGGCGACAGGCGTTGATATTACCAGGTTTGTCGTCTTTGCAGTCAAATATTTTTTTGAAACCAACCCGGAACTCAAAACCATTATTAAACAATTTATACAAAACACAGAATTATGACCTGGATAAAATTTGCCCTTTGGCTGCTTGGTATCTATACCTTTTATTATGTGGCCCTCATCCTTTGGGATTACATCCGAACGAATCGCGGTGAATCCGTAAATGACAAACATGAACTCACTTTTGTAGAGGATATCCAACCTGTTAAAACAGTTGTAGAAGAACCCACCGATACAGCAAAGGAATCCCCGGTAGCGTTTTCAGGGGGTGTAAGCCTTAAACAGCTTTTTAATCTCGCCCGTGAAGAGTCGGTCGAGTACATCAAATCCGTAAGCTTTTAATACATGAAATTCTTCCTGCCTGTTGCCTGCTGTCTTCTGCCGGCATTAACTTTTGCACAGCCCGGAATCAATGAAATGCAGCAGGCCAAACAAGATCTTTCATCCTCCTTCTTCTCAGCCTTTGATTGTGCCATGGTATTGGCCGTTTTATTTGGTCTTTTAGGCGGGCTCAGAATTTACCATAACTGGCAAATGGGGAAGGATCGCATGGATGCCGCTGTAGCCGCATGGTTTTTCGCTGCTTTTTTTATGATCCTCTCGGGTCCATTTTTACGGGCATTGTTCGGAATCTGAATGCCTGATTTTATTTGACGCTTCCTCCCTGGAAGTTGTAAAAGGTTCCTGTCTTAATTCTTCAATCAAGAAATCTCAAAAAGATTTTCTCCGGCAGCTTGGTATTGCCGATCTATTTTGGGTGAATTAACCGGGGTGTTGTTCGTGATCTGGACACCCTTTTTTCTATAACCGGCCTGCTCCCCGCAGGCTTTAAAAGATCTCCGCCTTTATTTTTTTCTCCAAATTAATGTTCTCAAAAACAAAAAAATTGTGGGCTTCAGCCGTATTGCTGGCCCTGTCTGTCCCTGTCTTTGCGCAAAGCGGCGTCAACGGCCTAAACACAGCTACTACTACATTAAAAACCTATGTAGACCCCGTGACCAATATTACTTTGGTAATTGGCGGAATCGTGGGTATCGTGGGTGCCATTCGCGTCTATTCAAAATGGAACGCGGGGGACCAGGATATCAACAAGGAAATTATGGGATGGGGCGGTTCATGCGTCTTCCTTGTGGTTTCCGCATTGGTAATTAAAGCTTTCTTCGGCTTGTAATCATGGCCAGGAAGTATCCTGTTTATAAGGGGCTGCAACGGCCCCTTATATTCAAAGGCTTCAAAGGCAAGTTCATTTATTGGGGCATCGCTTCCTTATTGGTGGGACTTGTTTTTGGCGCCTTAACCATGTCGCTGGTCAATATGTGGCTTGGTGCTTTAGTATTGATCGGATCTGTCGTTGGCGGTTTGTTCTTCACCGCCGGTAAACAAAAAGGCGGACTTCACTCCAAGAGCCGCACCTCAAACATTTACATCCTTAATCATTATGGCCGTAAAAACCTTGTTTAACATTCCCTATGCGGGAGTGGATAAAGACGGCGAATACGATTTGCTCATCGGCCTCAACGGGGAATGTTCGGTCGTTATCCAAATGGTAAATCCGGTCATCCGCTATTCCGCTTATCCCGCGGGGTATGATGAGTTTCACCATCTGCTCATCAATGTGGTTAAAATATTGGGCGATGGCTACCTCCTGCAAAAGCAGGATATGATCAGTCGCAGCCCTTATAAAGGGCCTCCCGCGCATGAATACCTGCAAAAACAGTACAATGCCCATTTCGAGGGCAGGGAATGTCTGAAGGTGGTCACCTATTTAACCATCACGCGCCAGATAAAAAAAGGCGCGTTTTATGTTTATGACGGCCGCGTGCTGCGGGATTTCCGCCAGGCCGTCGGCAAAGTACTGGATATACTTCCTTTAGCAAAGGCCCTGAATGAAGGTCAGCTCAATCGATTGGTTTTGCAACTGCTCAGCATGGATTTTGGCAGGTCCAATATCGTCCTTGATAACCTTGCTCCATCAGAAACCGAGATCAGGACGGGCGAAAAATCGATACGCAGTATCAACCTGGTCAATATTGACAGCATTGACCTGCCACCGGATGTTTCCACGCATATAGAGCTCAACGACAAAGAAAGCATGCGCGGGTTCCCCGTAGATTTTCTGTCGTTCCTGTTCAGGGTGCCCGGCGTGGATGTAATTGTTTACAACCAGGTCATTGAAATACCTAACCAAGTCGCTACGCTGCGTAAGCTTGAGCAAAAAAAGAAAAGGCACGCCGGTATTCCTGATCCCGCCAATCAATTATGTGTAGAGGATATAGACCTTCTCCTAAATGACGTTGCACGCGAAAACCAGTTACTGGTCAATTGCCATTTTAACATTCTTGTGGCAGCCCCGGTTTCTGCCATACAAAAGGCCGTTAATTTTATAGAGAGCTCGCTCTTCCAGTTAGGGATTATCCCGAGCAAAAATGCCTATAACCAACTGGAGCTTTTTCGTACCGCCTTGCCTGGAAACGGCGTAGAATTAAAGGAATACGATTGGTTTCTGACCACCTGCGATGCGGCCATTTGTTTTTTCTTTAAAGAATCACTGCCGAAAGATGAGCCCTCTGATTTCCTGTTAAGGTTTACAGATCGCCAGGGCATCCCCGTCGGCATGGACCCCGCAGACTTGCCTATGCGTACCGGGCGCATCAATAACCGGAACAAGTTTGTGTTAGGTCCAAGCGGTTCCGGTAAGAGCTTCTTTATGAATGCCATGATCGAGCAGTATATGCTCTACAACATGGACATGGTGATCGTGGATACCGGCCACTCTTATTCAGGATTGTGCTCCTATTACCAGGGAAAATATATCACCTACACAGACAAAACGCCGATCACGATGAACCCGTTCCGCATCACGGAGGCGGAATACAACATTGAAAAGAAAGATTTCCTGTGCACCCTGATCGGGGTTGCCTGGAAGGGCGCCGAAGGAACCTTCAGCCCGGTAGAACGGGATGTCGTAGCTAACGTAATTTCTTCCTACTACAGCAAGTTCTTCGCTGAAAACGGTGAGCTGAACTTCAACACATTCTATGAATTCGCCCTGGAAAAAATACCGGAGATCAAAACCGAGGAAAAGATCGTCTTTGATTTTGATGAGTTCCGCTACGTGCTCAAAAAGTTTTATCGCGGCGGTGAGTTTGCACCCATCCTCAATAAGGAAGCCGATAAATCGCTGTTTACCGAACGCTTCATTGTGTTTGAAATTGACAGTATAAAAGAGCACAAGATACTTTTCCCTATTGTCACGCTCATCATCATGGATGTCTTCATCCAAAAGATGCGTTACCGCTCGGATAAGCGCAAGGCATTGGTTGTCGAAGAAGCATGGAAAGCCATTGCCAGCCCTTTAATGGCGGGATATCTCCTGTATTTATATAAGACAGTCCGTAAATTTTGGGGAGAAGCGATTGTAGTCACGCAGGAGCTGGGGGATATTATTGGAAATGCGGTAGTAAAAGACAGCATTATCAATAATTCGGACACCATCTGTCTGCTGGATCAAACCAAGTTCAAGGACAATTACAATGACATCGCCGCGCTCCTGTCCATCAACGAAACGGAACGCCGCAAGATATTTACCATCAACCAACTCGACAATACGGAAAATCGTGGCCGGTTCAAAGAGGTATATATTCGCCGTGGGGCTGTCGGAGAGGTATATGGGGTAGAAGTCTCGTTACACCAATACCTTACCTATACAACGGAAAAACCGGAGAAGTCGGCGGTAGAAAGCTACACCAACCGTTTCGGTTCTTACCCGGAAGGCCTTGACGCCTTTATCCGGGACTTTAAGGCCAGCAATAAATCTTTGCCTGCCTTCATTTCACAGGTTAATCAAAATCAAAGATCATGAAAACCAAATTTATAATGTGGCCGCTTTTTATGTGTTTATTGTCAGCCTTCAATGCTTCCCTTGCCCAGGAACTGGTTGTAGACCCCGCGGTATCTGCCGCTATCGCCGTTAATGCCGGCGCCATAAACAGTCAGCTCAACACCACTAATAACAAGCTTAACCTGATCCAGAAAGGGCAACTCGCCGTCAGCAGCCAACTCGTCATTGTAAACGATCTGCAAAATAAGATCTATAAGGGATTGAGTCAGGTAGCATCGGTGATCAATAACCTGACGACCATAAAGGAAATTGCCGAATGCGGCACCGATATCGTCAAGGATGTGGAAGCTTCGGTCACGCTGGCTAAATCCGACCCGGTATTATTGCTGTTTGCAGAGCAGGGGGCGCGTGATTTCGAAACAAGGGCAACAACACTGGCCGCCGATGTAAGTGCATTTGTACTCAAGGGGGGTAATAATTTGATGGACTCCGGTGAGCGCGGCAAAATGCTTAATCATATAGCGGACCAAATGCGTATTCTGCGTGGAATAGCCTATGGTATGGACCGGGCCATGTACTGGGCAAAGATCAATGGCATTTTTCGCTCGCTTAATCCCTGGGCAGAATGGCAGAATCAGGACGTTCGGATAGCCAATGACGTCTTAACCAACGCTAAATACCTCAAACAATGAATTTTGATCTCATCATGGTTTGCCCGCCATGGAAACGGTTTAACCGCTTCAGAACGAGAGGCCCTTGCCTCCCCGACAACTTACCATCAAAACTGGAAAGATCGATTGAGGCCTTTGAGTTCATCCAACATATACTCAGGGATTTCACAGCTGATAAGCATATCGTTTTTGTTTGGGTGCCTGGAAAATATGCAATGGACTGCAGGGAGTATATGACCCGCATGGGCTATACAATCCGTGGCTCATTTGTTTGGGTGCGGCCAAAATGGAAGAGAGGCAGCGATAAAAAGACGGTGGAATTTCTCATGGTCTGTCATAAAGGCGAAATGCCTCAGGTATCCGATCATTATCTCAAAATGACTGATTCCCATTTGTCTGGCATAGTCAAACACCGGTCGGCAAAGCCTGAAAGTGCTTACGAGTTTCTGGAAGATGAATTTCCATGGGCAAGAAAGCTTCAGGTTTACGGATGGACCAAAAGGCCGGGATGGACCCTATTTCATAAAAACAATAAAAAAATCGGTAGCGTGATGAAAACTATAATCTTATTATTTGTCGCCTTATTCGCCGGGACAACGAACGTTTTTGCCCAGCAAAAAATATTGGATATTCCCGCGCTCCACCAATTGGTTGACGAATCGGAATCCGAAAACAAACTGCAGGTTAAAGCAAAAAATCAGCAGGCGCTGGCGACGGCAAATGAACAGGCGAACCTGACCCTGCTCAGTAAAATGAAGGCCATGTACCGGACTTTGCAACAGCGCTACAACACGCTCGGCACAGCCATCAATATCGCAGATATCGGTATTTATGCGACCCCAATGGCAGAACGCATTGTCAGCAACCAATCGCAGATCGTCCAGCTGGTTCAAAAAAACCCCGCCTTAATTGCTATTGGTTACCAATCTGCCCTGCAATTCACTTCACAGGCGAAAAGCCTGGTTGCCTACGTCACCGGGCTTACCCTGTCGCTGGGCGACGTTAACCAAATGAAAGCGTCCGACCGGAAGATGCTTTTTGATTATGTGATCTCCGAACTAAGCAACATCCAGGACTTATCCGGCAATATGCTCAATATAATGCAGTATTCCAGCGTGGCCTCGCTGTTAAGGGCGGCAAACCCTTTTCAGCATTTTATTGATGCCGATAAGGCTATCGGCAACGACATCATTCAAAACGCTAAATACCTAACCGGCGGAGCCAGCTTGAGTACCAAATAAAAACAATTATCACACGAAAAAATGAAAAGTTTATTTATCGCATTCCTGTTGCTCATTGCTTTTCAAGAGATACGGGCGCAGGAATATGTCATAGACTACCAGCACCTCGTTGCCGTAACACAAAATGCTGCAGTCAGAAGCAGCGCCGAAGTAACGCACGACCAATATCTCAGTAAGATCAATAACAATATCAACGACCTCAATACCAACGTAGGTTCGGTGGTATTGGCGCAAACCATGATCTATGAGGGACTTTCCAATGTGAATTCCGCCCTGAAGGATGGGCTTGCCGTCAAAAACATAGCGGTGATCATTGCCGACATGACCGGCTATATCAACCAGGCGTTGGATATGGCAAAAAGTGAGCCCTATCTCCTGGTATTTGCCGGAAATATCGCATCCGAAATGCGAACGAGGTCATTGGCCCTGGTTACCGATGTTTCCGGCTATATTCTAAAAGAAGGCGATAACGTATTGGCAGACTATAATTCGCGTGACCAGCTATTACATAAAGTAGTTACTCAATTGCAAATATTGGATGGATTAGCTTACGGTGCCTGGAAAGCCATGTATTGGGCAAAGGAACGCGGCGTGATCGCTTCCCTTGATCCGTTCGCCAACTTTATCAGCCAGGATACCCGCATTGTTGGTCAGATCATTCAAAGTGCTAAATATTTACATCAATGACCATCATTCCCGGTCGGATGATAAATCGAATGCCGTTTAAAAGCAATTTAAATCATGAAAAAATACTTAATTCTACTACCGTTTATACTGATCGCACTGATCCACCAATGCTTCGGCCAGTCCGTCGTGCAGGATCAAAGCGTCCGCTACCAGGAGGAACGCATGGTCTACCTCCAATGGGATCAGAACAAGTTTACACCGAAGGCCGGGTTTTTAAGCCTCAACCCATATTACTGGCTGACATGGGGATTGTTTCACCCCAATTACCATAAAACAGACCTCAGGCCATTAAGTGCAACGGGCCCTCAAACACAGCGGCTTGCCTTAGTAGGCGCCATGAACAGTACCGACAATAAGTACAAGCTGCAATCCGATACTGTTCGCAATACGGCATTATCCGAAATCGCCAATCAGTCCGGTTTGATTTCTGATGCCGACCCCTTATGGCAGCTTTATTACCGCAACGAACTGAAGCCGGTCCTTAATAATTCTATGGCATCCATTCTGGCCGGACTTTCACCGCAGGTCAGCGCCAAACTGGTTTCCGAGGGCTTGTACACCTGGTATAAAAATGAGCTGGATATGTTAAAGGAGCGTATCCAGGCCGCACACACCACCACCATGGATCGCGGGGCGCGAATCATTGCATACCATCGCTACCTGATGGAGTACCGCAGGCTGGCCGGGGTATGGGCGATTCGGACCTCATCTGCACAAGCCACCTTAAATATGACCGCCCAGCAGCAGAAGCTTCAATCGGGGCAGGTGACCATCAGTAACTGGACGCCACAGACAGACATCCAGATCGCCAACCAAGTTTTACAACATCTCCAATGAAAAAGAAAATAACTTTATTGGTATTGCTGTGCCTTTGTATAACCGCAGTTTACGCCCAAACTACTACCGGCACGGATAACACCAAAACGCTGCAGTTTCTGCAAGGCGACGGCGTTTACGAAGCAGGCGTCATGGTGTTTTTAAAAGGACTCAAGGATTCCGTCTGGACACATTTCGATATGTTCATTACAGATGCCAAAGCGCTTGCCGCCATATTCATGATCATCTTTTTTGCCATTAAGTCATACGAGATGATGGTGGGGGATAAACAGTTAGAGATCATGCCGCTGTTGCGTCCCTTCGGTCTGGCCATGATCATTTTATGGTGGGGCGTATTCGTTAAGATGATCGCGTTCCCAACAGATCTCGTAGCCAACCAAACGGAACAGATGTTTGACAGCGAGCAAACGACCGTAGACAACCTGCGCTTAAACAGGTCAAACCTGATGCTGGCAGTCGCCAATTCCCTTTACACCTACCAGGCTCAAACCGAGGTCGCCGAAAAAGAAAGTGATACCTGGTACGGGCGGGCCTGGGATTCCGTAACCAGTACCGTTAAGGAAGGGATCAGCACTGTTGTTTCTCCACTGCTCGAATTGAAGAACCGCCTAACAGTCGGCATGCAGTTGCTCTTCACCCAACTGCTGGAACTATTGGGTATCTGGATATTGCGTTTGGCGGTCTATATCATCTTTATGATACAGATCATCTACTCCTCTATTCTTATCATATTGGGGCCCTTTGCCGTAGCCGTCAGCATCCTGCCTGCTTTCCGCGATAGCTTCAGCACCTGGATCGCCCGCTTTATTTCGGTTAACCTGTACAGCGGCATTGCTTACCTGATCATGTACCTTACCGGCTTGATGCAGGAATATGCGCTGACCTCCGAGATCAGCAAATACCAGGAGTTGGTTGGACAAAACGGCGCGAGCGCGAACCTCGAAAAAATGGCCTGGTTTGCCGGAAATGGCATTCTGTCATTTGGCACAGTCATTATTGTATTTTTGATCGGCGCCATCTGTATGTTCACTGTTCCAAGTATCTCAACCTGGATCATCTCGACATCCGGTATCAGTTCGGCTACTTCCACTTTTGGCCGCAGTGCCGGAACCGTAGTGAGCATGGCACGCAAAGCTACCGGCAGCTTCTTTTAATTATTTGTTTTCTTTCCCCTTTTGATTTGAGGCTGACCCAAGCTGTGGGCCGGCCTTTTTTATTTAACGCCTTTTATTATGATCATTAAAAATATCGAAGCTAAAGTAAGGCTGGCGACATTCATCGCAGCGGGCAGCCTGCTGACCTCACTGGTCATCGTTGGAATGAATTGCCTGTATGCTTTTAAACTGGTATCCAATGCGCAGAAAAGCATTTATATACTGGATAACAATATTCCCATTCTGGCCAGGCAAACAGACATGCAAATGAACCGGCCCGCGGAGTACAGGGCCGATGTTGACCTGTTTCATTCCCTTTTCTTCTCCTTAACGCCGGACGATAAATACATGGAATACCAGATGAAAAAAGCCATGTACCTCATCGATGAGTCGGGCATGGAGCAATATAATAACCTGAAGGAAAACGGGTTTTTTAACTCCATCCTTTCCTCCAGCTCGGTGTTAACGCTGCAAACGGATTCTATCTCTGTGGACATGCCCAGGCATTATTTCCGCTACTACGGCAAACTCAAAATTGACCGGCGCAGCTCCACCGTGGTGCGGTCCCTGATCACGGAAGGCTACCTGAAAGACATCCCGCGAAGTGATCATAACCCGCACGGTGTCCTGATCACCAACTGGAAAACTTTGGAAAATAAAGACCTGCAAGATGTGGAAAAGAATACATTCTAACAGAGATCCCAGGGATACCCTGTACAGCGAAATACGCAAGGAATTCGGTGCCTACTTTTCAATTGCCGGCGATGCCGGTCAACGACTGATAGGGGCATATCCAAAGTTCTTTTTTGGGTGCATGATCGTCCTGATGGGTGCATCCCTGATATTATCTTTTACGGTTTTTCACCACCCGGAGAAGTCAAAAATAACCGTGGTAAAAAAGGTCAACCCGGTTGAGGATGGCTTTAACCAGATCATGCAGGCGACCGGCAACATCCGCGAAACCATGAAACTTAAAAAGGTGGTGGACAGCCTGACAGCAAAAAAACAACTGTCAGCTGAAGACAGCACCTTATTGGATAGCGCTCTTGACCGCCTCTCCAAAATTCACCAAACCCTAAAATAAAACGCCATGAAAATTGATTTTAAGCAGCCCAGGTACGTGCTGCCGGTCATCTTGTTGCCCTTTTTATGCCTTTTCTTTTATGTCTGGCATAGTGGCTTCTCCAAGCCAAAGCAAACCGTCAAAGAAACTGCGGGCCTGAATGGCTCAGTCGGTAAAGTATCTGCCGATGTACGGAAGAAACAGCTGACAGATAAACTGGATGCCTACCGGAATACCTTTAAAGAAGCCGATGGCTTAACGGCTGTAAACGCCATACCCCGGGAAAATTCAAGTAACTCTGCCTTTAATAATGATTATTCGGATCTGCAAAGGAAAAAGCTGGATTCCATTCAACAGGCGATGAAACTAAAATTTGGTACAGGCAGCCACGCTGGCCCCGGTCAGAAGCAATTCGCTGGTTTGGTACATGACCGGCAGGTCGCCAAAGCCATAGAGGAAATGAGCAACCGGCAGGCTAATCCTCCCCGCCGTGTAGAAAATGCTCCAAAAGAAAAAGACCCTATGGAGATTTTTAAGGAGCAAATAGCCATCATGGACAGCATCAACAAGCAAAATGATCCGGCCTATAAAGAGGAGTTAAAGAAAAAGCAGGCAGCCGATAAAGCGGCTAAGCTCAAACAAAGCCAGGTCAAACTGACCGTTGAAAAAGCTGATGCCATTTCAGGCGATTTTAATACCGTGCTCCCGGAAAAGGAGACCGCCTTTATCAGCGCCGTCATAGACGAAAATGTAACGGGTTACGCAGGCTCAAGACTTCGGCTGAAACTGCTCGAAGATATCAAAGCGGGAAACAACCTGATCAAAAAAGGGACTTACCTGTTTGCCCGGATCAGCGGGTTTACGGAACAGCGGGTAACCCTTGCCGTAACATCCATTCTTTACGACGGGAAAATACTACCGGTAAAACTGGATATATACGATATGGACGGATTACCCGGACTGTACGTTCCTTCATCCGCCTTTCGGGACTTTACCAAGGATTTAGGCAGCAATTCGGTGCAGGGAGTAACCATAGACGGCAGTTCGGGAAACAGTCAGTTTATCATGAGTTCGCTGGATAAGGTGTTCCAGTCAACTTCTTCTGCTATTGCCGACCTCATCCGCAAAAACAAGGCAAAGCTCAAATACAACTCTTACCTCTATTTAATCGATCCCGATGCCTTACAAAACGCTCAAAAAAGCGAAAGCGGCCGGAGTACCGATGAAAAAAAATAAAAAACACGAAAAATCTTATTGACAATGAAAACGATCTTATTTCTTTTATTGGCGCTTTGCGCCCCATCCCTTTATGCCCAGGAAAAACTGCCTGTAGTCTACCTGCCGGAAAACCTGACCATTCATTTTATCTCGCCGGAACCTATTCAGTACGTGGACATTTCCACAAAAGAATTGGTAGGCGACCTGCCGCTCAAAAATGTATTGCGCTTAAAATTGCGGGATTCGCTCAAATCATTTATGGGTGCGGTGGTTACTATAGCGGGTGAAAAATTTATTGCACAATACCGGCTGTTACCCGGCTATCCTGGTGTGCCCACCGAAATCAACATTGTTCCCCGGGATATGCGGCCGCTGGATATTTCCGGCATAGGGCTGTCCCAAAACCAGCTAAAAGGTTTAGCGCTCAGCCTGGTTGCCAAGACTCCCGATAAACGCATGGAAAAGGTCAAGGCTTTTGGCATTAAAGGCCAGTTAAACCACGTCTACACGGTTGGCGACTATATTTTTCTGGACATTTCCTATCATAATAAGACCAACCTCAAATACGACATCTCGGATTTCCGGTTTAAGGTAGATGATAAAAAGGTAACCAAGGCGGCTAATAACCAATCGGTAGAGATTAAACCGGTGTTTGTGCTGTTCAATCCGCCAGCCTTCGCCAGGAATTACCGGAACATCTTTGTTTTTAAGAAAATGTCCTTTCCGGGCAATAAAGTGCTTCACGCAGAACTCAGCGAAAAGCAGCTTTCCGGCCGCATCGTGACTTTAAGTATTTCGTACCAGGATATACTGGACGCAGATATGCTGCCGAATTAAATGTTCATTCCATTCTTATGACTGATTCCACAGCCTACGATTATGTAAAGCTTGTGTTGGAAGAAGAGTTTTTCAGGACTTACCTGCGTTTTTCCAACCACGGGATTCTACACTACGAGCTTACGAATATCCTCGAACTCTGTGCGCCTTTGATCCGGGGCCTCGACGAGGACGACCGCTTTTTAAAATATGAAGTGATCGGCACCATAGCAGACTATTTACAGGAGGTGTAATATGGCATTTAATCCGGTAAGGAAGATGGCAGACAATATTGCAGCCATCCGAATCGCGCTGGACTTCAACGGCCAGCCGCCTTCCCAAACAGAATTAGAAACGCTGAAAAAATATGCCGGTTTTGGCGGCCTGAAAGCAGTGCTCTTCCCGCCCGGTGAACTAACAGAATGGACAAAATTCGGCGCTTCCGCCGCAGACATTAAACTTTACCCGCAGGTCATGGAATTGCATGCCCTGCTCCGGGAAAAACTGACTGCCGCTGCTTACAAAGAGGCAGTCGATGCGCTCAAAAGCAGTTCTCAAACCGCCTACTATACGCCGGAATATATTCCCAGGGCGATTTATGCTGCAATGGCTGAAGCCAATATATTGCCGAAACGCTTATACGAACCGAGTGCCGGGGCGGGCGTTTTTATTGAAGAAGCAGTACAGGCATTTGATGGGCTGGAGCAGATCAACGCCGTCGAAAAAGATATACTGACCGGGAAAATACTGACAGCGCTATGCTCGGTCTACGAATTGCCGGTCGAGGTGCAGATCAAAAAGCTGGAAGAAACGGCAGCGGCTGAAAAAGCACAGTCAGATCTCGTCATCAGCAATATCCCGTTCGGGAAGATCGCTGTGCATGATCCCGCTTATAACAAAAGCGGCATCTCGGCCAAAGTTCATACCTATTTTTTTGCCAAAGGGCTGGATAAGATTAAAGACGGCGGCATCTTAGCGTATATCGTAACGGATGCCTTCCTCAATAATCCGTCTAACGCTCTTGCCCGGAAATACTTGTTTACTTCCGCCGACCTGTTAAGCGTAGCCGTTCTGCCGGCAAACATGATGAAGGAAAATGCCAACGTAGAAGTCGGCATGCACCTGATCCTGGTGCAGAAAAACGATACGAAGGAAACACTTACTGATGCCGAAAGCCAGCTGATCGATACCGTTGAAGTTCAAAACGCTTTTGGCAAATACCATTTGAATGCCTGGCTGGCGGATAAAAATGAATTGGTCTATGCCGATGAAATCATTGAAGGCACCAACGCAAGAGGAAAAGCATCCCGGGTGGCCTGGCAAAATGGCGATATGCCGGATATCGTACCCTTGCTCAAGGATCAATTGGTTGCCGGATTTGCCAATTTTAATTATGCAAAATGGGAGGCCATCTCGTTCAACAGCAAGCAGTCGCAACCGGGCCAGTTTACCTTTTTGCCGGTACCTCAACAGGAGAAAGCAGATAAGACAGAAGTAAGCTTCGGACAGCTGGGCCTCTTTGATTCTCCCATGCAGGAATTCCGGGAAAACAAGGCCCTTGCTTACCTCGATGACCTGGATAAACAATTTGTCGATGCCGGGACAGCACGCGTGATCAGCGTCATTCGCACAACTGCTAAACCACTGCATGACAGCATTGTATTGATCAGCGCCCGTGCAAACGCAAATAGCCGGTACAACTACAAACTATACAGTAACCTTTCGGAAATCTCATTTCCCGACAAGTGGATGTCAGGCGTCAGCCTGGGCCAGGAACTGGATGCCCTTTCCGTAAAGCTGAAAAATTTCGGCCACGATTACCGCTACGAAGGGGATACAAGCCTTGAACCCGCTTTTAAATTACAACCGGACAGGCCCAAAGCTTTTACAGACCTGAAGCCCTTTTATATCAAAGACACACTGGTCATATTTAACGGCAAGCTTGGGCTGATCGGCGAACCCCACAACCTTGAGGCTAAATTCGAGCCGCTCGATCCACAGCCGGAATTGTCCTTTTACGAGGATTACCTAACGCTCCGGGATATATACCTTGAACTGTCAGGTTATGAAAATGAGCACGGGATCCAGTTCCCGGAACTTCGGAAGTCACTTAACTTTTACTATGATGCCTTTGTAGCTAAGCATGGCGTACTGAACAGCAACACAAACCGGAACCGCATATTAAACGATGCGGCTTTAGGGTTTAATATGTTGGCCTCGCTTGAAGTCAGGGACGGGCAGCAATTTGTACGGTCTGATATATTTTACGGGCCGCTCTTTCAGCAAAAAGAAATGCTGAAAACAGATGATCCCGCTGAAGCCCTGGCACGTTGCCTGAATGATACCGGCCGGGTTGACCTTTCGATCATCGGCCAGGTCACCGGCTTAACGGAGGATGAGATCATTCTGCAACTGGACAAGCAAATTCTGCTTAACCCGCACACACTTGCCTGGGAAACAACCGATAATTACCTGTCAGGCAATGTCGTTCAGAAACTAAAGATAGCAGAGAAACTCGCAGCAGGAGAACCGCAAAACCTGCAGTTTGCAAGGAGCCTTGCCGCTATTCACCGTGTTCAGCCCGAAAGGATCCCGTTTGAACGGCTCGACTTTAACCTGGGTGAACGCTGGGTCCCCGTTGAATATTACCAGCGTTTTGCTGCCGACTTATTTAAGCTGGATACAAGGGTAGATTATTATGGCTCCGTAGACACCTATAAGGTCAGCTATGCAAAAAAGGGTAATACAATTACCAATGAGGAATTTTCGGTAACACCGAAAGAAAGTAACAAGGTCACAGGCCGTACCTTACTGGAGTATGCACTCCTTAATACAACCCCGCATTTTACCTACCCCGTAGAGCAGTACGGCAAAGTAGTGCGTGTTCCCGACACCGAAGCAATACAAAATGCGCACCGCAAGATTGACAATATTCGGGCCCGTTATCTCCTTTGGCTATTGGAGCTTCCCAATCAGGATAAGCAGCGCTTAGAGAAACTTTATAACGACACCTACAATTGCTACGCCCTCCGCGAATATGACGGAAGCCACCTGACCTTTCCCGGCCTTGACCTGGAGGCGCTCAAAATACCCTCGCTATTTAGCTCCCAGCGCAATGCCGCATGGCGGATTATGCAGAACAACGGCGGGCTGATCGACCACGAAGTGGGTTTGGGAAAAACGCTGACGATGATCATCGCCGCGATGGAAATGAAACGGCTGGGCATCGTTCATAAGCCGATGATACTGGCGCTGAAAGCCAACGTCCAGCAGATCACCGACACATTCCGGCTGGCTTACCCCAAGGCAAAATTATTGGCGCCCGGCGAAAACGATTTCGAACCCGCGAAACGCAAACGGATATTTCACGAGATAAAAAATAACAATTGGGACTGCATCATCCTGACACATGACCAGTTTGGGAAAATCCCCCAGGCACCGGAGATCCAGCGGCAGATATTGGAAATTGAACTGGATAACACCGAGCTTGATTTGATCGCAGCTCAGGGTTCAGGTGAAGAGATCACCCGTGAAATGCTGAAAGGTTTGGAGATCAGGAAGGAAAACCTGGAGGCTAAATTGAAAGGCGTAATGGAGGCTATCGCCCAGCGGAAGGATTCCGGCGTCAATTTTCGTGAATTGAATATCGATCACCTCTTTATCGATGAATCTCATAAATTCAAGAACCTGACTTTCACCACCAGGCACACGCGGGTAGCCGGCCTGGGCAATATGGCAGGCAGCCAAAAAGCCCTCAACATGCTATTTGCCATACGCACCCTGCAGGAAAGGAACGATGCCGACCTTTGTGCAACCTTTCTTTCCGGCACGCCGATCTCCAACAGCCTGACCGAAATGTATTTGATCTTCAAATACCTCCGGCCACAAGAACTGGAAAGGCAGCAAATCTCCAATTTTGATGCCTGGGCTGCGGTTTATGCCCGCAAAACGGTCGATTTTGAATTTACCGTAACCAACGAGATCAGGGCCAAAGAGCGTTTTCGCCATTTCATTAAAGTGCCTGAGCTGGCGCTGTTTTACAACCAGATCACCGATTATAAAACGGCCAAACATATCAACCTCGATAAGCCGGAAATGGAGGAAACGCTGGTCAATATTAAACCCACGCCGGATCAGCAGGATTTTATTAAACGGCTGATGCAATTCGCCAAAACAGGTGATGCTACATTGATCGGCAGGCGTCCTTTGACTAAGGATGAGGATAAAGGCCGGATGCTGATCGCTACCAACTACGCCAAAAAAATGGCGGTGGACATGCGCCTGGTCAACCCGGACAAATATGAAGACCACCCCGGTAACAAGGTGAATGTTTGTGCGCGGAACGTTTCAGAGATCTATCATGAAAGCACCCCCCACAAGGGTACACAGATCATTTTCAGCGATATCGGTACACCCAAAGTTGATGAGTTCAACGTATATGATGCCCTGCGGGATAAACTGGTAAATGATTTCAATATCCCTGCAAACCAGATCACCTTCATCCATAACTGGGCGACGGATAAGCAGCGCAAAGAGCTGTTTAGAAAAATGAACGCCGGGGAGATCAGGATTCTGGTCGGCAGCACTGAAAAAGCGGGTACGGGTTTAAATGTTCAAGAACGGATCGTTGCCATGCATCACCTGGATATTCCCTGGAAACCATCGGAACTGGAGCAGCGCGATGGCCGCGGAGCAAGGCAAGGCAACTGGCTCGCCAAAATGTTTTATGGCAACAAGGTCAGGAATTTCATTTATGCCGTGGAGCAATCCCTGGATAACTACAAATTCAACCTGCTCAAGAACAAGCAAATCTTCATCAGCCAGATGAAAAATAATGAACTCTCCGTGCGTACGCTGGATGAAGGTGCGATGGATGAACAAAGCGGTATGAGCTTTTCCGAGTATATCGCGATTTTATCAGGCGATACGTCCTTGCTTGAAAAGACCCGTCTTGAAAAGAAGGTTGCAGAACTGGAAGGCTATAAAGGCGCTCATTTCAAAGAAGTCGCCCGGAGCCGTTACCTGCTGGAAGACCTGGAAAATAAAAGCAGGGAAACCCAATCGACGCTGGAGCTGGTTCGCAAAGATGAGATCACGTACAAAAGTGTCCTTAAACATGATGCTGAAGGCGCGAAACTCAATCCGCTGAAACTGACAGACCTGTTCCAGGCTGATGCAACAGCCATTGGTCAGAAACTGATTGATCTGTATAAAAACTGGCATCCGGAAGACTTTAACAAACCGGAATTTCGCTTGGGTGAGCTGTATGGTTTTGATCTTTTTATCAGGCGCAAACTCCAAACCGTGGAAGACGGATTTTCCAGCAGGATAACCCATGTTACTTCGCTGTATGCAGAGAGCCGGATTACAGGTATCAAATATATGCAGAACGGAGGGGCGCCCAACATTGATAATCCCAAACTGGCAGCACGTTATTTTTTAGATGCGATCAACAGGGTAATTGGCATGGCTGAACGCTATGAGAAGGAATTGGAGACTATCAATAAACAGATTCCTGAAGTCCGCGAGCTTTCGCAAAGACCATTTGAACAGGAATACGAACTGGTCGCCCTGAAGAGAGACATGGAAAAACTGGAAATGGAGATCAATCAACGGATTGCGGAAAAGGAAAAACAAGCACAGGCTGAACAGCTAAATATCGAAGAACATATAGAGACGATAGAAGTTACCCCGGTATTAGTGAAACGTTGAAAATGTTTAGGCGAAAGATGGACAAGGCCGAATAGGCCGTCAGCTTCATCAACAAGCCACCGGATTTTTTCGGTGGCTTGTTCATTTTAATCTAATTTTTTATGGAAGAGCGGTGAAGCCCTCGTTCCAGCCGTTAAAAATCAAATTACTTATGGAAGAAACGCGAGAGCAGCAAAAGCTGCATGGCTTTTTGCAGTGCGCTATCTACGTATCCTTACTGTTAGAAGCAGCAATTTTTATTTACCGTGGCGCCCCTTTTTGGGGCATTTTTTTTACCCCGCTGGATAAGATAAGTCACCTGGTGATTTACTCGGATCTTATTTATAGCAAGTTGACCACGTTTGGCCTCATCTGCCTGGTCAGCATTGGTACGCTGGCAAAAAAGAAAACAGACCTCGATCCCAAAAAGCACATCGTTTACCCGCTTGCGCTCGGTCTGTTTTTATTCTTTGGTTGCCTTGTTTTTCAGGGACGTGCCTCCCCGCTGGCGTTTGCCTATACCACCTGGTATGATCTGCTGTACATGGTCTGCTCCTTTACCGGGGCATTGATGATCAGCCTGTCCATGGACAATATCTCCAAGTTTATCAAATCGGGGTTAGGCAAGGACAAATGGAACACCGAAGCGGAAAGTTTCATGCAGCCCGTCAAACGGGTAGACACCCCTTACTCCGTGAACATCCCGATGCTTTTCTATTATAAGGGAAAAGTAAGAAACGGCTGGATCAATATCTGCAATGTTTTCCGGGGCACAATGGTGATCGGCACACCGGGCAGCGGTAAAAGCTTTTCCATTGTAAATCCTTTCATACGGCAATTGATCGACAAGGAGTTCGCCGTTTGCCTGTATGATTTCAAGTTCCCTGACCTCGGCCACATAGCTTATTACCATTACCTGTTGGCCAGGCAAAATGGCAAATTGAAAGGTTTTGCTTTTCATGTTATTAATTTAAATGACATCGAAAGAAGCCGCAGGATCAACCCCTGGCGTGCTGATTATATCCGCTCGCTGGCTGATGCAGCAGAAACCGCCGAAGCATTGGTAGAAGCTTTGAAAAAAGGTGACCGCTCCGGCGGCAGCGACCAGTTCTTTACGCAGTCTGCAATTAATTTTTTAGCGTCCTGTGTGTATTTCATGAGCAAATATAAAGGCGGTATCTATTCCAGCTTCCCCCACGTACTGGCGCTGCTTAACCGTTCCTATGAGGAGATATTCAATGCGCTGACCTCCGAGCCTGAATTGCGGTCGCTGCTTTCACCTTTTATGACAGCCTATAACGCTAAAGCGTTTGACCAGTTAGAGGGCCAGATCGGTACCCTGAAAATCTTTATCAGCCGTTTGGCGACAAAGGAAACCTACTGGGTCTTTTCCGGGAATGACTTTGACCTGAAAATTTCAGCTAAAGAGAATCCGGGGATGCTGGTACTGGCAAACGACCCGAATACCCAAAATATCAATTCGGCCTGCTATTCCATTATCATCAACCGCCTGACGAAGCTGATCAACACTAAAGGCAACCTGCCTTCCGCGCTGATCGTGGATGAGGTGCCGACCCTGTTTGTACATAGGGTAGAAAATTTAATTGCAACGGCCAGGTCGAATAAGGTAGCCGTCTTGATGGGTTTGCAGGAACTGCCGCAATTCAACCAACAATATGGTAAAGATACCGCAGCTACTATCACTGCCGTAGTGGGTACCGTGCTTTCCGGTTCGGTCAGGAATAAGGAAACGCTGGAATGGCTGGAACGGCTCTTTGGCAAATCTAAACAGATCGGTGAGGGCTTGTCCATCGACCGCAACAAAACATCCACTTCTCTGAACGAAAAACTGGAGGCCCTCATTCCGGCAGGAAAGATAGCATCGCTCAATTCCGGCGAGATGGTCGGTGTAATTGCCGCCGATGCACAGGAAAAGTTTACCGGGCAGTTCGAAACGTCGGCCATTAACTGCAGGATCAATCTCGACATGAACGCCATTAAGCGCGAAGAAAAAGGCTACAAACCCCTGCCCGCCTTTTATGATTTCGGCGGAAAGCTGGACGAAAAGCTCCGCCAGAACTTTAATCATATCAGCCAGGAAATACAGGAGATGGTATTGACATTCAAACCGTCCGCCTCGCCCGTACCAATTAAAGCGACCATGAAGAAATGAAAGAGAACCCGAACGAAATTCAGCTGCCCGATTTTTTGTTGGTGCACCCTGAACTGAAAGATGACCCGGTGAACAAGCAGGGTCAGATCGGCTTCGTAACAGCCGCGATCTTAAATACCGATGAATTTTATATCGGCTTTGATGACTTTGAAGTTGGTTTCTATAGCGCGGATGCGCTGCTTGTCTTAAAACCACCGGGAGACATCTATGACCTTCTGCACCACAATGCACTGACACTTTCAGTTGACGATTTTAAAGACCTCAAGAATATAGCCCTGCTATTGGATCATGGCACGGAAAAGCATGTACGCAAAGCGATGGAACTGGTTCAAAAAAACGACGGCATCCGCATTGCGGCAACAATAGGATTAGACCAATTACTCGGAATTAGTCAAAACCGGGGCCTGAAAAGGTGAATCTACTCAACCAAATATCAATAAACATTTAAAGCAAAATTATGAAAGCGGAAGATACCCCCGGATTGATGGTAGTGGTTAGCCCCGTCCTTTGGACGTCTGACCACGTCGGCAAAATTGGGACAATCGAATTTACAGACTTTACAGAAGACAAGATCTGGGTACGATTTGAGGATGAGGAAGTGGATTGTTTTAGCTCCAGGACCTTATTTGTCCTTAAAACCGCTGACGAGCTTAATGAGTTGGCGGAAACTTACCAGGCTGTTCAATGGCCGCCTGTGTCTCGAAATCTACGAACCCTCTCCTTGCTGCGGTCATCCGGATCGACCAAACAACTGAAGACTGCCTTTGAACTAATACAGGACGACCCCGAGCTCCATCGCGTGGCCACGATCCGGCTGAACGAAGTCATAGACCTTGCCCCGGCACGAAAAATAGGCAGGTAAAATCTTAAAAATTAATTTTATGGACAAACAGAATTTAACCGGCACGCTCGTGTTGGTGCAGCCGGATTTGGAATTAAACCCCGATATGAAAAAGGGGATGATCGGCGTATTGACCTACGCAAGATCTGAAACAGAAAACTATGTGCGGTTTCCCGGGGCCGGTGAAGCCTTTTATCCGGCAGGGCAGGTAATGATGCTGAAAGATAAACAGCAGGTCTTTGAGGACCTGACGCACAACGGCTCATCCATGCCGCTTGACGACTTTAAGGCCATGTATAAGATCATGCTGTTGCAGGACAGGGGGACTTCGCAGGCCCTGTATGCTGCGCTGGCCATTGCCAACGACAATCCCGGCATACAGGAAAAAGTATTGGAATCAATAAGCCCGGAACAAAAGCGGGAACTGGCTAATTCTTACGGCCGGTGAAAATGCTGATCAGCTTTTGCCTGGTCTGCCTGCCCCTCAAACACCTCCATATAAATTCCGGTTTCGGTTACCGCATCCATCCCCTGACCGGGAAATATGCCATGCACCAGGGTATTGACTTTAGAGCCGGTCACGATACCGTGTATGCCATTTTCAATGGCCTGGTGGAATCAACCGGATATGATGCCGGACTTGGGATAAATATTTGGCTGGAACATGGGCAGGTAGAATCGGTTTACGGCCACCTCAGCAAAATTTTAGTGGCAACGGAAGATAGCGTAACAGCTGGTCAACCCATTGGCATAACCGGCGCTACCGGCCGGGTGACAGGCGAACACCTGCATTTCAGTATCCGGTACAGGCATCAATACATCAATCCAATTAAATTTTTATATGAACTGCTAAAAAAACAAGAAAATGAGCAAAAATTTCAAAGCACTGCCGATACAGCTTTCAGACAAGCTGATCGCAGAAATTAAAGAGGGCAATTCCCTGTTTCAAAAACCGGTTAAAGACAATGGCATGCCTGCCTTTGTGAAACCGGTCAATCCTTCTACCGGGAAAGGGTACAGCGCCATGAACGCACTGATCCTGGGTATGCAGCGGCATGACGACCCGCGCTGGATGTCGGCGGATGCTGCCCGCTATGCCGGTTCATGGGTGAAAAAGGACGAAAAAGGTACGATGATCGAATTCCCCAAAACCAGCGATATCGAGGCGATACGTACTCCCGAGGGCCAGCGGATCAAAGATGAGGCGGGCGTAACGCAAACCAAAACCGTCGAATTTGAAAAGCCGCAGCAGGGCAAAGCCTTTCTCTTCAATGCGGAGCAGATGAACGATATCACCCCTTTGGATGAATTCCTGCAAAAACAGGAATCGCAACAAGCGTTAGTTCCGGTTGAACGGGCCATGAAACTGATCGAAGACAGCGAAGCCGTGATCATCCACGGTGGTCACGAAGCATATTATGACAAACAGCGTGACGCTATTTTCCTGCCGGAAATGGAACAATTTGACAATGAAGTAAAATACCTGCAGGCCGCTATTCATCAATTGGCCCACTGGACAGGTCATGAAAACCGTTTAAACCGCCCGATGGAAGGCAAGTTCGGTTCCATGGAATATGCACGTGAAGAAATGCGCGCGGCGATTGCAGCCATACTCATCGGCGGCGAATTAAAGATAGGCCATAACTTCGGCCAGCATAATGCCTACATGAACAACTTTGCCAAAATATTAAAAGATGAGCCTTTCGAAATTGCCAAAGCTTCCAGGGATGCGCAAAAGATCGCTAACTTATTATTAGGGGTGAATCAGAAGCGTGAGCAAAAACAGGGGGCCGAAGCAGGTTTCCAAAAAGGCGATGAAATCGCTTACATGGATACTACCTATAAAGTCCTTGAAACTTATAAAACCAAAAGCATCAAAGTCGAAGATGCAGGGGGCACCCGCAAGGTACTGAAGCCGGAATATGGCCTCTATAAATCCCTGTTGGAGGCTAAAACTAACCCGCGCGAACCGGAAATGGTACTGGAAGAAGAACAGGGCCAAAACCATAAAATAGGACGATAAATGAATCCCGTTAATTTTCATGAAGATGATCTTCCGATCCAGGATCTGGAAACCATCGGGCTGGCCGCGGGCGGTCAGCTGCTGTTAAATGTCGATGACCTGAAAGCCCTGCTTTCAGGCCGCCGCACCTCCCTGCTGGAGCTGCATGACCTCGAAACAGAAAATATCAAGATCAAATCCATCAACGCGAAGATTTCGCTGAAGCCGAATGAAAAAGGCAAGCTGGATCTGCTCATTCATCCGATATACAAAAATGCGGCTACGCCTGAATTTTTGAACGAAACGGAGGCGCAGCAGTTGCGAAAAGGCGAGGTGGCCAACCTGCTAAAAATCACCCTTGATAATCATGGCAATAAAAAGGAGATGCTCATTGAATACGATCCGGAAACAAAAGAGTATATCATTTCAGACACCCAGAAGATTTTAGCTCCGGACATGGTAAACAATGAGTTTCTGACACCTGCACAAAAAGAACAATACCGCAGAGGTAAAGAAGTGCAGATTGCAGATGGCACCAGGTTCAGTTACTCCGCTAGCGACCACCACGGCGTCCGCTCCAATAAGCTTGCACTCGTGGCATCCATTCTGATCGACGGAGGGCTTTCCTACATGGTGCACAAGGGCCTGAACGCCTTGTTTAACCAGAAGCGGGAACAAAAAGCCGCGGAGAAATTAAGCCCCGGCTATTACCAGGCGCTCAAGGATATCGGGAACCAGCATGGATTTGTCCCTAACCAGTTTAACCGTTCTTATACCCGCAGCGGAAGTTCACGCTAATGAATCGCTTGTTAACAAGGCTTGGCGTTTCCCCCGAAATCCAGGCCTTTTTTAAGGTTTCTGCAAAACTTTATTTCAGTTACGGTGACCAGCAGGAACATTATGGCGAAGGTTTGCATACCGTGCCGTCAACACAAAACCTTTGGGTGGCAGGCAGTCATCATGCAACCCATGTGATCGTTACCTATTCAGTTATCGAGGCAATGGCATTTATCACGCTAAACCGCCATCGCTTTCCCAGGCTGGAACAACTGGCATTTATCGCTATCGGTAACCGGTGGTACCCGGAGCAGGGCAACTGGATCAGGCAGAATTTCAAAGGGCGAAAGTTTACGCTGGTATTTGGCAAGGACCTCATCGGCCATATCACCGATATCAAAGTGGCGGCAGGAATAAAGAACATAGCCATAAGCGTATTCCATTCCGAAAATGGGATCGTGATCTGCCGGGGCAGCCAATCACACATTTTTAAACAGGAACAGGCCACCCTTCATGCTTTCCAGGAGGCTTTCGGCATACGCCCACGGTTCCGTACCGGCAAGCCGGTTCAATCGTTAACTTTTTTAGAACAATTAAAATATGACGCAGAACGATGATATTTTATTAAAACCGGCCATGGTGTTTGCTTTTCTGAAAGCGTTGCCGCTGATCTTGTTGGCCATCACTTTCCTTTTGCTGGCCTGGTGGCTGTCACCGTATTTTATCCTGTTCAGCCTTGCGGTCTGTGCTGCCGCCTGGTACAGGCTTTTGTACATTCGCAGCTTTCAATACCTGGTGACGGAGCAATATATCCGGCTGACCCGTGGAATTTTCTTTAAGCGGATTGACCAGGTAGAAATGTTCAGGGTAAAGGATTACATTATTACGCAGTCTTTTATTTTGCAGGTATTCAAGCTAATGTACCTGACTTTAAAAAGTACCGACCCGGAAAACCCGGTCATTCAGTTTCAGGGGATTCCCGAATCCTCCATTACGGATACCATCCGGGAAAGGGTTTTGTCAGCCAGAAAAAAACAATAATATTTACGAATTAAATTAAAAAAATCTTGAATTTACTAAAATTGTTAGTATATTTAATTCTATTTTTAGAGTCATGAAAGCCATCGTTCGCAATATATTATTGGCCTGTATAATTACCATGTTCGCCTTTTTTGGGGCCGTTGGCAGGAAGCATACCGGCCGTCAAATGACAGCCGCCCAAAAAGCCGAAGCCAGGAAGGAGACCTTAACTTGTCTTTCAGTGGCTTTCTTAGCCTGTGGATTGTGTGCCTGGAGATGTTCAGTGCTCTATAGAAGATTAAACGAAGAAAGAGAATATAAGCGCAGGTTTAATGACTATATGCGCAATTCAGCATTTAACAGGCAATATTGATTTTCGTATTTTATATTAATTTAGCATTTCAATGTGCGGGCATCTGCCCGCATTGTGATAAGGTTTAGGTAAAACCCCCAATCAGCGAGTGAGAGGGGGTTTTTTATTGTAAATGCTTCCCATAACTTATCTAATAGAAATGCATCTTAAATAAAAGATTAAAAACTCTTTTAATATTAAATTATTTTATACTTTTGTCAGGTCATGGGAATGTTTTCAAAAACATGTGAATATGCAATAAGAGGAGTGTTCTTTATTGCCCATAAGACCGCTGATGGCGGGAGAGTTGGCATTAAAGAAATAGCGACGGGAATTGGTTCACCTGAACCCTTTCTGGCGAAAATATTGCAGGACTTAAGCAGGCGTGGAATTGTCCAGTCTACAAAAGGCCCGAATGGTGGATTCTACCTGAATGAAGAATCATTAAAGCGTCCTTTAGCCTCAATTGTTGAGGCGATTGATGGGAACGGAATATTTACCGGCTGTGGTCTGGGCTTAAAACAATGTTCTGAAATTAACCCTTGTCCTTTACATAATGAATTTAAGTATATCCGGAACCAGATACATGATTTACTCGCAAAGACCAGCATCGGTGAGTTCAATGGTGACATGAATCTGGGTATTATCTCTCTAAAAAGGTAATTTTTTGCCTCGATTAAAAGATAATAGGTATTAATATATTTTATAAAATGAAGCGAAATATGATTTTGTTGATTGCACTTCCCGCTCTGATTCCGGGACAAGTGATAGGACAGCCTGCTCATACAAATCAAACGGAAAATTCTTCAACAGGCGTAATCGTTCTGTTAGCCCTTTGTCTGCTAATACTGATGGCGCTTACCCTATGGCTATTAAAAAACAGCTATCGCTTGAAGGAAACGCTGGAGAATACAGAAGCCAATGGGAAGGTGTGGCTGAAAAGCCATTTAAAAGATTTGGATAATCATCAGCTCGATATATTAACTAAACGTCATCCTTTAATGAGCAACACAGCATTAAAAGATGAAAAGCCCAATGAATAATGAAAAAAATATCAATTCTGATTCCGCTTGTCATCACAGGTACCCATTTATTTGCCCAAACAGCTGTTGCAAGTAACGGCATTTGGAGCAATCCTGGTGTTCTGATCACGATCACACTAATTCTTATACCCTTATTGATCATCGTTTACCTCGTTGCGGTCAAAGTAAATAATATGGTCAAAAGAATCCGCAGCAACAAGATCACTATTCAGGCCAAACAACTTGCTAAGTCTATCCAGGACATGAGTACGGATGAGATCAATAACGAACTCCTCCAGCGTAAACGTGCGCTTGAATTTAAATTAACTGACTCAGAACTCGCCGGTGATATCCCGGTTGACGACAAAAGAGGCTTACTCCATCATATCGCAGAAGTTAACACCCCTCGTTTTATCGCTGCCAAGAAGAAAGCCGTAAAAAGACCGGACATCGATCCGGCTCTAACGAAATTGATTTTATGGTATTTGTGCAGTGCTGCATTCTGGCTGGTCCTGGGCACTTCAATTGGCGAATACCTGGGCATCAAATTCGTTTCCCCGGATGTTGACCATGTAAGCTGGCTGAGTTTCGGCCGCTTGAGGCCCGTACACACCAATATGGTATTTTGGGGCTGGTCGTCCCTTGCAATGATCGGGCTTGGCTACTATGTGGTTTCCACGGTCAGCAATACCAAAGTAGCCAGTTTAAAATACGGATGGTACGCTTTAGGTCTGATCAATGCCTCGGTTGTAGCCGGAAGTATTTCATTGATGGCCGGCATTAATAATGCCGGCGGCGAATACCGGGAATATATCTGGCCCATTATGCTTTTGTTTGCTATTGGCCTTGTGATCACTCTGGTTAATTACTTGCGGACAATTGCAAGACGTAAAACCAAAGAGATCTATATTTCTAACTGGTATATTGTTGCGGCTGTTATGTTTACGATCGTGATTGCGCTGGTGGGGTACTTGCCTTTTTGGCAGAACGGCCTTGGAGAAACGATAGCACAGGGTTATTATATGCACCAGGGCGTGGGAATGTGGTTTATGCTGTTTAACCTCGGCCTCATTTACTATTTTCTTCCCCAGCAGTTGAATACCCCTATCTACTCCTATAGTTTGGGCATTCTGGCGTTCTGGACACAAATACTGTTCTATACGTTGATTGGCACACACCATTTCATATTTAGTGCCATCCCCTGGTGGCTGCAAACAGTTGCGATTATAGGCAGTATGGGTATGCTGATCCCGGTATTCGCAGGTACTACCAATTTCTTGATGACCTTCCGGGGGAATTTTAACAAGATAGGTTCGAGCTATACATTGCCGTTCTACCTGGTAGGGATTATTTTCTATTTCACCGGCTCATTTCAGGGCACCGCAGAAGCTTTTCGCTCTGCGAACTTATACTGGCACTTTACGGATTTTACAGTGGCCCACTCTCATCTTACGATGTATGGGATTATCGCTTTTATGTTATGGGCGGCTATTTATACACTCGTGCCCCGGCTGACAGGCAGGGAGCCGCGCCAGGCCTGGGTCGGCGCTCATTTCTGGATGGCGCTGGTTGGGCTCCTATTTTATACTATTCCCCTGATGATCGGCGGTACGATAAAAGGGATGTATTGGCAGGAAGGGAAACCGTTTATCGACTCTGTAGTGCAAATGGCACCCTACTGGCTGTGGCGCGCAATAGGGGGATCGCTGATGTGGGCATCGCACTTGATCTTTGCTTATAACCTTTATGATATGATTGCCGGCAGGGAAGAAGTTGATCTGCAAAAGGCAGTGTTTGATGAACTTAAAAAATTGCCTGCTGAAAATGCTTTACAATAATTAAAACAATGGAAATCTATAATAATCATAAAAGACTTTTTGGGGCAGCCATCATTTTATTTATTGTCCTGACCATGTTTGCCGCTATTTTACCGGCGTTGAATGCAGAAAAAAATGACGTCCCTCTGCCGGGCAGTAAGGCTTTAACTCCAGATGAACTGGCCGGTAAAGGAATTTATATCCGTGAAGGTTGTATTGCCTGCCACACGCAGCAAGTCAGAAATGTGGATATGGATAAGATATGGGGCAGCAGGCCCGGGATCGCCGCTGACTACGCACGGATCAAGAGAACAGATGTATGGAGAAACACCGCCATGCTCATGGGGTCTGAACGCACAGGGCCCGACCTGACCAATATCGGTGTGAGGCAACCCAGCCAGGACTGGCTCCTGCTCCATTTCTATAACCCCCGGTCAGTAGTAGCGCAATCCATTATGCCCGCATATCCATGGCTGTTTGAAGTGAAAGAATACCCCTTTCCCGGCGACGTGGCTGTGCATGTTCCGGATGAATACCGCAAAGGCATAACGGGTCAGATTATTGCGACCAAAGAAGCGATGCAATTGGTAGCCTACCTCAAATCATTAAAGCAGGTCAGTTTGCCGGATGGAAAGCCAACACCTTTATTTTTATATGGTAAGGATTCAAAAGAAACCGGCATCGCACAAAGTGCAGCAAGCACTAAAGCAATTGCCGCCCCGCAGCTTGATGGCGCCGCCCTGTATACCGCTAATTGTTCCAGTTGCCACCAGCCTAACGGCGAGGGCTTGGCTGGTGCTTTTCCGGCTCTAAAGGGCAGCAAGGTGGTACTTGATGACAATCCGGAAGTACAGATCACAATTATTATGAAGGGTTATAACGGGAGGGCGAACGAAGGATATGGTGTAATGCCGCCGGTTGGAACGAATAATAATCTGAAACCGGAAGAAATTGTAGCTATTATCAATCACGAACGCACTAGTTGGGGGAATGGCTCCAAACAAGTAACCGTGGATGATGTAAAAAAAGTAATTGCAGCGCTTAAACCGGCAAATGAGATTGCCGCAAAAAAATAAAAGAGATGAAAGCAAAAAAAATATGGACCGGTATGATATGCACGGCTTTGTTGCTATTAGTTGGCTTGCCTGTTGTGGCTTGCGAGGCTTGTAAAAAGCAGCAGCCGAAATTATTGCAGGGCATCACACATGGTTCAGGACCGGACAGCAACTGGGATTATTTGATCGTAAGCATTATGGTGGTTATCACCGCATACTCTTTTTATGCCATGATCAAATGCCTGGCGAAATCCCGTGATAAGGCTCACCAGAATATTAAGACCATTATTTTAAACTAATAGTATTATGGAGGACAAAAGTTTTGTAACCCTGTTTATCGACGATGACCCTCAGCCGGTAGGAACATTTCCTGCGCCGGTATCTTTTGAACTGGATACCAAAAAGCTGACCGATGGCAAACATGTCCTTAAAGTAGTCAGCAAAGACCACAGAGGGAAAGAGGGCATCAAGACCATCCCTTTTATCGTCCGGAACGGCCCGGCGATTGCGGTTGAAGGCATCAGAAAGGATGAAGTTGTCGACGGGGTTTTGCCGTTAATGATCAACGCCTATAGCAAGGGCGACCAAAAAACATTTATGCTGCAAGGTAGTGAGACCCCTCAAAGCATTCCTTTCTGGATCATCATCCTGCTGATCATGTTTGTGGCCTGGGCTGTCTATTATCATATTACTTCGGGACAGATAAACTTAGTTAAATGAAGGACATCGAAAATATTGAAGACATCAAAGTTTTTGTAGATGAATTCTATGAAAATGTCAGGAATGATGAATTAATAGGCCCGGTCTTTTTGGAAAAGGTCGGGGATTGGCCGCATCATCTGGAAAAATTATATGCCTTTTGGAATGCAGCACTCTTTGGTGTGCCGGGATTCAGGGGCAACCCTTTTGCCAGGCATGCACCTTTGAAAATTGGCCCTGAACACTTTACCCGGTGGCTGAAATTGTTTTATGAAACAATAGACCGGCATTTTGAGGGAGAAGTGGCAGCAGATGCAAAAAACCGTGCTGAACTCATGGCCTATATGTTTTTAAATCGTTTACAAAAAATGGTGGATGGCCCTGACAAAGTAGTGATGTAACCGGGTGGCCCGGGTGATTTGGTGAAAAACTGCGCGAAGAGCAGAATGGCTGTTCGAGGGCGCAAGACGATAAATTACTATCAAGATGAAAGAAATAGAAAAGAATGACCACTATAAGATCCTGACCGTAGAATTACCTGCGGGAACAAGTATGCCGAGACACCTGGCTACTTCAGACGCTTATATCATTGTCGAATCCGGCAATGCTCTGCTGATTTTCAAAGGTGAGACCTATGAATTAAACCAAGGTTCAAACATGACAATCCCTTCACGTGAGCCGCATCTTTTGAAGGTGATCAGGGATTTTAAAGCATTTGTTGTTTTAGCTAAGGATGCAGTGATCGATTTTGCGGCATAATAATTTGACAACGTGAAAAATAAGCCAATTAAACGTAGCAAGTATATGATCTTCCTGTCCCATGATCACCACTCCGGTTTGCTTTTTTGCTGGAAGATCAAAGAAGGATTGAAAAGAGGCGTCGATGCTTTGCGGATCAAATCCTATATTAATTTCTTTTGGGAAAATCATTTGAGCGAACATTTCCAGGAGGAAGAGGTGCTTTTATTTAACCGGCTTACCGATCCTCTCACCAGGCAGGCCAAGCAGGAACATGCCATGCTCACCAAACGAGTTAAGCGGATGAATCACTATGAAGTGGAGAACAATGAGGATTTCGTAATCTTCGCTGAATTGATGACTAAACATATCAGATTTGAGGAGAGGGTCCTTTTTCCGCACCTGGAGAAGGAATTGCCGATCTCCACGCTGGAAACAGTGGGCGCTTACCTGGAACAGCAACATCATACGCCATTTAAAGAAGATTACCCGGATAAATTTTGGGAGGAACAGTAAGTGAAAATGGACCGTAAATAGCCATGGAAGAGCAGCTGGACAATATAGTAGTTCATGTGATCTGTGAAGACCAGGAATATACTCTTAATACCTATCCTAATGAATACCGAAACCTGATGATGCTGATTTACGACCGCATATATACAGAAGGATTTGGAGAATGTTTGGGCATGGGTAAATGCGGAACCTGTATGGTTGAAATTATCGGCAGCATGCATAAGTTATCGTATTATGATCGGAACGAGCAGGCGACCTTATCAAGAGCCGGCGTTCAGGGCAGCGAAGTACGGCTGGCTTGTCAAATGCTGATCGATGAAACTATGGATGGTTTGAAAGTTAAAATACAGGCTTAAGCAGACTGCGCCCCCAAACATGAGCCCCGGTTTGCATTAAAAGGAGGTCAGGAATTAGACATATTGGAAATGCTGCCCGACACTGGACCGGACAGCAGGCGTGCTTGTCAAATACGGATAAGCGCAAAAATGGACAGTATGCCTGTTCGGATAGCAACCGAGAACTAAGCGTCTTAAATTCCAGCGCTAATGCACATGCTCCATATTATCGCTATCTCTATGCCATACAACTTTCTTGCCCAAGATTTTCCCGCTGTTTGTCATCTTGATCGATTCCAATTTCACTAAAAAGATTTCGCCTCCTACTGTTAAAGCTAACGGAACCCTTTTGTAATATTCCATCGCCGCTTCTAACTTGCGCAGCGCCTCCCTCTGCAGAATATCCCTGAAAATTGGATGCCTTTGGCTGGAAATGCACCCATTTTTTCATCTAAAATTGTTCCGGCTATTTGTGGATTTTCCAGTAATAATTTGATATGGCGGGAGGTGGGAGACGATTTGAAGATCAGCGAAAAGTATTGGGGGCTAAAAGCATAAAAAGAAGTAAAGCAGTATGGGTTACCCTGCTCGTCCACACAGCAGATCGTAGCTGTTTTCTGTTTCTGTACGAAATTTTTTATTTCTTCATCCATTTGATAAATCTTATATCTGCCTTCCTGCAGAAGTCGTCATAAAAGTCCCTTCAACAGGGCAATTTGTTAAGCACTTACCAGGCTTAGGCATTTCCGCAAATGTTTCGGAAATTACCTGTTGGAGCTTTTTCAGTATTTCATTGGCTTGACGACTATCAAAGTCTTCATGTTGCTTTTTGGACACACCGAGCTTAGTTAGTTCAATATGCATGTCCGGGACTATTTGATAATTGTCGAGGCATGCTTTTACACAGGCAAGCGGACAACCATCTATTGCTATTACTTTTCTCCCTGACTGCGCCACTTTCACTATTTTTTTCACATGGCCCCCAACCCCTGCGATGCAGGACATTTCTCCGGACCCCGCCCTGTCTAATGATACTGCGAGGTAGTTGGCCATTTGTGCCGCACTCGAGCAACCGGAACAGGAATAAACGAGCGGTATATTTTTATCAGTCATTCTCGTCTATAAATATTAAGGCACAAAAACCTGTTCACTATTCTGGAGTATCGGGGATTGTGTGGAATGCTTATCACCAGCCTTTATAAAATTCTTTCTGCTGCGCATTACATACCACACCAGCGGCACCACACCACCTAATGTAAATATGACACCGCCTATGGCACGCAACCATGTGAATGTCTGAAAACCCGCGCTTCCAATAAATTCATCACTGCGGGCAAACCAAAGACCTTTTTCCGTTACCGTTTCAAATTGCCAGATACCGACCGGAAACAGGTCCAGAAACACCATAAGCAACAGCCCGATATTGACTGACCAGAATACCACTCTTATTGTCCGTGGTTTCCACCATTCAGCCTTGAATAATAACTGACAACAGAATAGAACAGCAGCAAGTGAAAGGTTTCCATAAACACCCATTAATGCAGCATGGCCATGATTGACCGTCAAATAAGTGCCATGCTCATAATAGTTTGCAATTGGAAGATTAATGATAAAGCCGAGTACGCCTGCACCGAAAAAGTTCCAAAAATTTACTGCGAGGAGAAATAAGAACACTTCCGAAAATCCAAATCGTTTTTCCCCGCCGCCATTTGTACGATTATTTTTCTCAAGCAGCTTAGGCATTTTGCTAAAGCGCCAGGCCTCCAGACTGAGCAATACCAAAGGAATAACCTGTAATGTCGAAAACACCGAGCCCAATGCCATTGTGCCTACCGGCTTTGCGTTCCAGTAAAAGTTATGTGAAATACCCAGCAAACCCGAACCAAGAAATAATAACGTGGCGACATAAATTACACGTATCGTTGCCTGTATGCTCACAAGCCCCATTAACACCATAAAATAGCCGATCAGTACTGTTGTAAATACTTCGAAAAAAGCTTCCGCCCACATATGTATGACGCACCAGCGCCAGAAATCTGCAATTACAAAATTTGTGGACGGCGTAGCAATAAAGCCTGACAGCAGCAATAAAATGATACTTGAAGTTGTGTAAACCAACCAGTTGGGCAATGCCCAGGGCGATCCCCATTTCATTACAGGTCTTAATCCGCGATACAGCGTTATGGCCCACAAAACTAAAACTATAAAAAGCAGCGCCTGCCATGCTTTACCCAACTCCACATATTCCCAACCCTGATGTCCGAACCAGTACCAATAATTTGCAAGAATGCCCTTTGGCCCTAAAAATATTCCTGCGAAGGAACCCGCAACCATCAGTATTGTTAACCAGAAAATAGTGTTGATCAGGGTTAGCTGCCCTTTGCGCTGTCCCGGCGAAATCATCGAAACAACAAAGAATGATGCACCTATCCAGCAAATGGAAATCCATAACAGTGAAAGCTGCACATGCCAGCTTCTGGTAATTGGTTCGGGTAAAACCGTCGTAATATTAAAACCAAAAAAGTTAACGAAGCCAACAAAGTCATGAACGGTTAATATGCCTGCAACCACCTGTGTTGCAAATAGTAAAATTGCGGCATAAAAAAATTTGTAGGTCGCCTTTTGAGTTTTATCCGGCTGGAATTTATTTATTTCATCGGTTGTCATAAAGGGACGACTCTTGTTAGCTACAACACTATCATCAAGTTTTTCCATTTTCCCATGATAATACAAAACGATGCCTAAGCCCAATATAAGCCCCAGCGAGCCGATGATGCTCCATAATACTACTGCGCTGCTTGGTGTATTTCCCGCCCCAGGATCGTAAGGCCAGTTATGCGTATAACTATAGGTTTCGCCGGGCCGTTGTACACCGCAAACCCATGCCCCCCAAAAGAAAAAAGCGGTCAGCGGCCTTATTTCGCTTGCGTTTTTTATGTAACCGGCAGGGTGAAAGGATGAACCAGCCGTTCCAGAGAAAAATTGCTGGTAATATAGTGGCAACTCATCTGCGGCATAGGTTTGGGCTGCGCTCAACATTACACGATTGCTTCCACTGTTATAATGGTTGCTCTTGATTTCACTTTTTATTTGCTCGCCAATCCCTTGTCTTATTATATTATTTTCTAAATCACTTTTATTCATTGTCGATAAATAAAAATGGTTCATCAATAGCATCGTATGGTGCAGGGCATCCGCAGTGAAATCAGGTCCCCGATTTGCACCGTCGCCAAACATGCTCCCATATTCCATAAGTGCATATTTTTGAAAAATGGCCTGCCCCTTAAGAATATCTGCTTTTGAATAAATAATTTCCCCTTTGTCCGAAGTGAAATCCGGAATAGGCGGGGCATCCGAGTAGGTATGAATACCAATTTGTATTACGCCTGCAATACTTATAGTGAAAATAACGAGCAGCGGGAGCCACCACTTTTTCGGATTCATCAGAAAATCAATGAAATCAAATTTTTTCATAATTGTGAGGGTTTTGTTTTATAATCTATATTAATACCTTTTTATCTTTTATTATTGCAGTTTTCAAGCGTTATTAAGACTATAATAAACAAGTGTATTTTACTTTGAAAATCTCTTTTTCATACCATCAAACTTTGACCTGGCTTACCAGTATGTCGGCTTCAAATACAAAAACGCCAATATCGCTATTGGATCATCAGAAAAAATGACCTTAATCACATTTTGGACGATTAGGTAACAATATTGTAATGGAATGTATACAGATCAGGAAATGTTTAGCCATTCGCATTATTTTGAACGGTATTTTTGGGCTGACTTAAGCTTTAATATTAAAAAAGCAACTAGTTAAATTGGCGAGGGCAGCTATGAAAAAATATACAGGAGTGAACGGCAGACAAGTCGGAATGAGTCGGTCAAAAAGTAATTATATCAATGCAGTTCCCAACGTATCTTTATCTATAGTTTGATTTTTTGACCAACCGTTTAATATCTCTAATCCATATTTTCCGGCCATCTGTTTCGATGATACCCTCGGTCTTAAACTCCTTTAAAAGGCGAATCACATTTTCCTGCGCAATGCCTGCCATGCTCGCCAAATCCATCCGGGAGATATTTAATATAATTTCTTTCTCGTCGGATCCTTCTTCTTTATACCTCTCACGGAGCACGATCAGGGCAATGGCGAGCCGTTCGGGCGCGGTCCGTTGAGCGATTACAGAAATACTGTTGACCAGGACTGCAAACTCATGGCTGAGCGTTTTTAGTAGCTGCTGGTTAAATGCCGGCGAGTGGTGCAAGGCGCGCGTAAAGTCATCCTCGGGTATGAAACTGATCACGCTATCCTCCATTGCGGCAGACGAATCAGGGTATCGCTCCTGCGACAGGACGGCGTGATAACCAATTAGTTCGCCCGGGCCGGCTACATAAATGATCTGCTCTTTGGAAAGATTGTCCACCTTATATTTCTTGACCTTTCCACTCTGGATCAGGAAAATACCGGAAGGCACGGTGCCTTCCCTGAAAATCACCTCCCCCTTTTTATATTTCAGTTCGCTTTGGTGCACCAGCAAGTCAGCATACTCAGATTCAGAAAGCACGTTCAGTACAGATTGCGTGGTAAAATTCCAACGATCAATAGGAAAGATTCCGGACAGACTCATAAATGTAAAGATACGCATTTTAAAAACTGATAAATATCAGCTTCTGCGTTGATCTATTACGGTAAATCACCTTGCTGCACAGGCTAAATTTGCAGGTCATGAAAATTTACCCGTTCTCCAATTTCCCACCATTCCCAGAAGGCCCTGACTCAGGGTTAGGGATAAAGCTTCGTAAAACACAATCTAATGCCGCATTATTCAGCAATGACGCCGCTTTCGACTGGATGTACCCCGAACATTTTCAACTGCTGTCCCTGAAACATTGGACACCTTTGGCCGTCGCCCGGAAAGCCGCTGCGTTTTTGGCAGAACCGGGTGCGCGGGTGCTGGACATCGGCAGCGGTATCGGTAAGTTTTGCCTGGCCGCAGGTTATGAGTTTCCCGAAACGTATTTCTATGGGGTGGAGCAACGCCATGAATTAGTTTACCACGCCGAGGATGCAAAGGGCTATACCGGGCTGCCCAATGTGAATTTTATCTATGCCAATATCACCCAGGTCAATTTTAAGCAATTCGATCATTTCTATCTTTATAATTCCTTTTATGAAAACATTGACCCGGAGAACCAAATAGACGACACGATTGAAATTTCCGAAAGCCTCTATAACTACTATACGCAATATTTATTTAAGGCGCTTGAGGAAAAACCATCCGGGACCCGCCTGGTGACCTTCCATGTTTCAGGGGAAGAGGTGCCTCCGGACTATAAACTTGCGGATGTTTCTGATAATACTTTGCTGAAAATGTGGATCAAAGCCTGACCAAATGAAAATCCGTCACTTGCTGTAGATATGAACCTTTTTAGGCCAAAGCTAATAGATACTTTAAAAAACTATAATAAGGATCAGTTCTTTAAAGATATGGTTGCGGGAGTGATTGTTGGCATCGTGGCCTTACCTTTAGCTATCGCCTTTGCCATCGCCTCCGGTGTTTCCCCGGAAAAAGGAATTTTTACTGCTATTATTGCCGGGTTCATTATTTCTGCACTAGGTGGCAGTCGCGTCCAGATCGGTGGGCCGACCGGTGCTTTTATCGTAATTGTCTACGGAATTGTCCAGCAGTTCGGTGTCAGCGGCCTGATCATAGCCACATTTATTGCAGGTATATTGCTGATCATCATGGGCCTTACCAAATTGGGTAACGCCATCAAATATATTCCTTACCCGCTGATCATCGGTTTTACCACCGGTATCGCCGTCATCATTTTTTCCTCCGAAGTCAAGGATTTACTGGGCTTGAAGATGGGCAGCGTACCTGCAGATTTTATCAGCAAATGGCTGGCTTACGGGCACCATTTGGCTTCTGTCAATCTTTACGCCGCGGCCATCGGCATTTTTACTTTAATGGTGGTTCTGTTATGGCCCAAAATCACCCACAAGGTTCCGGGTTCACTGATCGCCATCATCGTTACTACTTTTGTGGTCAGCCTTTTTCATTTGCCCGTTGAAACCATCGGCAGCCGGTTTGGGGCCATTCCTTCATCATTGCCCAAACCAGTTATTCCGGGAGTAAGCTTCGCCGTTATCCAGCAACTGATCAGGCCGGCGATCACTATTGCGCTGCTGGGCAGTATCGAATCCTTGTTATCGGCGGTGGTAGCAGATGGTATGATCGGCGGCAATCACCGCTCCAATACCGAACTGATCGCCCAGGGCCTGGCCAATATCTGCTCTTCCATTTTCGGGGGTATCCCGGCGACCGGGGCAATTGCAAGAACGGCTACCAATATCAAGAACGGCGGTAGGACGCCCGTAGCCGGGATGATCCATGCGCTGACCCTGCTGGTGATCATGCTCTTTGTCGGCAAGTGGGCTGCGCTGATCCCTATGGCCACGCTTGCCGGGATATTGATCGTGGTCGCCTGGAACATGAGTGAGCTGGAAAATTTTATCAGTGTATCTAAAGGTTCAAAAAGCGACGCCGCAGTTTTAATAACCACTTTTGGCCTGACCATATTGGTTGATCTTACTGTAGCCATTGAAATCGGAATGATCCTGGCTGCCTTCCTGTTTATGCGGAAAATGATGCAGGCTAGCTCAGTCCAGCAGGCTGTTTTTACTGGGAATCAAGTTTCAGGCGAGTTGTTTGATTCGCAGATTATTCCTACCGGAGTTGATGTCTTTGAGATCAACGGCCCCCTATTCTTTGGAGCAGCTTATAAATTTAAGGATGCTATGAAAATGCTGGAAAAGCCTGCGCGGGTACTGATCATCAGGATGAGAAATGTACCCGTTATCGATGCCACCGGCATTAGGGTACTGAAAGAGGTAAATACAGCAACAAAAAAGCATGGAACAAAATTGATCCTTTCCGAAGTTAATAGTTTACAGGTTATCAATGAATTAAAAAAGGCCCGTTTAATATTTCAGATCGGCAAAGGAAACATCAAGACGACGTTTGAAGAAGCTTTGAAGAGAGCCAACCACCTTATCGGCGCAAAATTGTAAGAAGAATTAAGCCTTGATCTGGCCTGACAAAACATTCAGAAACGATAGCTAAGCAATTATTATTCGAGGGTGTAAAATAAACTGTGTCAAAGTGTAAATAATTACCTTTAACATAGTTTAGATGAAAAGAGAAGAAGAGTCGCTCGAGTACGAGCAAATGAAGAAAAAAGTCCTGGAGCAGTTCCGCACGGGCAAGTCGTTGTACGGTAAGGATGGGGCATTTGCGCCACTGCTGAAAAGTTTTTTAGATGCTGCGCTGGACGCGGAACTGGAGAATCATTTGGATGAGGCAGAACGCAGTTCGGGTAACCGCAGGAATGGTAAGACCAGTAAAGAAGTCCGCACGTCAGATGGCACCATATCGGTAAATACCCCCCGAGACCGGCATTCGAGTTTTGAACCTGAACTGATCCGCAAGCGGGAGACCATTCTGGCAGAAAGCCTGGAATCAAAGATAATCGGCATGTATGGCCTTGGGATGAGTTTCCGTGATATATCAAAGCACATCCGGGATATGTACGATACGGAGATCAGCCACAGTACTTTATCAGCCATAACCGACAAGATTATCCCCGAGGTAAAAGAATGGCAATCCCGACCATTGGAAGAGCTCTACACGATTGTTTGGCTGGACGCCATGCATTACAAAGTTAAAGAGGATCACCGGATGGTATCCCACGCTGTTTATAATATCCTGGGCATCGACCGTCATGGCCACAAAGAGTTGTTAGGGATGTATGTATCTCAAAGCGAAGGTGCTAACTTTTGGTTAAGTGTGCTTACCGACCTGCAGAACCGGGGAGTAAAAGATATCCTGATTGCCTGTATCGATAACCTGAATGGCTTCCCGCAAGCAATAAATGCCGTGTTCCCTCAGGCAGAGATACAAACGTGTGTAGTGCATCAAATACGTAATAGCCTAAAGTATGTAGCCTCGAAAGACCAAAAGCCATTTATGAAGGACCTTAAGCCCGTCTATCAGGCGGAGACGCTTGAACTGGCTGAACTTCGTTTAGATGAACTGGAAGAGAAATGGGGTAAAAAATATGAGAAAGTGCTGGAGTCGTGGCGTAGAAACTGGCCGAAACTGACCACATATTTCCGATATGACGCAGCCATCCGTAAACTGATATATACCACTAACGCCATCGAAGGCTTTCATCGTCAGGTCAGGAAAGTGACTAAAACCAAAGGAGGATTTACTTCCGATATGGCGCTGTTAAAGCTAATTTACCTGGCCCATAACAACATTAAAGAAAAATGGACGATGCCACTTTCCAACTGGGCGACGACCGCCCAAAAGCTGGCAATTTGGTTTCCTGATAGAATGATATTAGATTTGAATTAGCAATCAAGCCCAGGCAGGCTCCGGCCCATGGGCCGGAGCCTGCCTGGGCTTGACACAGTTTATTTTACAGACCCTATTATTCAGCATTTTTGTATTGAATACAAGCTATTGTGCTTTCTCAAACTGGCAACATTACCTTAAATGTAGTTCCTTGTCCTGGTGTGCTCTGAATGCTTATCTGACCTTTCAACGCTTCGACGTGGCTTTTGACCAGAAACAGCCCCAGTCCCTTTCCTTCAATGTGAGAATGGAACCGCCGATAAGGTTTGAAAATCTCATTTGAATGCTTTAAAAGGTCGATTCCGACACCATTGTCCGATAGTTCAATCAGCACCTCATCAGGTTTTTTGATAATATTTACTAATATCTTCAGCCTCTTTTCAGATCGATACTTTATTGCGTTCGTAATAAGATTATAAAAGATGCTGTACACGTAAGCTTTATGGGATTTTATAATAAAAGATGCTGACGGGTATTCAATTTCAACTTCAAGGCGGCTAATTGAATCATTTAAAGCTTCAATGATCTCCGCTACAATACCACGTAGATCAACTGTTTCTTTTATTAATTCCACCGAACTGTCGGTAACCGATAAAATCTTACTCATATCCCGGATAACATTGTCCAATCTTGTTACGCTGAATTTCAGATCGATTGCACATTTTTCAACGGTTAGCGGATCCTCCTTGTCTAGTTCCAGCAATTCGGAAATGCCCATGATATTAGCCACGGGAGACCGTAAATTGTGGGAGATCATATAACCGAACTGCTGGAGCTCCTGGTTTCTCTTATAAAGATCGTCAGCGAATAACTCAAATTCTGCTTCTGCTTTCTTTTTTTCAGTAATGTCGCGTTGTATGGTAATATGGTGACTTACGACATCCTTCTCGTCCCGTACCGGAGTCACAGAAATATTCGCCCAAAATTCTTCACCGGTGCTTTTATAATAAATTGTATTGATCTCACAGGGTTGGTGGCATCGTAACGCTTCGCTTAACCTGTGTAACTCGTCTTTATCGGAGCGCGGCCCTTGCAGGATCTTTGGCGTTTTTCCAAGCAACCCTTCAGGGGTGTGCCCAGTCATTTCTGCAAACGACTCATTTGCGTAGACGATAACCGCATTTAACCCATCTTCCGGAGTAGCCAGGGTAATCAGCACGCCATCCCGAGTATTCATGATGACCGACTCTAACAGCCTCAAATGTCGCTCTTCGTTCTTTCTGCGCGTTATGTCGTGCATTGAACCGATCATTTTTAAAAGCTCGCCCTGATGGTTTCTTAGTAATATTGATTTCTCCTTGATATGAAGGTAATTCCCTCCTGCCGTTTTGAAGCGATATTCCAGCGTCCATTCATTAATATCCGGATTTAATCTGGCTGCCCCCATGGCTGCCCATATCCTGTCATAGTCCTCCCGATGTACCTTTGACTGCCAAAAAGCGACTTCACCCTTATTGCCGGAGAGTTGATAACCGAAAAGCTCGGCATATCCATATTCTTTAAACACCGAAGGTTCGCTGGCATTCCATTCCCAAATCGCCTGGGATGTGGCCTGCGCAGCATATTGAAAGCGCTCATTGCTCTCTTGCAATGACATTGCCAACAGCTTTTGTCCAGTGATATCCTGAATGGTACCTTGTATTTTCAATGGCCGTCCGTTTTGATCCCGGACCACCTTTCCAATTTGGCGTACCCACTTTATTGTAGAATCTGGCAAAACCACACGGTATTCCAAATCGACGTTTTTGGCAGTCCCCAGCAACTCAGCCCGTTCGGCAGCGAAGAAATCTCTGTCATCCGGATGTACTCTCTCCCGTATGTAACTCCAATCATTCAAGTCGGCATTCTTGGGAATCATCCATATATTAAATACCTCATCAGACCAATACCTATTCCTGCCTTCAGCATCTATCTGCCAATACCCTAACTTTGCAATAGTTGTGGCATCAGTTAACCGCTCATCTTTTTCTTTTAACAGATTGAGAGCCTTCTCTTTGTCAGTAACGTCATTGGTGAGAACCATTACACATTCCTTACCCATATATTGGAACCGATGACCATACACTTCCACCCTGATTACCTCGCCGCCCTTTTTCAGGTGGCTGAAGATTCCTGTAAGATGCACCTGTTTGTTATTTTCAACCTGCTTTTGCGAACTCAAAAATTTGGAGGTTTCTTCTTTAGGCCGGATATCCAGCAAGCTCCTGTTCAGGAATTCTGCCTTCGAATAACCATATTTGTTTATTGCGGTCTCATTGACCTCCAATATTTTCAGCGTATCCGGGTCGTAAATCCACATTGGCAACGGGCTGGACTGAAACACAGTCCTGTATTTAGCCTCGGACTCCCTTAACTGTTTTTCAGCTAACTCCATATCTGCATTAATCGAAATCAGTTCTGCATTCGCGTCCGTAAGTTCCTCGTTCATAGCTGTCAATTCTTCATTCAGTGTTTGCTCCTCTGCGAGCAACAGCGATACTTCGCTGCGACTTTTCACCAGTGCTGTGGTCTCATTGCAAATAACCAATACTCCCCTAGTTGTTCCTGCCTCGTCCAGCGTTGGGCTAATGCTGAAGGTCCAGTAGGAGGCGTTCAGTGTATTATTGTTATAGAACGAGAAAAGGAAATCCTCGGTGAAAGTGGCTTTGCCTTCTCTTAACGCCTGGTCAATTAACGGATTGATTTTAGGCCAGATTTCCTGCCAACAATCTTCAACCCGCTGTCCCAACGCCCCTGGATGTTTGGAAAATCGAGTTAAGACCTCTTTATAAGCATCATTGTAAAATTGGATCAGTTCGGGTCCCCAGCATAAAAGCATTGGGAATTTGGAATTGAGTATCGTCCCCAATACTACAACAAGACTGGCGGGCCAACTTTCAGGAGAACCTAATGACGTTTGTTCCCAATTAAACCGCTGGATTGACTGTCCCATTTCGCCGCCTTTATTGAGAAGATCCGTCTCTTTGCTTTCAAAATCCATGTAACCGTTTAATTTCATTCAACTTGCTATTTTTTCGTGATAACATGTTTACGTTAATTTTCATGACTCAGTTGCTAAAAAATTGCCTTTTAATTTATAAAAATTACTATTGATATATTTTCAAGTTAAAACTCATCAGGCCTGAGGTCGGCTAAACTGTCTAGTTGGTTAACTTTAAAAAATGGCATTAAGGCATCGATTTAAATCAATGGTGCTTTTACAGCACTTTCATAAGCATCGGATTTTTGATATGTAAAATCATTCTCACTTGGCCGGCGGCAAGCTTGTATGAAAACAAGGCCGCCATACTTTAACCCTATCATTCTTTGAATGGATTCTTGCGTCAGCTATTCATTTATATAAAAACTTGTAATACAGTGCATAAGAAGCCATTTTTGTCAAACAAAAGCATTGTTATGTCGTATATCTAATATACCATCATATTATTATGGGAGTATTAGTTCTGAACGATGAGTGATTCTTTTTACTTTAGGGAAAACAGGCTCGAGGCATTAATTGAAAGTGGAAATGACTTAATCGCTATCCTTGACGTTAATGGCATTTATACGTATGTCGCTCCCTCAGTGAAGAAAGTTTTAAATGAAGATCCGGAAGCTTTTGTTGGTCGATCCTTTACTGAATTCATCCATCCGGAAGACTTTTCAAGATTGACCGACGCTTTCAGGCTAATATTAAATGGCATCAATGAGCTTCAATTAGCACCATTTAGATTTTTAAAGAAGAATGGCGACTGGTGCTGGGTCGAAACTTTTGCAACCAACAAAGTCGAGGACCCTTTAATTCAGGGCATAGTAGTTAATTCGCGCGACATAACCGCTAAAATAAAGGGTGAGCATGAAAAGGCTGCCATGTTTGAACAGTTGCGCTTAGCAAATGAACGGTATGACCTTGTAATGAAAGCTACCCATGACGTTATATGGGAGTTGGATATTCAATCGAACCAAAGGACAGGGGGCAAGATTTTTAGGAAGTTTTATGCTGATTACAACTATTATAACGGCAATTTGGAAAGGTCTTGGGAAGATAACATCCATCCAAGCGACAAATTACGAGTACTGAAAAGCCTGAAGGCGGCCAGAAGCGATCCAAACGCTAAATTCTGGCGATCGAATTACAGATTTATGAGAACCGATCAATCAATAGCCTATATAATTGATCAGGCTTACATTGCCAGAGACAATGATAAAAACGCGATTCGAATGGTAGGTGTAATGCACGACAACACGAACTTAAAAGAAAAAGAGCTTAGCATATTGGAGCAAAATAACCGATTGCGCGAAATAGCTTATATCACCTCCCATGAGATTCGAGGCCCCGTCGCCAGCATTTTGGGGCTTTTAAATATTTTTGACAAAAAAGCACTTGGAAACGAGGAAAACCTGGAAATATTTAATTTACTGTGTACGGCGACCTCGGCATTAGATGACATCATAAGAAAGATTGTCAATAAGGCGGGTTAGGCAAAAAGTTGAAAAAATCTGATGAGATGACTAATTATTTCGATCTTAATGAGGGCGGCGATTCGAGCACATCATTGAGATTTTCAATCTTCTAATCGGCTTAAATGGAATTTTCATGTAACTAAGCATTCAAGAAGGGGCTCTTCTGCGGGCCATATTAATTGGGTATCCGACCAAGATATTCCGTTTCACGATAGTCTATCCAAAATTACTGGAAAGCTTGGTGACGTTTCAAAAGGATCAAAATCGTTTCAAATGCACGTAAATAATGTCAGTTGCCATCAGAAAAATTGTTCAGCCTGTCATTTTTTCATATTTTTGAGATAAGTTATTTAAAATCAACAAAGAATAAATTCACTCGGTTACCTAATCGGTTACCTGTTGATTTTGGAAACGAAAATCACTGATATAAAGGCATTTACGGCAATGGTTCGAGTCCCGTCCATTCCGCTAAAAGTTTATAGATGCCTGTAGTTCCACGAATTGCAGGCATTTTTTGTTTACTCCAAAAACTGGGAACATTTACGCCAAATATTCTGACTTGATCGTCAATATAATTAAACGATGGTCTGCCCCGACGAACAGGTTTGCAGCTTTATCATCATCAAAAAAGCGGAATATCTCTTCGATTTCCGCTTTTCTTTTACCATGCTGATCGCTACCGGTTATTTGAGTTTATCCAAAATTGGCCGTGCAAGTGATGAGAGATCGCTTCCGCGCTGAAGCAGTTCGAACACCACAACCTCATTATTGCCTTTCTTCAGCCATTCAACCGGTATATACAGTGTTTGCTGCGGACCTATATTCCAATATCTGCCCAGGTTATGGCCATTTATCCAAACTACCCCTTTGCCCCATTTGCTCATATCCAGGTAGGTATCGCCCGTCTTTTTCAACTGAAACACACCATGGTACAACGATGGCTGACTTTGTGTTGAAGAAATGTTAGCCAGGTATCTAACCGAATGAATATTGCTAAAAGGGTACTGATACATTTTCCAATTATCCACTTCTTTTCCGTTAAACGTCACCTTTCCGGTAATACCTTTCTTATTTTGAAGCAAATACTTACCGAAATTTATCCGGCCCAGGTTTTCTGCAAGTATATCCAGTTTTACTTTGCCTTTCGGGAGTTTAATTAATAAACTGTCCTGTTTTAAACGCCGATCGAGTACGCCGGCTGTTTTGCCATTGACTACCACAACAGCGTAATCGCGGAGGCCATTAATTTTGAGGAAACCTGTTTTGCCACCTTCGATAGCCGCCCGGTACAACACGTAGCCGTAGGCTTGTTTCATATCTTCGAAAGTGAGCGGTTCCTTACTCAATTTAGCTTTTGGCAGGTTATCTTCCAGGGTCGCCGAACCCGTAAGTTTAATTGATGGAATTGCAATTGCTGGCTTGGCCGGGGGCACTTCAGGAAGTGCTTGCCCAACCGGCAAGTGCTTTTCTATAACTTTCCTGAAAGCCATGAATTTCGCCGTGGCGTTACCGGCTTCATCCAGCGGAGCGTCGTAATCATAACTACTGATCTCGGGTTCAAAAGGAGTACCATCTTTAAAATTGGCGCCATTCATAAAACCACGGGTAGTGCCGCCGTGAAACATGTACATATTGATAGAAATGCCCGCGGCCAGGATGGTATCCAACTGGCCCGTATATTTTGCGGCCGGCACGGTATGATGTGCTGTGCCCCACCAATCGAACCAGGCAGGGTACCACTCCGCAATGTAAAACGGCCCTTTGCCATCATGGGCTGCTTTTACCAGCGATTTTACCTTTCCCGGATCGTCGCCGTTTACAGCTGGTAACAGCCCTGGCAGGTAGCCTTTCATCAGGTCGGCCGGCGGATCGCAAGTATACAACAGTCCGTCAAAACCGGCGTCGCGAAACATTTTTTGATTTATGGCCAGGTATTCCCTATCGCTGCCGTAGGATCCATATTCGTTCTCGACCTGGACCATCAAGATATTCCCGCCATGATTAACCTGCAAAGGCGCCAGTTGTTTTCCCACCTCCCTGATGTAGGTATCATACGCTTTAAGGTATTGCTGTTCCTTGCTTCGCACCTCGAGGCCTTTTTCGTTTTGCAACCAATACGGATAGCCGCCAAATTCCCACTCGGCGCAGATATAGGGGCTTGGCCTCAGTATAACCCAAAGCCCTTCTTCTTTAGCAATTCTTACAAATTCAGCAACGTCGTTATTACCCGAAAAATCAAATTTCCCCTTTTCAGGTTCATGCACATTCCAAAACACATAAGTGCCAATGGTATTCAGCCCCATGGCTTTAGCCATCTTCATTCGCGCCCTCCAGGCTTCGCGGGGTATGCGGGGATAATGCATCTCGCCGCTTATCATCTGGAATGGCTTACCGTCCAGCAAAAAAACTGAGTCGCCAAGCGAAAAAGTGTGCTGACTTTTTTGCGCAAACGACGACGATACCACAAACGATATAATCAGTAGTAAAAAATATTTAATATTCCTCATTTTAAAAATTACAAACCGCCCCTGTCGTTGCAAGGGTCATTTAGTTTAAGAAGCGCAAGGTGATCCTGTAGCAACATCGTCACGGCTTTCATTGCGCAGGGAATAAAAGCGGAACCGCAACACTTAAAAAAGCCGGGCCAAAGATCGCCTTTGGCCCGGCAACAAACCAATTCAACTAGTACCCGGGATTCTGCTGTAACTGATTCCCTGAGGCCTGTATTTCAGACCGTGGAATAGGCAGCCAGTAGTGCTGCGGCAGGAATAACCTACCGTCTAACGCCACTTTTGGAGTGTAGGTGAATGAGCCATCTGCATTCTTGGTAATGATTACGCCTGCAGCTGGTTTATTTTCGGTAACATCGGCAATCTTCCACCGGCGGACATCGTAGAAACGATGTTCCTCAAACGCAAGTTCCACACGGCGTTCGTAACGTACGGCATCGCGCATTTGCGATTGTGTCAAACCGGCGGGCAGGTCGGGCATGTTAACACCGGCACGTTCGCGGATCATATCGATAGCCTGCCTTGCCGAGAACGTTGATCCGGAAGGGATCTGGTCAGGACCGTATGCTTCATTTGCTGCCTCGGCAAAGTTTAACAGTATCTCGGCATACCTGAAATATATCCATGGATGGAAACCTGCATTGCCCCATGGGTTTACCAGCGGGTAAGCGTCGTCCATATATTTACGCAGGTAGTAACCCGTTTTGGTAGTGTTCCAATTGCTTGGACCATCCTTGCTGTCTTTACCCCCCGGAATAAACGCCTCAACAACATCGCCCCTGTATGAAGAGCCATTATGGAGGACAGTATAATCAAAGCGCGGATCGCGGTGATCATACGGATGGGTTGGGTCGTAGCCCGACGCAGGGTCGGTTATCGGCTTACCATTGTCCATCTCGTAATCATCTACCAGATTCTGAAGCGGGGTGTTACCGGCCCAGCCTCCATAACCGTTGGGGCCGTTGGCGATCTCCATGTGTGTATGGTTGGCATTTTTTGTATATAAGCGCTCAAATATCACCTCGTTCGTTTCGTTGGTTAGAAACATATTGGCATAACCTCCCTGGTAGATACCATACTTGTTAAGGTTGATGACAGCCTGTGCGGCGGTTACAGCGTCTTCCCAGGTGCCGGCACTATACAACGGGCTGGCGGCATACAATGCCAGGCGCGATTTCAGAGCAAGCGCGGCACCTTTGGTTGCACGGCCCAATTCCCACGATCCATCATTGTCTAAAGGAAGTTTTGATGCTGCATCATCTAATTGCGCAAGTACATAGTCCATGCTCTCCTTGATAGTTGCACGCTTAAATAAAGAAGGGTCCTGCAGGTTATCGGTCAGGCTGAGCACTTTATCACCCATCAGCACCGCACCGCCATAATTGCGGATTATGTCCTGGTAGCGGAAAGCGCGGATAAACTTAAGCTCGCCTTCAAGACGGGTTTTATGGCCGGCGCTCATATTCAGCTTTGGCAATACACTTAACCCATAATTGCACTCCCTTATGCCCCGATAACTGCGAGCCCAAAGCACGCCGGCATCGCCGAGGTTTTCCGGAGCCAGCTGCCCCCTTTGTATCAGCCACGTAGCATCATCGTTGTTATATATAGATTCATCAGTCAGAGAACTCCACATGGCGTATTCGAAGCCCCGGCCAAAACCAGGGTTCGAACCGTCCCCCTCTTTATCCTGGAGCTTAACACCGATATATCTGTTGGTAACGTAAGCCTCAAACACCGATGTATCTGTCTCGATCGCCGAGGTCGATATCCTGTCTGTTGGCTGTATCGTTAAAAAGTTTTTCTTACATGCCGTCATCCCAAGCATCCCGCACAGGATAATATATAACGACGGCCTTTTATATTGTAATTTCATTTATCTTATCTGATTAAAATTTCACGTTAACACCTAAGTTTATAATTTTCTGCTGCGGATAGAACTGGCCGCTGCCGCTTGTCCCTTCCGGATCATAGTCCTTAACCTTGGTTATGGTGAACAGGTTGAACGCACTGGCGTAAACCCTCAAGCCCGAAACTTTGATCTTCGATAAAAAAGCCGATTTAACATTATAGCCCAACTGTATATTCTTTAAGCGTAAAAAGGAGGCGTTATTCAGCCAAAACGTATTTGGAAAAAGCCCACCGCTTATTGCGCTGGAAGCACGATCGGAAACACGCGGGTAAGACCCGTTAGTGTTCGAAGGGCTGTACCGGTTATCGGCCCAGCTGCTGTAAAAGTTGCCGATGGTACCAGATTCTGGCAGTACATATTGGCTAACATGGGTTTGCCCGGCAAATAATACAGACAGATCGAATTGCCTGTAAGCTGCGTTAAAGCTAAACCCGTAAGTAATTTCGGGGATGTTGCCGTATTTGCTTCTCACCTGGTCGTCGGCGGTAATTTTTCCATCATGGTTATAATCCTCCAAAATAACATCGCCAACCTGTGCCCCGGTCACGTGCGGGGTAGCATCCAGTTGCTCCTGCGATCTGAAAATACCTACGGCCTTATATAACAGATAAGTATTCAGAGGGTGATCTGTTTGGCGCTGGTAGCTCAGCGCGCCACTGGCTTCGTCAACAAAAATGACCTTACTTTTCGCGTAAGTGATATTGCCGCTTAATCCCCAGCTAAAGTCGGACGTATTATGGCTATAGCCCAGGGTCGCCTCAAAGCCCGAACTGTTTACCTTACCGATATTTTCAGAAGGCACAAGAGGATCCGAGCCATAAGGATTTACAATTCCCGACGTTGCAGGCAAGGATGCATTCCTGGTGGCCAGGATGTCCGAACGTTTTTGCTGGAAATAGATCATCTCGAGGCTGAAATCTTTCAGGAAGATCGCATTGATACCGATATCGAGTTTTTTTGCAACTTCCCAGGTAATATCAGGGTTAGCCAGTTTTGAGAGCGTTACGTTTGGTTGGATAACGTTTGAACCGCTACCCGGTACGCTGGCCACAAAACCGTTGCCCACCAATATATAATTGTCGAAGTATTGAAACCCGTTAACGTTATCATTACCTAACGAGCCATACGAAGCGCGCAGCTTCAGGTCGTCAATAAATTTTACACTATTTTTAAACCAGTCTTCTTTTGATATTCTCCAGCCTATTGATGCCGATGGGAAATAGCCCCATTGTTTACCTGAAGGAAATATAGAACTTCCGTCGGCACGTAACTGGCCTTCAAACAGGTACTTCTCGTCATAAGAATACGCCAACCGGCTGATAACGCTTTGACGGGTATAGTTTGAGCTATAGCCCGAATTTAAATAATCGGTTGCTGCGGTACCACCCTGTGATAACTCGGGCAATGTCGACGACAGGTAGTTATAACGGGTCGCGTCAAAGTATTCCAGGTGATTTTTGCTCTGCTCGTACCCAACAAATGCATTGATGTCGTGCTTGCCAAAAGTGCGAACGTAATTTAACTTTATGTTGGATGTTATAAGCGACTTATTGGTTTGGGATTCGAACAGCATTGGGTTACTGTTATTACCGCCGACAATGATCGGTGTATAAACATCTGTGCTTGATGAATATTGGTAAACATTATAAGGCTTGCTGAAATTCTTATCAAACGCATCCGATCTGTCAACAGAAAAGAAACCGTCCAGCGATAATCCTTCTACCCCCGGGATGGCATAGCTGCTATGCAATATTCCGTTAAAAGTTTGGGTTGGGTTGTTATTGGTACCGCCTATATCAGTAACCTGTAAAGCGGGGTTGTTACCCTCAATACCATAAGTTGGCAAACCGTTAGGGTAAAATGCGGAAACTGTGGGATAGGCGCGGTAAATGGATCTGAAAATATCGCCTGCACCGGTTTCAGGAAATACCCTGTCCTCTTCCCTGCCTGACAACGACAGTCCTACCTTCAAACGTTTAGTAATATTCGCATCAACATTCGACCGAAAATTATACTGATGATACTTGGTCGATCCGTTTTGGTATAAACCGTCCTGGTAAATGGTCCCTGCTGAAACGAAATACTTAACGTCTTCGCTACCGCCGGTTACCGAAAGGCTCTGCTGGTTTTGGAGCGTAACATTTTTCAGCACCTGCTTTTCCCAGTTGGTATTTGGATAATTGAGCGGATCAGAGCCATCTTTAAACTTTTGTATCTGATCGTCCGAATAAACCTGGTTCATGCCGCCGCCCGTATTATCATAGTAGTTGATCTCGTTGACGAGCTGGGCGTAGGTTGCCGCATCGGCCATTTTGGGCAGGCGCGTTGGCGAGCTAAAACCCTGGTTAAAACTGTAATTAATGGTAGGTTTACCCAGCCTGCCGTGCTTGGTTGTAACGAGAATAACGCCGTTGGCTGCGCGGTTACCGTAAATAGCTGCAGACGCGTCTTTCAGTACAGACATGCTTTCAATGTCATTCGGGTCGAGCCTTTCTAAGCCACCTATCTGGCCGGGCACACCGTCCACTACAATAAGTACACTGTTGCTTCCGGTAGTAGCCAAACCACGTACGCTGATGTTGGAACCATCATAACCTGGTTCGCCACTGGTGTTATTCACAATAACACCCGAAATACGGCCGGCTATCGAGTTGGATAAGTTTGGCTGCGGGCTCTTTAGCAGATCGGCACCTTTTACCTGCGATATGGAACCCGTTAAAGTAGCCTTTTTCCGTGTACCATACCCTACAACCACTACCTCGTTCAATGATTTTGCGTCCACTACCAACTGCACATTTACCACACCATCTGCGGGCACTGTCACTTCCTGGGTCAGGTAACCGGTCATGCTGAATACCAGTTTGGCGCCGGCATCAGGAACCACGATAGAGAAGCTCCCTTTCTGGTCGGTTGCTACTCCGCGGCTGCTTCCCTTTATTATCACGGTTACGCCAGGCAGCGGTAAACCCTTTTCGTCGGTCACTGTACCGGTGACGGTGATATTTTGTTTATAGGCCGATAGCCGTATGCCGGGCTTGCTTGCGGTACCGGCAAATGCCGCCAAACATGGGTTAACCATTGTCGCGGCTAACACCAGGCATAACAAACGTTTTTTTCCTCTCGGAGGAGAGAATTCACAAAGTAGTTTTTTCCTCATGTTTTTAATAATAAAATAAATAATTGGTTTCTCTTTCGTTCAATCTCCTGCCCGGTGGTTTAAGGATCAAACGAGGTTGGTTAGGGCTAATGTCAAGTAAAAACTATAATTTAAAGAGGGGATATATCGCATAATTGAAGGGGTAAATAAGTATTTAAGTTGCAAAAAGGTGGCTTTTCTGCCATTCTGCCTATTTTCTCATTTTTTGTTCCTGTTATAATCCCGCCCGGCTATTTTGCCAAGCACCCAATTGCCTACGTTTATCCCCTGCAACCGCCCGTTATCGATAGCGTCTTTAAAATGGATACCTCCATATAACCTGGAAATACCCGCTTCAATGGCTGCTTCGTCGAATGAGTGGAATTTGCGCGGCTTCAATCCATAAGACTCTTCAACGTTATCGGTATACTCAAAATGGTCGCCGAAATAGTAAGTCAGTATCACGGCCGAGGTTGCAGAAATACAAGAGTGCCCGCTTAAATACTCGGGAAACGGAGGGGTTTGCAGCAACGGTTTCCAATCAGGATCCAGTAATTGACGAATGGCTGTTTCAGGCCTTATCCGGTTACTCCGGTACTTTTCATCCCAGCAGCAAATGAAACTATCCATCAGGCCAACCGATACGGCTGTATTTATTTCCATTGTTTTTGAGAAACCTGTTTTAGATTCCTGGCAGGCAATCGCTGTTATACCCAGCCAATGCGCTCCCGGCGATATCTTTTTTAGCCCTACGAGCATATGCCCGTCGTCCTGTACGGCAAAAGGATTACAATCCCAAAAGCCGGCAATGCTACGCTTATCTGCCGGCAGCTTTGAAGCATCCTGATCGGCTGTCAGTAACATAAGTTTGTAAAACGGCGAGCTTTTTTTTGTTGAGAATTTAGCAGGTAGGGCCGGCTTAAACTGCGAACATGAATCGAGCGTGAATGAACGAACTTTTTTAAAATACGGCTCGACTGGTGGCAAATATGCCGGGGGGGTAGGATACCAGGCTCCCGGGGTGTCCAAAGCAACGTACCTTTTGTAATTGCTGATATTCCTGTACCCGTCGGCTTTGGCATAAGCAAGTATTACTTTCGAAACGGACAAGGCATATTTCAGGGAGCTGTCGATAACGGCCTGCTCATAACCCAACGCCCTGCAAGAATCAAGGAATTGTTGTTTATACTGAACCACCGCAGTGCCGGAGGGTTGTAGTTTCGCGGCGGTTTCCATCATGGCAAGTAACGCGCTTAAGCGGTAATCGTACCCTTTAACCGATGTTGGCCTAAAGTGAGGATAGCCATTTAGGTTATGTTGCCATGGCCTTGCATTGGGGTCATTCTCGGTAACCACTTCGTAGCCCGCCAGACATGAGTATGCAAAAAATCTCGCCGCCAGTGGAGGGTTGGTAACATCATGCACCATGATCCGCGTCATTGTTGTTACAACGCCGCTTATATCCTGGTTCCGAAGACCGGGTTTTGGCAATGAATGTTTACAGCTGATACCGGCGGAAAGCAGAGCCGGCAACAGCGCATAAATAGTTAGTCTTCTAATCATCGGTTTTTAGCTTGATAGGCCTCAACGGGCTTTTGGTTGATACCAAACAACCAGGTATTATTCACACCGATCACACTTCTCACGTCGCCGCTTAACTTAAAGCCGGATTCGGACTGATCTATGTAGGAAAAACCGCCCTTGCCATTTCCCTTGAGCAACATACCAAAGTTGGCATCGCATTTACCCAGGCGAAGTTTGGCCTTATTCATATTGCCGCATATCAACAGGTCGGCGTTACCGTCATGGTCAAAATCGAGTGTGTTGATTGTAAAAACCGGGGCAAACTCTACCTGCAAAGGCAATGTTGATGGATGCCATTTGCCTTTGCCATCGCTCAGGAAACAAGTAGTTGCAAATGTATTGGCTACCAGGTGGCCTGCGCCGCGCATTTCCTCGGCAGTAAATACATCGTTGATGGTTGCATCTGCATAGCTTTTATAGTCAGGGAAGCGCGTACGCATCATGCTTAACTGGTCGGTAAGTTCATCACGGGTGATATAAGGGTAGCTTTTATGCTGAACATAGAAACACAAAACAGGGTCGACGGAACCATTATCATCAAAATCTTTGTAAAACATTTCAGCGGGTTCATCATCGCTGGCTTTACATTGTGTGTTAAACCCCTGGTTACCCACTATAAAATCCGGATGGCCATCATTATTAAAATCCCCAACTGTTAAACAGTTCCACCACCCCGAATAACTCTTTCCCAAATATTGTTTAGTTGCCTCTTTTAGGCGGCCGTGTTCGTTGGTAAAAATACGCACCGGCATCCACTCGCCGACAACAACCAGGTCGGGTTGTTTATTCCCATCCAGATCTATCCAGGCGGCATCTGTAACCATCCCGGGTTTCACCAATGCCGGACAAATGTTAGCCGTCTGGTCCGAAAAATGGCCCTTCCCATCATTGATAAGGATATAGCTTACAGGTGTTTCGGGATATCTCCCCGGTATTACGCGACCACCCACAAACAGATCGGGATAGCCATCTCCATTGATATCGGCGACGCGTACGCAACTTTTGCTAACAAGCATTTTGGGTAAAGCATTTTCGGACCGTCTGAAATTTCCTTTCCCATCGCCCAGCAACAGTTCGTCCTGCAAAACAGGGTCATCGGGCATAATATCGCCGTAGCCTCCGCATGCCAGGTATAAGTCGGGCTTCCCATCTCCATTGGCATCAAAAATGGCCGCACTTGCGATATGTTTATTGCTGACCTGGTCAAACACCTGTTCCGGCTTCTTTAAAAACCCATCGCTTTTTTGACCGAGATATAATACAGGCGGCTCGCCGTTGCCGCCGGCAATAAAAATATCTTCCAGATGGTCGCCATTTACGTCTCCTTTGATCATGCACGGCCCGTTGAATGATAAGGGGTTTACCAAAAGTGGCTGACGTTTAAAATCATTAACAGTAGTCGGTTTATCTGCGTAAACGATAGGCGACGTGAGTGGTGTAAATACCGGTTTGATTGCAGGCTGCACGGCTGACGGCTTAAGTGCACCCCGTTCGTCGAGCGTTAGCAGCTGATCGGCCTTTACGTGGTATAAAAATTGCGATAGACCCGAACGCCACGTTATTTTCAATGAGTCGATCTCTTTCACTTTTCCAAGGCCAAAATGCAGCACCGGCGAAACACAGGATTCGTAGCCGCGGGCCGGCATTTGTTCAAGCCCCTGGGCGTTGCCTCCGGCATAGATAACAACCTTTGACCCTATACCCTCAGTATTCCCACGCAAACCTTTCAATGATATGCTGAGATAATGGTTGTGATTTTGCCCATGTGAACGGTTTTCATAAACAAATGCAGGCTGGTTAACATTATTAACCACAAGGTCCAGATCGCCGTCGTTGTCCAGATCGACGTAGGCCGCGCCATTGCTGTTCGAAAAATCTTTGATCCCCCAGGCAGCAGACACATCGCTAAAAGTTAAATTGCCGTTGTTTTTGAATAAGTAACTTTTAACCTTCGACGAGGGCATCTTTTGAACGATATCTAAAAGATCCTGCCGCGCCACACGCCTGTCCTGCAGATAGTCGCCCATATATTTCAGGAAATCCATATCGGTATAATCGCGCAGGAAGCCGTTGGTTACGAACAAGTCCTTCCATCCATCATTATCGTAATCTGCAAGCAATGGCGCCCAACTCCAGTCGGTATTGGAAATTCCTGCAACCTGGCCAATCTCACTAAACTTCCCGTTTCCATTATTAAGCTGCAGCATATTGCGCATGTATTGGTAATAAAATCCATTTTTAACGTTCAGGTCGAAAAGCTCATAATTATCCGGTCCGGCTAACAGCTTTTGACTATGGTTATCCCCGGGCAGCATGTCCAGCGTAATGATGTCAGGTTTTTCGTCGTTATTTATATCGGCAATATCATTACCCATCGAATAGAATGACGTATGTCCCAGGTAATCCTGCAAATGATCGGTAAAAGTTCCGTTTTTATTGTTGATATAAAGTTTGTCGGGAATATTATAATCGTTATTGATATAAATATCGGGCCAGCCGTCGCCATTGATATCAGCAATACCTGCTGCCAAACCATAGGAAACAGTGCCGTTTTCAATATGGCTCTCTTTTGTACGATCCGTAAAATGCCCATTCCTGTTCTCAAGGAGGCGCACCCCCCGCTCTTTATCCTCTTTTTTGATCAGCAAAGGCAATTGGTTTATATCGATATTGTTCAGGCGTTCGGGACTGTGATTGACCAGCAGCAGATCGAGATCGCCATCGCCGTCATAGTCAAAAAAGTACCCCTGAGTTGAATAGGATGGAAAGTCGAGGCCAAATTCAGTGGTCATATCCTTAAAAACAGGCACATTCTGTCCATCGTTACCCTGGTTGATGAACAATTGATTTACTCTTTTTTCCGGCCTAAGCTTCCCCGAATAGCAGATATAAATATCAAGTTTGCCGTCCCCGTTTACATCGGCAATAGTGGCACTGGTTTTCCAGGGTCCGCTTCTGCCTGCCAACCCGCATTTATCGGTCACATCTTCAAACTTCATGCGGCCTTTGTTCAGGTACAATTTATTATCAACCATATTGCCGGTGAAGTAAATATCCTGGAGCCCGTCTCCATTCAGATCACCGATGGCTACGCCGCCACCGTTATAAAAATATTCGTAAAGCAACACGTTGGTGTTCAGCCCTTCGGTAAGTGTATTTTCAAAATTGATATTCGTTTCGGCGGGGGTAAGCTGGCGGAACAAGGTATCCTGCGCGTGTACCACGGGCGTTTTATGGGAGCAACCAATCAGGCCGGCAAATATAAACAGGGCAATAAAACCCAGGATACAGCTCGTAAAAATTTTCATCATCAGGAATTGGTAATAAGCGGGATATAAACATGGAGTATGGTTATCCTGCCACAATTCAAAACAACTCAATTAAGCCAATATGGAGACGGGGGTAATCTGTCAAGTTAGAGGGGTAAATTCATAAAACAGGCTTAACTGTACAAGCTCCTGCCTGTTTCGTGGTGAACCAACTCGTTCGAGAAAGTTTTGCGGTATTTCTTAATATATTGTGATGGGTTCATGTTGAAGAGTTTTTTAAACTGCTCCCTGAAATATTTAATATCATTTATACCCACCAGGTAGGATGTTTCCAATATGTTGTAATTGGTGTTGATAAACAAATGCGCCGCCTTTCTAAGCCGTATGGACCTTATAAAACTGCTTGCCGATTGCCCGGAAATAAACTTGATCTTTTTGTAAAGACTGGAATGCGAAATTGACAATTCTGAAGCGAGAGTTTGAATGTTGAAATCGGGGTCGGTCAGGTGTTTTTCGACTATATTGATACAATTTTCGAGAAAACTTTTGTACTCGATGGATATTTTATGCGGGTTCTTATTAAGCGTGATCTCGTTGTAGAAGTATTTTTGCAGGTTGTTTTTACTTTTCAAAATACCGGCAACCCTGGCCTTAAGAATATCCTTATCAAAAGGCTTACTGATGTAATCATCAGCGCCACCTTCGAGGCCTTTCAGTTTGATCTCGACAGATGAGCTGGAGGTGAGTAAAATAATGGGGATATGGCTGATGGACATGTCCTCGCGTACCATTGAACATAACTCGATACCGCTCATGCCTTCCATCATTACATCGCTGATCACTATTTCGGGTAATATTTCCCGTATCATCTCCAACCCTATTAAGCCGTCAGAGGCCTCATACACGTTGTAATCGATCTTGAAGATCTGTTTCAGATACTCCCTGAAATCGCGGTTATCGTCTATGATCAAAATAGATTTCAACTCAGAGTTCAGGTCTGATTCTGCCAACAGTTCGTTAGCTTCTTCAACTACTGAGTTTACCGTTATTTCATCCTCTATCAGCTCTTTAAGCATACGTGAACTGCTGGCCTCGTCGTCTGCCCAAATTTCACTGTCCAAATGCCCCGTTCCTTTCAGAAGCGTGATAGAAAACACTGTTCCCATGCCCGGTTCGCTCTCATAGCTAACACTCCCCTTGTGACGTTCAACAAAGGTTTTAACCAGGAACAACCCTACGCCAAACCCGCCTTGATCATTCTTGGCGCCGTTATACTCCTGGTAAAACCGGGTATAAAGCTTATCTCCGGCCTCCCTGGGTATGCCGCAGCCCGAATCGCTTACCTCAATTAATACCTGCCGATCGTCTTCTTTAATGGCAAACGTCACCTGTCCATTTTCAGGTGTAAATTTCAGCGCGTTAGTTACCAGGTTAAATAAAACGATCTCGAGTTTCTCCCTGTCGCCGTATAATTCAACCTCTTCGCTGCAGGTATAAAAGTCGAATCGTATTTTCTTCGTTTTGGCCTGGTGCGAAAAGCATAAAAACACCTCCCGGCTTAAATCTGCAATATTCAGCTTACTAACCATTAGTTTTTCCGCACCAGCCTCGGCCTTTCTGAACAGCAACAACTGGTCGACCAAACCCAACAGACGCCGGGCGTTGCGATAAACCGTATTTATACCCGAAATATCCACCTCATGCTCCTCCTCGTACAGCAACTCCTTAAGCGGGTTAATAATGAGCGTGAGGGGGGTACGGAATTCATGCGATATATAAGTAAAAAAGGAAAGCTTTTTTTCATTCAGTTCCTTTTCCTGCTCGCTTTGCAAATGCGCCAGCTTTATCTCGTAGTGCAGCCTGGCTTGGTTCTCCCTGTATTTTACATAAATATAGACCATCAGCACAACAATCAGCAGGTAAAGCAGGTAAGCATACCACGTTTTGTACCAGGGCGGAGTAACAACGATAACCAGTGACCGGCCCACCTTATTCCAAACCCCGTCGTTATTGGCCGCTTTTACTTTAAAAGTATAAGTACCGGGGTCAAGGTTAGTGTAGGTGGCCTTATGCTGGGGGCCGCTGAAATTCCATTTTTTATCAAAACCCTCCAGCATATAAGCATATTGATTTTTTTCGGGAAGCGTGTAATTAAGTGCAACAAATTCGATGGAAAACACGCTCTGCCTGTAGTTCAGCACAATTTTTTCCGCACTGTTGAGATTTTCCTTTAACGGACCGGAAGCGGTCACATCGATCGACTTGTTGAATATCTGAAAATCCGAAAGAAACACCGGAGGTATCTCGCGGTTACGTTTCATTTTTAACGGGTCAAAAAATTCAAGCCCCTTATCGCCGGCCAGGTAAATGTTGCAGCTTTTATCACAGCAAATGGCGCTGTTCACAAAGGCGCCATCTGCGTCATCATAATTTCTGACTGCGCGGGTGGCGGGATTAAATTGCGATATTCCCTTTTCGGTTGTTATCCATAGATTGCCGTTACGGTCTTCTACTATACTATTGAAGACATTGCTCGCAAATCCATCGACTTTTGAATAAACAACAAAAGAGTCTGTGGCCTTGATATATTGATTAAGGCCATCGGGCGTACATATCCAGATATTGCCGCGGCTGTCAAGAAACAGTCCCTGGATAGTGTTGTCGCTTATTGCGCCTTTTATCTTATCGTTGCTGAAATAGGCTTTAAATTTTCCCGTCCGCGGATCAAACCTGTTCAGGCCGCCCCCTGTTGTACCGATCCAGATATTACTACTCCTATCCTTAAGTAAGCAATTGAGGTGATTGTTGCTAATACCCGAAGGGTCATCGGCCCGGTTGAAATAATGACGGAACTGCCCGGTCTTGCTGTCAAATATTTTGAAGCCGGCATCGGTCGCCAGGCCGTATACGCCTGGTTTGATCTCGATCATATCCCGGAAAACGTCTTCGTTAAAGAGGCTCCCGAGAGCGGAATGGTGGTAGTGGTGCCGGAATGTTTGAGATTTTGCATCAAACTCGTCAAATCCAAACTCGGTTAGAACCCAAATTTTGCCAGCCTCATCCCGGTAAATCTTTCTTACCTGGTCGCTACCGATGCTGCCCAGGTTGGCAGAATGCTTAAACAGGGTTGTTGTTCCCGCTTTAAAATCATACTCTGTCAACCCCTTATTCGTGCCAAGCCAAAGGGTGGAGTCTGTCACCAGCAAATCCGTGACTTCCCGTTGTTTGTTATCAAGCGGCAGGTAGTTAAACTTATTTTGATTTTGATCGATCTTGCTTAAGCCGTTTTTCGACCCTATCCAGATCAATCCATCGCGGTCGCGGTAGGCATGGCCGTGCGGGTTATTCTCAATACTCGCTATTTTTGTCCATGTATTTGCCGATGTGTTAACCCACCAGAAGTTTTCGTTGCCGCCCACCAGTAACGTGTTCCTGTCAATAGTAAGCAGCGTAAAAACAGATGTGTTATTTGTTAAAGGGCCGTTAACCGACCTGAACGTTTGCGTTGAAGGGTCGAAACTGTAAAGACCTTTCCAATAAGTACCTACCCAAATCAACCCGTGCTGGTCTTTACAAAGCGACCAAATGTCATTCGGGCTTTTTTCTGCCGACGACGACACCTGTTTAAAATTGTAAAACCTATTTGTCCTGGTATCGAATTTATTTAAACCTTCGCCCCAGTTTCCCAGCCATAAAGTATTACCATCTTCGATGATGGCGTTAACCGACTTACCTTTCATAGCATACCTGTCCGCTGCATCGGGATGGTAAGTTTTAAACGTGCGTGTATTTTCTTCGAAAAGGTTGAAACCGTCGTCGGTGCCAACCCAAACACGATCGATATGATCGGCCAACAGGCTCCACACTTTATTGTTGCTTAAAGAATTTTGCTTTCGTTTGTTATGATAAAACCTGCTAAATTTTTCGGTGGCGGGGTCGAAAACGTTAAGGCCGTCCATGGTACCTATCCATATACGCCCGCGTTTGTCTTCGATAAGTGCGTTAACGAAATTATTAGAAATACTTGTACTGTCTCCCTTTTTGTTAATATAGTTTTTGAATGTGTAACCGTCAAACTTACACAGGCCATTCTCTGTGCCTATCCACATAAATCCCCTGGAGTCCTTTATCACAGTTGTACTATTCCTGGACGGGAGCCCGTTCAAGATAGTATACCGTGTTATCGCGTCATTTTCGGTTTCGGCATTATTAATGCGGCCTTTCTTCCATATCTGTCCATAGGAATACTGCAAAAGAAAACAGCAAAAACCGCAAAGTAATACCTTCGAAATACGCATCATTTTACAGATACAGGGTAATTGGTTAAGCTAAATTGGTTTATATGGCAACCCGTTAAGGCGGTTACGCCATAACTAAGGTAACGCTAAATTTACAATTGTTAAAATAACATTTAAAAATATTATAAATATTTATCTGCGTATAAAAAGCAAAAAGGCGCAGTCGTGGTGACTACGCCTTGATTATAAATTATAAATAGAAGTTTAGCCTATGATGATGTCCGGGCAATTACTTTATTATGCCGGTGATGCTTGTAACCGAGCGCCCTGCAATATCTATTTCGTCCCCGTTAGGCTCCAGGAGCCCTGCTTTTAAGTCGCTTGTTTCTGAAGTAACATAGCTGCGGTGTAAGGATATTTGCCCGCTGTTGATATATAATTTGACCCTAACCGGGTCATCATTTGAATTAATGATTACCATTGTAAAGGCTTTTCCTTTTTTATATGCAGAGACGAATACCGGCTTATTAGTTGTTTGCATGCCTTCAATTGCCGCACTTAGCCTGACCGCACCCGGCCTGATGAACCTGCTGTAATTACCGAGTGCCCAAAGCATTTTGCCTGGATAAAAGTTACCACCGGCTTTTTCCTTATCAATGTAAATAAGTCCGTCTTTGTAGTCATAAGGCGAAAGCGCCATCCACCACTGCCAGGCTGAGGCGTTCGCAACGGTCAGGTCGTTATGGATGACACCTGCCATATAAAGTGCCGCATCCATCCCTAAGTCCCGTTTGGAGCCATTGATCTCGCCACTATTATCCCCTAAAATGCAATACTCTGACTGCCAGAACCTAAGGCCGCTGATACGCGAAATCGTATCGGCCAACATCGTCCTCATTTCAACCGAGCGCGATAATGGCGATGTTGTAAAATAACTGTGCGCTGAAATTATATCAGCAACCCGGGACAGGCCGCCTACATGATCGGACGATGACCCTTTAAAAAAGTCGTCCGCCTGGTTACCCTTACCTCCCTTATTGTTTGTATACAAGTAATCAATGCTTCCGGCCTCGCCAATCACGATTTTCGATGAAACGTTTGACGCCTTGAATGCCGAGTCGATTACCCGTACCAGCGCGGCTATTTCTTTGTTGGTATACGGGCATCCTTCCTGCCCCCCGTCGCTCCAGGCCCATTGCGGTTCATTAACCGGGCTGATATAGTTCAACCTGATTTTATAGTTCCTATCCAGTCCGTTAACCACATCCGCCAGGTAATTAGCAAAAGCATGGTATCGACCCGGTGAAATATTAGTACGGCCCTTATCAGCAAAAGTTTTGTGGTTAAGTGTGTACAGTGCGGGAGGGCTGTTACAAAATCCCAGCAATTGCTTTACTCCGTAAGCCTTTGCCGCTTTTAAAAACCATAACTGCCCCGGCTGCCGTTCCCAGTTATACCTGCCTGTACTGTCCAGGAAAGACTCTGTACGCCGCCATTCATCCCTGATCCCGCTTTGCTCTCCCTGCTCTGCGCTACCGGCGCCGATATTGAACCGCCATAACGAAAGTGCTATACCTTTTGGTGATCCGTCATCAAGCGTATCTCCGCTAAAAAGCAATTCTGCTATCCGTCTTCTTTTTGCGTCAGGCCAGGTACCCGCGTACTGGCACGACCAGGCGTCCGATGCTCCGAAATTGTCTATCGTTTGATAAGTTTTAGATAAATCTATCCGGATGTCGATTGTTTTAGACTGAGCCCACCCGAACTGAACAGTGGCAATAGCTAATAAGTAATTCAAAAAAGCTTTTTTAATATAAGCTGACATAAAAATAAAGTTAAAAGGTAATCAGTTTCTATTACCCGGTTACTGCTGCACAATCAGCCATTGCTGGTTAAGCCCGCCGTTCGCGGACCATTGAATAAGATTGGCGCCGTTATTCTTTGAAGCGCCGTCAACATCTAATGCCTGGCCGCTATTCCGGTTTACTACCTTATAAATAGCGGTACCCGCCAAAGTAAGCTGCCATTGCTGGTTGCTACCACCGTTCCAGGGCCATTGAATAATCCCCGCCCCATTGGCGGTTGAAGCGCTATTGACATCCAATGCCTGGCCGCTGTTTCGATTGGTTATTTTATAGTAGCCATTTCCATTATCAGTGATGATCCACTGCTGATTGCTGCCGCCATTTTGAGGCCATTGAATGATACTTGCTCCATTTACCGCCGAGCCTCCATTAACATCCATAGCTTGTCCACTATTTTGATTCAGGAAACGATAAAAGGCGCCTGTATAAAATACGTCCGTTCCGCCAGTACCGATTCCCCAACCGAATTTTAAACGGCTAAGTCCTGAAGAATTTGTAATGGATAAGGTAGGGTTCCCTGCATTGCCACCTAATTGAAGCAGCGCATAACCATCGCCGTTACGTATACCCGGCCAGTAAACGCTTCCCATGCCCAGCATCCTGACCTGGTTTGTCAAACCCTGCATATAGGCGTTATCCTGGCTTCCACCTATCGCGCCCGTATAGTTGATACCGCTATTCATTGTATCACCAAATTCGGTCAAAACGGTGCGGCTTCCGTAGCCTCCAACATTGGCAGCCAACCTGCTCTCCCATTGCGCAGCGGTGTTTAATGTTCCATTGCTAAAAAAAGTGTAGTCGTGTATTGACAGGAGGCAACCTGCCAGGCGGCTGTCGGCACCCACTCCCTTTATATCCTGGGCGTACGAAGTGCCGTCCACTAATACACGCCCCGGTGATACCGATCGGTAATTATTTAGCCATTGAGCACAAATAGACGTCCAATTCACCAATGAATAGCCATGCGGTTCGTTAAATATCTCGAAATATACATGCGGATTGTTCCCGTACTTATTGACAACTGTTTGCCACATCGACCAAAACTGCGTGGTATCATCTATCAGCCCATCTTCTGACGATTTACCTTCCCAGCAGGCTATAATTACGTTCATACCCTTGCTCACGGCCTTATCTATCACCCCGGTATAGGAGTTCCACCATGTTTGCGAGGCAGTAGGGTAGTTGATGGGAATACGGATAGTGTTAGCTCCCGTACTGGCTTGTATTCCTGATAGAATAGCTGCGCTCTTCGCTTGCACCGTGTTGTAGCTGTCGGTTGCCGACAAACCACTTAAGACAAGTATGGTATCGCAAAAATTATCCGCCGTGCATGCCCAGTTGACCCCGTTTAATGCGCCGGCAGCTGTGGTTGTATTTATAGTTTTGACATTTGCTGTTGTATCCCCGGTATTTGTCACCCTTCTTTGCACCGCATCTTTTTTACATCCTGCTATTATATAAAGCCATAGAACTGCTGCCAAAAATAATATCTTCCTTATCCTGTTTTTCATTCATTAATGGTTTGACCGGGTTTATAACTTTCAAACGGACGCTAAGTTGATGTAAAAAGCATATATACATGAGGGGGCAGGCCACAATGTTTAAGGGGTAAACCGGTAAAACTGTGAATATTTGATATTCACATGAACCGCTTGTCCGAACGTGAAGCATTTTGATGGAAATCTGCCGGGCTGTAAGAGGCCAATGCCTTTTAATTACCCGCCGCTTGTCAGCTGAGTCGGCTAAACTCAGTTTTTGGAGCCTCACAAACCGGGCAACGATAATTCGTTAAGGCAGCAAACTCAACATATTTGCTGATATTATTTACGTAATCTCCGTATTGCTTATCATAACGGGTTAAGCAATTGTTGCATTGATAAATTTCGGTCTCGTAATGTTTAGGAGTGGGTTCTTCTGGAACAGTAACCTGTACCGCATTGTTGTTTTGAATAGTATAAAACCCGGCACAAAGCTCAATTAAACACGCACCCAAATCTGAAACATCTATTTCTTGTAAATAGGTAACGTAATCTTTTGAGTTGGGATTGAAATCGCGGGTATGTAAAATATCATACAGGCAGGTATTGCATTTCTTTAGAATAATCGAACCGGTCAAGCCGGTTTTGGGTTGTGTTTTGACGGCGAAACAAAGCTGATAGGTCCGCATGTCTGCCTCTTCAAACTCGCGTACCAACTTTTGCTTCAGCTCTAAGCCTTCGCTGCAAATATCTTCTATTTGCCAATTTAACTCGTTTGCGGCATGGCGCACATTCAGGCGGTACTTACTCAATATCAGGCCCCATTGACTACGGTCGGTTTGCTCAATACCTTTTATAATGATAGACTTCCAGGGCGTGGTATATATTTGACCTATGCGGGTCTTAAGGCATAGTAAACATGTGTCTTTCAAAAAATCAATTGAAAAAAGTTCGTTGCGGCGATATATACCAAGCCAGTATTTATTGTTATATTTATTAAAACCCTCATAATAAGGCAGGTAAAAATCCGGAAGTTTCAAGGGCGGCGCCATTTCCTGAAATTTGGCATCGCTTTTTTTTGAAAGCATTTTGAAAAACTGCTGTTCATCCGCATCCTTCTGATCATAAAACAGGCGTTTGTTTTCGAAGATGATCTTTTCAGCTGTTTTAGCCACCCGGGGTATATCTTCCGAATAAACAAGGTATGGGTAACAGTGCTGCTTCCCTGATTTTGGGAAGCGCATATATAGGTGCCAGTAATTATTGGTCTCGGAAGCGATAAAATTGATGTTTCCCGTAAAAAACGGAACAAATGACTGCTGGTTATCAACCAAGTTTATTTTTAAACCGGGGGCGTAATCAAACAGGTCGAGGATATCCTTATAAACCCCTTCGCGCAGCCAGCCCTCCTGGTTAAAGATCGAATCGGCAACGTAGGAGCTTACAATGTTGGGCCGCAGGTCGGCGTTGATCTCGAATTGTATCTCGGCGCCCAGCATCGCTGTTTCGATATCCTCCAGATGCTCATCCGGAACTGTAAAATAAAGCTGCTGCCTGATACCAAACCTTATGTGCCCGGCGCCTGCATTTTCGGCAATCACCAATATCTCGTAAAGATCCCCTGCCGATATAAAACCTCCGGGAAGATTAACTTTTACCAGGTTTTCCATGCCTAATTAATTGTAGCCGCCATATTTTGCAATGCCTCGTCGAGGAGGCGTTTTACCTCGGGCCTGCACGACCCGCAACCGGTACCTGCGCCGGTTGCGTTACAAAGATCATGGATGTCCGTACACCCGCCACTTATTTTTTTCCGGATATTTTCGCTGCCTACGTTATTGCAACTACACACCAGTTTGCCAAGTACCGGGTCGACCTTTTTACCGCTGCGCAGTAATTGCAGCCTTTTTTCGCTCAGTTCGGTTTTATTGGTAATAAGCCCGCGGTATTCCAAAAATTCGGCTTTATCCCCTATCAAAATGGCCCCCACCAGGCGGTCCTGGTGGATGATACATTTTTTATAATAGCGTTTGGCTTTATCAATAAAAACAACCTCTTCATACGCCTTGTCGTCGGGGCATTCAGGTATCCCGATACTGCAAAGGTCGAACCCATGGATCTTGATAATATTCATCAGCAAACTCCCTTTGTAATAGCTGGCGATATCTCCGTTCAAGTAGGCGGAAACTACCTCCGCCTGCTGTTCGGCAGCAGCAGTAATGCCATACAACATACCATTGAACTCAGCGATCTCACCGACCGCATAGATATCGTGGTCGCTGGTTTGCATACGTTCATTAACCAAAACTCCTCTGCGGCAGTCGAGCCCGCAATCTTTTGCTAGTTCAAGGTTAGGAGTGGTGCCAATAGCCAGTATCATGGCATCGCAGTTGATCTTACGGCCGCTTCTTAAACTGACACCGGTTAGTTTCGACCGCCCGTAGTATAATTGCACCTCGTCATCATAATATATATCGCAACCCTGGTCGACCATTTCTTCGTGCAAAAGCTGGCTGCCAAGCGCATCAAGCTGCCGGTTCAGGAAAGCCGATGTGCGTTGTATAATAGTGACCTTAGCGCCGGTTTCCCTTAGCGATGCTGCCATTTCCAAACCCAATAAACCGCCGCCTACTATTACCACGTGAGCGTTTGGCGGAGTATGTTTTTTAAAATTATCGGCATCGGTGCGGTTACGCATAGTGAATATGCCGGGTAGTTTTGGCACATTTTTAGGCACGGCTGCCCTGCTGCCTGTGGCAATAATTAAAACGTCATAATCTGTTCGTATTCCCCTTGAATCGGTTACCTGCTTCTTCTCCCTGTCTATTTTCTCAACGCCCACCCCCCTTAATAAGCGTATGTTATACCCCGGCTCCTCTTCATCTTTCATCTTCACCAATTGCTCCCACTGCTGTTCGCCACTGATATAATCCGGCAGCATTACCCGGTTATAAAAAGGGTAGTTTTCCTTGCTGAAGATGGTTATCGTATCGTCCGGATTAAGTGTGCGATACGACCGGACAAAACCATAGGAACCGGCGCCGGCGCCGATCACTACAATACGTTGAAAAGGCTTTTTATATTTAGCTATGCTAACCGCACAATATTTAAAATCGGGCTCTTTGGAGATCGGGTCCACACGGTCGGACGTAATATTATTCACCCGGTTTAAGTCGTTTCCTAATATCTTACCCCAGTGCATGGGCACGAATACTACTCCTTTCTTAATTTGAGCTGATAGCTTGGCTTTTACCCTGATCTCGCCACGGCGCGATGCGATCACAGCAATATCGCCTTCTCCTATTTGCAGCGCCGAGGCGTCTGCCGGGTGTATCTCTGCAAACGACTGGCTGTAATGCTGGTTCAGTTTGTTTACCTTACCGGTTTTGGTCATGGTATGCCATTGGTCGCGGATACGACCGGTGGTGAGAATAAAAGGAAAATTAACATCTGGTTCTTCGCTGGTATTTGCATCAGCTATGGAATATATTATTGCCTTTCCCGACGCGGTATAAAATCGCCTGTTGGTAAACAGGCGCGGCGTTCCGGCGGCACCTGCCTTCTTTTTATATGGCCATTGTAAGGCACCGTGCTCTTTCAACAAGGCATAATTAAGGCCACTCATATCCATATTGGTTTTGGCGGTCAATTTTACATGCTCATCAAATATTTCAGCGGCTGAATCAAAGTTAAATCCGTTGTATCCCATCTTCCGGGCAAAACGGCATACGATCTCTGCGTCGGGCAATGCCTCGCCCGGCGCGTCTGCTATCTTATTCAAATAACTAACACGGCGTTCGGAATTGGTCATTGTGCCCTCCTTTTCGGCCCAGGCGGCCGCAGGCAGTATCACATCAGCATAAGCCAGGCTTTCGGGTTTATTGCTTATCTCCTGCACAACAACAAACTTGGCCTTCTTTAAGGCCTCTTCGGCCAGGCGAACATTAGGCAGGCTGGTCAACGGATTGGTACAAAGTATCCAAATCGCCTTTAGACTGCCCTCGTTTAGCGCTTCGAACATCTCGGTTGCCGTTAAGCCAGGTTTAGGGTCGATAACCGTCCCGCCCCAAAATTTTTGCACCTCTTCGCGATGCAGCGGGTTTTCCAGGTCGCGATGAGCGGGCAGCAAATTTGCCAGGCCACCTACTTCACGGCCACCCATAGCATTTGGCTGGCCGGTTAAAGACAGAGGCCCCGATCCCGGCTTGCCAATGTGACCGGTTATCAGGTTAAGATTGATCAGGCTCAAATTTTTATTAACCCCAACCGAGCTTTGATTAAGGCCCATTGTCCACATCGAAATAAAGCCTTTTGCTTCGGCGATGTAGCCGGCAGCTAAACGGATGTCTTGTTCGCTCACTCCGCATATCTTTGCAGATTCAGCAATGCTTTTCCGGAAGACCTGTGCACTGTACAGTTCAAAGCCTTCAGCGTGATCGGTGACAAAATTCAGATCGATGTCGCCATTTTCTATTAATATCCTGCCAATAGCGTGATTCAACGTGATATCAGTGCCTGGGTTTATCTGCAGGTGCAAATCGGCAATTCCGCAGGTATCAGTGGCCCGCGGATCGACGACGATTATTTTGATATGCGGATTAGCCGCTTTATGTGCCTCTACCCTTTGCCACAAAATAGGATGGCACCAGGCAGGGTTCGCGCCGGCAACATAAAAACAATCAGCCAGTTCAATATCATCATAACAAACAGGAACGCTATCTTCACCTAAAGCCATTTTATAAGCAGCAACGGCGCTGCTCATACAAAGCCGCGAGTTGGTATCAATATTATTACTGCCTATAAATCCCTTCATCAGTTTATTGATCACATAGTACTCCTCGGTAAGGCATTGGCCCGAAGCATAAAACGCAACCGAACCGGGACCGTACTTGTTAATAAAGGTTTTGAAGACGGCGGCGGTCCGGTCAAGCGCCTCATCCCAGCCAACCCGTTCCATAGGCATATTTTTGTTGTATCTCATTTGCGGGTAAAGCAGCCGGTCCGACCTGTCATTCACCGTATAATGCAGGTTAAGCCCTTTACTGCAAAGCATCCCCTTGTTAACGGGATGCTCCTTATTACCTTCAACCATTAGGTTGCCACTCTTATCCTTGTGCACAAGGACGCCGCAGCCAACCCCGCAATAGCAGCAGGTTGTTGTGGATGTTTGTATATGCTGTTTTTTTACCGGCATTTATCTAACTTTATTTTACCTTCAGGCTACACTCTGCACTAAAATTTCCCTTGGTTCGGCGGCCTCTTCCGCGGCTTGCTGCCTGTGAAACCGCGTTATCAGGACGATCAATGCCACCGCAATTACCCCATAACCGATATGGGTGAATGCCTGTACATAAGTAATGGCTGATGACTTGAACAGGAAACCAAAAAGCATACCCCCCATATTGCCCCCCGCACCGACGATACCGCTTACCAGCCCGACATTTTTAGTGTTAACAAAAGGCACAATGCCATAAGTTGCACCATTAGACATCTTGAGGAACAAAGCGAACGTGAGCATGGAGACGATAGCCATGATCAATGTACCCGACGCAGCAAACAGGATGAGCCCGCAGCCCTCAAGCAACAGCACACCGGCAAGTAAAAGGCCTTTCCCCCTCATGCCGAATTTGCCGCCGACCTTATCCGACACTATACCGCCCAGCGCACGCGCAAACAGATTCATGAAACCGAATATCCCCGCCCAAAAACCTGCTGTGCTTTGCGAAAGATGGAAAGAATCGACAAAATGGAGCGAGGCAACATTATCAAAGGTAATCTCCATGCCAAAGCACATGGCATAAGCTATCGTCAACGCCCAAATACGCCAATCTATTAAAACCGACCAATCCGTTTTGGCTTGCTTTTTACTATGCCCGATCTCATCATAGTTACCGTTTGGCGTGTCTTTTGTATACTTATAATAGATATAAGCAATAATGAGCATCATTGTTCCGGGTACGATCATCGCATAGCGCCATGCATCGGCTTTGGTATAACCAAAGCCCACAATAGCAGCAAATATCAAAGGCATTACCATATTGGTTACGCCCCCGCCCAGGTTACCCCAGCCGCCGGTAATAGCATTTGCAGTGCCTTTGATCTTAGGGGCAAACATCATCGATGTGTGGAATTGAGTAATCACAAAGGATGCTCCTATAATGCCAATCGCCAGTCTGAACAAAATGAAAGTTGTATAGCTGTGCGCAAGTCCCACAAAAAAAACCGGCACCGAGCCGATCAACAGCAACCTGACGGCCGTTTTCCGTGGCCCCCATGTGTCGCACAATTTGCCGATAATTAAACGGGAAACAATTGTGGCAGTCACGGAGGCAATGATAATATTACCTACCTGCCCTTTGGTCAAATGCAGTTCGGCCCGTATGGTCGGCATCAACGGCGCAAGACCGAACCACCCGAAGAAGCACACAAAAAACATGAGCCAGGTAATGTGAAAAGTGCGCATCTGCACGCCTTTGAGGGAAAATATGTTGAGTTTGGTTAATTGATTCTTCATGATATTTAAACTTTATCAGTTTTTAAATTCTGTTACTTATTTAAAAATTCGGGCCGTATGTTAAATTGCAGGTAAGCCCAAACCGGACTTAGTTTTGCGCTGCCGGGTGCAACGTTCTTTGCATATTCCATACTGCTTGTGGCCGCCATATAGGACAGTCCAAAATCGACCGAAGTGAATTTGTTAAGTTTGTAGGCGGTTGTCAGGTCAAATTCGGTTCCAAGGTATTTACTTACCGATGCGCCGCTAACATCCTTTTGACCGTTAGCGAGGTAGAAATAATGATTTGCCAGCTCCGCTGAAAAACGCTTATCGGTTGTTATATACTTCACTTTTAAGAATGGGTTGCTCAAACCGCCTGATGGTGAGCCGCTGCCGGCATAGAAATAGTCCATATAACCCCAAAACTTATGAGGTGTGCCATACAAGGGATCGAAGCGATGATCGGTTGTTGAAGTTGAAAATGAGTTATTGCCCGACAAGTAGTCCCAACCCACTGTATAACTCACACCGCCTAACCTGTAAAGTATGGCTATGGTTGAGGTGTAAGCACTTAAAACAGCGCCGTCCTTATCATGCCCGCCCTGGTAATAGAACCCTCCGTTTACCGACCATTCGTTGCTGCTCCCAAATACGGGGTTAATTAAGAGTCCGGTTGTATATCGTGAGTTTACTCCGGGCTGATTGAATCGGCGGCCATACACGTAGCCAACATCGGTACCGGACGCATTTTTGACCGAATCGAGTTTATATCTGCCAAACTGATCGCTCAAAAACAAGCCTGTAAACCTGGTTTTCCCAGTTTTCTTAGCGAAATATAAATACTCCATTGCCTTATAATTTTGATTGAGGCCATTGGTGCCTGGTGGATTTACAAATGCCGGGTTGCCGTTTTTGGCGCTGATTCCTGAACTGCTGACCAGGGGTATGAGCCCGGCGGGAGTATTAACCAGGTTGCCCTTGCTATCTTTAATAGTTGCCGGAATATTGGCAGGTGTGTAATAAGTGCCATTGTAATTGACGGCATCGGTATTCTGATTGAACGCGCCCCCGATATCTACCTGCCAACCTTTTTCTATCATTTTAAAAACAATAGCGTCATGGCGGCGTGCCTGTTGCGCCCAATCCAGGTTTCCCAGCAAACGCTCGTCATCATAAACCAACTCTTGCCGGCCAATTTTGATAGCGAAATAGTCAAAAGGAGATATTTTAAAAGAAGTATCTTTCTTATTGAATAAGATCAATTCGGCCCAGGCTTCGTGCAGCTCCAGTTTATTACCATCGGCACTACTTATGGTAGAGGCATCCTGCCCCCACAACCTTACATCCTGTATGGCTGTATGAAAAATTAGCTTACTGCTGTTGTAATTAAAGGTGAGGCGGGTTCGCTGAGAGATAAATGCAGCATTTTTATTCCCAATGGGCTCTAAAGTACCGTAGCCATCGCGTAATTCGGCTCTCGTACGCAGTTGACCTCCCAATGAGACCTGCGAAGATGCTCTATATGACGAAAAACATGATGAAAGTAATAGAATTGCCCCAACTGTATATTGGTTTAATACATTTTTGTACATTTGATTTAGTTTTTTATTTGTTAAAGCGATTAAAAACTATTTAACCCTGCCCGGGAATGCGACCTCCCGGCAGGGTTTTTTTATGTTTACTGAGTCTTGTCTTCCGCCATAGGCCCAAATTATTTATGAACTACTTAAATTAGTTGACTTATTTGTTATAAATATAGCTCTCGCAATGGAAAATATCAATTACAAGTGTACAATAGACACACTTTTATGATTTATATTATATAATTCCTGATTTTTTAGAAAATTATTAAAAGTTGTAAAGGAATATTTAAGCATAATGTGAATTTTATAATGAAATTTGGACTAATCGATTACATAAAATTACTTTCCATGAAAAAAATATCATAAAAATTCTCAATTTTTATGATTTAAGTCATTAAAAAATTAAAAATCGCCTACTATTACACCAAATTCCGATAATTTTAACCAGTAAAATCACTATAATCGTCCATACAATAAATTTTTAGCACAGCATATAAGGAGATATCTATTGAAGATGAAAAAAAGCAAGACCGAATGCGATATAAATAGCTGTTTTATGTGCCGAGGTTGTTTAAAACAATGGGAGCCAGCCATAGCGGCCAACAAAAAGAATTTTAAGGTAAAAAAAGGCGAAGTGATATTTAATGAAGGCGACGAGGTGAAAGGCGTTTACTTTGTTTACGAAGGGATTGTTAAAGTTCATAAAAAATGGGGATCCGATAAAGAGCTGATCATCCGGCTGGCATCTGCCGGGGCTATTTTGGGGCACAGAGGACTTGGCGGGAACAAAATTTATCCTATTTCGGCGACTGCACTGGAAGATGGAATTATTTGCTATTTTGATATTGAATTTTTCGAATCGTCCTTAAAGGTGAATGCTGATTTTACCTACAACCTGATGATGTTTTTTGCAAGCGAATTGCAGGAGTCGGAACGGAAAATGCGGAACCTGGCGCATATGTCGGTAAAGGGAAGGGTTGCACAGGCATTGGTCTCGTTACAGGACCAATTTGGTACCAGGCCCGACCGATCCATCAACATCGAGCTCTCAAGGCAGGACCTGGCCTCCTATGCCGGTGCAACCTACGAAACAGTGTTCAGGGTTTTAAATGACATGTTAAAGGACGACCTAATAAAAACATCAGCCAAGAAGATCACTATCAATGATCGGGAGAAACTACTGGAATTAACTGCAGAGGAATTGTAAAAGAAGCCTCGCGCCGGGCGGCGGCGAGGTCTTCGTCATTCTTCTCAAATAAAATAGGTTCAACCTGCGGTTGCAAATTGAAATTTCCTGGCCTGCTCAATATCAGGCAAGTCCAATATAAACTTTCCCATCAGCTACCTTTACCGGGAATGTTTTTATGGAGTACGACCCATTTGTTAAGCACTGCCCATTTAGCAGCGAAAATGTGTTTTTATGGAATGGACACGCCACTTTGGGTTCACAACTTTCACCGGCGCTGCCTATCATACCTCTCGATAGCACCATTTGCTGTTTATGCGGGCATAAATTTTGGGTAGCGTACCATTCGCCGCGTCGGGCAAAATTATAAACCGCTATTTGTTCGTCCTTTAGTTTAACGCAAGCACCGCCATTCGCCGGAACGTCGTCCGCGTAGCAGGCCAAAATCCATTCGACAGCAACTGTTGCTTCCATAGTTTTTAAATTCTAAACTTTATCACCAAAATTCTATTTATCTCATCAGGTATTCAGCACCAATAAACGAGCTACCATTTAGCTTTTACCTGTTCGCGCATTGACTCAAATTGCACCGTCGGATCTTTTTCTTCGGGCGCGTTAATAAAGTGGCTGAACCTTTTACGTAACGAAGGGTCGTTAACAACCTCCTTCCATTCGCAATGGTAAGTGTTCACCAGCGACTGCATTTCATCTTCCAACTGGGCAGCTATCCCGAGGCTATCGTTTAGTACCACGTTTTTCAGATAACTAAGTCCGCCATCCATCTTATTGAGCCATGTTGCCGTACGCGACAGCGGCTCGGCTGTTTTGATGTAAAACATAAGGAACCTGTCGAGATACTTTACAAGTGTTTCCTTGTCAATATCCGCCGCGAGTAATTGTGCGTGCTGGGGCTTCGATCCGCCGTTACCACATACATAAAGGTTCCAGCCTTTTTCGGTGGCTATAACACCAAAATCTTTAGCCTGCGCCTCGGCGCACTCGCGTATGCAGCCGCTTACGCCGCCTTTGATCTTGTGCGGCGCGCGAATGCCCTTATACCGTTCCTCTATCTCGATAGCAAACGACACACTGTCGTGCAAACCGAAGCGACACCAGGTGCTGCCAACGCAGCTTTTTACCGTTCTGAGCGCCTTTCCATAAGCGTGCCCGCTTTCAAACCCTGCGTCTATCAGTTCTTCCCAAATTTCCGGCAGATCATTCAAATGCGCACCAAACATATCTATGCGCTGCCCGCCAGTTATTTTGGTATATAAGCCGTATTTTTTTGCCACCTGGCCCAATACGATCAATTTATCCGGCGTGATCTCTCCGCCGGGAATACGCGGAACTACTGAGTAGGTGCCCCCTTTTTGAATATTCGCTAAAAATCGGTCGTTGCTATCCTGTATGGTATCCTGCCTGACAATAACATCGTTCCACAAACCCGAGAGTATACTGGCCACGGCAGGTTTGCAAACTTCGCAGCCATCACCTTTACCAAAGTGATCGAGCACGAGGTCGTAATTTTTAAGCTGGTTGATCTTTACCAGGTCAAAAAGCTCCTGCCTCGAATAATTAAAATGCTCACATATAACGTTTTTGATATACTGCCCGTTGGCTTTCATGGTGCCGGCCACCAGGTCCTTGATCAAAGGCACACATCCACCGCAGCCCGTTCCGGCTTTGGTACATTTTTTTATACCGTCTACCGAGGTAATTCCAAGGTCAGTTACAGACGAGCATATAGTTGACTTATTTACCGCTTCACACGAGCAGATCAGGGCATCGTCTGGAAGGCTCATCACCCCGGCGCCTTCACTTTCGGCACCACCCCGCAATCCCAGTATCAGGTCTTCCGGGTTGGGCGGCAAAACAATTTTATTGCTGACCGTTTGCAATAACATATTGTATGCTTCGGCATCGCCTATCAAAACACCACCCAGCAGATGCTTTCCGTCCGTGCTTATATTGATCCGTTTATAAACACCTTTGTGCGTATCCTCAAAGACTATGGTACGGCAATCGGGCTCTGTAATAAAAGCGTCCCCGAAGCTGGCCACGTCAACACCTATTAACTTTAACTTGGTGCTCATGTCATATCCATGAAAAAACTTATCGCCGTTGGTGAGCTGACTCACCACAGTATCGGCCATTTCATATCCCGGCGCCACAAGGCCATAGACCATGCCTTCGAATAATGCGCACTCACCAATAGCGAAAATACAACTATCACTGGTTTGCATGTTTCCGTTAACTACAATTCCGCCCCTGGAACCCGTGTGCAGGCCCGATAGTTTGGCCAGTTCATCGCGGGGCCTGATGCCCGCAGATATCACAAGCATATCTACCGCCAATAAGCTTTCGTCTGTAAAGTGCAGGGAATTGATATTGTGATCGCCGCCTATATAGGCCGTACTTTTATTAAGATGAATGGTTAGCCCAAGTTCTCCCAGTTTTGATTGCAACATAGCGCTGCCAGCAGAGTCGATTTGCCTTGGCATTAAGCGCGGGGCATATTCTATCACGTGGGTTTCTCTGATACCAAGGTCAAGCAAAGCTTTTGCAGCCTCCAAACCCAGCAACCCGCCACCCATTACCGCACCAATTTTTACGTTTACGGCAAATGCCTTTATCAGGTCCAGATCCTCGATGGTACGATAGACAAAAACCCCCTCTTTTTGCACACCGGGCATATCCGGCACAAAAGCCGATGAACCGGTGGCCAACACGAGAAAATCGTATTTAAGGTTAAGACCAGACATAGAACTGACCGTCTTTGCCGGCCGATTTATCTCGAGCACAGGATCGTTGACATGAAGGGTAATATTGTTCTCCTGGTACCAGGAGAACGTCGACATGGAAAGATCATCTGCAGATCTGCCGCTAAAATACTCACTCAGGTGAACGCGGTCGTAAGCATGGCGTGGTTCTTCGCCAAATACAATTATATTGAAATCAGCCGACCTGGCTACCAGTTTTTCGCAAAACTTATAACCAACCATACCGTTCCCAACTACAATTACCGTTGGTTTGATCATACCAAATTTTTTAAATGTTAAAGCTTTTAAAACCAGTAAATGAAATTAGTGCGACCTTATTTGCATTTACAATAGCAATTATAGAGAATAAAAATCATTATTCCAATGTTTTTTATTACTTTAGTCATGTTTTATATATGTTTTTATAACAAAAAATTGAATAAATATGATTTTGAGTCAATTTTAATTGATATTTTTAGATTCAATCTCCGATATAATTAAATTTTTGATTGATTTTGGTAAAAAAAACGACATAGATTTTAAGAAATTAGTAAAAATGAAGGAAATAAGTGACACCATACCGGAGTTATATGTATTAGGAGCAGGACCGGGCGATCCGGAATTGATTACGGTGAAAGGTTACCGGATATTACAGAAAGCAAAGGCGGTATTGTATGATAACCTTGCGAATAAGGACCTACTAAGCCTGACCCCCGACGGCTGCGAGCACATATATGTTGGCAAGCAGCCATACGGCGATTATACGCCGCAGGAACAGATACATCAACTGATAAAGCACTTTGCGTTTAACAAAGGGACGGTTGTTCGCTTAAAGGGCGGCGATCCATTTATATTTGGCCGTGGGTTTGAGGAAGTACTTTTTGCGAGAGAAAACGGCATTAAGACCTGCTTTATCCCCGGCATAACCAGCATGCAGGCGTCAGGCCTGGAGGATATCCCACTAACACACAGGACCATAAGCGAAAGCGTATGGATAGTGACAGGCACAAAGAAAGATGGCCGCTTATCGGCGGATCTTCAATTGGCGATACAAAGTAAAGCAACCGTTGTTATCTATATGGGCATGAAAAAGCTGGATGAAATAGCCCAAACATATATTGAAGCCGGCTGTGGAAATATGCCGGCGGCAATTATACAACACGCTTCGCTCCCGAATCAGAAGTCGGTACGGGGAATGGTGAAAGATCTGCCCGAACTGGCAGAAAGCAACCAGCTTACGTACCCAGCCATTATCATTATAGGCGAAGTAACAAATCTGTCCAACTAAAAATAGTATGAAAATCAGGATAAAAGGAAATTCATTGAGGTTCAGGCTCACTAAAAGCGATGTGGCACAATTTGCCGAAGACGGCTATGCAGAAGAAACAACTGATTTCGGCAACCATGTATTTACTTATGCCGTTCAAAAAAACAATCTCCATAACCTTTCGGCTGTATTTGAAAATAGCAAGATCACTTTATTTATGCCCGAATATATGGCCAACGAGTGGGCAAACACTGATAAAGTTGGTTTCGAATACACAGAAAACGACCTGTATCTTTTGATCGAAAAAGATTTCAAATGCCTGGACACTATAGCCGAGGACCAAAGCGACAATTACCCTAACCCCCTTGCCATAGATCATACATCGCCGCGTGTTATGGCCGGCCGTTGATACTACTGCTGAGCACGTATCCTATCTGCCCATTAAAGGCTATTTTGCAGTAGAGCTTCCCTTTCTGCATCAACTGAACCCTGGTTTCGCCGGGTATCTTTGCGATAACCGGCGAATTATAATCGGCCGATTGATGAAGATAAACGATACCTGTGATATTGGCATGCAGGGTGGGGAAACCTGGTTCCGGCGTCTGATCTGACGCCATTGTGTCGGGCACAGGCGTCACGGCTTGCACAGCGGGAGGAATCGGTTTAATTGGCGCTGCCTGATCATCCGTTGCCATACCGGGCGCGGCAAGTCGGTTTTTGACCGGCTGCATTAAAGCCTTGCGATGCCTTTTGGGGACGATGGCCGTTTTGCTTGCAGCAGACTGTTGCATAACAGCTTTTACAGGTGGCCTTTTTGCCGGGCGGCCCCGAAGGGCGCTGATAACATAGCTGGCAAAAAGCGCCGTTACCGCCAGGAATGTAAGCGTGAGCGCAATATTAAGATACTTGAGTTTGAACGCAGCAAGGCCGTGTTGCTGATTTCGCTTAAAGGCAGCATCATACTTTCGGCGGCGCACTGCGTCGCGCAGGATATCATAAGCTTCGGCTATTTCGCGGAAATGGGCATCCATAAATTCATCCTGCCCCTCGCCGTCACGATAAAACTTTCGGGCAAGTTTCTGATATGCCGCCTCAATTTCGGGCTGACCGGCATCGCGGGGTGTACCAAGAATGTAGTAAAAATCCTTCATGTTTGCTGCTGCAATGATTGGATTTGTTTTTGGCAGGATGGTTTAACGGGAGATGCCCGGCGGGCAAGGCACGTCCATAAAATAATTTCAGGCGATAGGAATTTTAATTAGCCGGCAGGCTATCAAGGTGTTTATAGACCTGCTCATAAGAAAAACTTCCGGACATAAAGCTTTGAGAATTGTACGAAACGCCCACACGGAGAGCCTTTAATCCGGATACGCCCTGCAGATCCTCGACATCAAAGTGTTCCAGGCTGTCGGTCAGCAAGCCTGCCGATTGCATAACCTTAATATAACCACGGTATTCGGCCTCTTCCCCGGCTTTTGAATAAACAACGGTTATGGTACCCTCGCGAGTTATACGCTCGTAGGTGCCTTTTATATGGGCCTTGTCAATACGCTTTTTTATCACTTCGTACCGGATGTTATAAGCGCCGTCGATATCAAAATGCTTCTCATCCATCCTGAAGCGGATAGCAATGGTATTGCTGAAAACCAGTATGAGTGAAGTAACATCCAGGTGATACGGCAGAATGTCCTTTAGCCGGTGCTGTTCTATTTCCATTTCAGCAGTCACCATTAGCTGCCAAAGCCTGAGGCGATGCAGATCGGTCATTTCAAAACCTGCTTCGGGCGATATAGCGGTACCGATATAGAGGTTATGCTCTACACCATCCGTCTTAAAGCGTTCGTAATAATGCGGAAAAAATGCTTGTATCTCGGCCTGGCGGCCATCCAGGATGCTGACCAGCTTTTCATTAACCAGGGCAAGCGTTTTTTCATAGTTTCGGCGGTTCAGGTAGAACGCGCCGGTCGCTTCGTCGGTCTGGTTAAAATAATCATCGATCCCAGCTGTACGTTCGTCGCTAATGTCGCCTTCTTTCAACAGCGGATACAGGTGTATTTCAAGATAGTGCTGGATATTTTGCTCCGTGTCTGCCTTGATACCGCTTTCAAGGTCGTCAATAAACTCGCGAAGGTCGTACAAACTCTGCTCAGCCAGTATTATCTGTCCCGTTTGGCGTAATGGTTCCAACAGCAACATCAGTGCATCAAGCTGATTCTTCAGATCGTTCTTAACGCTGAGGTTACGGGTGATAGATGAATTTTTAATATCCACTTCGCCGTATAGCGGGTAAACATGCTTGAACCTGATCTCCTTTAGCGCATAGGCCAGGCCAAGGTTAGCATTGATAATATAGTTTTTTGCCTCGCGCCTGAATTTCCAGTTTACACTCGGGTGCATTGTGGTGTAGTTGTTTTGGATGACGGCCTCGATCTTGTTTTGAAAATCGGTGATCTTACGATCGACAGTATCTACCAGGAAGGGCATCACTATCTCCAGTTTGTGGACATTGACACTATTAAATTCACTTATTTTTGATGAAACCAACTCGACGATCCCCATAGGCAGGCCATCCTTTACCAGCGGCGCCAGGATGAGACTTCTTATGCCCTGCGCGTACAGTTGCGCGGCAGTGTAGTTATCGGGATTTTGCCGCACAAATTCGGAAAGATCCGAAAGGGCAATATTATCTTTTTGTTTGATCAGCTTATCATAGGTATCCTTTGAAAATACTTTTCCGCAACTATCTTCATCCTTATCCGGCAAAAGGAAGCTTTGAACTCGCCGTCCCATGATCAGTGTGCTAAATTTTCCCTCGTCTTTCTGGAAAGAGGTGAAACCAACCCTGATATCGGGCGACCTGAAGATTGATCTGAATACCGTTTCGAGTGTATGCTGTAGTTCGGGTGCATCGGCGTTTGCCAGCAAGTCTGTCTTTAAGGCCGATACTGCATTTTCCGTAGTAACGTCAAATAACGTAACTAATGCAAACCCTTTCAGAATATAGCTATCTGCGGGAAATTTCGATTTCCATAAAGCAAGGTCATCATAATTATCCAAAAGCAGGCTGATATCCTGCTCCGTAATTTTAACAGCCCTTTCAGTTGGTACAACTTCCATGAAGTCGGCATTGTACGTAATGCGGTAATGTTTCATAACGCCGTTTGCGGCGGGGATGTCGTAAAAAAGGGGCTTGCTAAAGTCGACGCTTGTACCGTACAGCTGATTAAGAATAAGGCAACAGCTTCCTACATAAAACTGGTGTTCATCAAAATCACGGATGGCCATGTCAAAAGCTATCCCTGCATCGTCAATTATCCTCCTGAACCTTTCCGTATAGTTAAAGGTGAGCCCCTGGTAAGGAATAGTAACCGCCTTTATTTCGTTTAAATTGAGCGGAGCGGGAAATAATTCAGATAACATGCGCGAGATCAGCCCTGCATTGTCTTTGATCTGTGAGATATCTTCGATACCATCCCGCAATTCCGGCACAGCATTTATTTCGGCCAGCAATGCCTTAACATCCATACCAAAATAGTGTGATTGTATGGTTGCGATATATTCCAGCCTTTCGATGATCTTATGAAAGGATAGCCTGACCTGGAAAGGATTATCAAAGAATTGCGGCAGCAGCATATACGGCAAATTTATATAAAAATAAATACGGCCGTTAACTTCGCTGCTGTTTGTGACATGGTGGTGAAAAACAGCCGATTAACGATATTCAGAAGATAGCATTTTATAGATCTCCTGCTGTGCATGTATCGCAGGATCTGTCGTTTTTATTTTTACATTCTGCAGGTTTTCGTCCAGCTGAACTGCCTGTATATTATCCCTGAGTAACAGATCGACAATAGCTTTGAGTTGCTTTTTTATCTCTTTGTCAAGTATTGGGAAACAAACTTCAACCCGGCGATAAATATTGCGGTTCATCCAATCGGCTGAGCCTAACCAGACTTCTTCATCGCCCTTGTTGTGAAAGATAAATATCCTGCCGTGCTCCAGGTAGCGGTCGACAATGCGGTGTACCTTTATATTTTCGCTCATGCCTTTAACTCCCGGCATAAGGCAGCAAATACTGCGTATGATAAGCGATATCTTAACGCCGGCCTGCGAGGCTTCATACAATTTACTGATCAATACCTGTTCCTCCAGGTTGTTCATTTTGATGGTAATGCCGGCGGGCAGCCCGTTGCGAGCGTTACCGATCTCCCTGTCTATCAATTCAACAAATCGCTGCTGCAGGTTGAAACCCGCAACCAGCAGGCGCTCAAATGCTATCGGCTCAAACGCCTGCGGCCGTTTACGCTTGGCCAGGAAAATAAATAACAATTCCACCTCGCGAAGCAGGCCGTGATCCGCTGTGAACAGAACATGATCGGTATAAAATTTCGCAGTCGACTCGTTGAAATTCCCTGTAGCCAGCAAACCTGTATAAACCATGCGGTTGCCAATTTGGGTTTTTACCAGCGCAACTTTAGCGTGCACTTTAAGTGCGGTAACGCTGTAAACTATCTTCACCCCGGCATCTTTCATCCGTTTGGCCCATTTAAGGTTATTGGCCTCGTCAAACCGGGCCTTAAGTTCGACCATAACTTGTACGGCTTTGCCATTTTTTGCGGCACTTATCAACGCATTGACAATGCGCGAGTTGGCCGCAACACGGTACAGCGTAATGTAAATTTCTTTCACATCGGGATTAACGGCAGCCTCGTTAAAAAACCTTAAAACAGCGCCGTAATTTTGATAGGGCGTATTGATGAGGATATCCTTTTTCCTGATCACTGATTGCATATCGCCCCCCGTATCCATCCCGGGCAGGTTTACTGCGGGCCAGGCATCGTAAGCCATACCGGGCAAACTGACCGGTAACGAAAAAAGATCCTTCAGGTTGTGATAGTGACCGCCTATGGTCATGATTGTATCTTGCAGCGCCAGCTTTTGTATTACAGTTTGCAGGGTACGGAGAGGCATGTCCGCGTCGTACAAAAAGCGGGTGGCCAGACCCATATCGCGCTTTCTCAGCTGAGTTTCTATTTCTTCGGAAAGGTCGCCGCCGTATTCATCCTTCAGGTCGAGTTCGGCATCACGGGTTACTTTGATGCTATAGCATCCCCTGATAGTCTTTCCTTTAAATACCCTGTCCAGGTTATAACGGACAATATCATCCAATAGAACAATGAAAGTTTTTCCATCATCCTTTACCGTAAAAAACCTGGGCAGCTCGTCCGACGGCACATTAAGCAGGTACAGATCTTCCGTGCCTGATACGTCTACTGTATTAACTACCAGGTACAGCTTATTATTCCCCGGGAAAAAAGAGCTGCCATTGTTTAATTGGGCCGGCTGTAAAAATGCAAGCACTTCGGAAAGGAAATATTCTTTGGCTGCTTTTTCGACCACAGGTGGAAAAGGAACATTGTATATCAAATGGATATTCCTTTCCCCCAACAAGGGCAACAACTGTTCCCTCAATATTTGCCCGAACCTGTTTTGCTGATGGTTGATGGTATCCTTTGCCTGCTGTAATACATCATTTGCATCGTTGCCAAGCTTTTCAAAGGCGTGCAGTACCGGCATCCGTACACGGTAAAATTCGTCGAGATTGGATGAGAAAATGCTAAGAAATTTGATCCGCTCCAGCAGCGGCACTTTGTCATTTGCCGCTTCTTCCATTACACGCCCGTTGAAGGACAGCCAGCTCAGGTCGCGGTTATAAAACTGGTAGTTTGCCATGCTTATAAAGCTGCATTTGGGCTAAAAAAAGCTGAAGCGATGATAAAAGCAAACACGGCGATGATGAGTCCGTACATAAAGACATTGTAGGAGACGCGAAGCAAATGATATTTTTTGCCGAGCACTATTCCCTGCGCATACAAATCCTTTATCAGGCTGCCGTACAAAAATTGCTTGTCCTCCATCATTTGTTCCATGCCATAGTTAAATTCATCCAGCTTCATCTTGTAAAAATTACCAAAGAACAGGAGGTTCACTTTTTTATTGTCGACATCCTCCCGCGAAAAAACACCATTCGGAATAGACGGCCGGGTGGAAAGTATAGCAAATGTCATGGCGGCAACACTGATGCCCAGCAATATAAACGATGGTACAATGAGGTATCCATACTCATTTAGCCTTCGTAATACCAAACTGATAATGGCCGACAGGATAATAGAGTTGACCGTTATCATGATATGCGCCTTGCGGTCGGCCATATCGCTCAAGCGCTGGTGATTGCTTGAGCTGATCCGGAACATGGTTTCGATGCCTTTATCGGGGCGCTCGCTGTTCTTTTTCTTTTTAGGTGATGCCATTTCTTCCTGCGTGCCGGCAATTGCTTCCTTCGGCGCTGAGGTTGATTCTTCGTTCGTTTTTTTATCGGCTTTGGCTACCTTTTCCTTCAACTCTTGCAGGTGTTTATTTTTAGTATCGTTCAATAATACTTTGCAATATTCGGTAAAGTAATGGTGCGATTCTAAAAAAAGGATCGTTTTGCGGCGCCATTCCTGTTTATTCAGGTCCTTGTGGTACAGTTCAAAAACCTCGCTGTGCATCAGCTTATCTTTTTTGGCGAAATCATCAGTACCTAAATGAAAAACATCGGCATCGCAAACAATTTCTTCGAGCAGAGTTTTGGGCGATTGCGGCATTTTGGTTGCCAAAATGCAGCCGCGTACCAATTGGATATCATTGTCACTTACGCGGTGGTTCATTAAAAATTCCGCGGCAATGTCAGCGCCCTTTTCTTCGTGCGCCATAATATCCACCATGTAACCCAGGTCGTGAAACCAGGCAGAGATCACCACAATAAAAAAGTCGGCATCATCCAACTGGTAATGATTAGCTATACGGGTTGCCGCTGTAACAACATCTTCGGTATGTTGCAGGTTATGATAGATGAGCGCAGGCATCCCGTGCTCCTTATAATAGCCCCGCACGTATTCACTTGCTTTCTCCAGTATATGCTGATAATTCATCGGCGAAAAATTAGATAACTAATATAGACTTTATTCCGTTGTTAAAACCTGAACTGGAGCGAAAAAGAAGGATACCAGCCCTCTTTGGAATAGCCGGCCTGTATTTGCAATACCGTCAGCACCGCGGGCGCAAAGTACACCCCGCCGCCCACGCCCTGGTGCCAGGTTTCCGACTGATCATTTTTATTCCATACCCGGCCGGCATCGTAAAAGGCGCTTAGCCCGAATTGGCCGGGTATCACATAACTGGCCACATCGCCCAGCCGCAGCCGGGCTTCCAGGTTATTGTAGAACATGTGCTGTCCTGCAAATCGGTTTTGACGAAAACCCAGCAGATTACCCTGCCCGCCCAGGAATAACGATTGATAAAAGGCCGTTTGGCCAAGGGTAACACCGCCTCCCAATCGCTCGGCAATGATCAGCCTTGAATCAGACCCAATGCCACGGTAAAAGGCAATTTCAGGTATGAGCTGCGCGAATGATTTTGAATACGTATTCAAACCCGCATAACCCTGTAGTTTTACATTAATATAAATGCCCGATGAGGGAAATATAGGGTTATTGCGTTTGTCGCTGATATAATTCATTACTATGCCTGCGTGTATCCGGTCCTTACTGACAGTCGTGCTATCGTAAGAGCCCACTTCAGAAGGATTATTGATCAGCCTGCCTGTATTATCAGCGGGATCGAGGGTGTAATAACTGAGCGACGGCCCTATACTGAACGTTGCCCCAGTGTGCGTGTGCCAGCGCAATGCCGGGTTAAGATCATATATATTGAAGCGTATGCGGTAATAACCTATATCGGCCGATTTGTTATAAACCGACCCATTGCCGCGCCCGAAAAAGTTCATGGTGTTATCCGGGGCTTTTACAATTGCCTGCATAAGCAGGTCGGCATTACCTACGGCTTTAGTCCATGTGCCGCTGTAATTGATGCTGAATGCATTTGTACTGAACGAATGGGTGACCATTAATTCCTGCAGGCTGGTAAAAGGAAATTTCCGGAATCCATCCTGCCCGGTATGCCGAAAGCCGAGCCCCAGCAAAAAGCCATCGTCGCGGTTTACATTGGCGGTAAGCAGCGGCATCCACACATCGTACATATTGGAGTTATGGATCGCTGTTGTCGCCGTATCATTATTAAAATGCGTAATAAACCGGGTCGAATCGCCAATAAAAGTATGATTAGCCGGTTTTCCATACAACCTTACCTTGTTGTTGGCGCCAATTACTTCGTATTCCTTTTGTCCTTCGCCGCCAACTATACGCAATTTGATATCTGTACGGCTGGTATTCAATGTCACATGGTCGTCGCCACCGGCAGTAAATAATCTTACTTCTTTAGTAATTGCGGGATCGTAAGCCGCTTTAAGTAAGGTATCGCGAAGTTTCCCTTTTTTATTAATCTTAATCACGGTTACCGACAGCCCATTATTGGGGGCGTCGCCAATCTCCACCTGCTCATTTTTATCGCTGAGCCTGATGTCGGCGATCTTGTTGGCAAAACGGTAATATTCGTCCATAGCAGGCAGGAAGTTTTCGCGGCGCTGCTTGAACTTCCGCATCAGTTCATCGTGCCTTATCCTGTAAATTTCTGACGGAAGCCTGCGTAACCCCTCCTCAAAAACAGTATCGGTAAGGGTTGCTTTCACTTCGGCGGCTATCTTCATCCATTCCGTGTAACCAAATTTCGATTCAGGATACGGATTCATGAACCTGCTTTTAAACATAGAATAGCGAACGTCGGTTATCTTTCCGTCAAAGCCCTGTAAAGGCGGCAATATCCATCGCCGGGCGGCAACATCTTCTATGGCCTCGCGTGTATACAAGGTCTGGTCCCGATCGCGCGGAACACCGGTATACATCAAATTACCATTATCATCTTTCCCGCGCTGCCATCGCCATTGGTCCTCGTGCCTGTCCCAATCCCCTATCATAACATCCAGCATGCGGGCCTTCGCATAACGGTGCCCGTCAAAATGATTGTCATTATCCTTCTCCAGCATCTTTTCCATCTTTTCGGTATTGTCCGATCTTCCAGTTGGTTCCCGCTCCTCGAACAGGCAAACCTTTCCGATATAGAAACCTGCATACTGCCCCAAATTAGCATCGGGCGCCACTACGCCGATGACGGGGTTTGAATGAGGTATATTAAGCGCATCGGCCATAGGTGGAACTATCAACGCGCCAAAAGGGTGTTGTCCGCTGGTGGCGTCGTCAAGCAAGCCAAATGCAAATGTTTGTATCAACTCCTCTGGCAGTAGTTTAGTGGGGTCTTTCTCTACTGTACGAAGTACCCATTCCTTGCCTCCGGGATCGATCAGTCTTAAGGAATGCGACTGGAAACCGCCCCCTTGCTTTTCGGGAGTGAGACCTCCGTGAAGTTGTGATATCTTAAGATAAGGAAGTTTTACTTTGGCCGCCCATTCCTTACGGTAGTTTTCGCCGAAGATAGCCCGGTGCAAGCCACTCACGCTATCATATTTGGGGTGGACGCTTACAGTGACACTATCGGCGACCGGCGAGGTTATTGTTTTTGATATTAGAGCCGTTACCGGTACATAAGGTTTGCTATAGGTAAACGCAGCCTTCATACCCTTATCAGTATACGTATAGTAGGTGAACTTCATACTGTTATCAGCCATCAGGTCGGCAGTAACAAAGCCTTGCACAGCTTCGGCAAACAAGGAATTTTTTCCCTTTCCTACATGAACTTCTTTGGCGCCGGCGCCGCTTACTATTTGTATTTCGCCTTTATCGTCCTTAATAAATTGCAGGCCATGATCATGCCCGGCAACATGGACCAGGTCGGGATAGTCGCCAAATACACCGCCGATCTTTTTGATCATATCCTTGTATTCGGGATGGCCCAAATCTTCGGGGTCTACAAAAACAGTGCGCAGCAGTGGATAAAGCGATCCTACTACGGGCATGGGTATATACAGGTTCTTGTTGACGGCTGTTAACGGAAAAAGATGGTCCTTTACCGAAAATACTCCTCCGTGCACACCATAGCTTTGAAACGGGTGATGTGAAGCGAGTATAATGAATTTTCCGCGGTTCTTATAAAAAAGCGCCCTCAGCCGGTCAGTAACGTCGCTTTTGGTGTTGCAGCTGCAATCGGCCCCGGGATTACTTTTGTGATAAGGGAACAGCCACCATTCGCTATCGTAAGCAATAATTACTACCTTATCGTTAACTTCAATCTCATAAGGATCGGGGCAGCCGTTTTCGGGCACTACACGTAACAGCGAATCCTGCAATTGATCGATATATTCCCATTGTCTTTTTATTTTTTCCAGGCCATTCAGACCCATTCTGTCCCAATCATGATTCCCCGGGAGAAAATAAACAGGAGCGCCTTTAGCTCGCATCGGCCCATATTCCGACTTCAGGATGTTTTGCGTTCGCGTGGTATCAGGGCTTTCCGGCAGGGCCATACCCCGCGGATAAATATTATCGCCAAGAAATAATACAGTGGTCTTGTCTTTAATAATGGTGTTAGCGGCAAAGCCGAGTACGGCCATTTGCTGTTTATCTATTTCTCCTGCATCGCCGATCAGTATTATCCGGTGAACGACGCTATCCTGCGCTTTGGCTGTAAAAGCAAAACAGGCAACTATTACCCAGAGCAATAAATGTTTTTTCATAAGCGATGGCCTAATTTACTTATTATACTGGAAAAAATATCTATTACCTCATTTTCAGCACCCTGCAATTCTTCATCGCTGTGCATTTACAGGCGATTTAATTTAGCATATAACGATATTTCGTTATTTCGCAAAGGCTTTTTCCAAATAAAGTCGCCCTAAGTGCTTAACAAAGCAATGTCATAATACTTTAGGCAAAAAAAATAAAGGGAGAATAATATCATTTTTGCGTGTGCCGCTTCAAACCCCGAAAATGTTTTTTGAGTTTTTGGTCGTAATATCAGCTACGGTTTCGATACTTACCTGGTGAAGATCGGCCACTCTCTGTGCTACATAAACAAGGTACGAACTCTCATTGGGTTTGCCGCGAAACGGTACCGGGGTTAGGTATGGCGAGTCTGTTTCTAAAACGAGGTGTTTCAAATCGATCTGTTCCACCACTTTATCCAGCCCTGAGTTTTTGTAAGTTACCACGCCGCCAATACCCAGGTAAAAACCCATATCGATAAGCCGCCGTGCCTGTTCCACCGTACCGGTAAAGCAATGTAGTATACCGCGCAGGTTTTCATCCTGTTCTTCTTTCAGCACTTGTAATACTTCGTCGTATGAATTGCGGCAATGGATAACAATAGGCAATTTCAACTTCTTTGCCCAACCGATCTGTATCTTAAATGCCTCGACCTGTATGTCGAGGGTGGTTTTGTCCCAATAAAGATCGATGCCTATTTCGCCGATGGCATAAATTCTATTAGACGGGATGGCATCACCTATCAGTTTTAGTTCGTTCTGCCAGTTCTCCTTCACATCGCAGGGATGCAGGCCCAGCATAGCAAAGCAGTTTTCGGGGAAAGCAGCTACCTGGCTGAACACCAATTCCATCGAAGCTGAATCGACATTTGGTAAAAAAAGGCGCCCGATATTATTATCAAGGCAACGCTGCATTAGCTCCTGCCTTTTTTGCGGGTCCGTTTGGTAATATTGATGAGTATGGGTGTCTGTTAGTAACATAGGTATCTGCTAAATCCTCTGCAAAGCGCGGATTTTTAATAGGGCAAAGTTAATAAAAAAGCCCCCGGTCAACGGAGGCCTTATATCAGCTTTTCTTTTTTGCAACGGCGTGCTTTTTAATCCCCGGCTTTTTAGCGGCCGGTTTGGCTGCCGGCGGCGTATGCTTTACCGGCTTTATGCCTGCAAGTTCAAGGTCGAATACCAATGTGGCAAACGGGGGTATATCGCTGTAGCCTTCCTGCCCGTAAGCCAGGCTGGATGGTATAACAAAAGTTGCTTTTGCGCCATTGCCTAACAAAAGTAAACCCTCATCCCAGCCGGCAACCACATTGCCTTTGCCTACCACAAATTTGTATGGCTCGTAGGTACGGCCCGGTTGATTAAGCCCGGCTTTTTCCGCCTCGGTTTGAATACTGGTGTCAAATATCTGCCCATTTAAAAACCGACCCACGTAATTAACCAATACGGTATCGCCTGCCAGCGGTTTGTGCTTTAACGAAGGCTTTGTTATTACATATTGAAGGCCTGAGGCCGTTGTTTTGAGAACGAGTTTATGATCGGCAATATATTTATTGCGTTCGGCGGTCTCATTAGTTTTCATGCTGTCGATGATCTTATTACGCTCGGCCATGGCATCGTCAAGCGTCTGTACACGCTCTATTTTTACCTGGCATACCAGGTAGCTGCCTTTGGGCAGAAACGGGGGCCGCTGATCGTCGTGTCCTTTAAACAGCGAGTCGGTAGGAATTCTTACCAAAGCACTGTCCTTTTCGGCCAGCACGGGGAATATGTCCATCAGGTCCGCCGCATTCTTTGATTCCTGTACCTGTATTTTGATAGGGCGGCCCATCGTATAGGTTGACCCCAATACCGAGTCCTTTTCAGTTTTCTGGGTGAGGTTAAAAGTCACCACATCGTTCACTTTTATTTTATCACCGGGTTTATTGGTAACATTCTTCACAAGATCACCCTGCGGCGTTTTCACAAAACCATCCTGCGCTTTCAACCCAACGCTTATAGCCATGAACGATAAAAGCGCTACTGCAATTTTTTTCATATTTAAAATAAAAGCCCCCGCAAAAGCGGGGGTTGTATTGATAAATTAGTTATGGGCCGGTTTTAGCTTTGCCGTCGGCTGCAACGCCGGGGGCGCATTTTTCGGCGCGTTTGGATCTGGGTGAATAATATTCAGCAGTTCTACTTCAAATACTAATGAAGAGTATGGAGCTATAACCGGATAATATCCCTGCTCGCCATACGCCAGTTTTGAAGGTATAACGAAAGTTGCTTTTTCGCCTTTGCTCATTAGTTGCAATCCCTCGTCCCAGCCTGCTATTACTCTTTTAACACCTACCGGCACACGTATAGGCTTATACTGCAACCCGGGATTATAATTATTCCCCTTTTGAGCTACTTCCTTAATGTTGGTTTCGAAAACCTTGCCTGTAAGGAATTTACCTGTGTAAAATAATTCTACAGTATCTCCCACAGCTGCTTTTTCACCATTGCCCGGTTTATTTATCACGTAATATAAGCCGTCGGCAGTAGTTGTACCGTTAAGCTTATTATCCGTAATATATTTTTTCATACTTGCATCTTCATGTTTTGCCATTGCCTGCACTTGCGAGGCCATATATTTTTTAACCTGGCCGTTAAAGCTGCTATCAGCATCTTTGCCTGTACCTTTTGAGATCACCTTCTCGATCTTTATCTCGTAAACGATGTATTTTCCTTTTATAGGCGGCTTGCGCATGCCTCTTTTCACCATCGAATCGATATTGGCTTTTACTGTAACGCTGTCGCCTTCGGCCAGGTATTGGAAAATATTCGACACGTCACCTACCGGCCTGTTTTTCTGCATGATGCTGTTTGATGCAGCCCCTTGTTCATAACTGCTGAACAGCACCGAGTCGCCGTCGGTTTTGGTAACGGCATTCAGGCTGATAAAATCCCCTTCTTTTATTTTAGGGCCGCTTTTATCAATATGGATATTATATAACAAACCGCCCGGCGCCTGTTTAAATCCTCCATTACAGCTTGCCAATCCAAGCGCTGCAATCACCAAAAACATTAAGTTTTTTTTCATTATTTACTGTATTAATAGTTTTTTATATTCAGGTAAAATTAATTTGAACTTATTGACCACCTCTTCCAGGCTATCGGTCGATTCTCCTCCTGCAGCGTTGCGGTGACCGCCCCCGTTAAAGTATTTTTTACATATCTCATTCGCCGGGAACTCCCCTTTCGACCTTAACGACAATTTTATTTTGTCTTTTCGTTCAACGATAAAGGCGGTAAGCCGCACACCTTCCAGCGATAATCCATAGTTCACAATACCTTCCGTGTCGCCTGTCTCCACCTGGTATTTTTCCAATTCCTCCTTGTTCACCGTTATCAGCGTCGTGTTAAATTCGGGAAACACCTCCAGCTTGCTGCTCAGGCAATGGCCCAAAAAACGCAGGCGATTTTCCGACATATTGCTGTAAACCAGGTCGTGAATATGCCAGTTAACGGCGCCGAGGTCGATCAGGTCGGCCGCTATGCGGTGCACACCCGATGTGGTGTTCGGAAGTTTGAACGAAGCCGAATCAGTCATGATACCTGTGTAAAGGCAGGTGGCCACGTCCTTATTGATCAGTTGTTTGTTATTAAGTTGATTAACGATAAAATCGTAAACCAATTGTGCCGATGCGCAGGCATTGATATCCCAATGGCGGTAATCGTCGAAATCCTCCGGCTCAAGATGATGGTCTATCATTACTTTTACCGCAGTGCTTGAGCGCACCAGTTCGCCCAGTTCATTTATGCGGCTCAGCGTATTAAAATCAAGGCAGAATATCAGTTCGGCATTGGCAACCAGTTCGGCACTTTGTTGAATGTTATCGGTATAAATGATCACCTCGCCGTTGCCCGGCATCCAGGCCAGGAAATCGGGATAATCTGTCGGTGTGATCACTTTGGTGTGGTGGCCCTGCTGTATCAGGTAATTGTATAAACCCAGCGACGAGCCCATAGCATCACCATCAGGTTTATGATGGGTAGTTATGACAATTCGGCGGGGTTGTTCTAAAAGTTCCTTAAGCGCGGCTAATTCCAGCATTCATTTAAAAATAGCGTGCAAAGCTAAGGAAATAAATTAAATACAAACTATTACCGGCAAACACTTATTCAATTGTATTTGAGTTTTAAACTAAGTGTAAGGTTTACAAAAAGGGTTTATTTATTAACATTAAAACGCTACTTTTGCGGCAATTTAAAAGAGACGATGGAAACCAATAAAACATTCACCATGATAAAGCCCGATGCTGTCGCTAACGGACACATCGGCGCTATTTTAGACCACATTATAAAAGGCGGCTTTAAGATCACCGCGATGAAATATCTTTGGCTGACACCCGAGAAAGCAGGGCAGTTTTACGCTGTGCACAGCGCGCGCCCGTTCTACAACGATCTTGTGACTTTCATGTCATCAGGCCCGATAGTAGCGGCTATACTGGAAAAAGACAATGCGGTTGAAGATTTCAGGAAACTGATAGGCGCTACCGACCCGGCTAAAGCCGAACCCGGAACTATCCGCAACCTGTTTGCCAAGTCAATTGATGCGAACGCGGTGCATGGTTCAGATTCGGACGAAAACGCTCAAATTGAAGGTAATTTCTACTTTTCGGCTTTCGAAAAGTTCTAAATGCTATATTCCGGAAAGCGGTAATTTGCTTCCGCTTTCCGGAAATATTTTCCCCGTCCCCCTTGTTTTTCCTGATTTAAGTTGATACCTTTAGGTTGTTGTAAGCCTGCAACTTATGGATATATAGGCGTTGGCAGGCTTTTTGTATTGGTTTGTGATACCTTAAAACAAAATTTTATGAAATTACTCATCAAAAGCCTTATATACGCTGTATTGATTGCAGCCATAATATTCATTAATTCACTGTTCTTCATTCATCACCCGCCTGAAGTGCAACTGTTATTCATCACTCCCGGATTTATGATCCTGGGCTATTCTATTATCAGTGATGATTTCAGGAAAAAGTCTGTAGCAAGGTCCCGCTGGTCTAGAGGAAGATAACTTCTTCGATCAGCAACGCGTTAGCATCTTTATTTATCTTTTCGATTATCTGCGAACGCATCATCAGCAGTTCATTTTTTATTACAGACGATTCGATGCGCAGGAAAAGCTTTTTATCGCTAATGAATATTTCCTTTGTACGGTTTGCTACCGACTTACCCACCAGTTCGGGCCAGGCAGATATAATGCCCGTTTCGTCGTATCGCCGTTTTATCTTGTAAACTTGCAGCATCTGCTCTATGGCCTCTTTCAGGGTCTTATCGTTGGCTTTACGCATTTACTTCGCCTCCCTTTATATCAAACATGCGGATATCTACCCCTATCTTATTAAATATCCCTTCCACTTTTGCGGCGCTGGTATCGGTTAAAAAAACCTGGCCAAAGTCATGGTTCGATACCATCTGCATCAGTTTGGTCACGCGCTTATCGTCCAATTTATCAAAAATATCATCAAGCAGCAACAAGGGTTTAAAGCCCTTCTGCTTATAAAGGAAGCTGTATTGCGCCAACTTTAAGGCGATTAGGAAAGACTTCTGCTGTCCTTGCGATCCAAACTTTTTCATCGGCATGCCGTGTATGGCAAACTGCAGTTCGTCGCGGTGGATGCCGGTGGTGGTCCGTTCCAGCGCGCGGTCCTTTTCCGTATTCTTTTTTAACAGCGAGGCAAAATCGTCCTGTAACAATTGGGATTCATAAACCAGGTCGACCTGCTCGGCTTGTTCGCTCAAAAAACGATAGTGTTCATTAAAAATTTCCGTAAAGCTTTCCATAAAAGCTTTACGTTTTTCGAATATCTGGTTGCCTGATGTTATCAGCTGTTCGTCAAAAACAGCCAGCAGGTCGGGATCATAGCGGCCGGTATCGGCAATGCGTTTAAGCAGCGCATTGCGGTTCACAAGTACCTTATTATAGGCTATTAATTCGTCCAGGTAGCGGTTATCGGTTTGTGATATTACATTATCGATAAACTTGCGGCGCTCCTCGCTGCCCTCAATAATGATACTTATATCATAGGGCGATATCATCACCAGCGGGAACAGCCCGATATGGTCGGCCAGTCGGTTGTATTCTTTTTTGTTGCGTTTGAATTGCTTTTTCTGGTTACGCTTTACGCCGCATGATATGGTACTCGGTTCTTCATTCTTATCAAAAACACCGTTGATAATGAAAAAGTCGGCACCCTGTTTTATCTGCTGGGTATCTATCGGGTTGAAATAACTTTTGCAAAGCGAGAGGTAGTGTATGGCGTCCAGCAGGTTTGTTTTTCCGGCACCATTATCACCTGTAAATGCGTTTACGCCTGCGCTAAAAGCAAGTTCGGCTTCGGCATAATTCTTAAAATTGATGACAGATAATTGCAGGAGGTACATTAGTTGCAAAGGTAGTGATTTGTGGTTAGTTGATTGGTGATTAGTTAACTTGTTAATTAGTGATTGGTTAACTGGTGCAATTACCCGATTGCAAGTCAATAACTACCAATTACAGGTTAATTAATCACAAATCACCGGTTACCGAGTCGACCAAATAACACCAACTAATCACTAATCACAAGCTAACCAATCACTAATAACCAAATATTTCGATCCGCCTATTGCTAACAAACTTGAAAACCGTATTTTTGCAACCTTTAATTTAGAATAGAAATGTCGAAAACGCAAGCGAACAGCAAAGCTCCGGTTAAAAACAATGATTTTGGGCAATCGGGCAAATTTGTACGCGACAACCAAAAAAGTTTAGTTTTTATAGCGGGTGCTATCGTCCTGATGATACTGCTGTACCTGGGATACCAGAAATTATACCTTGCCCCGCGCGAGGTGACAGCCAACAAACAAATGTATGTGGCGCAGGATTTTTGGGCCAAAAAAGAATGGGATAAAGCAATAAAAGGCGATGCCGGCTATCCGGGTTTCGAAAAGATCATTGCTGATTATAGCAATACCAAAGCTGCAAACCTGGCTTATTACTACCTGGGTATTGCTTATTTGAATAAGGGCGAGTTCCGTAAAGCGATAGACAACCTGACCAACTACCGCGGCAGCGACAGCATGGTGGCAGCCGAAGCATTGGGCGGTACCGGTGACGCTTATGTTGAACTGAAGGATTACGACAAGGCGGAGACCTACTTTAAAAAAGCGGCAGATAAGGCCAGCAATAAGTTCCTGTCGCCTTTTTACCTTAAAAAACTTGGATTGGTTTACGAGGCCGAAAAACAATACAAAGACGCATCCGATACCTACAAAAAAGTAAAAAGCGATTATCCTGAAAGCAATGAGGCGCAAAACATCGACGCTTATATTGCAAGGGTTGACGCTCAACTATAAAAAATATCATGTTGATATTATCAGACGGCCTCATTCATCATGAGGCCGTTTGTTTTTTTATTAACTTCGGACCGATAAATAATGGCCACACAACTTAAAAACCTTTCTGATTTTTCGCACACCGACGTTCCGTCTGCCGAGCGATACCGTTTTGGCATTGTAGTAGCCGAATGGAACGCTGAAATAACCCATGCGCTGTACCAGGGCGCTTACCAAAGCCTGGTAAATAATGGTGCATTGCCTGATAATATCTTTAATTATTCGGTACCGGGAAGTTTTGAGCTGACATCGGGCGCGGACATTTTATTAAAAAATCTGCATCTTGATGCGGTAATATGCCTTGGCTGTGTGATACAGGGCGAAACCCGGCATTTTGATTTTATTTGCAGCGCAGTAGCCAACGGCATAAGCAATGTTGCCATAAAATATTCAAAACCTGTTATATTTGGGGTATTAACCACCGACAATCAGCAACAGGCAATTGACCGCGCAGGTGGCAAGCATGGCAACAAAGGCGATGAGGCGGCAATAACCGCTATAAAAATGGCAAGCCTGGCTGAAACATTGAACGGCTGATATACGTTTAACCGGAAAGTAATTTGAACGATGAAAAAGATAATTTACATAGCCCTTTTAGTTTTGATAGCAGGCAGCATAGCCTCATGTTCAAACAAACTTTGCCCGGCCTACGGATCATATCCAAAAAACAGCCGATAGTCATTTTTACCTTTCAGTAAAACTAATTTGTCTTTCGCTGCTTATTTTTGCGGATTAGTTTATCAATATTTTTATGAATTGGATACCGTTGGAGTCTGCTGAGCAGGTGAAAGAGATAAAACAGCAACAGGGCTATAGCATCATTTTCAAACACAGCATCCGTTGTGCCACCAGCCTGATGGCAAAAAGAAGGGTTGAAATGGACGAGGAACATTTACCCGAAGGACTCCATATCTATTTCCTCGACCTGATACGGCACAGGGACATCTCTAATCAAATAGTGCACGATTTCCATGTGCATCACGAATCGCCCCAATTATTGGTTATTAAAGACGGCGAATGCATACTCGACCAATCACATGGCGGTATATCCATCGAGGAGGCTATTTCGGTACTAAATTAAAACTGTTAAAGTATTGCCACGTTTCAGGCTCTACCCCTTTTAAGGCTATCACAACCTTTCAACTTATATACGGTTTTTACTTAACTTTGCATCATGATCGAATTACCGGTAGTGCCCGTAAATCAAACCCAGCGCAAACCTGATTGGTTACGGGTAAAACTTCCTGTCGGGAAGGAATATGCCGAGGTACGCAGCCTGGTAGATACGCATAAGTTGCATACCATTTGCGAAAGCGGCAATTGCCCTAATATGGGCGAATGTTGGGGTGCAGGCACCGCTACATTTATGATACTGGGCAATATTTGTACGCGTTCATGCTCTTTCTGCGCAGTTGCCACCGGCCGGCCCCTGGCAGTTGACACGGATGAGCCAAACCGTGTAGCCAACTCGGTAAAACTGATGAGGGTAAAACATTGTGTGATCACATCGGTTGACCGCGACGACCTGAAAGACGGCGGCTCCATTATCTGGGCCGAAACGATCAATGCCATCCGCAGGGAAAGCCCTGAAACTACCCTTGAGACCCTGCTTCCTGATTTCAGGGGCATTTGGGATAACCTGGAGCGAGTTTTAGAAACCAGGCCCGAAGTTGTGTCGCATAATCTCGAAACCGTTCGCCGACTGACAAAAGAAGTAAGGATACAGGCCAAATACGACCGCAGCCTCGAATGCTTAAGGCATGTGTCGCAAGCCGGGCTTCGCACCAAATCAGGCATTATGCTTGGCCTGGGCGAAACGGAGGAAGATGTTTTAGAAGCTATGAACGACTTGCTGCAAGCAGGCGTGCACATCCTTACCCTAGGGCAGTATTTGCAGCCGACGCGGAGTCACCACCCGGTAATTGACTGGATACATCCCGATCAATTTAATAAATACAAACAATTGGGCCTTGATATGGGTTTCAGGTACGTGGAAAGCGGCCCGTTAGTTCGTTCGTCCTATCATGCAGAAAAACATCTGTTTGAATTATAACCAAAGCTTCCTATATTCACGACGGATTGGCCAGAAAACTTAAAATATCCCTTTCAGAGGAGGAACTTATACGCGCCTTGCGTAATCGCGAAAAAATAGCGGTTGAGGCGTTGTATGATATGTATTCCTCGTCGTTGTATGGTGTAATTTCGCGAATTGTCATCGATACGGCAACAGCAGAGGATGTTTTACAGGATACCTTTGTTAAGATATGGAATTCGTTTACTACTTATAGCTCTGACAAAGGGCGGCTATTTACCTGGATGGTGAATATTGCACGAAATTTGGCCATTGATAAAATCAGATCCAAGGATTTCAAGAACCAGAACAAAAACCAGGAACTCGAAAATAACGTAACTTTTATCGACGAGCAGAGGAACACCGTTTACAAGCCGGAACTATTAGGCATTAAGGAGCTGGTAGACAAACTTAAACCCGAGCAGAAATCGATCCTTGACCTGGTATATTTTAAAGGTTATACCCATGTTGAAGCTGCCGACGAACTCGGTGTGCCCTTGGGTACCATAAAAACACGTTTGAGGATGGCAATAGTGCAGTTGAGGAAACATTTTAATTGATAGTGGAAGATATTAAGGCATATATCGAATCGGGGATACTGGAACTTTATGTTTTGGGCGATGTCTCACACGAGGAAAAACTCGAAGTGGAGGCTATGGCTGCGAAACACCCTGCGGTAAAAGCTGAATTGGAGGAGATAGAAAAGTCGCTTGAATTATATGCAAAGGCAAATGAAGTTGACCCTGCGGAAAATTTGCGCGACCGTATACTGAACAGCCTGGTAGTAAACCTGGGCGACGACCGGAATTTTGTATCGAAAGAAAAAGTTCAGGATGCTAAGGTGGTTCCTTTAGAGCGGCCCAAAACATCTGATTTTTATAAATATGCATTTGCTGCCTGCCTGGCCTTGCTGGTAGCAAGCGTTATTGCACTGATATCGGTTTACAGCAGGCTACAGGAATCAAATAACCTGGTGGCATCTTTGCAAAGTCAAAATCAAAAGTTTGCCAATACTGTAAGCTTTAAAGATGACGAAATAGGCGTACTGCGCGATCGCTCCTATAAAGTGATAAGAATGGGCGGCACAACCAAATCGCCTAATTCGGGCCTTACCGTTGCCTGGAGCCCGGCTAAAAAGAAGGTGTGGATAGATATGTCGGATGCTAAAATGCCAGCAAACGACCAGGCTCACCAATACCAGTTATGGGCACTGGTTGGCAAGACGCCGGTAAGCCTTGGCGTTTTCGATGCAGATACCACTTCAAAGGATATGAAACAAATGCAGTCCATCGCATCGGCCGATGCATTTGCGGTAACGCTTGAAAAACGCGGCGGCAGCGTTGCGCCAACCATGGATCAAATGGTTGTGATCGGTAAATTTTAACAGAAAGAAATATTTTAATATAAAGGTCCCGGCGCAAACAGTTCCGGGACTTTTTTGTTACCAAAGGTGAGTTTGGCACACAATATGTCGCTCAATTGTTAATTTTTGTTAAAAAACCGAGGCGTAAGGTGCCATAGTGTAACAAATACTCAATACCAACGTCTTGTAAATAAACCTACAAATAAGAGTATTTCGTTCTTTATAAGATCAGTTAATATATTAATTAAAAATGCGGCCGGATAATACTACGGCCGCTTTTTTTATGCCATTAACTTAGCCATGGTGACCGGTAATTGGGTCATGAGCCGGCCAGGTAACACCACATACATTCGGTTTGGCAAAGCCAGTTCGTCGCCTGCTTTGCCATGTATATAGTTACCGATGATACATGCATCCTCCGGTGTATACTTTTGAGCTAATAAAGCGCCCATTATTCCGGTCAGTACGTCGCCCATACCGCCGGTTGCCATCGCCGCATTGCTGGTTGAGTTGAAATAAAATTTTTCATCAGGCGTAATGGTTATGGTATAATCATTTTTTAGCACGATGTACACGCCGTGTTCCTTTGCTTTTTGTTTAGCTGTTTGCATACGCTGCCACCAATTTTTATGTTCGCCAAACAGGCGGTCAAACTCTTTAACGTGCGGCGTAAGTACTGAGCCTTTAGGAACGTACTCCCACAGACCCTGATTTGATGCCAGCATATTGATCGCATCAGCGTCGATAACCATAAGATTATTAAAATTTTTAAGCACCGCCGTAAATAACTTTAATGCATTCGCGTCTTTTCCCAGTCCCGGACCTATAGCTATAGCAGTAAATTTTGTCCAGTCGATATCGGGCAAAGTGTTCCCTTTCCGAACGATTGCCATAACTTCAGGCTGATGACTGTTTAAAGCGGTCAACCCGCTTTCCGGAATACAAGCCGTTGTAAGCCCTGCCCCGGCGCAGGCACAAGCGGAGGAACTTAATAGCGCGGCCCCCATCGTCTCAGGCTGACCTGCTATTATCAGTGCATGCCCGTAAGTACCCTTGTTGCTGAACCGGTGACGTTGTTTTAGTTTAGCGCGGATATCTTTCTCTTCCACCAACTGGTATGGAGAGTTTAAAGAGCGGATGAATTTTTCATTAAGGCCAATGTTAACTACTTCGAGGCATCCTACGTAAGGGCTGGATTCGGGCAGCAGAAAGTTGATCTTAGGCTGCTGAAAGGTGATAAGCAGGCCGGCCTTCAGGATCGTGGCATTAGGGTTAATTTCCCCATCGGCAAAGAAACCGGTGGGGATATCAACGGCTACCATCGTACATTCAATGCTATTTAAATATTTAACCAGCTTTTCATAATCTCCTTCGAGGGGCTTATTTAACCCGGTCCCGAGCAAAGCATCGATGATAATGCCGCTGTTTTCTTCGGGCAGATCGTCGCCGTTTTCTATTTCGGTTAATGGAATATCCAGTCGTTTTAACCGGGCAAGATTCTTATCAAACTCGTCGGTCGACCGGGAAGAGAAACGGGCTATTTTAACAGATAAAGCCTCGTAACCGTGATCGTAGAGCATACGCGCGATGGCGACGCCGTCGCCACCATTATTCCCGGTGCCGCAATAAATTGCAATACTTTTATTTCTATCGGGAAAATGGTTAACAAACCAGCCCACAAAAGCTTTGGAAGCACGTTCCATCAGATCAATAGAAGCAATAGGCTCATGCGCTATAGTATACGCATCCGCTTCGCGGATTTGGGAGGCAAGGAGTAGTGGTAACATAATTCTTAAAGTTAAGAATTATGGGGATTGTTTTGAGAAGAACCTTATTCGCCGGAGATTAATCTGAACTTATAGTTACGCCAACGATTACGCCGAAGTTCCCATCGGTCTGCGTCCAACTCTTTTCAGGCAAATAAGTACGGGAAACCAGACCATCAAAATACAGGGCATTTTTGCAGCCGAGGCTTTTAAAGTAGCTGGCGAAGTCGAAAAAGTTGACGGCTTGTTTCGACATAGCAAACACCACCCGGCCGTCAGTCAAAAGTCCTACGCCGTTCCTTATATTCAAGTTTTGAGAGCCTTGTTTAAATGCAGGATGCATCTGCCCGTCGACGATGAGCATTGGGCCCGATTGCGTCGCATATTTTATCTTACTGCTAACAGGGAATTTTTCGGTAAGGCAAATACCGGGAACATTATTAGTTGTTAAATAAAAAACGCCGTTGGGCTTCAGGTAGAAATTTCCGCCGCCGGCTGAAGTGTCTAATGGAGATAAAACTTTCCCGTTTTCTATAAACAGCCCCTGGGGCGAACCATCTGGCTTATACATTCCGCCATTCATGGCAAAAATAAGTCTTCTTTTGTGCGTCTCAAGCCAAGTCCGAAGATTGCCAATACTCCCGAAATTTTCACTCTTATTATTTTGCCAGTATAGTTTCAGATCCTGCTTTTTTGGGTCGACGATATAACTGACAAAACGGTCATCCTGCTGCCTGTTAGCTATAAAAGCCGATAGACCGATAGCAAGGATAAGCACGCTAATAACAATAAATGCCTCCAGGCGCTTCATGCGGTCGTGATTATTAAATTATTAAATCATCAATAATGATATCGGCATTGCAGGATGACTATTGAATGATCCTCAACCTTGTAAACTAGTCGATGCTCCAGGTTTATCCGTCTCGACCACCATCCTGCTAAATTGTGACGTAAAGGTTCGGGCTTGCCACTGCCTTCAAATGGGGTTCTCTCAATCTCTTTGATTAAAACGTTAATCTTCTTTAATACAGATTTATCAGAACCCTGCCAGTACAAATAGTCTTCCCAACCGGAATCAAGAAAAACTATTTTCATTCCTCAATAAGCTTCCTTTCCTGGCCAAAACCTTTTTCATAATCCTCTATTCCTTTTAACAGGCGAATAGCATTGGCAGGACTTTTAAGCAAATAGAAGGTCTCCTCCATACTTTCATAATCAGACTTTGAAAGTACAACAACATCTTCCCCGTTAGCGCTGGTAACGAAAAGAGGTGTATGGTTATCTCTTACTTTATCCAGATAAGTTCTCAATTTTTGCCTGAAGTCGGTATAGGTGGTGATCATTACTCAATAAATTTTTATAAAGTTAACCAATTAAACTAATTGTACAAGATTTTGTACATAATTACTTTACCCCCATCTCCTTCTTCAAAAACTTACCGGTAAAACTGTCTTTTACTTTGCATAGCCCTTCGGGAGTGCCGCTGAAAAGTATTTTTCCGCCGCCCGAGCCACCCTCGGGACCAAGATCTATCACATGGTCGACCACTTTGATCACATCCAAGTTGTGCTCGATAACCAATACGGTGTTGCCTTTGTCCACCAGTTGCTGAAGTACGCCGAGTAGTACGTTGATGTCCTCAAAATGCAACCCTGTAGTCGGTTCATCCAGGATATAAAAGGTATTGCCGGTATCTTTTTTGGAAAGCTCGGTGGCCAGCTTTACACGCTGTGCCTCCCCGCCGGAGAGGGTGGTAGATGCCTGGCCGAGTGTAATATAGCCCAAGCCAACATCAAATAATGTCCTTATTTTGCGATGAATGGATGGGATATGCTCGAAAAAATCACAGGCTGTTTCAATGCTCATGTCCAGCACATCGCTGATGGATTTGCCCCGGTAACGTACTTCCAGCGTTTCGCGGTTGTAACGCCTGCCCCCGCATTCCTCGCACGGCACCTGTACATCGGGCAAAAAGTTCATTTCGATCACCTTCATACCGCCGCCCTGGCAAGTTTCGCAACGGCCGCCTTTTACGTTGAACGAGAATCGCCCCGGCTTATATCCCCTGATCTTTGATTCGGGCAGTTGGAAATACAGGTTACGGATATCAGAGAAAACACCGGTATAAGTAGCCGGGTTCGACCGCGGCGTACGCCCGATAGGCGTTTGATCGATCTCGATCACCTTATCGATATTATCCAGTCCTTCAATCGCCTCGTAAGGCAGCGGGTGTTTTTTGGCCCTGAAAAAGTGGTGGTTTAGTATAGGGTATAACGTCTCCGTTATCAAACTCGATTTGCCGCTGCCCGATACCCCGGTAATGCCTATCAGCTTACCTAACGGGAAATCAACCGAGACCTTTTTAAGGTTGTGCCCGGTTGCTTTTTTTAGCGATAACACCTTCCCGTTTCCTTCGCGCCTTTTGGTTGGTATTGCAATACTCTTTTCGCCGTTAAGGTACGACGTGGTGAGTGTATGCTTGCTCATTAATTCGGCAGGGGTGCCTTGCGCTACTATTTCTCCGCCATGCATGCCGGCCGCCGGGCCCATGTCTATCACATGGTCGGCTTCCAGTATCATGTCCTTGTCGTGTTCCACCACCAGTACGGTATTACCCAGGTCGCGCAGGTTTTTCAGCGCATGGATCAGCCGTTCATTATCACGCTGGTGAAGGCCGATGCTCGGCTCATCCAGTATGTACATTACGTTCATCAGTTGCGAGCCTATCTGCGTAGCAAGCCTGATGCGCTGCGCCTCGCCGCCCGAAAGTGTACGCGCGGTACGGTCGAGCGTAAGATAGCTTAGGCCAACATCCAACAGGAAAATGATACGCGCCCTTATCTCTTTCAATATCTCCCTGCCTATTACATTCTGGCGTTCATTCAGCCGGTCCTCCAGGTTGGTGAACCATTCCTGAAGTTCGCGGATATCCATACAAGCCAGTTCGAAAATGTTTTTATGGTCGATCTTAAAATGGAGCGACTCTTTTTTTAACCGCGCGCCGTCGCATACCGGGCACGTCCTGAGCACACGATAGTTTTCCATGTCCTCCATACCCTCGTCGTTACGGCGTTCCTGCTGCTCTTCCAGCATCCGTATGATGCCATCGAAGGTGATCTGGTAGTTTTGCACGTTCCACTTATTGTATTCCACCGCCACAGTAACCATATCGGGCGTACCGTTCAGGATAATATCCAATACTTCGCGCGGAAGTTTATCAATAGGGGTAGATAAGGAAAACTCATATTTTTTTGCGAGCGACTTCAATACCTGGAATATCCAGGTCTCGCGGTATTCGCCCAGGGGGGCAAGGCCGCCATTCAGAATGCTTAACTTCGGGTTTGGTATCACCGAGGCTTCGTCAACCTCAAAAATATAGCCCAGCCCGTCGCATTTTTCGCAGGCGCCATAGGGTGAGTTGAACGAGAAAGTATTAGGCTGCGGTTCGTCGTAGGAAATCCCCGAAACCGGGTCCATCAGGTATTTGCTATAATAGAATACATTATTATCCTTATCTGCTATCCTGATAATGCCCTTGGCGGTTTTTAGCGCCGATTGGATGGAGGTATGTAAACGTTTGCTGTCCTTTTCGCTGACAAGCAGCCTGTCCACAACAATATCAATATCGTGTATCTTATAGCGGTCGAGCTGCATTTTAGGTATCACGTCGACGATCTCACCGTCCACCCAAACCTTCAGGAAGCCTTGCTTGCGTATCTGTTCAAATAATTCGCGGTAATGCCCCTTGCGGCCTTTTACCACAGGCGCCAGGATATTTACCGGCTGATCTTCGAATTTTGTGGTGATGGTTTTCAGGATCTGGTCTTCCGACATCCGCTCCATCTTCTCTCCCGTAACATAAGAATAAGCCTCGCCGGCGCGCGCAAAGAGAAGGCGCATAAAATCGTATATTTCGGTAATGGTGCCGACCGTTGAACGCGGGTTTTTGCTGGTGGTTTTTTGCTCGATAGCGATAACCGGGCTAAGGCCCGACACCTTATCCACATCGGGCCGCTCCATACCGCCCATAAACTGGCGCGAATAGGCCGAGAAGGTTTCCATGTACCGTCGCTGGCCCTCGGCGTAAATGGTATCAAATGCCAGCGAGGATTTGCCGCTCCCGCTTAACCCCGTTACCACAACCAATTGGTTGCGCGGAAAGGAAACGTCGATGTTTTTTAAATTATGCACCCGGGCACCGTACACTTCAACTTCGCTTTGCTCGCCCAGGTCAACAGGTTTTGTAATCATTTATAGATTTATTGAATTATTGATTTACTGAATTGAAAAACCCAGCTCAAGAATAAATTTAGCTTAATCAGCATACGCCAATCGCGATTGCTAAATTAGTTAGTATTTTGTTAATATAAATGTCAATTTTTAAATAACCTTTAATGACCGGTAAAAGTTTAAGATTCAGGCGAATTGCCCCCTGCTGCCGACCCGTTATTTAAGGGTGCAAAGATACAAAAAAAAGGCCGCTTTACCATTGGGTAAAAGCGGCCTTCCAGTGCTCCGTGAACTAAGGGCAATTAATTGAATGCCATTAAGTCTGCAGGCTGCAGATTATCAAGGTTGTAATATTTTTTGTAGCCGTATTTTTGGGGCCGTTCTATCACTGCCTTCATCGCAATTATACGGTAAAGGTAGCTCCCGGTCTCGGCGTTAAAGTGCATACGGAAATAATTATCTTCACTTTGTGCTTTTATGGCCCTGGCCATTTTTATCTCGCCTATATTATAGGCGGCAGCGGCAAGTGTCCAGCTATTAAACTCAGCGTGAAGTTCATTCAGGTATTTACAGGCAGCAATGGTCGATTTGCGGATATGGTACCGCTCGTCCCTGCCGTGGCCAACTTTTAACCCGTAGGTACGTGCCGTACCCGGCATAAACTGCCACCAACCCGCGGCGCCGCGTTTTGAAACACCCGACTTAAGCCCGGCCTCAACCAGCGGCATATACTTAAAATCTTCAGGAATACCATTGGCCTTTAAGATAGGCTCGATGATCGGGAACAATTTTATCGCTTCTTCCTGTAAAACATTCGACTGGATATGACTGTAGCTGGTGCGCACAAGTGATTTGCGCAGCTTTTGGTTTATCCGTTTGTCGTTTAAAGGTATCGCCTCATCAGCGAAGTTAAAATCATTACTAAAGTCATTTTTGGCGTAAATAAATCTGTATTCTGCCTTGTGCCTGGCCACCTTTTTGGTGTCGGTTTTACCGCAGATAAACAGCCCGGAAATGAACGCCAACACACCCAACACGGAGCACGTAATTAAGTGTTTTTTTGTCATTTCTTTTTTCGTCATTAATTAAATATAAGAGATAAATGTGATGCAAATGTAGGGTATATAAGTCAGACTATCAAACACTTATAACCGGCCGATTGTTTTAGGGTGCCTGGAATTTATTTAAAATCAATGTTTAAAGTATGTTAAACGCCGTTTTTGAACCGAATAAAAAAGTTGTAAAATCTTTCCACATTTTGTACCTTTGACCCTCTCTTAGAGATAGCGCAAAGCAAAAATTATGGTATTTAAAAGACCAGCGAACAGTCGTGATGACAGGTCCGCCAGAGCACCTAAAAGATCCCTCACAGGTGACGATAAGGCGAAAAAAACTACTAACTCCAGGACTGCTAAATCCGGTCCTGAGAACACAGGTAGCAAACTCAAACGAAATCATTATGGCGACGAAGCGGCCGGTGGCCGTAAAAAATCATTCGCTTCAGGTAAGTCGTACAGCGGCCGTGCCGGATCGGATGACCGCCCTAAAAAAAGCTACGGGGCTGATGCACCGGGTGAAAGAAAAAGCTATTCGGACAGAACCAATCCCGATAACCGTTCAAAAAGGACGTTTGACGGTGACGGGGAGAAGAAAACCTTTAAACCACGGAATACACCTTATTCGGGCCGGCCATCTTCGGATGATCGTCCAAAAAGGAACTATGGCAGCGACTCAGCAGGAGAAAAGAAAGATTATAAACCAAGAAGTGCCCCTTATTCAGGCAGGCCATCTTCGGATGACCGTCCGAAGAGAAGCTATGGTGGCGACGCTGCGGGAGAAAAAAGAGAATATAAACCAAGAAGTACCCCTTACTCAGGCAGGCCATCTTCGGAAGACCGTCCAAAACGTAGTTTTGATGATAAGCCGGCCGGTGAAAGAAGATCAACAGGTTATAAAGGCAGCGAACGCAGCGATAAGAACGCAGATAGCTATCGGGGCGGCAGCCGCGGCGCAGTCAGTGGCGGTTTCAAAAAACGCGACAGTGACTTTAAGGGCAAACCCTTCCGCAATTCAGAAAATTCATCTTATAACAATAAACCGGTAAGAAGCGAACGCAGCCCCGAGGACAGGGTAATGCGCAGCCGCAAAAAACCGGGGAGCGACGATTCGGGCCTTATCAGGCTGAACCGTTATATATCCAATGCCGGTATCTGTTCGCGCCGTAAGGCTGATGAACTGATAGCTGCCGGTGTAGTATCGGTAAATGGTGAAGTGGTATCGGAACTTGGCCATAAGGTTGACCCGCTGAAAGATGTGATACGCTATAATGGCGAAACATTGAAGAGGGAGAAAATGGTTTACGTGTTACTGAATAAGCCTAAGGATTATATCACTACCACCGACGATCCGCAGGAACGCCGTACCGTGATGCAATTGGTTGAAAAAGCCAGCAGGGAGCGCATTTATCCTATCGGCAGGCTCGACCGCAATACTACTGGTTTGCTGTTAATGACCAACGATGGCGACCTGGCCGACAAGCTGTCGCACCCAAAAAATAACGTAACCAAAATATACCAGGTTGAACTGAGCAAAAGCCTTACCCAGGGCGATTTGAACAAGATTGCCTTCGGATTGGAGCTGGAAGACGGGCTAATAAAACCGGATATGGTTTCCTACGTGCAGGGTGGTACCAAAAAGGAGATCGGAATACAAATACACAGCGGTAAAAACCGTATTGTGCGCCGTATTTTTGAGCACCTGGGATACGAGGTAGTAAGGCTTGACCGTACAGTTTACGCCAACCTAACCAAGAAAGACCTGCCCCGCGGGCGCTGGCGTTATCTGGACGAAGCAGAATTGATACAACTGAAGCACTTGGTTTGATTTAGGTGAAAGGAAAAAGGTTAAAGGCGAAAGGTTTTTAAAGCAGAAAGACTAAAGCCTTTCTGAGGATAAAGGCGAAAGGTTGAACTTTTCGCCTTTTTTTGTTATCGGCACCGGCCTGAAACCCGCAGTTACAGGATTAACAGCGCCGATAGTTCCCGCTTATTTTAACCCGCCCTGTCATTGCTGCGCTCGACCATCCTCGCCTTTGCAGGCAAAATGGAGGGAATTTAAAGGCTTCAATTAATTGGAAATGATAAATAAAAGCTTTCGGCTTTAGTCTTTCTGCTTTTCGCTATAAAATTTTAGCTTTGGAAACTAACCATTCCTGAAAAATGAAAAAATTCCTGCTCATCATTTCCCTGCTGTTCCCGGTGCTTACCTATGCGCAAAAGGACAAGACCCCTGCTACTTACGACCTGGTAATAGGTACTTATACCAAGGGGACCAGCAAAGGCATCTATGTTTACCGGTTTTATACCGAAACCGGCAAGTTGGCCTACCTGAGCCAGGTAGACAATGTGAGCAATCCATCATACCTGTGTGTTTCAAAGGATAACAAGTTTATTTACGCTGTGAACGAGGATGGAAAGAACGGCGGTGTTAGCGCATTTACTTTCGATCCGCATGTGGGCACCATGAAATTTCTGAACAGGCAATCATCGGCCGGCGCCGATCCATGCTATATTTCGGTGGATGAGGACCGCAAAAATGTTTTTGTGGCCAACTATTCCAGCGGAAGCCTGGCGGTACTGCCCATTAGTAAGGATGGTTCGTTACAGGCCCCATCGCAAGTGATCCAGGACCAGGGCAAGGGCCCCGATGCATCACGCCAGGAAGGTCCGCATGTGCACACGGCTTACTTATCACCCGATGAAAAGTATCTGCTTTATACCGACCTGGGTACCGATAAGCTAAATATCATGCGCTACCGTTCGTCGAAACCGCAGCCGCTTACTTTAGAGAATACCGTAAGCGTAAAACCGGGCAACGGGCCACGGCACATAACCTTTTCTCCCGATCATAAATACCTGTACCTGCTGCAGGAAATGGGCAGCGCTATTAACGTTTATGCTTACAGCGGCGGCAAAGTGAAAGAACTGCAAACTGTAAGTATGAAAGACCCGAAAGCCAAAGGCACCAACGGGGCTGCCGCCATCCACATGACGCCTGACGGGCATTTCCTGTATGCTACCGACCGCCTGGATGCCAGCTCGATACTGGTTTATTCGGTAAATCCTGCGAACGGGCAATTAACCTTTATGGAGCGCCATACCACGTACGGTCAAAACCCCCGGGATTTTACCATCGACCCGACCGGCAAATATCTGATCGTAGCTAACCAGGACGGCAACAACATTGTCGTGTTCAGGATAAACCCGGGCACAGGCACATTAACTACTACCGGCAGCGGCATCCAGCTGGGCAACCCGGTTTGTTTGAAGTTTACGGCAGCGGAATAGGCGGAAAGCTTAAAGCAGAAAGACCAAAGCTATATATGTGCCGTTGTTGGGATTGTCTCCAATAACAGACTATACATTTTGCTTGTAGGTAGCAATACCTGCGAGGGTGAATATTGCCTCACCCTAAATCCCTCTCCAAAGGAGAGGGACTTTTTACTTTTTTTTAGAGAGAATGGCTTAACCTAACCTATAATAATATCGGGAACCCATCGGGATTATAACAGCTATTATACAAACCTGCCAATACAGTAACTCCAGTGCGGCTTGTTCGTTATTTAGCATCTTGAAATATCCGGCTGCGCACTACAATTTATCCATCAAAACAACCTTTTCAAAAATAAGCCTGTATTGTTAGTTAGTAAGCGAAACACACTCGCCCGGTACGGTCAATGTTTTCGAAAATAATTAACGCAGAACAGCTGCTCAATAATTTGCTCCCCGCTACGCGGCTGGAGGGCGGGCTGCCTGCTGGTTTGATTACCACCGCCAGGGCGTGGTCGGAAATTGTATGGGCCGCTGCAGAACAATTGGGGCCTATGCCATTAAGTGATGAGCAGATTGACCAGGGCGTACGACTTGCGCAGGCGCCTGTCTTTATCTGTGGTGTCCACCGCAGCGGGACAACGCTTTTGAAAGACATGCTGGACGGGCACCCCGACCTGGTAGTTCTTCCCTCTGAAGGTACTTACTATACCAACCTTGAAGACAAACTGCTGGCGCTTCCTGAGCATGAGTGGACAGCGTTTTTAGGTAAAGAATGGCTGCGAAGGCTGGCTAACCCGATAAACCAGCCGCCGTATTGGCTGCTTGGCCGCAGCGGCGACAAGGCATCGCCCTACATAAATTTTGCGCGCTACGTAATGGCCTGGTGGCGGGCGATAGATCACATACCGGGTACGCAATGGCCGCACATGGCTATCGTGCTGGCTTATGCCTCCTGTACGGGCAATCTAACCGCCAGGGCATGGGTTGATAAAACGCCTACAAACGAGCGCTTCATTAACCGTATAAGGCAGGAAATGCCAGGCGCAAAGATCATCCACGTGGTGAGGGAGCCTGTAGCAACCTTAACATCGCGCATGAAAATGGAGCCATCGGTACGCTTGCGCAATGCACTACTCTTTCTCAAAAACTCGTTTCGTATAGCGGCACTACAGCAGAACACGCCCGGGTTTTTACTATTACGGTACGAAGACGTATGCAACCAATCGCAAACTATTACCAAACAACTGGCCGCTTTCCTCGGTATCCCGGCATTAGCTGTTTTGAACAGGCCATCGGTTGCAGGCAGGCCATCGCTGGCAAATAGTTCGTTCAGCAAACCGACACAAGCCGGTATTATCCTTAAAACCACCGGGCATACGCAAGCAGGCCTGTTAACCCATGCCGACCGGCAAATGATATCCGCCTGTACAGGAAAACTGGCAGGTAAACTTGGTTACGCATCCGAGAAGGTCGGGCTTTTACGCAGCATATACCTGAAACTTCGGTACCGGATGTTTTAAATGACACGAGTTGAAAGCAATTTCGGTCGTTGCCAACAAAAAGCCTACAAGACGTCGCCCGAAATCCTTAAAACCGGTGTTCACGAAAAGTGCAAAAATGGGGCACTTTTTGCACTTTGTAATTTTTAGAGCAGCTGATAATGAGACAATTAAACGATTGCAATGTCCGGCAAGCGGCGGTGGCGTGAACACTTAGTGTATCGGTGGGTTTATGGTTGATGGTTCATGGATCAAAGCCACCACGGAAATATTACCTGTTCCCTTTCACCTTAAAGCACGTGTGTGCGGCTTTTCTCTATCACCTCGGCATAGTAGTTCTCATATACCGGCAGGATAATGGACAGGTCGAATTCTTTGGCGCGGGCCAGGGCATTTTCCTTGAAGGTTTCAAGACGTTCCTCGTCTTCTAAAATATAGACCGCACTTTCAGCCATGCCGTCGATATCGCCTATCTCTTTCAGGAAGCCGGTGACGCCATCGACGTTTAACTCGGGTAAACCACCTGCATTCGAACTTACCACGGGCACCTTACAGGCCATGGCCTCCAGCGCCGCCAAACCGAAGCTTTCGGACTGCGACGGCATCAGGAACAGGTCGGCCACGGAAAGTATCTCCTCAATGGCATCCTGTTTGCCCAGGAAACGCACATTATCGTTCACACCCAAATCGCGGGCCAGCTGCTCGCATTCCGATCGTTCGCCGCCATCGCCTACCATCAATAGTTTGGCAGGTATCTTTTCAGTCACCTTGGCAAATATCCGGATGACATCCGTTGTGCGCTTTACCTTGCGGAAGTTGGAAGTGTGGATGAGTATCTTTTCGCCTGACGGCGCTATGGCTTTTTTGAAGTGATCCTTTGCCTTAAGGCTGAAACGGGTAAGATCGATAAAGTTGGGGATCACCCGGATCTCGTTCTCTATCTCGAAAAACTCGAAGGTATCTCTTCTCAAATGTTCAGAAACAGCGGTAACTCCGTCGGATTTATTGATGGAAAAAGTAACCACCGGGCTATAGGTCCTGTCCTTACCAACCAGGGTTATGTCGGTACCGTGCAGCGTAGTAACCACCGGGATATAAATGCCATAGGTCATCAGTATCTGCTTCGCCATAAATGCTGCCGATGCATGGGGTATGGCGTAATGCACGTGTAAAATATCCAGTTTTTCAAACCGCACCACATCCACCAGCCGACTTGCAAGGGCCAGTTCATAAGGCGGGTATTCAAATAAAGGGTATTTGGAAACTGCTACCTCGTGGTAAAAAAGGTTCTCCGAAAAAAAATCGAGCCTCGCAGGCTGATTATAGGTCACAAAATGAACCTGGTGCCCATGGTCGGCCAAAGCCTTGCCAAGCTCAGTAGCTACAACGCCGCTGCCGCCAAAAGTGGGATAACAAACTATTCCGATTTTCATCAATGTGACTTGCTATAGTAATGAAACTACCAGTTGCGGCCCCGTTAACTCAGGTCATAGTGCAAGTGGTAGTTTCACTGCTGCAAGTTTAACAGCAAAAAAAGACAATAGTGTTAAAGCTGTGTAAAGATATTAAGGAGGTCGGATTTCGGAGACTGGATTTCGGAGTTAAATCTTGAACTATTTTAAAATAGATCTGACATCCTACAACCCCTTGTCTATGGCCTGGTAAACGGCATCCTGTATCCTTGGCCTTATGTTCAGGGTTGAAAGTTTATCACTCACTTTAGGATTTACCCTGTTCGACAGAAATACGTAAACGAGGTTATACTTAGGGTCAACCCATATACAGGTGCCGGTATATCCCGTGTGCCCAAAGGTTTGATCGGATGCCAGTTTAGAAGGGTAGTGCCTTTCGGCTATGGGGTCCTGCCTGTCGAAACCCAAACCGCGGCGACTTACAGCCGATTGTTTAGCGGTGAACAATTCAACTGTCGATGGCTTAAAGTATTGCACACCGCCATAGGTGCCTTTGTTCAACAACATCTGGTATAATATGGCAAGGTCGTTAGCCGAAGCAAACAGACCAGCGTTGCCAGATACCCCTGCCAGCAGGGCAGCCGTAGGATCGTGCACATAACCGATAAGCAATGTGTGCCTGAATGCCTGGTCGTTTTCAGTGGGGATTATCCGCGTGCGCGGAAAACGATTTAATGGCAGAAAACCCGCTGTTTGCATTCCCAATGGGTCATAAAAATTCTTTTGCACATAGGTATTCAAAGGCGTCGAAGTAATGGTTTCGAGTATCTGCTGCATCATCACCATACTCAGATCGCTGTACACGTACTGGCCACGTGTACGCAGCGGCGAATTGACTATATCTGTTAACATCACATCCCTGAAATAATCCTTACGCAAAAAATAATGATCGACCACCTTATGAGTAAACAAAGCCGACGAATCGAGGCTGACGTCAGTAGGTTTTAATTTCTCGTAAGTCGGGATATCGGGTATCAGGCCCGACTGGTGCTCCAGCAGCTCCTTGATCGTCAGGTCGCTTTTGTTTGTTTTACGCGCTATCGGCATATAGGTGCCAATGGTCGAATCAAGGTTCAGGCGCCCTTCCTCGTATACGCGCATGGCCTCCATTGTAGTTGCGGAGACCTTGGTTACCGATGCCAGGTCGAAAATATCATTCAGCTTGTCGGGCATCACATTATCATAAGTATGATAGCCGTACGCTTTGTTAAAGATCACCTTGCCGTCTTTCGCCACCAATACCACGCAGCCCGGCGTGGCCTGGTTGCGAATAGCCTCGTAGGCGATCTTGTCTATCTCATCAAGATTAGAAGATTTAATACCTACTTCCTCGGGCGCGGTGTACCCCAGCCGTATCTTTTGGGTTAAAAAGCCACTGTTCCGTTTGTATTTGGCCGAATAATTGGCAATAAGGTTTTGTGTTACCGGCACGCCGCCGAATATGGCCTGCGCGCTGTAAAACGCAGCAACCGGCGAAGGCCGCGGGCACCAGATGATCGGCGCATTTACACTATCGAATTTCGCAAGGTTATCCCTTGAGCCAAAAAAGGCAACAACCACATTTTTGATACGCTGATTGTCGTTAATAAAACCAATGATGGCGGGGTTATCCAGGTCGGCGTCGTTAACCTGTACGATAAGCGTGTTATAAGTTTTGGTGTCGAAATCAAGGTCGCCCAGTGTTTTGATGGTGACATAATCGGTACCGTTATAGGCGTCGATACCGGCGTACTTATTTAGCAGGCTGTCAAACGCGGCGGCATACTGGTAGGTAAAATGAATGCTAGCGATCTTCAGCTCACCCACATCCGACAGGGGAATAAGCTGCTGCTGGTTATTAAACAGGAACGTGGCTTTTTCTACAAGTTTTTCCTCGTTAACATAAGCCTGGCCAGAGAACGGAGGGTTTTGCGCGCAGGCCGAATGAGCTAAAATAAAACCAGATAATATAAAAAGATAAGCCCATCCTTTAGTTTTTGCCATATACTTTCTCTCCGTTTATATAGGTGTACAATACTTTTACGCCGGGCAAATCAGCCCCTTTCACTTTCATAATATCTTTATTAAGTATCACAAAGTCGGCATACTTGCCCGGTTCTATGCTGCCTTTTTCTTTTTCCTCAAAGTTGGCTTTAGCGGCCCAGATCGTCATTCCTTGTAATGCCTGTTTACGGCTGAGCGCATTCTCGGGCTGAAAACCTCCCTGGGGGTACCCCTTCAGGTCCTTGCGTTCCACAGCGGCGTAAAAGGTATATATCGGGCTGATATTCTCAACCGGAAAGTCGGTTCCGAGCGGCAGCCAGCCATTTTGTTCAAGCAGTTGTTTATAAGCATAAGCAGTTTTTAACCGCTGCGGCCCAAGCCGCGTACCTGCCCACCGCATATCCGAAGTGGCGTGGGTGGGTTGCACGGATGGGATGATATTATAATCGCCAAAATAATGAATGTCATCCGGCGATAGCACCTGGGCATGCTCGATGCGCCAGCGCCTGTCGTTCTTGCCTTTCAGTACAGAGGCATAAATTTTCAGGATCACACGGTTGGCCGAATCGCCTATTGCGTGTGTACACAACTGGAAACCCTTACCGGCCACTTTCTGCGCTACCTCTTCAAAATGTTTCTGGCTGCTCAACAAAAACCCTTTCCAGTCCTTCTGATCTTTTTTGTTGTCACTATATGGCTGCAATAAACATGCTCCTCTCGAGCCAAGGGCGCCGTCGGCATACATTTTAAACGAACGCACATCCAGCCGCGGGGTTTTGAACACACCGCGTTTAAACAGGTATTCGTAATTGTCGGGGCGGTCGGACAGCATAACATACAGGCGCATTTTTAAAACGCCTTTATGCTGAAGGTCTTCAATAGTGTTGATCATGGTGTAAGGTAAACCGCAATCCGAAACCGTGGTCAAGCCGTCGGCAAAACACTTTTGCTGTGCGTCGGTCAAAGCCGTTTGTATGATCTGATCCGTCGGTTCGGGTATTTTCCGGCTTACTATACCCACTGCATTATCTACCAAAATTCCGGTAAGCTTTCCTTTAATGGTCTCAATCTCGCCACCCGTTATGGTCTGCCCGGGCTTTACTCCAGCCAAATTTAAAGCAGCCTGGTTGGCGATAGCCGCGTGCCCGTCGATGCGGGTAAGCAGTACAGGCCTTACCGGGAACATTGAATCGAGCTTAGCTTTGTCAGGGAATTTTTTTACAGACCATTTGTTCTGGTCCCACCCGCGCCCTATCACCCATCCATCGGGGTTACGTTTGGAGAACATCATCACCGAATCGGCCACCTCGCTCCAGCTTTTGGTATTTACCAGGTCCACTTCCTGCAAACTCATGCCATAGCCGTAGAAATGCGAATGATCGTCCATAAAACCGGGATAAACGGCCTTGCCTTCGGCATCGATAACGGAATGGGCCTTGTATATCTTTTCTAGGGAGTCGTCTTTCCCTACAGCTATGATCATGCCCTTACGAACTACAAAGGCATCCGCCATTGTGAAATTACTATCAACGGTATAAACTACAGCATTTTTAACCAGCAGGTCGGCATTGAAATCCTGTTGCTTACAGGCTACAGCAAAAAGCAGGAGTAAGGGTAAAAGCTTTCTCATAAGTGTGGATTTACAATTATCCAAATATTAACTTGAAACAACAACCCTTAATTGCAATTGGGGTCGGAACACTAACAAAAGACACGATAAAATGATTTGAGGAGATTGATAGATATGAAAATTTTTATGTTGCTCGGAATTTTTCTAATGCCCGGTCAAACGCCTCAGCCCATTCTATGTACTCTTCTCCCCACCCATTTGAGATTGACAGTTCCTGGAAAGCTCCGGTTGGCAAGAACCACAAATATATTTGACCTAAATCTTCATAATTAGCTGATTGAAGTTTTTTAATCTCATTCGAAAGGTTATCCTGCAGTTGCTTTGCATTGTCGAAATGTGTCCAAGCCACGTCTGTATCCGAATTAATTTTGTTTCCTATGGCAATTAGAATGTCGATTATTTTTTTAATATCAGGGTCGATTAGGTTTTCGTCTTCCATAAATCAAATATAATGATTGAGGGTTTGAGGAAGTAAAGTTATGCGCTCAAATAACTAATTTAGCACCGAAAATAAAGAAGTGACCTCTCTGTGTTCTCCGTGTAAAATCTCTGAGTTCCCTGTGGTAAAAAGCAATTCTCAATTTAACCACAAAGGACACAAAAGAAGAAACACAGAGTTCACAGAGGCCAATCATTTTAACGGGGGGAATTAATTTACATGCCAGATATAATCCAGCTTTTACCAGATTCTGTTGCCAACCAGATAGCAGCGGGAGAAGTGGTGCAACGCCCCGCTTCTGCCGTGAAAGAGCTGGTTGAGAATTCGATAGATGCCGGGGCCGATAAGATACAACTGATACTAAAGGATGCCGGAAAATCGCTGATACAAGTAATAGACAACGGCGCCGGCATGAGTATCACCGATGCCCGCATGTGCTTTGAAAGACATGCTACTTCCAAAATACGCAAGGCTGAGGATTTGTTCGCTATCCGCACCATGGGTTTTCGTGGCGAGGCCATGGCGTCGATAGCAGCTATAGCACATGTCGAACTAAAAACCCGCCGTCATGGCGACGAGCTGGGCACCTGCATCAATATTGAAGGATCGGAAGTTGTGAGCCAGCAACCTTGCTCGGCCAATACAGGCACTTCCATATCTGTCAGGAACCTTTTTTACAACACCCCCGCCCGCCGTAATTTTTTGAAAAGCAACCCGGTGGAAATGCGGCACATTGTGGACGAGTTTCAGCGGGTGGCATTGGCTAACCCCGGCATATTCTTTACCCTGCATCACGACGGGCAGGAGGTTTACCATTTGCCTGCCACAGCGTTAAAACAACGTATCGTGCACCTTTTCGGCAATAACTATAACCAGCGTTTGGTACCGGTGGAAGAAGATACTTCCATCATCAAACTCCGGGGTTATGTCGGCAAGCCCGAATTTGCCCGCAAAACGCGCGGCGAACAGTTCTTTTTCGTGAACAACCGCTACATACGCGATGCTTATTTAAATCATGCGGTGCTGGCCGCATTCGAGGAATTGCTGCCCGACGAAAGCTTCCCCCTTTATGTGCTTTTTATCGAGATAGACCCGTCGAAGATCGACATCAATGTACATCCTACTAAAACAGAGATCAAATACCAGGATGAGAAATCCATCTATGCCATCATCAGGTCGGCGGTAAAACGTTCGCTCGGAAAATATAACATTACGCCTACGCTGGATTTTGACCAGGAAAATAGTATCGGTCACCTGATAACGCCTACGCCGCTCGACCGGATCGTGCAGCCCACCATATCCTTCAACCCGGATTTTAACCCCTTTGCAGCCGAAAAGAAAAGCTCAGAACGGGAAATCCCATTCCTGAGAAATACCGGCGACTATAACAAGACTGCCATCCCTCAAAACTGGGATACGCTGTACGAGATCAGTAAGCGCGAAACAGCGCAGCAGCACGAGATTCATACCGAAAGGACGATCCCGGTTGAGGAGCAGGAAGTGAGCAAACCGAGCGAACGGCAGTTGTTCCAGGTGCAAAACAGGTATATCCTTTCGCAAATCAAGTCGGGCTTTATGCTGATCAACCAGCAGGCGGCGCACGAACGTGTACTATACGAGCGTTTTTTACAGCAGCTGGACACCCATTCGGGAACCAGCCAGCAAAGTTTGTTCCCGCAATCGGTTACGCTAAACGGCGGCGATTTTGAGTTGCTGCGGGAACTTTTGCCTGATATACGTGCCCTGGGTTTCGACATCAGGGAATTCGGTAAAAATACCGTCGTGGTGGAGGGCATACCTGCCGACCTGGGCGATGTATCGGAACATGCCCTGCTCGAACATTTGCTGGAAGGGTTTAAAAACAACCTTTCGATACTGAAACTGGACAAGCGCGATAGCCTTGCGCGGTCGCTTGCGCGTAACGCCGCCACCAAAATTGGCGTCAGGTTATCATTGGAGGAAATGAATTTGCTGATCGATCAGCTTTTTGCTTGCCAGATGCCTAATATTGCGCTGAACGGAAAAGCAATTATCAGTACTTTTACCATGGCCGAACTGGCCGAACGATTTGAGAAATAAAATAATTTAGCTAAACTATGAGTCAATACCGGCAATCACCCTTCGCCAATTTAACCCCGGTTGTTAAAAACCTGCTGATCATAAATGTTATATTCTTTGTAGCCACTTACGTACTGCGTAATACTTTCGATATGGACAAATGGCTGGCGGTTTATTATTTCGATTGTCCCCAATTCAGGCTATGGCAGGTCATCAGCTATATGTTTATGCATGCCAATATCGGGCACATATTTTTCAATATGTTCGCTTTGTTCATGTTCGGGCCGATACTGGAGTACAGCATGGGTGCTAAAAAATTTTTCAACTTTTATTTTATTTGTGGCATAGGTGCAATTGTGCTGCAAATGGTGGTGCAGGCTATCCAGATACACAGCATAACCGGCGGCATCACTATCCCTCATCCTATTACAGATCAAAGCTACCTGGCCTATGGCATGCCCGCCGCGCAAAAATTGTATGATATTTATAACTCGCCGGTAATAGGGGCATCCGGCGCTATTTTTGGGATATTGGTTGCATTTGGGTTGCTTTACCCTAATATGGAGCTATTGTTATTTTTTATACCGGTTCCTATAAAGGCAAAGTACCTTGTTTCGTTTTATGTGGTGTATGAAATATACGACGCCATTAAGCAAACCAATGGCGATAACGTGGCCCACCTTGCCCACATCGGCGGAGCACTATTTGGTTTCCTGATGATCAAAATATGGGGCATGCGGCGTACGGACAACTTTTTTTAACCGATCAGCGTTATCGACTGTAAAGAATAGCTATGAACACGCTCTGGAACGAACTCAAGATCAAAATGCTGCACTCGGGCAGCAGGGTTAGCCTGCTGATCGGGATCAACCTGATCGTGTTCCTGTTAATTAATATCCCCGCCGTTTTTGAGTGGATGTTTTGGGGCCACAGGCAAAGCATTATTGCCTACTATGCGGACGAGTATCTCGATCTTCCGGCAAATTTTTCGCATCTCGCCTACCGTTTCTGGACGCCGCTTACCTATATGTTTATGCATGCAGGGATACTGCATATCGTGTTCAATATGCTATGGCTGTTTTGGATAGGCCAGATATTTGAAGAGTACCTGGGCAACAAGCGCACCATTGGCCTGTACATTATGGGGGGATTAACCGGGGCCTTGTTTTTTGTGTTGGGATACAATTTTATACCGGTATTTGCGCAGGAAAATGCTGCATTGAACAGCACCGTAGTGGGGGCTTCGGCGGCGGTAATGGCCATCATCGTAGCCACGGCAACCCTGCTGCCCGACTACACCATGGTGCTGATGCTTTTCGGCCCCGTTAAATTGAAATGGCTGGTAATCGCTTTTGTAATACTTGATTTTCTGCTGATAGCCGGCTCGAACGCAGGCGGCGAACTGTCACATCTTGGCGGGGCCCTGTTTGGCTTTATTTACATCAAACAGCTACAGCGGGGGAACGACTGGGTGGCCTTTTTTACCAAAATGTTCAGCAGGCAGCCCAAATTAAAAGTGGCCTCAAACAATGCTGCGAAAAATGGCGGCAACGTTCCGCGGCAGGAGGATATCGACCGTATACTGGATAAAATATCACAGTCGGGCTACGACAGCCTGAGCAGGCAGGAAAAAGAAATATTATTCAGGGCAAGTAAGGATAATGAAGGCTAAAAAAGGGTTAGGTTTTATTGATAAATTATTTTTATGGATCAATATTTTCCTGTGCGCTTGCCTGCTTACCAGTTACCTGGCGCCGATAACTAATCCAACAAAATTCTGGCCCGTTGCCTTTTTTGGGCTGGCTTATCCACTGCTGCTTTTGGGCAATGCCATACTGATCGTTTACTGGCTTTTCCGCAAAAGGAGCCTGGCGCTGCTTTCGGTAATTTGCATTGCCATTGGCTGGAAAATACTGAACAGGAACATCGGCCTGCGGTTCACCTCGCCCGAAGATACCAAAAGCAGTGCGGCTTTCGCCAGGATAATGACCTACAATGTCCACAACTTTAAACGTTACGGCTCGAAGAACGACCTCTCAACCAAGCAGGAAATTTTGCAGATCATAAAAGACCAGCAGCCCGACGTTATCGGGTTCCAGGAGTTTTACACCCGTAAAAAAGGGCAATATGATATGCTCGACTCTATTCAGAAAATACTGGGTAGCAAAAATTATTATTTCGAGCCGGTGCGCAGCAATGCCGATGTGGGTATAGGGCAGGCCGTCTTTTCTAAATTCCCGATCATAGCCCATGGCATGATCCAGCTATCCGAACCCACAAGTGAGAACCAATGCATCTACGTCGATATTAAAAAGGGTAATAAACCTTTCCGCATTTACAGCGTCCACCTGCAATCGATCCGTTTTGACCCCGATGACTACCGCTACCTCAACAGCGTATCCAAACAGGACGGGAAGCCAGAAGTCGGCTCAGCCAAAAGGCTGGGAAGCAAGCTTAAAACAGCCTTCCTGAAAAGAAGCGACCAGGTTTTTAAAATAAAGGCCCACGCCGCCAATTGCCCTTATCCGTATATTATTTCGGGCGATTTTAACGACACCCCTACCTCATTCGCGTTGGCTAAAATGAGCGGTGGGATGAAAAATGCCTTCGCAGAATGCGGATCGGGACTGGGCCGCACGTATAATGGCAGTTTCCCAAACTACCAGATAGATTATATACTGGCTACCCCACAGTTCGATGTGCTCAATTATTATATCATCGAGAAAAAGCTGTCCGATCATTATCCTGTCCGCAGCGATCTTGATCTGAAATAAATCTCTCCGGTATTACCAAATGTTCCTCCGGAACGCAAAATGGCGTATTGCTGATTTCTACCAACCAGGCGTCCCTATCGGACGCCCTTATACTCACCACCACCCCATCGGGGCGATTGGTTTGTAGAGCAGATGAATATCTAAAATCGCGTTCCATCGGAACGCTTCGCGAAATTTCACTTGATAGGTAAACTTAAAAGCCTGGGATAGGGCCAAATCCTTGCAAACGGATGATAAAAAAACCGGCTATACCATTTGTACAGATTTATTGCAGGTGGTAAAAAATCGTAAGTTTGCCGGTATGAAACAAAATCTATTTGTTTACAACACTTTAACCCGTAAAAAAGAGGAGTTTAAACCGATAAACCCGCCCCATGTGGGCATGTATGTTTGCGGCCCTACAGTTTACAGCAATGCGCACCTGGGCAACTCGCGCACTTACATTTCGTTCGATTTGATCTTCAGATACCTCACCCTGTTAGGATACAAGGTGCGTTATGTGCGTAATATTACTGATGCCGGCCATCTTGAGGGTGACGCCGGCGACGAAGGAGAAGATAAAATAGAAAAAAAGGCGAAGCTGGCGCAAGTAGAGCCGATGGAGATCGTACAGAAATACACGGTCGATTTTCGCGATGTGATGCGCACTTTTAATGTGCTTCCGCCAAGCATTGAACCAACCGCAACCGGTCATATTATCGAGCAGATAGAACTGGTAAAGCTTATCCTGCACAACGGGTACGCCTACGAGGTAAACGGTTCCATTTATTTCGACGTTGAAAAATATAACAAAACCCAGGACTATGGCATATTGAATGGCCGTAAACTGGAAGACCTGATCAATAATACGCGCGACCTGGGCGGCCAGGATGAGAAACGCGGCAAGCTTGATTTTGCCCTTTGGATAAAAGCCAAGCCCGAACACCTGATGAAATGGCCCTCGCCCTGGAGCGTAGGTTTCCCCGGATGGCATTTGGAGTGTTCGGCTATGAGCAACAAGTACCTGGGCAAGCAGTTTGACATCCATGGCGGCGGTATCGACCTGATGCCTACACACCATACCAACGAGATAGCCCAAAGCATGGCTGCCTGCCATACCAACCCAGCCAAATATTGGATACATACCAATATGCTTACCATTAACGGGCAAAAAATGTCGAAATCGCTTGGCAATAGTATTTTGCCGCACGAGCTTTTCTCGGGCGATAACCCGATATTAAGCAAAGGCTACAGCCCCATGACGGTGCGTTTTTTCATATTGCAGGCACACTACCACAGCACGCTGGATATCAGTAATGACGCCATGGATGCGTCCGAAAAAGGGTTTAAACGGCTGATGAATTCGTTCGGCCTGTTGGACAGCCTCGTGGCGTCATCGAACGGCGAAGTGGAAATTGCCCCTTTAATTCAGCGTTGCTACGACGCGATGAACGACGATTTCAACAGCCCGGTACTTATTGCAGAGCTGTTTGAGGCTTCACGCATTGTCAATTCGGTAAAGGACGGCAAATTGAAGATAGATGCTGAAAACCTGGCGCTGCTGAAACAATTGATGGACACTTTTGTACAGGATGTACTGGGTTTGAAAGACGAACAGGCCGCCAACGACGACCTGCCGAACGTGCTGAACATGATCGTTGACATCCGGAACGGGGCGAAGACAAATAAAGACTATGCGACATCCGATAAGATCAGGAACGGACTGCAGGAGATCGGTTTTCAATTAAAAGACGGGAAAGACGGCACTACCTGGAGTAAAATTTAAAATGTGCGTAAAAAATTGATATTTGTAATTTATAACGCATAATGCCGTTTACTGTTGAGAATAAATCCTGGCAACCGGCGGCATTTGCTAAAAGATGGGCAGGATCGCCAAAAACCTGAAAATAAGCATGAGAAGAACCCTATTAATTGCAGCGGCAATTTTGACCTACCCCATATTTGCATCGGCACAAAAAACAGTTGCTGATGTAAACCAGGTTGTAGAAGCGGAAAAATCTTTTGACAAACTGGTAGAACACCGGGGTATTAAAGACGCCTTTTTAGCAGTGGCCGACCCGGAGGGTATTGTTTTTAAGCCCCATGTGATCAAGATAACTGACTTTTATAATTCGATAGATAAGCAGCCCGGTTCATTAAAATGGGAACCGAAATTCGCACGCATATCGGCAAACGGCGACCTGGCCTTTACAGCCGGGCCATATATTTACCAGAACGATAAAAGTAACGACGATGACAAGGTTTATGGCGATTACGTATCGGTGTGGCACTTTGACCAAACCGACAATAAGCTGAAACTACTGATCGATCTTGGCATCCAGCATCCTGAACCTGAACAATCTGAAATACCCGATTTCAGGCAGCCCGACACCGCAAAAGCTACCGCGCCGAGCAAGGACCCGTTTAATGGTAAAGGCATTATCCTGAATACAGATAAGGTATTTAATCATGAGCTTACCGTTTCGACAATTGCCTCCTATAAAGAATTTCTCAGTCCCGAAGGGCGTTATTATTTCCCGGGTTTCGAACCGATCACCGGTCCGGATAAGATCATGAAATTTATCGATAACGAAGGCATCAGCATTTCGGCGCAAACCATCAATGTAGGGCGTTCAACAAGTAATGACCTGGCTTACAGCTATGGCACAGCCCGTATCCGGAAAGGCGCTATCGTTAGCGATTACAATTATGTCCGCGTTTGGGAAATCGACGCCAGCCACAAATGGAACATTTTGCTGGAAGTGTTTTCGGCAGTGGAGCAGTGAGGGGGTAGTGATTCGTGATTGGTTAACCAGTGACTTATTGATTGGTAAACGTTCCCCAGGTTATAATAACTTCTGTATAATATCATCGGCTGAAAGTCCCTCCGCCTCCGCGTGGTAACTGCGGATGATGCGGTGCCTTAACACCGGCTTTGCGATGGCCCGCACATCTTCGATATCCGGCGAATACTTTCCGCTGATAACGGCATGGCATTTGGCGCCAAGTACAAGAAATTGTGACGCACGCGGACCGGCACCCCAGTTTAACAGGCGTTTTATTTCGGCAGGGGCAGTGTCGCCGTTTGGGCGGGTTTTGGAAACCAGTTTCACCGCATATTCGAGCACATTATCTGCTACCGGGATATTTCTGACCAGTTGCTGAAAATAAATGATCTGCTCGGCATTCAACACTTTGTTTACCTGCACTTTCGAACTGCTGGTTGTGTTTTTTACGATCTGCAGTTCTTCTTTGAACGACGGATAATCGAGCGACACATTGAACATAAAACGATCGAGCTGGGCCTCTGGCAGCGGGTACGTACCTTCCTGCTCGATTGGGTTTTGGGTAGCGAGCACAAAAAATGGCTGCGCCAGTTTATGCGTTACCCCCGCTACGGTTACCGCTTTTTCCTGCATGGCCTCCAGCAGGGCGGCCTGGGTCTTGGGCGGGGTGCGGTTTATTTCGTCGGCAAGGATGATATTGGCAAAAACCGGACCCGAAATAAATTTAAAGCTCCTGTCCTCACCTAATATTTCCGAACCGATAATATCCGAAGGCATCAGATCAGGTGTAAATTGTATGCGGCTAAAATCCAGGTCGAGTATTTGTGCTACCGTTTGCACCAGCAGGGTTTTTGCCAACCCCGGCACGCCAACTAAAAGGCAGTGCCCGTTACTGAATATCGAGATCAGGACGGACTTGATCACTTCGTCCTGGCCTATGATAACCTTGCCAATCTCAGAGATTATACGTTGGTGAGCATCTTTCAGTGCATCAGCAGCTTCCACATCCGTCCGGTATTGCATAACAGTCTATCAGGGAGTTTTAGTGGATTGTGCCGACATCGGGACATTGGCCCAGCCTTTTAGTTCGGGGCACACTTCAAATTCCGGATCGATCTTGACAAATGTTTCTTTCCTGCGTTTTTCGAACCATTCGCTGATAACCCGGTTGGTTTTATCGTCAAGCGCTGCGGCCTTTAATTTGGGAAAATCCTGTTTAAGGTTTGCCTTATGCGCATCTGTCGCCGATTTCAAATAAAGTATTTTATATACCTTCTTCCCGGTTTGTTCAGTAAAAAGCTGGGGCTGCGATACTTCACCTACCTTCATGGTGTCAATGGTCAATGCCACCTGCGGGTCGAGCTTATCGGTAGGGATATAAGTGGTGCGCGTCTCCACATTCTCGGCATTAAGCATCATACCGCCGTTATACTTCGTTTCTTTATCATCAGAATAATACGAAGCAACAGCCGAAAAGTCGGTATTCTTGTTTTTGTTAAGCAATAGGTAAACACTATCGGCTCTTTTCTTTGCCCGTTCAATACTGGCTTCGGTAACAGAAGGCATAATGAGTATATGCCGCACGTGCACCTGCTCGCCGCGGCGTTCGATAACCTGCAAAAAGTGAAAGCCATATTCGGTTTCGAATACCGGTGACATTTCACCTGCTTTCAGCTTAAAGGCCCAGGCTGCAAACTCTTTTACAAAAGTGTTCCTGTCGGCAAAGCCCAGGTCGCCGCCATCACCGGCCGAACCGGTATCATTTGAATACAAGCGCGCCAGGTTACCAAAGTCTTCCCCCTTTTTAACACGCGCAAGTAATTCTTCGGCTTTCTGCCTGTAGGGCTCTTTCTCTTCCTTATCCATTTTAGGCTGGAAGACGATCTCGCCGACTTCAACTTCCTTATTAAATGTAGGAAGGCTGTCCTTCGACAGTTTTTTAAAGTAGTTCTCAACATCAAGCGGCGTCACATTTATTTTCTCCGTTATCTTACCCCGCATCCTGGTTGCCACCATATTTTCCTTGATATCATCGCGTATCTCGTCCTTATACTGGATCACCGACCGGCCCAGGAATTGCTCGAGCCTGTCCTGCCCCCCGGCCCTGCTTATCATGCCGCGCATCCTGCGGTCAACTTCATTATCTACTTCATCATCCTTCACGGTAACACTATCGATGACCGCCTGCTGGGCAAGCAGTTTTTGGGTAATAAAACTCTGCACTATCTCGCACCGCACCTTATCATTTGGCTGGCCGCCCGAAGCCAGGTAATTAGCGTAACGCAGTTCGACATCCGACTTAAGCACGATACTGCTGCCAACAACCGCAACTATTTTATCCAGGTTCCGTACTGGCTGTGCCTGCGCAAACGACGCTGTCAACACTATACTTAAAAAAATTGCTATCCCGATCTTTCTCATTAACATTGTGTATGTTGTAAACATGCAAAGGTGCGAATTTATCGGCACACGAGCATGAATAATTTGTGCGAATATGCTGATAAAGCCTCTAACAATTAACTATTTTTGGTTAAAATTTGTTAAAAGTGAAAGTTGAAGATACAAATGCCCTGCGATACATCCTGCAGGACGAATTATACCTGCTGGCTGAAGATAAGGACCTGTACAACGAAACAAAAGTATTTGCACCCGAAATAAAAACGCCTCCGCCTGCTTTTAATTACCTCGGATCGAACAAAAAGAACTTTTTGATACTGGTAAACTACCCTGATCGCGAATTTATACAGGACGATCACCTGGTTGCGCTTGAGAAGGTATTGAGTGGCATAAAGCATACCCGTGATGACGTGGCCATACTTAACCTGGCAAAAAATGACAGCGTAAACTATGAACAGATAGCTGCATTTTTTAAACCGCAAACGATAGTCATTTTAGGTAAACCCGCTTTACCCAAAGGGATGGGCGATGCCCGTTTCAACGCCATAGAAACCCTTGATGGTGCAAAGGCACTACTTACCTTCAGTTTTGAGGAGATGATGACCAACATCGATAATAAAAAAGCCTTTTGGGAACAAATAAAGAATATTTGATATGCCTGTGAAACTTGTATTTGCTACCAACAACAGGCACAAGCTGGAAGAGGTATCGGCCAAACTCGATGGCGCTATCGAGCTGGTAACGTTGCATGACATAGGTTGTGATGAAGATATAGAAGAGACAGGCGCCACATTTTACGAGAACGCCTCGATCAAAAGCCAGTATGTTTATCAAAACTACAAACTTGACTGCTTCGGCGACGATAGCGGACTGGAAGTAGAAGCATTAAACGGCGAGCCTGGCGTATATTCTGCCCGTTACGCCGGTGAGCACGGCAACCACGATGCCAACATCCAAAAAGTGCTTGAAAAGCTCGGCGATGCAGCAAACAGGCGCGCCCGTTTTATCAGCGTAATATCGCTGATGTGGAACGGTTCCGAACATTTTTTTGAGGGAACGGTGGAAGGAACTATCCGGCACGAACGCACAGGAACAGGTGGTTTTGGTTACGATCCTATTTTTCAGCCGGACAGCTTTGATATCACGTTCGCTGAAATGACCTTAGAGGAAAAAAATATGTTGAGCCACCGGGCCCGTGCGGTTGAAAAGCTGGTTGCTTTTCTAAACCGGCAAAATCACTGATCGGTCTTTATAGCTGTTTTCTTAACTGCCAACGTATCCTTAACTTTCTTATTCGTATCTGGCTGTTGTTTTTGCAAACTATCTTTCGCTTGTTTGATGCCGGGCAATATACCCGGTTTAACAGCGGTTGAATCCTTACCCGCCTTTATTACCGGCTGACTTTTCCCTGGCAAGCTTTTTTGAGGCAGGCCTTTGATAGCAGGCTTGCCCTTTAGCGAAGGCCTACCTTTATCATCTTTTGCCGGTACTTTTTTATTAAACGACGGGATAATGGACTCTTTCGAGACAGGCCGCTCGTTTGGCTTCCAGATAAAGCCCTTCAGCAGCTTGTCTTCTTCACTAAATTTCCCCAGTGGCCCGTAGCGGTGCTCGGGCTTGTCCATAAACAGGAGCGTAGTTACCTTGCTGTCTTTAAAATTGACGCGTATCCTGCTGCTCAGCGAGCGTTGCATATTGGCCACCTTACCGCTGTCCCGCGAAAAATAGATGGTTTCGGCATTGCCCGACACATATAAGCTCTCCAGCTTATCATCTTTAAAAAAACCGCGCATCTTTTTCCCGGCCATCTGGTTATAATGTACGGAATCCTCCTTTTCGATGTTCACCACAAAAGCATTGGGGTAAAGCTCCATGTTGTTCATCTTCTTATCCTTCATTTGCAGGTTAATGGTATCAGCTGATAGCTGGGACCCTTGCGTCCATACGATGGGATTTATATATAATCGGATGGTCGAATCGCTGCTGGCATAAAACGCGGAGTCGGATTTTCCCTGCAGGTCCGACTTGAACATTTTTACATGATGGAAGGCACTTAATATCCTCACCCGGGCAGTGTCGTCCAGCTTAACTGGTCGTACCAGGTAAACCGAGTCGAGCCGGGCCTTTTTCAAACTATCGCGCTTGCTCAGCTTTTTCTCCGCAACAGGAGGCGGGGTTTTACCAGGGGCTTCGCTGCCGGGTGTCCCCGCGTCCGGCGCATCTTTCCCGGAAGCTGCTTTTTTTGGCGCGATGTTGTCTGCAGCCGGCTTATTTTTGTCTCTTTTTTTCTTCTTTTTGCCGGTAACAGGCACATCTTCGCGCTTTATGGTATCCACTTTAAAGTTATCGAAGTAATGCCTGTGCAGGTACGAACTGTCAGGTATCATTCGCGGCGGCGAAAGGTCGATATGCTTTACGGGTACTTTGTAGACTATTGATTGCGGCGCTGCCTTACTGTTACTATCTTTTTTGGTTGTATCCCTGATATGTGATAACCTTATTTTCTCTTGTATATCCTTTAAATCTTTCCAGGTCAGCACCCTGGTTTCCAGCGTATCGGCGGTCATGTAGATCGAATCGTGCTTCATCTTGGTGGTGTCTTTTTTACGGATCGAAGTATCCACCGGTAATTTGGACAGGGTAAGCGGTTTACCTTTTTTCGCAGGCTTTACGATCGCGGCATCATCCTTCGTTTTAACATCCTTTGAAACAGGCGTTTGCGCCTTGTTTTGCGGAACATTTTTCAGCGGCATGGTGTTGGGTGGCGGAGCGGTTTTCACCTGTCCATTGCCGGCCAAATCTGCTAATGTCTTTTTACCGGTATCAGTTGCCATAAGCGGCTTCTTTGCAGCCGAATCGGTCTTAGAAGTATCCTTTTGTTCCGTAACAATTACCGCATAGGCGTTTTTAGTAACTACCGTACGTTCTTCTGCTTTGTAATAATTAGCCAGGTCGCCACGCAGCTGCATCTTTTGCTCGGTGTCGTTAAAAATGATGTGATCGATGGCCTTGCCAAACCCTTTTTTGCGGTCGTAAAACAAACTATCGCCGGTCAGTGTCTTGGTGCCCTGCTTGTAAAGGTTTTTCTTACCAAAAAAAGCCTGCTCGGTGTTGGTATCGTACGATCCGTTCTCGGTATAAAGGGTATCATTATCCTTGCCCTTCTTTTTGCCATAGATATTTGTGGGGCCATAGAAATAAGCGATCTTCGAACCTGAATTATATTTCATCGTATCCGTCAGCGTTAACGCATCCGGGGTTACCAGCCTAACATCGTACCGGAAATACGAATCGCGCGTTTGGGCGAAATAATACCCGTTTTTACTGGTTAATACATTATCCTTGTTCACCAGTTTGCCACCGCCGGTGTAGGTTCCGTATTTGGTGGCTGTATTGTAGGTCAGGTAATTGGTAGTTAGCGTAGCGTCCTTATCGATCATCCTTACATTATCAGTCAGGATGGCAATTTTTGTGTTCCCGTTATAATTCAGCTTATCCGAATAGATATGCATCGTATCGCCCTGCGTGATCAGCACATGGCCGAACGCATCGAAAGTATTCTCGCGCTGATGAAAATAAGCGCTGTCCGACTGCAGGGTCGAATTATCCTGCTGAAAGATAGCGTCGTACACTTTGAGTACATCAACTCCATTTACTTTAGCGCCCTGCACGCTGGACGATTTTATCAAATTAATGACCGATTTTTGCTGGGCCGAAACAGCTGATACAGCCGCCAGCATAAAAAAGGTTAATATGTACTTGATCACGGGGCAAAATTAGTTTTTTGGATGGGGTTATTAAATTAATAATTTTGGTGATGCTGCCGACCGAACTCTTCCGGGAATTTATCGCAAAAAATAGTCTTTTCGGGCATAACGATAAAATATTAGCGGCCGTAAGCGGTGGCAAAGACTCTGTTTTGATGACGCACCTGCTTAAAACGGCCGGTTATAATTTCGGCATAGCCCATTGCAACTTTCAGCTGCGCGGCGATGAAGCATTGGCCGATAAAGCCTTTGTTAACAACCTCGCATCGGAATTGAATGTACCTGTTCACAACATTGATTTTGATACCAAAAAACATGCCGCTGATGAAAAGGTCTCTATCCAGATGGCAGCGCGCGAGCTAAGGTATCAATGGTTTCAGCAGATCAGTCGGCAACACGGGTATGATGTAATTGCGCTTGCGCATCACCAAAACGACAGCATCGAAACAATATTGCTTAACCTTACCCGTGGCACCGGTATCGCGGGCCTGCATGGCATATTGCCTAAAAATGAAAACCAGGTACGCCCGTTGTTGTTTTTAAGCAGGGAGGAGATCGATGAGATCGTCCAAAATAATCAACTCGCTTACCGGGAAGACAGCTCCAATTCTTCAACAAAGTATGCCCGCAATAAGATCAGGCTGGAGGTTATCCCGAAATTAAAAGAACTCAATCCCGCACTGGAAGAAACATTTGAGCGTAACATCGAACACTTCCGCGGACTGGAGATATTGCTTGATCAAAAACTTGCTGAATTACGTAAAGAATTAATTACCGGCGATGGCGACAGTATCCGTATCCCGGTCGGAAAAGTAAAAAAACTGGTACCGCAGAGGCTATTGCTGTACGGGCTATTGGACGAATTCGGTTTTAACGAATCAACTGTAGCCGATATTATTTCATGTCTTGATAAACATTCCGGCCGAACCTTTGAATCAGCCGGTTTCATTTTATTGCTCGACCGGGATGACCTGGTGGTTTCAAAAAAACAGATCGAACCACCCGCCATAACCATTAACCTGGGCGACCACGAGGCCCATTATGGCAATTACCGGTTGAGCATTTTGCACGATGATTCGCCGCTAATTATTAAAGATAATCCTATGGCCGTTTCGATAGATACAGATCTGCTCATCTATCCGTTAACTATACGCAGCTGGCAGCAAAGCGACTATTTTTATCCACTGGGCATGAAAACCAGGAAAAAACTAAGCGACTTTTTTATCGGGTTGAAAATTCCGCTGCATCAGAAAAAACAGGTGCCGCTTCTGGTAAACGGCAATGGCGATATAGTCTGGATCGGTGGCTTTCGTCCCGACAACAGGTATAAAGTGAGTACTAAGACCAAAAAAGTTACTATCTTCGAACTGTATAAATTATGAGCGATTTCGTATCGACTCACCCCCAGCCCCCTCTCTCCGCCTCCGGCGTGAAGAGGGGAGCAAATAACCCTCTTTGCGCGAAGCGGAGAGAGGGTGGTCGAGCGAAGCAATGACCGGGTGAGTCAATAACCAATCTGCAAATTAAAATTATGAGCGACAAACCGCAATTTATCGAAAAACAATACCTGGGCAGAGAATGGATACCGATTACCATTCGCCTGATGCTGGCTATGTTTTGTTTTGCCGCTTACACTTTCAACTTTTTTACCGATAGCACCGAAAAAGCCGACATCCTGGCCGTAGCAGGGTTTGGTATCATCACCATATCCATCATCATGGGCTTTTTCCTTCATTTCCGCACAAGGGTTATCAACGGCAGCATTCTTATCGACGGCCTGTGGACCACCAAACTGGTTAAAATAGATCTTAACAGCATTGTGAAGGTGGAAAAAGGCATTTACAGCCGCTACTTCTTTAACAACCCGGTTTACAACCTGCATCAAAAGGGCACCATCCGTTTCTACACGTCGGGCAAAGATGCCATATACCTTACCGACCGCGACGGCTTGGTTTACGTCATCGGCACCCGCCACCTCAACGAGTTTTACCGGGCGATACAGGAAGAAATAAAGTGATACACTAAGTGTTCACGCCACCGCCGCTTGCCAAGCTTATTTAAAATTAACTATTTAATAATCAGATAATTACATTTGTCATAACACCAAAAAGTGCCCCATTTTTGCATTTTTCGTGAACACCTCTCTCGTGATATGGCTGATTATCACCACAGTAAAGCACACACGCGACGGCCCTTTTTAATGCATTTTTCTGTTAAAAATTCCACAAAAGTCAAAAAAAAGCAAGATCAGGCCAATTTGCGCCAAATGGCATCTACCGCTACCATAGCGATCAACGCCAAAACAATACTGCGTCGCGCACATTTTTTTCAAATTCGGTACACTAAGTGGCCCCGAAGCTATCAGGAATGGACGTTGGCCTATTATCGCGCCGGTATGTTTCCCAACCCGGAGGTTAATTTTTACCCATAAAATTTTAACCGGCAAATAAAAGCATTTGGCCCGCCGGACTATCACCAAACGTTCCTACGGAACGAAAAATTGGTTATTGTGCTATTTTCTACCGACCATGCGTCCTTACAGGACGCTCTTTATTTTCCGCCCCATGGGGGCGGTTGGTTGGTAGAAAAATGAATGTTTGGAAATGCGTTCCATAGGAACGCCTGGTGAAATTAGCCCCCGCAGCGTCTCCGGCACGGCGCCCTGCGGAATGAACGTCTGCCGCCCCGCAGGGTCTTCGTCGAGAGACCCTGCGGCGACAAAATTTTCAATAGCTTTTAGGAGCCCTTGGGCTATTACCAAACGTTCCTACGGAACGAAAATGGGTTATTGTGTCGTTTTCTACCGACCATGCGTCCTTACGGGACGCTCTTTATTCTCCGCCCCATAGGAGCGGTTGGTTGGTAGAAAAAATGAATATTCGGAAATGCGTTCCATAGGAACGCCTGGTGAAATTAGCCCCTACAGCGTCTCAGGCACGGCGCCCTGCGGAATGAGCGTCCTGCGGCAGCGCAGAATCCTCGCCGAGATACGCTGCGGCGACAAAAAAATTTCATTAGCTTTTAGGGGCCCTTGGGTTATCACCAAACGTTCCTACGGAACGAAAAATGGGTTATTGTGTCGTTTTCTACCAACCATGCGTCCTTACAGGAAGCTCTTTATTCTTCGCCCCATAGGGGCGGTTGGTTGGTAGAAAAAATGAATGTTTGGAAATGCGTTCCATAGGAACGCCTGGTGAAATTAGTCTCCGCGGCGTCTCCGGCGGGGACTAAAAGAAAAAGAATTCGCCGAAACATTCATACCTACCCAGGCTCTTCATGCTAAGCATGATATAAAATGTCCTTTTCATATGCTGCTCCTATTAGCCAGAAAAGGCCCCTCAATGAGCGGCCTTTTCTGCTGGATTAAAAATTCACTTTACTTAACTTCTATTTGCCTGCGGACAGATTTAGCTTCTTCTTTCTTGGCAATGTTTATTTTCAATATACCATCGGTATATTCTGCTTCAATGCTGTTATCATCAGCTGTTTCCGGCAAAGTAAACGACCTTACAAACGAGCTGTAACTGTATTCACGTTTGCTGTAATTTTTCTGATCTTCGTTGTTTTCAGAGCGTTGCTCAACTGATATGCTCAGCATGTTTTTGTCGAGATTCAGTTTGAAATCCTCTTTCTTCAGGCCGGGTGCTGCCAGTTCAACATGAAAATGATCAGGCGTTTCGCTGATGTTGGCGGCAGGTACACGGGTTACCATGCGGTCTGAAATAAAGGAATCGTTAAAAAATGATTCGAAAATGTCATTAAAGCCTGGCAATAATACATTGTTCTTTTTTTCGGGATTTAATTTAACCAATGTCATAGGTTTTCCTCCTTAATATTAATGATTGAACTTCTTAATTAATTAAACTCTTTTACCCTAAAACAAAGACGATACCAATTATATTTTCGAACCAACAACTGAAAAAATTTCACTCTGAAAATGAAACTTTTTCAGTTACGCTGTCAAAATTTCTGACACATCAATTCATTAAACCGGGTTTGTAAATAGCTTCGCGTTATTTCAGTTTGTTGAAGATTTGTCATGTTCATACAGGCCGGTTGTTTTTTGGATTCGGCGAGTTGCAATCCGCTTTTTAGTTCCTACTTTTAGGCATTATTTGGCCCACGGGTCATTTTTTTACCTGTATAATGTCAGTTTGCGGCTATGCCAAAAGCTCATAAGCAGTTCCGCAGGAATTTACCCCTGCGGGTATGCTGTTCAAATACATCCATCTCTTAAAATCACACAATTCAATACATTAACCAAAATCAAGCACTATGAAAACCATTAAAGTAAAAGACGGAACCGAAATTTTTTACAAGGACTGGGGAACCGGGCAACCGCTGTTCTTCCATCACGGGTGGCCCTTATCCAGCGACGACTGGGATGCACAAATGATGTTTTTTCTTAAACAAGGCTACCGCGTTATCGCGCACGACCGCCGCGGCCATGGCAGGTCTACCCAGGCTTCGGACGGACACAATATGGATACCTATGCCGCCGACGTGGCCGCTGTCGCCGAAGCGCTCGACCTTAGAAATGCCGTTCATATCGGCCATTCTACCGGCGGCGGCGAAGCCATCCATTATGCCGCTAATCTTGGAAAAGCACGTGTAGCTAAAGTTGTACTGATCAGCGCCGTTACCCCGCTAATGCTAAAAACGGAGAATAATCCCGACGGCGTCCCGATGGAGATATTTGACGAAATACGGCAGGGTACGGCATTTAACCGGGCGCAATATTTCCAGGACTTTACCATACCGTTTTATGGTTACAACCGCGAAGGCGCAAAAATATCGCAAGGAATAAGGGACAACTGGTGGCGCCAGGGTATGATGGGCGGTGTAAAGGCGCATGTTGAAGGTATCAAAGCTTTTTCAGAAACGGACTTTACCGGCGACCTTAAAAGTGTAGACATCCCGGTACTTGTTTTACACGGCGAAGACGACCAGATCGTACCGTTTCCAATTTCGGGCGCCAAGGCCATAAAACTTTTGAAACACGGTAAACTGATCTCATACCCCGGTTTCCCGCACGGTATGCCGGCTACCGAGGCAGCAACCATTAATAAGGACCTGCTGGAATTTATCAGATCATAAATAGCAGCATTTTAACCAATTCCTTTCCTACAAAAGCTGCCATAGTTTTATGGCGGCTTTTCTTTTTAGTCCCCGCAGGCTCTCCGGCACGGGACCCTGCGGAATGAATGTCCTGCCACAGCGCAGGGTCCTCGTCGAGAGACCCTGCGGGGACTAAAAAAGCCAGAACGCTGTGGTCATTATCCGGATAGTATTTACGGGTAAACTTAAATCGGGTCAAATCCAATGGTATCGCAGAAAACCGTATATTGGTAATAATGAACCAATACCCTGACATCAGACCGGAATGGGTGCCGTCAGCATACAGGCAACAGACGGAAACACAGCCAGCACCTGCTATTGAAACTCATTGCACTAAACCTGCCTTATACAGGCAAAGCAAAATTTCTCCCGGGCAGCTTAAACGCCACAGGCAGCGGCAACGGAAGTCGCATTAAAGCAGCTTCTCCCATCTGGGGACAGGTAACGATTTGGATCAAAATACATTGTTGATCGCCGAATTTTTGTATATTTATATTCCAATTCAACCCAATTTCTTCATGCCTTCAATAAAACTAAGACGCTATCTCATCGGTTTACCGGCGCTTTTATTAATAATATGCTCAGCCTTCATCTGGCTTAAACCAAACTCCATTGACAAGCAGCCGCAATTCAAACTGACACCCACCAAACCATTTGTATTCAATTCCTTTGTCGATTGTAATATGTCCGAAGTTTGGGTGGGCGACACTTTCCGAATCTTCCCCGGAAAGTATGGCGAGGACCCGCTTTGGGGCTATTCCAACGAACTGAAATATGCCGACGGTAAGACTGTCGATCAGGCATTCGGCCGCAAATCAACAGAATTTACGGCGCCAAAAATGCCGCTGAACGCCAGGCCGGGCACACCGGGATTGCATGGCGCCGTTTGGTTCGAGTCGGTTTACCAGGATGTGAACGACCAAAGCGGCAAAACACTTTATGCGCTTTATCATAATGAGAACTACCCTTCTACCCTGCCTTATGACACCAAAACAGGCGAAGGTTATATCAATGCTAACTGGCCGCAAGGGCTAAAAGGGCCATCGTCTCCGTCGGCGGTATGCCGCATCGGTATCATGAAATCGGCAGACGGCGGCCTTAGCTGGAAAAACAACGGTTTGTTCATACAAGACCTGCAATCGCGCCTCATCCTGAAACAGCATAACACCGCTGCTAATTTTGCAGGCGGCACCGGTGACCCGTCTGCTGTAGCAAGCGGCAAATACCTGTACCTGTTTTATGGCGAATATGGGTACCCCGAAAAATACAGTAACACTGCCTACAGTGCCAAAAAGGAATGGAGCGAGCAATGTATCAGCATAGCCCGGATAGCCTTAAGCGACCTGGATAACCCGCAGGGCAAAGCCAAAAGATGGGACGGCAGCGGGTTCAATGCACCTTATAACGGTGCAGGCCAACCTGTAAAGTCTTTACAAATACCTATGGAAAAAGGCGGCGGACCCGCATCGTCGCCGACGGGGAAATATTATTGGGGACCGTCCGTCAGCTGGAATACTTACCTCAATTGCTGGGTGATGCTAATGGCAAAAGCCGAAGGACCGTCGTGGAAAGGCAGCAGCATTTATATTTCTTTCAACAAAAACGCCGATTTGGGTGCCGGCGACAATGCGCAGCAATGGTCGGCCCCGCAATTGCTTGTCGACAAACCCGGCCATACCATCTGGTACCCCTCGCTGCAGCCGGAAAGCAGCGTAGCTAATGGGACTAACAAATATTCATCCCTCAAACTCGGCCAAAAAGCACGGCTGTTTTATAAAGACAATTACAAGGACCGGGGCGATTATATTTCGGAATATACGCTGGAGTTTGTCAAATGACTGTTGGCTTCCAAGAGCCATCGGCTCGGCCCAATTTTGTAACGCCGGGTTTCAACCCGGCGCATTGGACCGGCACAATCAACCCGGCGTTAATACCCAATCAACCCTGTTTTTCGTATAAACCCGCTAAGATTTTTATATTTAGCAACGAAAACTACTAAGGATGCAATTTGAACAAGCCGGCGACTTTATATTGAATAAGCTGGAGAAGGAAATACCCGCACATCTTTGTTACCATAATATCGGCCATACCCGGGATGTTGTTAATGCTGCGGAAAGATTGGGCAGGGCCGAAAATATACCCGGTTACGAATTGAAATTGCTGCACGTGGCTGCTTGTTACCACGATTCGGGCTTTCTGAATGTATCGCACGAGCACGAAATGGAGTCGTGCCGGATAGCGAAAGAAAGCCTGCCTGCCTTTGGCTTTAGCCCGGAGGAAACAGACCGTATATGCGGGATGATCATGGCTACGCGTATACCGCAATCGCCAAATAATAAGCTGGAAGAAATATTGGCGGATGCAGACCTGGATTATCTCGGTCGTGATGATTTTTTTGCTATCGGCGATAAGTTATACCATGAACGCGGCCTGACCGATCGGGATGAATGGAACGCCACACAATTAAAATTTATGCAGGCGCACCACTATTTTACACAAACAGCATTAAATTTACGCGGCTCGAAGAAGCAGGATAATTTGGACAAGATAAAAGCATTATTACAATAAAATATGAAAAGACTCAGGTTACCCGGCCCTGTTATCGATACGATCTACGTGATCGCGGGTATATTGTTTTGTGGTTTTGCATTAAAAAGCTTCCTGGTACCCAATCAATTTTTTGACGGCGGTGTAACCGGCGTATCGCTCTTAATATCCGAACTTTACCATATCCCCATTGCTTATGTAATAGTGGCTGCCAATATACCCTTTATCATTATGGGGCTTAAGCAGGTAAACCGCACCTTTGCCATTAAAACTGTTCTGGCCATCGTCGGTCTTGGGCTATGCCTCCTGTATATGCCCGAACAGCACGTTACTTCAGATAAGCTGCTGGTATCCATTTTCGGCGGTGTATTTATGGGAATTGGTGTGGGTTTATCTATTCGCGGGGGCTGCGCCCTCGACGGCATCGAGGTATTAGCGCTTTATACAGGTAAACGCATCAGCTTTACCATTAGCGAAATTATTTTGGGCATCAATATCGTTATATTCCTTATTGCGGCCATTAAATTGGGCTTACCAACTTCCTTTTACTCAATCATAACCTATTATGCTGCTTCCAAAACCAGCCACTTTGTGATCGAAGGCCTTGAAGAATATACCGGTGTAACCATCATCTCGGCGCAAAGCGAGATCATCAAAGAGCGGCTGGTAATGGAACTTGGCCGTGGTATTACTGTTTACAAGGGAGAGCGTGGTTTCCTGAAAAACAGTTTTGATGTTAGCCACCCGGTCGATATTATTTTTACCGTTGTAACGCGCCTCGAGGTGCTCCGGCTAAAAGACATGGTGCATGACGTGGACGAAAAAGCGTTCATCTTTACCAGCACCATCAAGGAAGCCGCGGGCGGTGTACTTAAAAGGCGCGCAAGGCAGCACTAAAGTCTTGTTGAACATCCAACAATGGATTTTGAATATCGATGCCGAAGTTTGATCCTTAATCCGGTTATCAGGTTTTCAGGTTTTCAGTCTGAAATTTTTACTTCATTATCCGCTATTCAATATTCGGTGTTCGATATTTAACTTCAATGGGCTAACTGCCTGAAAATCTATAAATTCTTGTAAATTTATGGGTTATTGCTATTTTTATAAAATAACGATCAGCCCAAACCAAATGACAAAAAAGATCCTGACAATTGCAGCAATGCTTATCGCTTGCTGCAGCACTGCCTTTGCCCAAAAAAACAAGGTCGACAGCCTGCAAAAAGCCTACAATAAAAACAGACAGGATACCACGCTGGTGATGTATTATTTTTTTAAAAGCGCTACCATATTTCTTACCACAAATACCGATTCGGGCATGATCTATTCGAAAAAAGCGCTTGAGTTGGCCCAAAAAATACATTTTAAACGGGGCGAGGTTCGTGCCCTTTCCGGCATAGCTACCTTTCAGAACATCAGCGGCGATCTGCCGGGATCGTTAAAAACAACATTCGACGCGCTTCCTGAAGCTATCAGGCTCAACGAGGTGCGTGTTGTTGCTTCGTGTTATAATACCCGGGGGCTCACCTATTCTACGCTTAAAGATTTTAAAAAATCGCTTGACAATTATTACATGGCAAAGAATGTGGCTGAAAAACATCATTTAAATGATTTGCTGGTGGTTGAAATGAACAACATAGCCCGGCAATACCTGGATATGAACAGACTGGACTCCGCTTACTATTTTACCAAAAAAGACTATGATTTTGCTTTGAAATCGCATATCGTGAATAACCTGGGTTACCTGATCCGGAATTTTGGTATCATCCAGCACAAAAAGGGCGATTTCAGGGGTGCCATTGGTTATTATCAAAAAAGCCTGCGCGATTCATCGGCCCGCAATAACCATTATCTGCAAAGCGAGGACTACCGCCGCATTGCAGAGGCCTACCAGCAGATGAGAATGCCTGATTCCTGTATTGAATTTGCAAAACTGGCTTTTGAACAGGCAAAGCTCGACCGCAACCCCGACCAGGTACAACGCGCAACCAAGTTGCTTACCGATGAGTTCCTGGCCAAAGGGAACTACAAAGATGCCTTTGATTACCAGCAGATAACGCTTAAGGCCCGGGACAGCCTGTTTAGCCAGCAAAAGACCTTGCAGGTACAAAACCTGGCCTATAACGAACAGCAACGTATACAGCAAGCCCGCGCTGCAGAAATTGCTTACCAAAACCGTGTGCGCTATTATGCTTTGCTGGGAGTAATTGCAGTATTTATACTGGTAGCCGGTATCCTTATTTACGCTAACGGAAAGCGAAAAAAAGCAAACACCCTGCTCCACGAGCGTAACGCGCAAATAGAGGCACAAAGTAAAGCGATCGAAAAAACACTTGCCGACCTGAAGAATACGCAAACCCAGTTGGTACAATCCGAAAAAATGGCCTCGCTGGGCGAACTGACGGCCGGCATAGCGCACGAGATACAGAACCCGCTCAACTTCGTTAACAACTTTTCAGAAGTAAATACCGAATTGATAGAAGAAATGGAGCAGGAAATAGCTATGGGCCATTTCGACGAGGTTAAGGCTATTGCCGCCGATGTAAAAACAAACCAGTTCAAAATAAGCCAGCATGGCAAACGTGCCGACTTTATCGTGAAGGGCATGCTTCAGCACAGCCGTGCCAGTACCGGCGAAAAGCAGCCCACTAACCTGAACATGCTTGCCGATGAGTTTCTTAAACTTTCCTTCCACGGCTTAAGGGCGAAAGACAAGTCGTTTAATGCCGAAATGGCTACACATTTCGATCCGGATCTGCCCAGGATCAATGTCGCGCAGCAGGAAATAGGCCGTGTGCTGCTTAACCTGTACAACAATGCTTTCTATGCCGTAAATCAAAAAGCGAAAACAGCCGGCACTGGCTATAAACCCGAAGTATCGGTTAGTACCGCAACTGAAAACGGGCAGGTGGTGATCAAAGTAAAGGACAACGGCAATGGCATCCCGAATGCTATAAAAGATAAGATCATGCAGCCATTCTTCACCACCAAACCAACCGGCGAGGGTACAGGCCTGGGCTTGTCATTGAGTTATGATATTGTAGTAAAGGGGCATGGGGGCACAATGGATGTAAAAACCAAAGAAGGCGAGTTTACCGAGTTTACGGTTGTACTACCGATAATGTAATCTATGAGAAATACAAAATATAGTTATTTAATACTCCTGGGCCTACTGCTTTGTGTACGCATGGGGCAGGCACAAACCTATAATAGTGCCGATTCGGTGAAAAAGTATCGAAACATATATAATTCGGATAAAAGCGTTTACAATTTGGGAGCGCTGTACCATTTTGAGTCGAATTACTACAGGGGTGTTAATGCCGATTCGGCGTTGTACTACGCAAATTTATACCTTGATATTGCAAAGAAAATTAAAAACAGCCACGCGGAAACCCTTGCTCTGGCCGATATGGAACGCGCCCTTCGCCAATCGGGCAACCTGGCCGAGGCGTTAACCATTGAACTGCAAAATCTCGAACGTATAAAACAATCAGGTACGGCGTTTAGTGAAGGGTTCGAATTGAATAGCATCGGAAATACGTATCTGGATATGGGCGACCCGCGTACCGCGTTAAATTATTACAGGGCGTCGTACGCCACGTTTCTAAAAAGCGGCGGAAACAGCCATTACTGGAAATTGAATGAGTCTTCAAATATTGGTGACGCTTACGAGAAGCTAAATATGCCTGATTCAGCTTTGTATTACGAACTAAAGCTGTACAACAATAAACATTTTCCCAGCGATATTATACCCGAATTGCTTGGACGGATTGGAAATGCATACCTGGCAACCGGCAAATACCAGGATGCCTTAAATTATTACCGCAAGGGCTTACTATTAGCGCCGGCAGGCTCTAATAGTACCACAGATGCTGCATCGATGCACTTGCACCTGGCAAAATTATTTAACAGGATAAATAATGCTGATTCAAGTATTTTTTATGCCCGTAAGGCATATGCTATAGCTAAGCCAACTTCGTTTCGTGGTACGGTACTTGATGCCAGCCGCTTGCTGGCCGACCTGTATGGCAGGCGAGCTAATATTGACAGCGCTTATAATTACCTACAAATTGCAATGCGGTATAATGATTCACTTTTCGGGGCCGAAAAATTTAATCATATACAAAAAATATTATTAGGTGAACAGCGGCGGCAGCAAGCCGTTTTACAGAAACAGGAGGATCTGAAAAACCGCTACCAGCTTATTGCCGGTATAGCTATTATAATTTTTGTGCTTATAGTAGCCTTATTAATTTGGCGTAATAACAGGAAGCAAAAACATACTAACCTACTGCTAAGTGAGCAAAAAGAGGAGATAGAAGCACAACGTGATGATCTTGAAAAAACACTGACCGATCTTAAAATTACTCAAACGCAACTCATTCAATCCGAAAAAATGGCCTCGCTGGGCGAACTGACGGCCGGCATAGCCCACGAGATACAGAACCCTTTAAACTTCGTTAACAATTTTTCAGAAGTAAATACCGAATTGATAGAAGAAATGGAGCAGGAAATAACAAAGGGCCATTTCGACGAGGTTAAGGCTATTGCTGCCGATGTAAAAACCAACCAGCTAAAAATAAGCCAGCATGGCAAACGTGCCGACTTTATCGTGAAGGGCATGCTTCAGCACAGCCGTGCCAGTACCGGCGAAAAGCAGCCCACCAACCTGAACATGCTTGCCGATGAGTTTCTTAAACTTTCCTTCCACGGCTTAAGGGCGAAAGACAAGTCGTTCAATGCCGAAATGGCGACACATTTCGATCCGGATCTGCCCGGGATCAATGTCGCGCAGCAGGAAATAGGCCGTGTGCTGCTCAACCTGTACAACAATGCCTTTTATGCCGTAAATCAAAAAGCGAAAACAGCCGCCGCTGGTTATAAACCCGAAGTATCGGTTAGTACCGCAACTGAAAACGGGCAGGTGGTGATCAAAGTAAAGGACAACGGCAATGGCATCCCGGATGCAATAAAAGATAAGATCATGCAGCCATTCTTCACCACCAAACCAACCGGAGAGGGTACAGGCCTGGGCTTGTCATTGAGTTATGATATTGTGGTAAAGGGGCATGGGGGCAAAATAGAAGTAGATACTGAAATGGGGGAATTTACGGAGTTTATAATTTATCTTCCTGAACGGTTATGATAAAGAAACTGATATTTCTGTTCGCATTTTTCCTGCTGGCGGGCCGGTGCCTGGCGCAGAATGATTTCGCCCATGCGGCCATGGATTCCCTGCAAAAAGTCTTGGCAAAGCAAACAACAGCAAAAGATAGCTTACTCACGGTGCAAAAGCTGGTGGATTTTACGCCTATCCGTTCCGACGAGACATCGGGCTTCGCCGATCATTATAAAATGTTGCTTGGCCTTAATGAAAAGCTGAATCTGATAGATGTTACGCCATACCTGCTAATGCAGGATGGTAACAAATATTGGGCTAAACGGGAATATAGCGAATCGTTAAAGAGTTTCCAGGCCGCTGTTGAAATCTTTGATAAACAGCATAAGGTTATTTATCCCCTGCTGATCAACATGCGCATCCTCTATAATTTCCTGAACGACCAGGATGCGCGGCTGCACTATTTTCAGAAAAAACTGGAGTACTACCTGGTGAATGGCCCTTATGAAAACACAGCTCCCTGTTACCACGCTATCGCCGGCTTTTATTTATACAAAGGCGCTTTTAACCAGGCTATCAATAATTATATGAAGGGGGCCGAAGTATTCAGAAAATTCCAGCCTAATTTTTATGCCCAAATTATGTATGTACTCGGCATGACCTACAATCAATGGGGCAATTTTGATAAGGCGCGTTACTATGCCCACAAAGCCCTTCCCTTGTCGCAAAAGCAAAAAGATACCAGCGGGATAAATTATTGCTATGCCACGATAAGCCGTATAGAGTATAACGCCGGAAAATATAATGAAGCCCTGGCTGCGATAAATGAGAGCATTCGCTTTATGAGTAAAAGAGTATCGCAGCGCGTGGCCAACATATACGCCACTAAAGCAGAGATCTACCTCAAACTAAATCACCCCGACCTGGCATTCCCTTTACTAACCAGGGCGAAAAAGGTAACCGATTCAGCGGGTTTTAAAACGGTTAGCTCTGTTGGCTATACTGAGATCGATTACGATTTTTACGATTATTACCTGGGCCAGGGAAATAGCGCCGAAGCAGAAAGATCCCTGTTGACGGCTTATCAAAAGTCGTCCAACGAACAAGGGGTGCCGTTACAATTGAAATACCTGCGCGAACTCGGCAACTTCTACCAGAAGCGTGGCCAACCTGAAAAGTCGGAAAAGTATTTCCAGGAATTTTTTAAAGTTTTCGACGCCCGGGAGGAAGGGCTGCACGATTTTAAAGTGGCCCAGTACGAGATAGACCAAAACGACAAAGTTCAAAAAGAACACATCAATCAGCTGAAGCAGGAAAAAGCTGTTCAGGATTATGAATTAAGCAGGCGCAACGTTTTGCTTTGGGTTTCGCTGGCTATTGTGTTGCTGGTAAGCGCTCTGCTGGTGTTTATCTACCGGCAACTTAATATCAACAAAAAAACATTGATCGCCCTGCGCCAAACCCAGCGGCAGCTCATACAATCAGAAAAAATGGCCTCGCTTGGCGAACTCACCGCCGGCATCGCCCACGAGATACAAAACCCGCTCAACTTCGTCAACAACTTTTCAGAAGTTAACATCGAGCTCCTGGAAGAAATGGAAGCCGAACTGAAACGCGGCGATATAGACGAAGCCATTGACATCGCCGGCGACATCAAACAAAACCTCGAAAAAATAGGGCACCACGGCAAGCGCGCCGATGGTATAGTAAAAGGCATGCTGCAGCACAGCCGTGCCAGCAGCGGCCAAAAGGAACCAGCCAATATCAATACCCTGGCCGACGAATATCTCCGGCTCGCTTATCACGGGCTGCGCGCCAAGGACAAATCGTTCAACAGCGAATTAGCAACTGATTTTGACGAGAAACTGCCGCCCGTAAACATGATTCCGCAGGATATTGGTCGGGTGCTGCTTAACTTGTTTACCAACGCGTTCTATGCCGTTCAGCAAAAGCAAAAAACCGCCGGCGCCGGTTATAAGCCACTGGTAGAACTGGCAACCAGGCTGAAAGACGGTTTTGTTGAAATAACGGTAAAAGATAACGGCACCGGCATCCCTGATAATGTAAAAGATAAAATATTACAGCCTTTCTTCACCACCAAACCCACCGGCGAAGGGACCGGTTTGGGCCTCTCCATGAGTTACGATATTGTCGTGAAGGGGCATGGCGGAAGTATTGATGTGGATACAAAAGAGAACGAATACACCTTATTTACAATCAAGTTGCCGGTACAATGAAGAAGGCCTTCCTTTCCATACTATTAATAACAATAATGGGGGTTGCGTCCGCCCAAACCAGCCAGTTTTTTCATTTGGATAGGCTTTCGAAAAATGATACTTTATTACGCGGATGGAAATATCACGCGGGTGACAATCCGAAGTGGGCCGGTCCGGATGTTGACGATAGCAAGTGGCAGTTTACCGACCCTACCCGGGACGTAGAGAGTTTTACAGAACTTCGCAAATCAGGGATTGCATGGCTGCGCTTACACATTAGTGTGGATAGCGCCATTGCGAAACAGCAACTGGCGGCATATATCATCCAATATACTGCTTCAGAAATTTACTTGAATGGAAAACTGATCCGCAAATACGGGATCGTCAGTCCTGCCCCGGATAAGGTGTTAGCCTATCTTCCGTCGCCACGGCCTTTCAACATTGGGCTTAAGCCGGGCGAAAACGTACTGGCGGTGAGACTTGCCTACCAACCGGGAATACCCTATCTGTCAATTTTCTACACTCCTCTGCCCGTTTTTTCAATTTATGTTGACGATCAGCAAACGGCCCTGGCCAACTACGATGATAGTCAGCACAGGATGACGATGTACATTCTTATTTTTGCGCTGGCTTCGGGCGTATTGCTTATCATCAGCATTATCTACCTTGTCTATTTTCTTTATGACAAAACTCAGAAAGTCAATCTGTATTACGCCGCGTTCACCTTAGCATTGTGCATAAATTCATTGCCAATAGAAGTATGGGGTGTTGGGCGATTCGGGTTCGTGAGCTCACAAATGTGGGTATTCTTTATGGAAGGAGTGGGGGTTACTATAGGTATGCTAATGCTGCTGCTAACCATTTATACGCTATTCGGATACACACGCAGAACCATATTTAAGATTTTGGTACTCGCTGGTGTAATAGTAACTATTTTGATGTACACGTCGTCACTTTTGGGTTTTGTGATCGCCAGTATCGGATTCCCGGTAATTTGCCTCGCCGCGGGATTGCATGTATGTATTTGGGCAATAAGGCATCGCAAAAAAGACGCGGGCATAATTTTAGCCGGGGTTGTTTTCTTTACATTATTTACTGTCTCTTATTATTTTATCAATGCCGATACCGTTTTAGCCCAGGTAACCTTTTATATAGCACAAATGTCGTTCCCCATCGGCATGTCCTTTTATTTGAGCCTGCAAAGCTCGCTTACTAACAAAAAGTTGAGAACGACGCTTGAGGACGTACAAATGCTTTCGGCTAAAAACCTTGCGCAGGAACAGGAAAAGCAGCAAATACTGGCCGATCAAAATATATTATTGGAGACCCAGGTAAACGAACGCACTGCCGAACTTAACCAATCCTTAACTCATTTAAAAACCACCCAAACTCAACTTATTCAGTCCGAAAAAATGGCAAGCTTAGGTGAGCTTACCGCGGGCATAGCCCACGAGATACAGAACCCATTAAATTTTGTCAATAATTTTTCGGAGGTAAGCGCCGAATTAGTGGATGAAATGGATGAGGAGCTAGATAAAGGCGATATTAACGAAGCAAAAGCCATCGGCGCAGATTTGAAGCAAAATCTTGAAAAAATACGCCACCACGGCAAACGTGCGGATGCCATTGTAAAAGGTATGCTGCAACACAGCCAGGCGGGCAGCGGCACAAAGGAGCCCACTAATATCAATACCCTCGCAGATGAATATCTCCATTTGGCCTATCACGGCTTGCGGTCAAAAGACAAATTATTTAATGCCGAATTGGCCACCAGTTACGATGAAAATCTTCCCAAAGTAAATGCCATTCCGCAGGATATCGGCCGCGTGCTGCTCAACCTGTTTAACAACGCTTTTTACGCGGTGAATCAAAAACAGAAAGCAGCGACGGATGATTATAAGCCCGAAATATCGGTAAGTACAAGGTCAGAAAATGGACAAGTAATCATCAAAGTAAAAGATAATGGTACAGGCATCCCCAACGCTATTAAAGAAAAGATCATGCAGCCGTTTTTTACCACCAAGCCAACCGGAGAAGGAACTGGTTTGGGTTTATCTTTAACTTACGATATGGTGGTAAAAGGGCACGAAGGAACTATCCAGGTAGAAAGCGAAGACGGGCAGGGTTCAGAGTTTATTATTAAATTACCTATCCTAACATAATCACATGAAAAAAGCAGTTATCATCCTTTTACTAACTATCTTTTCCATAGCGGCCCGCGCGCAGGAGGCCCGGATCAAACAGGTTCAAAAAGATTTAAAGGAGCATACGCAAGCCGATACCTTTAGGGTGAACCGCCTGAATGAATTGCCAGGCTTGATTACCTTGCCTGCCGACCGCGTGGATAGTATGGCAAATGAAGCTTTGGCCATTTCGCGTAAGCTTCACTATGACGATGGCGAAGCAGAGTCAATGATCACCCTGGCCAGGTTAACGTACCGGAAAAATAACTTACCACAGTCGAGAGTGCTCATGCAACAGGCTATTACCCTGGCACAAAAGCTTGAGGATAAAACGCACCTGTCAAATGCTTATGCTGCAATGAGCTCCTTAAACAATCTTACAGGCGAAAGCAAACAGGCATTAGATTATGCTTTTAAGTCGGAGGCAGCCGCTCAAAAAACCATGGATAAAGCTTTGATCGCCCGCCGACAGGTCGGCCTTTCTGGTCTATACTCCGCATCGGTAGGCGACTATACCAAAGCCATGGAGTGGGCGTTGAAAGGGGAAAAAAATGCAGAGGAAGCGAATGACCTTAATGCGCTGGCACAGGCGTGGTCGGCAATAGCTACAATTTTTACCAATATTGGCGACCAGCCCAATGCTATTGCTTACTATAAAAAAGCGTTGGACGCCAACAAAAAACTCGGTAATCGTAACTTGGAATTTAACCTGCTTAATCGCATAGGTGAAATGTACCGTCTTACCGGCCGCTACCCCGATGCAATAAAGGCTTACGAGGAAGGGTTAAGCAAAACTCAGCTGCCCTATAACACCGAGCTTACACAAAGCAACCTGGCCGATGTATATGTACGGTTGGGCAATTTGCCATTGGCTTTTAAGTATGGTTTCCTGTCGCTGCATGGAGCCCAAAAAATTAATGATGCCGAAGGTGAAGAATGGATAGACGGCATATTGGCGCGGGCCTATTTGAAATTAAAGAAGCCGGATAGCGCGATTTACTATGCTGCCAACGGCTACGGAAAAGCTAATCGTACCGCAACAATAGAATTCAAGCGGGATAATAGCGAGGCATTGGCCAATGCGTATGTAATGAAAAAGGACTTCGCCAATGCCTATAAATATCATTTGCTTTATATCTCCTATCGCGACAGCATGAACAGCGCACAGGTTACCAACCAGACAAGTTTGTTGCAGTATAATTATAGCCTGGCTAAAAAGCAGTCGCAGATAGTTACCCTTAACCAGCAGAAAAAGCTGCAAAATGCTTTGTTATGGGGCTCGCTGGTAGTTGTATTGTTGATTGGCATTACCATGGTTGTATTATATCGTAATAACCGGCAAAAACAAAAAGCCAACATCCTGTTAAGCAAGCAAAAGCAATTAATAGAAGAAGAGCGCGACAAAACCAATAAAGCGCTGGCCGATCTGAAATTGACCCAAAATCAACTGGTGCAATCCGAAAAAATGGCATCGCTGGGCGAATTGACAGCCGGTATTGCGCATGAGATACAGAATCCGCTTAATTTCATCAATAACTTTGCCGAAGTGAACCGCGAGATGATAGATGAAATGACCGAAGAGCTAAAAAGCGGTAATACCGGCGATGCCCTGGAAATTGCGGCAAATATAAAAGCGAACGAAGAAAAGATAAACCATCACGGTAAACGCGCCGACGGTATTGTAAAGGGAATGCTGCAGCATAGCCGCGCCAGCAGCAACGTCAAGGAATTAACGGATATCAACAAACTGGCCGATGAGTATCTCCGGCTGGCTTATCACGGGCTGCGGGCAAAAGATAAATCGTTCAACTCCGAATTGGTTACCAGTTTTGCCGGGGAGTTGCCCGAGATCAACGTTATTCCGCAGGACGTGGGGCGCGTGCTGCTTAATCTTTTTACCAATGCCTTCTACGCCACACAGCAAAAACAAAAAACATCGGCGGCGGGTTACAAACCGACGGTCGAAGTAAGCACTTTGGCAAAAGACGGTGTTATCCGCATCAAAGTGAAGGACAACGGAACAGGTATACCTGAGCATCTTAAGGAAAAAATTATGCAGCCTTTCTTTACCACCAAGCCAACCGGCGAAGGTACCGGCCTCGGCCTGTCGTTAAGCTATGACATGGTGGTGAAAGGGCATGGGGGCCGAATTGAAGTGGATAGCAAAGAGGGAGAATACACTGAATTTACGGTGATCCTGCCATTTTCTTAGGTTTAAATAATTACTTTAGTTTTTTGAATTGAACTTACGGCAGATATATGTCAATTTTTTATTTTCTTACCGCATTTCTCCTTGTACGACGTATAAATAAGCGCCTGAAAGGCAACCTGTTCTTATATCCTAAGTGGCGTAACATTATTACTATAGCCACATGGAGTACCATAGGACTGTTTATAGCATCATGGGCCCTTCCCGAAGAATATCATGATCTGCTCGGCGCTTCGGTATTACTTAGTATGGCGTATTATGGTTATAAGGAAGAAGACTTTAAAGTTTACAAAGTGGTCTTTCAGGCCACATACCCGCTTATAGCAATTGGTTATATCAATGCAGCCGTAAAAATATTTTTTAATTTCTTTTACGAAACAGATAACTACGATCAGTATTTTGTTTTTGCGGTAATTGCGGCTTTCATTTGGACATTTGCACGTTGGGCCAGCACCAAAAAGCAGGAAGAAGCCTTACGCATAAGTGCCGACCGCCGTGCCGAGCTGGAGGTTTTGGTAAGTGAACGTACTACCGAATTGCAGCAGCAAAAAGAGGAACTGCAGGAAGCCCTGCGCGAACTGAAAACTACCCAGGCCCAGTTAATACAGTCCGAGAAAATGGCCTCGTTGGGTGAACTGACCGCCGGTATAGCGCATGAGATACAGAACCCGCTCAATTTTGTCAACAACTTCTCGGAAGTAAGCGGGGAATTGGTGGATGAAATGGAGGAGGAGCTTAAAAAAGGTGATGTTGAAGAAGCCATGGCTATAGCCAACGATATCAAACAAAACCTTGAAAAAATACGGCACCATGGCAAACGTGCTGATGGCATTGTAAAAGGAATGCTGCAGCATAGCCGCGCCAGCAGCACCACAAAAGAACCGACAGACATCAATAAATTAGCTGATGAATACCTGCGGCTGGCTTATCATGGACTGAGGGCAAAAGATAAATCATTCAATTCAGACCTTGTCACCCACTTTGCTGAAGGGCTGCCGCAGGCAGAGATGGTACCGCAGGACGTAGGCCGCGTACTTTTGAATTTATTCAATAACGCTTTTTATGCCGTTCAGAAACGGCACATTGCCGAAGGCAACGCCTTTAAACCGGTGATTGAAGTAACAACGGCGCTAAAGGGGAAAAACCTGGAAATTACGGTAAAAGACAACGGGACCGGCATACCGGATGACATAAAAGACAAAATTCTGCAACCCTTTTTTACTACCAAGCCAACCGGCGAGGGAACGGGCCTGGGTTTGTCGCTTAGTTATGATATTATCGTGAAAGGCCACGACGGTAAAATTGATGTAAAAAGTAAAGAAGGTGAGTTCACCGAGTTCAAAATAACCCTGCCTGTATAGTTTAATTAAGTATATTTATCACAATTATGAAAATACTCGTAGTAGACGACGAAGCTGATGTACAGCCGCTTTTCCTGCAAAGATTCCGTAAAGAGATACGTGAGCATGAGTTCGAGTTCGACTTTGCCCTTTCCGGCGAGGACGCGCTCAGCTACCTGCACGATAAGCATTCGGAGATCGTGCTGATCCTTTCGGATATCAACATGCCAGGCATGAGCGGGCTCGAACTGCTGTCGCGTATCCGGCACGAGTACGACACGCCGCCGCCGATGGTAATGATGATAACAGCGTACGGCGACGAGGAAAATCACCGCCAGGCAATGGAGCGCGGTGCGAATGATTTTTTAACCAAGCCACTTGATTTTAGCCTGTTGAAAGAAAAACTAAAAACCTTTAGCATATAATGGCCAAGATACTTGTTGTTGACGACGAGGCTGACCTGGAAGCGTTGGTAAAGCAAAAGTTTAGACGAAAGATACGTGAGAACGTGTATGAGTTTGTATTTGCCCAAAATGGCGAGGAAGCTCTGCAGAAAGTAAGTGAGCACCCCGATCTGGATATCGTGCTTTCAGATATTAATATGCCAGTGATGGACGGGCTGACCCTGCTTAGCCGCCTGCCCGAGGCAAACCCGGTTTTAAAAGCCGTAGTCGTTTCTGCCTATGGCGATATGCAAAATATCCGCACTGCCATGAACCGCGGCGCTTTTGATTTTGTATGCAAACCTGTCGATTTTGATGACCTTGACCTGACCATGGAAAAGACCATCAACTACGTAAAGCAACTGCACGAAACCATGCAGGCCATTAAGGAGAATAACATCCTGAAAATGTACGTTGATGCTAATGTGCTCAACTTTATGTCGCATAAGGAGTTTGAAAGCACATTGCTGAAAAACGAGTTGATGGATGCTACCGTAATGTTTATTGATGTATGCGGTTTCACCAAAATAACCGAACACGTACCTGCCAATAACGTAGTGAATTTACTGAACGGCCTGTTCGATAAAATAGTGAAGGAAATAATTGCACAGGACGGGCACGTAGATAAATTTATGGGCGATGCCGTAATGGCCGTTTACCGCGGCGATTACCACCTCGACCGTGCTATCGATACCGCATTAGCTATACGTACCGAGTTGGCCAAAATGGACCCTGTATCAGCAGGCGACAAAACGTTTAAAGCAGAGATATCCATAGGCATCAATTCGGGCGAAATGGTTTCGGGTAATATCGGATCAGCTTCACTGAAAAGGCTCGACTATACGGTTATAGGCGACTCGGTAAACGTTGCGCAGCGCCTGCAGTCAGTTGCCAAAGCGGGGCAGATACTGATTACCGAAGATGTGCATGAAAAGATCAAAGAATCTTTCAAAAGCGAAATAAACGGCGAATTCACCTTAAAAAACAAGGAGAAGCCCGTTGTTACCTATGCGGTGATAGAATAAACTTTCATTTAACTTTCTGTTAAGACAAAATCCAAAAAGATAAAGCAAATTTGTCCAGGTATTTATATCCCTGCAAATTCTTTACTATGGAAAGACGATCGGCCCTCAAAGGCATCGGCAGCATGCTGCTGGCACCGGCACTGCCCTTTAAGAATATTTTACCTGGTGAAAAACCCGTATTACGGGTGGCCCATCTAACAGACATCCACCTGAAGAACAAGTTTGATGCGCCCGCGCGGTTCACCAAATGCCTGCACCACATGCAGGAGCAGTCCCCTAAAGTCGACCTGGTACTGAACGGCGGCGACGTGGTGTTCGACATGAATAAGGAAAATATCGGCACCATCACCGATCAGTGGAAACTCTATAAGTCCGTCTGGGAAAATGAATGCAAACTACCCGTTAACTATTGCCTCGGCAATCACGACATCTGGTGGAACGAGAATGATAAAGCCCAGGCGCTGTATGGGAAAAAATATTCGATGGATCAGCTGGGCCTTCAAACCCCTTATTACAGTTTTATAAAAGGCGGCTGGAAATTTATTTTACTGGATAGCGTTCATCTTGACATCGACAATACCTGGTACATTGGCAAATTGGGCGATGAGCAGTTTGCCTGGCTGGAAAATGAATTAAAAACCACAAACCCCTCAATGCCTGTGCTGGTGATGACACACATCCCTATCCTGACCGCCACCAACCTCATCGAAGATAATATTGTGAATAAATGGACGATGCTTGGCGGCGATATGCACACCGATGTTTCAAAGATCATCAGCTTGTTTTATAAGCATCCTAACGTGAAGCTATGCCTGAGCGGTCATATCCACCTGCGCGAAAAATTGATCTATAACAACGTCACCTACATCTGCAACGGTGCAGTAAGCGGCGCCTGGTGGGAAGGCAACCGTCGTGAAACAGCCCCGGGTTACGGCGTTATCGACCTTTTTGCTGATGGCAGCTTTAAGGAAGATTATGTCAATTACTGATTGTTTTAACTATACATTTGTTATACAATTAGTTAGCCATGGAATTTGAAAGCCTCGTACCGATACTCTATTCGGATGATATCCCCAGGAGCATCGCTTATTATAAAGATATCCTCGGTTTTGACAACGACTGGATATGGGACGAAGAACCAACTTTTGGCGGCATAGGGTCTGACCCGGTCAGGCTCTTTTTCTGCAAGGGAGCACAGGGTCATCCCGGTACCTGGATATGTGTCAACCTGGATAATTTGGACGAATACTACGGGCAAATTAAAGCCAAAGGCGCCATCATCTTATCCCCTCCTAAAGACAAACCCTGGTTTATGCGCGAAATGCTGGTTGGCGATCCCGATGGGCACGTGATCCGCTTTGGGCATGGCATAGAATGCCCGGAGGACTAAGAAGCAATAACACCGCCCATCCCTTTCCCGGTCATAAACACAAAAGCCTCAGCAGCTTTTACACCCAATTCGCGCCCTCGAAAATCTTCCATAGAAGCGTGTCCGCAGCCATATATCCCCGGCGGGTCCTGGCTGGTATGGCAATACACTGCTTTTCGCTTTTGTTCCTGCGTTTCGCTGATATCTACGTAATCTGTTGGCTTAAAACCCATAGTTTGCTCGCCCGTACACACCTCGAAAAAATACAGCGGGTATTTATGCTCCGCCCTCACCCAGGTCTGTATCATCAGTAAGCTGGCTATTTGGTGGTCTTTATGTGTATCTACCGGCCAGTGCGTAAAAACAATGTCCGGCTTTTCGTCGGCTACCAGCTTTTGCACTTTAGCCAGCCAGGCATTATCCATAATGGTGTCGCCATCTATCTGTCCGGCAAAAACAGGTTTAGCTTTTAACACGGCACAAGCGTTTATCGCTTCCTGTTTTCGTATCGCGGCAGCTTCGTTATGGCTTTTTCCTACAATGCCTGCTTCGCCGGTTGTCAGGTAAATGATCGTTACCTCGTGCCCCATAGCCGCCAGTTTGGCCAGCGTGCCGCCGCAGCCACTTTCGGGGTCATCGGGGTGAGCGCCAAAGCAAATTACTTTTTTCTTAGCTGCGGTCGATTTTGGCTTTGCCTGAAGTAGGTTGGGCAGCGTCAAAAAGCCCAGCCCGGCTGTTTTAACAAAATTGCGGCGGTTTGTAGAACGTTTTTCCATATACTGAATTGAATAACTGAAATTACATATTTACCTTAGATTTACGCTATGTATCTTATGAAACGTTACTTACTTATCTGCCTGCTGCTGCCTTTATCCTCATTGGCCCAAACCCTGCCGGTTAAAACTTACGACATCTGTGTTTACGGCGCAACATCAGGCGGGGTAATAGCCGCTTATAACGCCGCCGCACAAGGCAAAAAAGTGGTACTGATAGCAACCGGCAACCATGTAGGCGGTTTATCATCAGGCGGGCTGGGTTATACCGATATCGGCAATAAATATGTGGTGAAGGGCCTGGCGCTGGATTTTTACCGCCGGGTTGGTAAACACTACGGCAAGCTGGAGCAATGGATATTTGAGCCGCATGTGGCAGAAGATATTTTCAGGGAGTATTTAAAGCATAAAAATATCACCGTTATTTACGGGCATAGCTTAATCAAAACCGACCTCAGTATCAAAAAGATCGGCATTACCATCAAAGGGATCAGTCTGCATCCTTCCCTTACTGATAAGGAGCCTGATATCAGGATAGCGGCAAAAGTTTTTATCGACTGCTCCTACGAAGGCGACCTGATGGCTAAAGCAAAGGTCCCATACATCGTGGGGCGCGAGGCCAACAGCCGGTATAATGAAACTTATAATGGTGTCGAACTGCGCGACAAGCACCAGTTTGCCGATGGGGTAGATCCGTATAAAGCTTTGGGCGACCCGAAAAGCGGCCTGTTATGGGGCATTAGCAGCGATATATTAAAGCCTAACGGTACCGGCGACCGCCGCGTGCAAACTTATAACGTACGTGTTTGCCTGAGTAACGACCCGGCAAACATGATCCCGGTCACCCGCCCGGCCGATTATGATTCGACCCATTACGAGCTTTACCTCCGGATGATCCACTATAAAGCACCAACCAGTCTGCCCATGTACATCAGCATGATGCCGAACCATAAAACGGATATCAACAATAATGGCGCATTCTCCACAGATATGATCGGCGTGAATTATGATTATCCTGATGGGGATGAAGCCACGCGCGAAAAGATCGTGCAAATGCACAAGAGCTACACCCAGGGTTTATTTTATTTTTTAGGGCATGATGCCCGGATTCCGGAGAATATCCGCAAGCAAATGCTGCAATGGGGCTACCCTAAAGATGAATACACTGATAACGGTAACTGGACGCCACAGATCTACGTTCGTGAGGCGCGCCGGATGATAGGTCGTTACGTGATGACACAGGCCAATTGCGAAGCTAAAACGACAGTTGACGATGGTATTGCGATGGCCGCTTACACGATGGATTCGCACAATGCCGAGCGTATAGTAACCAACGGCATGGTAAAAAACGAGGGTGATGTGCAGGTAGGTGGTTTCGGGCCTTATCCGATCTCGTACCGGGCAATTACGCCTGAGCATGTTTTCAATTTGCTGGTGCCTGTTTGCCTGTCGGCCAGCCATATCGCCTATGGTTCTATCCGGATGGAACCTGTGTTCATGGTATTGAGCCAGAGCGCTGCTCAGGCAGCCATTTATGCCATCGACCATCGCACCACGGTGCAAAAAGTGAACGTAAAGGATATTCAAAAAGCGCTGCGGGAAAACCCATTAGCCGACGGCAGTACGCCGGACATCATCATCGACGATAATGATAAAAAACAGGTTACCACAGCAGGCAAATGGATAACCGGTAAAAACGGCTACGGCCCAACTGTACTGATCAGCGACACGGCCGGCACATCAATTAAAACAGTAAAGTACTCGTATCCGGTAACCAAACCGGGCTTGTATAAAATTTATACCTATTCGTCGACCGAAAATAAAACCCCGTTCCGGGTAGATGTAAGCAATGGGTCATTGACTAAAACTTTAACGATAGATCCGGGTGAAACAGAGGTAGAAGGCCAAACCAGCGGCGAATGGGTATCCCTGGGTGAATATCAAATGCAAGCAGGACGGATAAACATAAAAATTTCAACTATTCATCCAACGGACAAGATACATGCGGATGCTGTTTTGCTTGTTCCTGATCGCTAATTATTTAATACAAAAGAGTAGGCGATCCAATGGTCGTGGTGGGCAAAAGAAACGATCACTGGTAATTCCTTATCACCACTTGAAACGAAGGGATAGCCATGCGGGCTTTTTTCGATACGGAGATCTTGCCTGGGAAATAAGTCGGGCAATGTACCTGAGATAAGTCTTCTTACCTCAGCCGATTGCACATCCGGCTCTGATGAACCGATCTTTTTGACAGCCCAATGTATGCCGGTAAAATCATCGCTATCGTTTACGGCCGAAAAAATGAAATCGCCCGTTATTACCGATGCTGAATGAAACTGCCGGCCGTCAAACATAACAAGCCCCTTATAGACGGTATCACTATCAAAACCCCGTCCTCCGGTTAATGAAGAAGCAGAAGCCGGAACCTTTAGTTGCTGAATAACCATCTTTGATGGTGAAAATACCAGGTCCGGTTTCCCCCGCTGCAAAAATTTATACACCGATTCCTTCACCGACCACGCCAGCCAAACAAAATGTTCAAGCGGCATTATAGCAGAAAGAGCCTTATCATAAAAGCTCTTTTCCACATCGGTGATTATCTTCGAATAAAACCTGGATTGCTGGCTGCGGGCAACATTGATAGCTTTTAAAGCCACAATATCGCAGCCTGTGCCGCTCATTACTTTTGATTGAGTTTGTCGTATATCACATCAATGCAGCTTCCCACATTGATCATCTTATCGGCCGAATCATAATCGATCTCGATATTGTACTTTGCCTCCGCGTCGATAATAATATCCACCAAATTTGCCGAATTGATCTTTAAATCTCTTATCAGGTCCGTTTGGTCATTGATGCCGTCCAGCATCTCCTTATTGGTTGTGTATGGCGCGAAAACCTTTTTAAGCTCATTTAAAATCTCTTCCCTGGTCATTTAATTTTTGAATTTTGAAAATATCAGGCAGCAATTGACATCACCGAAGCCAAAATTTGCCTTTGCAATTATATTAATTTCTTTCTTTATCATACTTACCGGCAAACACGTCTCATCTACTACGTTGAGTATCTCGGGGTTTGGGTCCTCTAAGTTAATATTTGGATGTACAAATCCATGCACTATTTGCAATACGCATGCCACAGATTCAATAGAGCCCGCCGCGCTTAAACAGTGGCCTATCATCGACTTTACGGAATTCGTCAGCGGGAAGTTTTTCCCGCTCCGTCCCAGTGCCTGCGCCCAGCTTTGTATCTCGTACTTATCAGCCATAGTAGCCGTAAGGTGACCGCTTATGAGGTCGATATCATCGGCCTTAATGCCTGAATTTTCTATCGCTTCGCTAATACACCTTGTTACCCCTGCCGGGTTAGGCGCCGTCATGGTGCCGCCTCCGCGTTGCCCACCCGAATTAGCACATCCGCCCAATACCTCGGCATATATTCTTGCGCCGCGTGCTAACGCAAAATCAAGATCTTCCAGTACAAACGCCGCTGCGCCCGAACCAGGAACAAATCCGCCATACGACGCACTCATTGGCCGCGAGGCCCGTTCGGGCTGGTCGTTAAATTTTCGCGAAAGCACCCGCATGGAATCAAACGTGCCGAAAATATAAGAGTCGATATATTCGCCGCTGCCCACAAGCATCCTTTTGGCAAGGCCGCTCTGAATATATTCACAGCCCATCAAAATAGCCTGGGTACCCGTGGCACAAGCGGTTGAATTGGTTACCACCCTGTTCCCCAATCCTAATCTCCCTGATATAAAGGAGGTAACACCACTATTCATGGTTTGCTCTACCACGCGCGAGCCTAATTTTTTAACCTCTTTATTATCAACCTTGATAATAACATTCTTGGTAGCCTCCGAATCGGGTGCGCTATTGCCAAACACGCAGCCGGTTTCCCAGCGCGGCTCGTCAGTGTCGTAAGGCAACCCTGCATCGGCCCACGCGTCAAGTGCAGCGGTGATACCGTAGGCAATATTGGTGCCCTTCAGACCATGATAGCTGACCTCGGATATATAATTTTTTAAATTTTCCCACTCAAATTCGGGGATACCGGCTACATGGCAGCTCATATGCAGGTCCTCGTATTTCGGCACGAAACGGATACCCGATATACCGTTTTGAATTGCGTTTAAAAAAGCGGGAATACCGACACCATTGGGAGAAACTACTCCCATGCCCGTGATCACTACGCGTTTAGCCATTCTTTAGATCCACTTTTTTGACTATCCCCGAAAACATTCCCTTGGCGACCAAATCGCCCGAACTGTCATGCATCTCAACATAACACTTCAGCTTACCGAAACGGAAGTATTCTTTTTCGGAAGTAACCTTTACCTTTTGGCCGGGTAAAACCATTTTATGAAAAGACACTTCAGTCGATGTTAGCAAAGGAAACGCAGCAACATCGTCGCCGAAATTAAAATCACTTTCCTTTAACAACAAAAATATACCCAACACCACCAAGCCTATCTGCGCCATTATTTCAGTAATGATAACACCGGGCGTCACCGGGTTACCCTCAAAATGATCCTCGTAAAAAAAGGCATCTTCCCGTAAAGTGTATTCGCCCGCTACGCCATCTTCACTCAATTCAGATATATGGTCAACAAACCTGAATGAGGATTTATAGGGTAAATGACTAAGTATATGATTATTCATAAATTCATTTTAATGTGCGGATGTGCAAATTACAGATGTGCAAATGTAATCCACGAACCAGCTAAATTTTTATTGTCATGTTATTCATCTGCATATCTGCACATTTTAAATTTGCACATCACCTAACGGCAGTGTTCGCCGCCATCTACATGAATTAACGCCCCGTTTATCCAGAAAGCCTCGACGGTACAAAGCAGGTAAATAACATTTGCCACATCGCCGGGCTGTGTAATACGTCCCATCGGGTTGCGCTCGTTGCCTATCGCCATCAGCTTTTCGCTCCCGGGAATCATTTTTAACGATGATGTCGGGGTAATGCCCGCCTGTATGATATTGGTTTTCAGCCCAAAGGGCGCAAACTCCACCGCCATATATTTCGCCAGGCTCTCCAGTGATGATTTTGCAAGCGATACTGCCGCGTATCCCTCCCAGTGTTTATGGGCGCCCTCGCTCGTCAGTCCTATAACACGGGCGTCCTCATGAAAAAGATCAGCGTTCAGGATATCCCTTGTCCAGTCTAATAAACTGTTCGACATAGCGTAAGTAGTAAACTGGATATCATCGGTAGTCAGAACATCATTACCTGTTAAAGGTTTTAAATTGCCACGGGCGATGGAATGCAGCAATAGCTTTACTCCTTTTTTGGCGATGCCTTTTTCGGAAGTTAGTTTTTGTATGACAGATGCACGCCCCTCGGCAGTTAAAGCATTAACATTAAATGGCAGGATAGTAACGCCGCTTTCGGCTGCGATCTCCGGGAATTTCTCCAGCAAAGGTTTTTCGCCAACGGCAGTCTCGCGGTAAAGTACGGCGATATTCATGCCATGCCGGGCCAGTTTTTCAACCGAAGCAAAACCAAAACCGCTTGATCCCCCCAAAATAACCGCCCACAAACCTGAAAACTGCGTGTTTGTATCCAACTTTCGATTTTTTAAACTTTTACAACCTTAGCCTGTCTTAACAAGGGGTATCATAAAGGCAATTTATTCTCAAAACAGAAAAAATTGCAGCCTCAAAGTAAGCAAAAGTAAATTAGTTTTAAGGTATAAATATCAGATATTCTCACAACTATGCAGCCCTTGCGTTGTTGCGGGGCCATCGAATATTTGTTATGTTTGGTATAACTACAATGAGAAAAATAATATTTGTTATAGCACTGACAGTACTAACCGGAGGTATCGCCATTGGCCGGCCTTTACAGCAGAAATTTGAAAAGGCGGCATTTTACGCGGTGATGAAATCGGGCGATATCGCGGCTATAGATAACGAGATCCAAAACTTATCCACCGCACCAGAAAAGGATCGCGACGGCTACACCGGGGCCTTATTGATGAAAAAGGCAGACCTGCTAAGGAAAAACAAGGACAAGTTAAAGTCTTTTAAGGAAGGCCGCATTAAGCTGGAAACAGCGCTTATAGCCGAACCGGATAATACCGAGTTTCATTTTTTACGGCTAACCATCGAGGAACACGCGCCAAGGATCGTGAAATACCGGTCTGATATTGAAAAAGATAAGGCATTTGTCATCAAAAATTTTAAAAACCTGTCGCCTGCCGTTCAGCATGCCATTTTAGATTATTGTTCAAATTCCAAAGTGTTGCATAAAGAAGATTTATAATTTTGCCGCGGAATGAATAAAAAGGTTTTGGCCATTTACTACACGCAGTCCGGGCAGATGCGCGATATTATCGATTCATTCACAGCCCCGCTTATTGAGGCGGGTAACAGTGTCGAAAAGGTGCAGGTAAAACTGGTATCCGATTACCCCTTCCCCTGGACAGGGCAACGCTTTTACTCCGTAATGCCCGATTGTGTGCAGGAAATCGCAGCGGAAGTAGAGCCATTTGATCTGAAAGAAAAGCTATACGACCTGGTGATCCTGGGTTATCAGCCCTGGTTCCTGTGGCCAAGCATACCATCCAATTCTATATTAAATAACCCCAACATAAAAAGTATCATCAAAGGTACTCCCGTTGTAACCGTCAGCGAGGCGCGAAATATGTGGCTGAATGCTTACGAGCGTATCCGACAGAAATTGAAAGATGCGGGGGCAAACCTGGTCGGCAATATCGCGCTGGTGGACAAACATCCCAATGCCATCAGCTTTTTCACTATCTTCCATTGGATGCTTGGGGGTAAAAAGGACAAATACCTGGGCATATTTCCAAAACCGGGGGTATCTGCTGATGATATCGCCCATACTAAAGTTTACGGGCAAACCGTTTGTAAGCATCTGGCGATGAAAGATTGGGAAGGCTTGCAGGACGAACTGCTGAAACAAAACGCGGTAAAAGTAAAATACCCGCTTATGCTGCTGGAAACCACCGCTGTTCCAACTTATCTGAAATGGGTAGGATTTATTGAACGCAGGCGCAATCGCGGCTTCTGGCTCATGGTATTTAAGTATTATCTTTATGTGGCGCTTTTCGTTGGTGCGCCTATTCTTCTTACCTTAGATGCAATTTTTATAAAACCTTTTTCCCAAAAAAGAATTAAAGCTAAAACAAAAAACTATTTACAAGTAAGTTAGTAATATGTCTGTAAACCAAGTTTATATAAATTCTACCTCTAAATTTTTCCCTAATAACCCTGTTTCGAACGACGAGATGGAGGAATACCTGGGCTATATAGACGGCCGCCCCTCCAAATCAAAAAAAATAGTATTGCGCAATAATGGTATTGTTAACCGTTATTATGCGCTGGATAAAAACGGCAAGTCGACCCATACCAATGCCGAAATGACCGCTTTGGCGGTGAAGGAACTATTGAAAGATAACCCCGAAAAAATAAAGGAGATCGAACTGCTTTCCTGCGGCACCTCATCGCCCGACCAGGTAATGCCGAGCCACGGTGTGATGACGCACGGCTGGCTGCCCGAGTTTGAATCGATTGAAGTAGTATCTCCGGCGGGTGTATGCTGCGCTGGCATGCATGCGCTTAAATATGCATACCTCGCTATTAAGTCAGGCGAGGTAAAAAATGCTGTCGCTACAGGCTCCGAGCGGTTTTCCGGTCTTTTAGTTTCAGATGTTTTCGAAGAAGAAGCGCAGAAACTGAAGGAGATGGAAGAAAACCCGTTCATCGCTTTTCAGAAAGATTTTTTACGATGGATGCTGTCCGACGGTGCTTCGGCGTTTTTAATGTCAGATCAGCCCAATCCTGATGGATTGAGCCTGCGTGTCGATTGGATAGAAGGCGCTTCGTACGCCAACGTAATGGATACCTGTATGTACATGGGTGGCGAGAAAATGGAAGATGGTTCGCTGAAAGGCTTTATGGACTATACGCCGGAAGAGATCATGAACAAATCCATATTCAGCGTTAAGCAGGACATCACTTTGCTTAGTGATAATATTGTTCACCTGGGTGGAAAAAAGATCAAGGAGATCATGGATAAAAAAGGCCTTACGGCTGACGATGTGGACTACTTTCTACCGCATATATCCAGCGATTTTTTCAAAAGTAAGATATACGACCTGGTGCAATATTATGGCGGCGGCATTCCTTACGAAAAATGGTTTATCAACCTGTACACGGTGGGTAACGTAGGCGCTGCATCGGTTTATTTGATGATAGACGAGCTGTTTCACAGTGGCAAACTAAAAAAGGGAGACAGGCTATTGCTGCTCGTTCCGGAAAGTGCACGCTTTTCATATATGTATGCAATGCTGACGGTTTGTTAGCTTGTTATTAGTTAATTAGTGACTTGTGATTAGTTAAGACGAATCTGTATATGATCTTTTCAATCCATAAAATCCCATAATCGTGTCATCATGAAGAAGGAAAATGTGCCGCAGGACCTGGGTGCGCTCGGGAAGATCACGAAAGAGGTTTGTTATGCCACGGATAGCTCGGGCAAATACGTTACGGAGCTGAGCAATGGCTGGGAGGTAAAAACCGAAGCGCTTAACGTAGCCTGGAAGGATGTGGAAGAACGCATAGCCAAAGCCCGGCAGCAGGTTTTAAACGGCGAAGCCAGCCCGCTTTTATTTTTTATGGAGTACCGTTTAATGGATATCGGGATATTGTCCGATTATACCGGCTATTGGAAATGGCAGATCAACCGTCATTTAAAGCCCGAAAAATTTAACCGTTTATCAGCCAAAAAACTACAAAAATATGCCGATGCCTTTAACGTAAAGGTAGGTGAGCTAAAAACAATGACCGTGCATGAAGCTTGATTTTGAACACCGCCAATCGGCACATTGCGAATCCGGTGTTACCAGCAGCTTACTGCGCAAAATATCAGGAGGCAAAATAACCGAGCCATTGGCTTTTGGCATTGGCGCGGGGCTTTTCTTTACCTATCTGCCATTTATTAAGATCAATAATGGTCCGGCTATCGCTTTCCGCACATTTCCGGGATTGATATTCAAAAAAACCTGCCAGGCTTTGGGCATACCTGTTGTCCGCAAAAAGTTCGGCTCAAAAGAAAAAGCCGAAGCTGCCCTAAAGCAATGCCTGGACGAAGGCCGCCCCGTAGGCTGCCAGGTCGGGGTTTACTACCTATCCTATTTTCCGCGCGAGTACCGCTTTCATTTCAATGCCCATAACCTCATCGTTTTTGGCAAGGAAGATGATAACTATCTCATCAGCGACCCAGTGATGGATACACCCACCAAACTAACAAGCTATGAGTTGGAACGTGTGCGGTTTGCCAAAGGCACTCTTGCCCCCAAAGGGCAGCTTTACTATGCGGAAAGCAAAACGGAGATAACCGACGACCAAATACGCAAGGCCATCATTAATGGCATAAAACGGAACACGTTTATGATGCTGGGCATACCCGGCCCTTTTGCAGGGGTTAAAGGCATCAAATACCTGGCGGGAAAGATCAGGAACTGGCGGGATAAACTGGGTGTGCAAAAAGCCGGGTCGTACCTGGCACAACTGGTTCGTATGCAGGAAGAAATAGGTACGGGCGGCGGCGGATTTCGCTATATTTATGCAGCGTTTTTACAAGAGGCGCATGCCTATACCCGCAATGATGAACTGCTTGAGATCTCAAAAATATTTACCCAATCTGGCGACCTTTGGCGCACCGCAGCCGTACATGCTGCGGGGATATATAAGGGCCGGTTGGGCAGTCAGCAGGATTTTGACCAGATGGGCGAGTACCTGCTTGAAATTGCCGAACTGGAGAAAAACGCCTTTTTGGCTTTGAAAAAGATAAAATGGTAAGTAACGAACTGGCTGTAAATATCGAAAACCTGGGGTTTCATTATCCCGGCAACGACGGCGTAGCCTTTTCCGGACTAAACCTGAAAGTAAAAAAGGGCGAACGTTTTGGCCTGTTCGGACCGAACGGGGCGGGAAAAACCACCCTGCTTAGCCTGATGACCGGGCTATTGTCAGCCGACCAGGGTACCGTTGAATTGCTTGGTCACGATGTAAGCAAACATAGCAATAAGGTAAATGCGTTGTTCGGCTTTGTCCCGCAGGATTTTTCTTTTTACCAGGAAATGAGCCCGGTAGAGAACCTGGAATTTTTTGGCGCGTGGGCCGGGCTTAACCGGCACCAGATAAAAACGCGGACGGACGAGTTACTGCGTATACTCGGACTGGAAAACGTCCGGAATAAACAGGTGGATAAATTTTCGGGCGGGATGAAGCGCAGGGTAAACCTGGCTATCGGGGTTATCCATAACCCGGCCGTATTGATACTGGATGAACCAACCGTAGGCGTGGATGTACAAACGCGGCATGCCATTATTAATTACCTGCTCGAACTGAATAAAAACGGCACCACGCTCATTTACACTTCGCACCAATTGAGCGAAGCTGAAGGTTTGTGCGAGCATGTCGCACTGATCGACAGCGGCGAGATCATCGCCCAAAATACCTTGACCGAATTATTAAAAGAACATAGCAAGGATAGTTTAGAAGGTTTATTCCTTGAACTTACCGGCAAAGAATACCGCAACGATGTTTAAACTTTGGGCCGCTATATTGAAGGATCTCCGTGTACTTCTACGCGATGGGGTAGGGCTGGCCCTTATGTTCGTAATGCCTATTGTGCTGGTGGTGGTGATCACTGATATCCAGAACAGCACTTTCCAGCTCATTAATAAAAACAAGCTGCCTGTTTTGGTATGCAACCGCGACACCGGGGCATCAGCAAAACAACTGATTGCGGCTATTGAAAAAATAGGGATGTTCAGTGTATCGGCGCTGCCCAAAAACCAGGATGAAAAAACCATTGCCGATTCGATGAAGAAAAATGATGCGTTGATGAGCATCATTATTCCAGCGGATTTTACACAAAAAGTAATGGCCAAATCCAAAACAACTGCCGGGAAGGCGCTCACCAGCTTTGGCCTGCAAGCTGATTCAACCCAAAAGGATCTGGGCGACCCGGAGCCGTTAAAGTTATATTATAACCCTGTTTTGCAGGAATCGATACGCTTGTCGGTAAAAGGAGCTTTGCAAAGCGCATTGCAGTTGGTGGAAAGCAGGCAGACCTTAAGAAGTCTTTATTTTTCCATCAACGAAAAACCGCTGCCTTCCAAACTGGAGGACGAAATGCTGAATAATAAAGCGGCAATTAATGATATCCCGGTTTCTATCAGCGGCTCCCTTAAACCGCCAAATGCCGCACAGCACAATGTTCCGGCCTGGACGATATTTGCCATGTTCTTTATTATCATGTCACTTGGTGGCAGCGTGGTAAGGGAAAAAGTGAGTGGCAGCTTTATACGGCTTAAAACTTTGCCGACAAGCTACCTGGTCGGTATGGCTTCCAAACAGATCGTATATATTGTCGTTACCCTTATACAAGCTGTTGTAATATTCTCGCTGGGTATATGGTTATTCCCGCTGATAAATTTACCTGCGCTCAATTTACCCAATGATATTTTGGGCCTGTTTGTGGTAACGATTCTGACGGGGTGGTGCGCGGTAAGTTATGCTATTTGCGTGGGTGTATTTTCAGAAACCCATCAGCAAAATAATGGGTTCGGTGCAATCTCTATCGTCATTTTAGCGGCCATTGGCGGATTGATGGTGCCCACTTTTTCAATGGATACCTCGCTGAAAGCCATAGCCAATTTCTCGCCGATGCACTGGTGCCTCGAAGCTTATTATGGCTTATTTTTGGAGAATGGCAAACTAATCAATGTAGCAGGTTATCTTGCGCCGCTTGTGGTGATAATAATTGTGCTCCAGTTGGTGGCGTTTTGGGGACTGAAAAGAAAAAATTTAATATAATTACCAAATGGAAATTGCAGAACTGAAAGAAAAGCTGAAAAGCCAGATCATATTATTTTTAAACCTGACCGATCTTACTCCAGCCGATATTAAGGACGACGAGCCTTTGTTTGGCGATGGTCTTGGGTTGGATTCTATCGACTCGCTCGAGTTGATCGTATTACTGAAACGCGAATACGGCATTACTATACAGGACCCAAAAGAAGGCCGCAAGGTACTGGTGGATGTGAATACCATGGCTGAATATATTCAGCAGCACGGGAAGCAGTGATTAGGCGAGGGCATTTTGCCTGACAAGCATTTTATACAAACGCTCTACATCATCTTTATTGCACAAACCGGTGCCTGGGTTCATCGTTGCAGCGGTGCCACAGGCCACGCCGTATTGAAGCGCTTTTTCCAAAGTGCCATTGCGCGCCAGGCTAAGTACCAGCCCTGCCACCATGCTGTCACCCGCCCCAACGGTTCCTTTTACATCGACGGTCGGCGGCTTTGCCTTCAACACCACGTCTTTTGTTACAAGTATCGCTCCATCACCACCCATCGAAACCACCATCACTTCGCATCCACCCATGTTGATCACTTCTTTTGCCGCATCAATAACGTCTTGTATTTCCATATGTTCCCGTTTTATCAGGGCCGCCAATTCTTTTGTGCTGGGTTTTATCAGATAGGCACCCGCTTTTATGGCATCTTCCAACGGCTTACCCGAAGTATCAACCACCAATTTGGCTTTCTTCCGGTGGGCTATAGCTGCTAATCGTGCAAAAATATCAGCGGGCATCCCGGCGGGTAAACTTCCGCTTGCAACAATAAACGGTACGTCGGCTAACTTTTCGATACTATTAAGGCAATTCATCCATTCTGCTTCAGCTATGGTTGGTCCGGGCATAACAAAACGATATTGACGGTTCGTTCCCGTTTCGGAAACAACCAGGTTTTCCCGGGTATTTTCCTTGATCTCCGTAACTACCGATGTCACCGCTTCTTCCGCCAATAATTGATTGAATTTTTTCCCTGAATGCCCACCGGCCATATAAACTGCGATCGCGTCGCCACCGAGTTTTTTTATCACGCGGGCCACGTTTACACCGCCGCCCCCGGGTTCATAAACAGGCTCAGAACAATACATCTTCTTTTCCGCAACCAGTAGAGGAATCGTTGTGCTTTTGTCGATCGCAGGGTTAAAGGTAATGGTGATTATTGGTTGCATTTCAGGGTTTGTTTCATAGCATAAAACAACCCAATTTTACAAAGCTTCACAATAGCTATCGTCATGGCAGATAATGACCTCTGTCACTTTTGCGCGGAGAAACGGGCCGGCCTTTATTGCTTTTTATTCTTTTTCATCCTCATTATCCTGTCTTTTCTGCCGATAAAATCATGCATTGGGGGGCGCATTGGTCCAATTCCCAGTACAGTTGCAAGAGCCGACGAACTGTCGGTTTTCAAAAAGGCGTTAAAATCAAAAGGGACATTCAGGATGGCATCTATCTGGCGGCTTATCGCTTCCCTGCTGGGTGCATTGTAATTGGGATGGCCCAGGTCGGCCATTACGCTGTAAAGCTCGGGGCGATAAACGCCCGTTGCCCGGTAATACCCGCCGGCATAAGCGCCGACGATCCCTTTATAAGCATGTACCGGGAAATATTGCGCCCATTTTATCTTCGTGGGGTCATTCGTTGTATCCGTATTCGGGAAAAATTGAGCATCAGAGGCTGTTGTAAAAGCAGCTTCCTGGGCATCGATATATTCGTCGGCCAAACCGCCGAAGGAATGGCCGATCTCGTGGATCATGATATATTTTGAAAGCTCATTGGTGGATACTACGGCTAAATCCCCACCCGACCCACCATAAGTCTTATCATTCACCAGTACTACCATCATATTAGCTGCGTAAAGCGGAACGGCATTCTGGACATATTTATAGCAAGTCGCGTAATCCCCTACCTGGAGCAGGCGGGTGACATCTGTCGAAAAATAAGACTTTAACCTCGTGGAGGTATCGTCAGGATGATACCCCTGGGACGCACCCCGCTTATTAGATTGCGTATAGACTACATAAACATTAAAATGTTCCTTATTTTGTTTATAAGGCGGCACACTAAAAAAATAATCAACCAGCATCTTAACCTGTTGGTCGTAATACCCGCCGGTATCAAGGTCGTCTTTTATAAAAGCATCGCCCACAATAACCATGTTAACACCATTGGGGTCATTGTCGTGCAATTTTTTTACCTCTCCGTCAGTATGATAAACAAGGGGTTTAGGCTCGGTTTTAACTGGCTTTTTCTGGCACGAAAAGAAAGCCACCATCAGGCCAATGCAACCAACGATAAGGCATTGTCTCATTTTAATCGTTTACGTTTAATCAGGATTACAGGTAATTGCTTAATATGAAACAAGATAGCTACATTTTTACGAAAGTACATTGCAATTTAAAATATAAATTCTCTCCTGAGAATAACCTGGATGTGAGAAAGACAGCGTCCTCATCCAAAAAACGGTATGTTATTTCAAGCTGCACAACGCGTTGGTTATCAGCTGCTATCAGCGATACGAATTTCAAATGGTCGGCCTTCTTTAGTCGGAGTGTCCTGTCCAGCGCTCTTTCCAAAACTTCTTTTACGACCTGCAGCATACAGGCGCCCGGCACGACAGGGTGACCCGGGAAGTGCCCTTTCAATATCGGGCTATTGGGGTTGACGGAAATGTCAGCCAGCACTTTGCCTTCTTTGTGTTCGGTTTGAAGGGCACGGAAAATATCGTTGCCTGAAGCGTCCATCGTGCAGCATTAAACAGCAGAAACAAGTATCAGCGAATGATACTTGTTTTGATAGTGATTATAAATGAGAATATTTTTAGGAGCGCCATCGCCCGCCTTTCTTTCTAAAACCACCCTGGGAATAACCCCTTTTTTCGAAATATTTGCCGCCAGCCATAAGGCAAATGATGTCGATACCGGGTACTCGCCGCAAAGATGCTTGTAATTTGCGATGGTGCTGTTTTTAAATAACCCGGTTGATAGTTCCTTGTAGATCGAATCGTTATTTATATCGCCGTTTTTGCCTGTGATCAGCAGGCCGATATCTTCTGGCCCAAGTTTATTTGCAGCAAGGAACGCCCTAATGGTTTTTTGCAGGTTATCCGGCTTATAGAATGCCTGTACGGCAAGCAACGTAGCCATATTTTCGGCAGATGGCTTATCGGTAAGCAGGAAAAATGCAGCCCCCTCGCCGCCTATAGTGCCCTTTGATTCCTCTTCAAAAAGTTGGAGGTTAGAAACCGGGTGCCGCTTGTACAGGCCGAGCCGTGTCAGCACTTTAAAGCTGGTATCTACCATTTCTTCGGTACCGCCAACCAATATGTTATTGGCGTCGCCTTCGTTCAACAGCATTATAGCGTCGGTAAGTGCGCTTTCAAAAGAAATACCCTTATGCACAAAAGTATTGTTGTATTCATGGCATTTCAGCATCAGGGCTATCTGCGCGGCAACGGTGTTGTGGGTTGATTGAATAAATGCCGTTGGCGGAAGCATCTCCTCGTTGCCTTCAACTATCCGGGTTAAAAAAGTAATAGTATCTTCCATACAGCCGAAAGCCGTTCCGGTTATTACAGCACCCGGCATTTCGATATCGGCCTCGTTCAGGCATTCTCTGGCAGCTGCAACCCCTCTTTTGATCACGTGGCTCATGCGCCGTATCAGTTTGGGATCGATGTATTCTTTATAGTCAGGCTCGATAATAGGCAGGCGTGTGCCGGTGTGCTCCACAGGATCATCCAGGAAGCCTTCGTTACGAAAGGTGTTTTGTGCAGATATGGCGGCGGCCGACCGGATAAATACTTTCATATTATGCCTGCGAAAATATTAACGATGTACAATTACCACCAAATCCAAACGAGTTGGACATAACGTTTTTAATGTTTTGCCCGCTCAAAAATTCTGTTTCCGGTGCAAAGGGCAGCTCGCTCATTTGCGTTTCAAAACGCAGGTTTGGATAGATGATGCCATGCCTGATAGCCAACACCGAAAACACTGCTTCGATTCCACCACTTGCCCCAAGCGTGTGCCCGGTATAGGATTTGGTCGAACTCATCGGCGGATAATGCGGGTCGAACAGGCGCTTGATAGCTGTGCCTTCCGCGCTGTCGTTATTAGGTGTTCCCGTGCCATGCAGGTTGATGTAACTGATATCCGACGGTTGCAGCCCTGCCTTTGCCAATGCCCCCTTCATAGCCAGGTACGATCCCGTACCATCAGGCGACGAGGCCGTTTGGTGATAGGCGTCGTTGCTGTTATTGTATCCGCTTATTACTCCATAAGGCTCCTTGTTCAAGGCTCTCATCACCTTATCCGAAACCAATACAAGGTATCCGGCGCCTTCTCCCAAATTCAACCCCTCACGGTGCTCGTCAAATGGCTTGCAAAACTGCTTATCCAATATCATCAGCGTATTAAAACCATTAAGGGTAAATTTGGTGAGCGCATCGGCCCCGCCGGCAATCACGACATCCAGCACCTCATTTTTAATAAGCCTTGCGGCATAAAATATAGCGTTTGCAGATGACGAACAAGCGGTGCTGATAGTTGTCATGAAATCACGGATACCCAACTGGTCGGCTACGATCTCGGTCATGCTGCCGCATTCGTGATCGAATACATTCCGAAGTTTACCCTTGTTATTATCCGCCAGGAAGTCGATAAAGAAATCCTCGCTTTTGTCCATACCGCCCACTGTATTTGCCGAAACAAAGCCAACACGCAATGAATTCAGATCAGGAATACCTGCATCCGCCAAAGCTTCTTTAGCCGCTACCAGGCTCAATAGGGTGGTGCGGCTGTTGTGCGTGGTCAGGCCGGTCATGGCAACCATTTCAGCATCGGTCAGCTTTACTTCAGCAACGGGCAATTCGCCTTTGTGAATGGTATTAAGCATGGTAATATCACCCATCCCCGCCTCTTCTCGCTCAAAAGCGGTCAAATGCTCCGCCACGTTATTCCCGATAGCCGAAATAACCCCTGCACCTGCTATATAAACTGTTGAACTCATTATGATAAAAAGATCTTAGTCATGTTTTCAGCAGAAAATTCGATGGCCGATCGGCCGCCTTCCTTTTCCACCAAATATAAAACCGCCTTGTATTCTTCACCCAGCACATCTACCCAGCCACAAATACAAGCCTGTAAAATATTATTACCCAACAGGTAATTTACCTGCTTCGCTATAAAATCGGCGTCAAACTGCTCCTGTATATAAAAAGTATGTTCACCCTTAAAATGATTGCGGATGCATATCTCGCCGATCACAATATTAGGCAAAGTATATACGAATAAAGACGGACTTGCGACTTCCTTTGCCGACTCCCAATATTTAATATCATCGTCCAGGCTCGAGTTTCTGTTTGCCAATACCAAGCCCACTTCTTCCGGCTTATAGCGATCTTTTTTAAAATCCTTCAGTAACACCTCCGCTGCCAGCCAGCCCAGCTTGCTCAAATTATCCATCTTATAAAATTTAGGATAATTGATTTGGAAGCGTTGGTAAATTGAAAGTAAAAACGCGGACATATCAAGCCCGTCGCATTCAAAAAGGGATTCACCATTCCTGAAAACGGTTGCATTGCTGATGGTACAGCTTGCTGTTGTATATAAAATTCCGGACAATGTGTTCTTTACCTTAGCCGCAAAAATAATCGATTATTTGCCAAAAACCACGGCAGCATTACAACCGCCGAAGCCCGATGCTGTTTTGAGAATATTTTCAGCTGAAATATTCAGCTGTGAGGAGCAGACATTTACCGTTTGCGTAACACCCAATTCGTTGAACCCTGGAGTAGGTAGGAACAGACCCTCTTTCATAGACCGGATAGATATAATGGATTCGATCAACCCGGCCGCACCCAAAGTATGACCGTAATAACCTTTCAGGCTATTCAATGGCACATGCTGCAGTTCCGATAAGCCGATAGCGTTGGCTTCCATTTCATCGTTATACAGCGTAGCCGTACCATGGGCCGAAATAAATTCAATATCCCCGGCGGTAAGCCCTGCATCCATTAATGATCTGTTTATGGCGTAAGCCAGTTCCTCGCCCGTACGCGACGGGCCCGAGATGTGATTGGCGTCATTACTTATACCGCCACCCAATACTTTAATACTGCCGGCATACTTTTCATGAGACGATAGTATCATCGTCGCCGCTCCTTCACCTAAATTCAAACCATCACGCGATTTGTCAAATGGCCTGCATACCTCCGCACTTAATGCCTGGAAGGACCGGAAACCTGACAATACAAATTCTGAAATAACATCGGCTCCCACAACCACAGCGGTTTCATATTGCCCGGTACGAAGTAACCGCATAGCGGTAATAATAGCCACTACGCCTGAAACACAGGCATTGGAAATAACGACGGGTTGATTAACAAAACCAAAATGTGCTGCTACCAATTTCGCTGAAGTAGATAAAGCAATTCGTTCTTGTAAACCGGGACTATTTTCTTCCGTTTCCAGCAAGCTGATATTTCCCTTGGTGGAGGATACGATCAACACAGTATGGCTATCGGCGGCATCAATATTGCCTTGCTTTAGTGCATCAGCAATTGAAGCGATGAGCAACTGCTCAAATTTGGTACAAGCTGTACCGTCATTAAGATCCATATCACCGAAAAACGCAGCGCAATGATCCCCGTGCCGCTTTACAGCGGACAGGTTTTGCGTCAGGTTCGAAAAATTTTCCGTGGTAGTTTTACCCAAAGGGGTATAGACATTATCGGCAACTACAAATACATCCGTTTTAATCATATCTCTATTTTTCCAGCAGTATTTTCTTATTTTGGCTAAAGCCGAATGTTGTTCACTTTTAATCCGTCTCATAAATGGGACGGCAATGAAGTCCGATCTGTTATCATAGCCCTGCCCTTTAGGGCGGGGTTAAGAAGAATCAAAAATCTGGCTTTAGCCAAAAATCGCCTTCAAAGAAGCGGAACAGATACAGAAAAACTTATTCATTTTTGCTGAACACTTTCATTTCGCATTGAGCTATCAGCGTTTCCCCCAGCCAAACCTTTCCTGAAAGTACGGCAATGTCAAATACCTGGTTTTGAATGCTGATCTCTGTCACAATTTCGTCGCCTGTTTTGGGCAGGTCAAATACTTCAAATTTGCTTACCGCGCCTATATACCCTACGGCAACAGGCTTATTTTCTGCCTGTGCTATATAGCCTGCACGTAAGGCGGCAGTTTGGGCGATGTTTTCCATCAATCCGGCTTCCTGGAAAAATGTATTCTTCACAAATACGTTATTTGCCGGGATAACAAAACTGCTCCGGGTCAGGTTTTCATCACTGCTGAGCAGTTTACCAACCATCACAAACGGCGGCTTTTGTGGAATTAACGGGATAATATCTTCAACCGGCAGTGTCATGTCAGGTATATAACCCTCCGTTGATCGATAACACCTGCCCGGTAATATAAGCCGCCTCCGGCGACGCGAAGAACGCAGCGGCATGGGCAACTTCTTCGGGCAGACCGAAGCGTTTGGCAGGTATAACGGCTTTCAATTCTTTTTCATCCAGGCCTTCGGTCATGTCTGTTTTAATGAAACCGGGGGCCAGCGCATTTACAGTAATGCCCTGCCGCGCAACTTCCTGCGCCAGCGCCTTGGTGGCGCCGATAACCCCTGCCTTGGCAGCCGAATAATTGGTTTGCCCGGCCAGTCCTTTGATGCCCGAAAGAGATACGATATTGATAATGCGCCCGTATTTATGGGCGAGCATGCTGTTTAAAACGATGCGGGTGACATAGAAGAAACTATCAAGGTTAGTTTTTAATACGTGGTCCCATTGCTCCTCGCCCATCCAGGCCATCAGGCTATCATCGCGGATGCCGGCGTTGTTCACCAGCACTTCTATTGGCTTATCTTCATTGGCGGATATCCAGCCGCCTAATATCTGTTGGATCTGTTCCCGTTCCGCTACATCAAATTGCAGTAATTCGCCTTTGCCGTTTATTTGTGCAAGTGTATTTTCAGCTTCCTCTTTATTGCTTTTATAGTTAACCAGTACATAATAGCCCCTGGCAGCCAATTGCAGGCAAATGGCCCGGCCAATACCCCTTGAACCGCCGGTAACTAAAGCGCATTTCATTTTACTGAGATGAAATTATCTGAATTTTCGAGGAAATCCTTAACCAGCGCCATTTCCTTATAGCGCGCCTTATCTTCCACAAATTTGGGAAATATCGGGCGAACACGGTCGTATAACGACATGGAAACCGAGGCCAGCCTGTCGTGGCATTCGATATAATCGATAGCTTGTAAAATAGTTACCAGGTGTATCGCCAGCACTTCAAACGAGTTGTCGATAACGCGTTTGGTCATCAGTGCAGCATTACAGCCCATGCTTACAATATCCTGGTTATCGTTGTTATTCGGTATACTGTGCACATACATCGGGAACGACATCGTCTGGTTTTCTGCCACTGTAGACGTAGCTGTAAATTGCATCCCCTGCATGCCGAAGTTAAATCCCAATACGCCCAGGTTCACAAACGGCGGCAGCTTTTGGTTCAGTTTATTGTTTAACAGGTAGTTCAGCTGGCGCTCGCAAAGCATGGATAGTTTGGTAATAGCGATCTTCAGCTTATCCATTTCCAGCGATACATAATCGCCATGGAAATTACCGCCGTGGAAAATGTTATGATTCACATGATCGATAACCGGGTTATCATTTACCGAATTCAACTCGTTTACCAGCACATTTTCAGCCTGCGCAATAGTATCGTATATTGGTCCCAAAACTTGCGTTACGCAGCGCAGCGAATAATATTCCTGTACCTTATCTTCAAACACTTCCTGGTCAAGGTTATCCGGGTTGTATAAATGTTCTGAGCGGTCGCGGATCATTTTACTGTCCTTCAAAATATCACGCATGGTAGTTGCCACGGCATTCTGGCCTTTGTGATGCTTAACGATATTAAGCTCGTGCGAATAATGGTCGTCAAAAGCCTGTACCACTTCGTTGATCATGGCAGAAAACAGCACCGCCCAGTTTAGCAGTTTCTTAGCCTGTATAATATTGATCAGCCCGATACCCGTCATGGCTGAGGTGCCATTGATTATCGCAAGCCCCTCCCGGATATGGATGGAAAGTGGCTTGATATTAAAGCGGTTGAATATTTCGATGGTAGGGTAAACGCCTCCCTCAAACTGCACCTCGCCTTCGCCAATCAATACCAGGCCTAAATGCGCCAATTGTACCAGATCGCCGCTGGCGCCTACACCGCCGTGTTCGTAAATGCAGGGGCAAATGTCATGATTGATCATGGCCTGCAACAATTCGATCACTTCGCTATGAACACCCGAATAAGCCTGCATAAAGCTGTTTAGCCGGGCTACCATCAAAGCCCGCGACAATTGTGGCGGCATCAGTTTACCGCTGCCGGATGAGTGGCTGCGTATGAGGTTATATTGAAGCTGCAGGATATTCTCCTCGCTTACTTTGTATTGCGCCATTGGCCCGAAGCCGGTATTGATACCGTAGATGAGCTTATTTGACGAGAATTTTTTCAGGAATTCAAAATTGGCCTTTACCTTATCCATAGCGGCCTTATCCAAAGCAACCTCCTTGTGTTTAACTACCAGTTCAGCAAAATCTTCGAGGGAAAGCGTGCTTTGTCCAATTCGTATCATGGGCAAAAAATAATGTTTTATGAGGTTAAAAATAATGGGCTAAAGTAGGAAATTAGTCGGGAAGTCCGAAAGTTCGCTTAAGTCCGAAAGATGACAATCAAGGAGATTATTTGTTTCGCATAGGGCCGTCTTTCGGACTTTCCGACTTATGCGGACTTTCGGACTATCTTCTATCAATAAATTTTATCGCTTTGCGGCTTGCTTCGTTAAACTGCATTTTGTGGATCTGCTCGGGAGTGACATATTTAATATGCGGACTCACACGTAACCGCGCCTGCAAATATGCCCGTATGCGGTGGTCGCATTCCTCACTGTTATCTGCCGGAACAAGGTAAAGCGACACCTGGTCGAGACCAATATCATTGGAATACACTTCAACAACGAAATCCATTATCTCTTCGCGCTCAGCAAGCAGGTCAAACAAAGCAGGTGGATATAAAGTGGTCCCCTTGAATTTGATCATCTGTTTCTTACGGCCCATCAGGGGTGACAGGCGCAATGTGGTTCTGCCGCACGCACAGGGTTCGTCAAAATACATGCAGATATCGCCGGTTTTGTAGCGCAGCAAGGGCATACCTTCAACGCCAAGGGTCGTAATGGTAACTTCGCCGGGCGTACCGGGTTCAACCTGTTTGTCATTCTCATCCAGTACCTCAACAATAACAAGATCGGGCTGGCAATGGCCGCCCGCGCCCTCACTGCATTCCGTAAAGGCTGTCTGCATTTCGGTGGAAGCATAGGTGGAGTATAAATGAATATCCCAAGCTTCGGTGATCTTTTTGCCGAGCATATTCAGCGAAAAATCAGTATTGCGGATATTCTCCCCTATACAGATAGCTTTTTTGACGGACGAAGCATTAATATCGATATTATTCTCTTTTGCAAAATTGATCAGCTTTAAAATGAAGGAGGGAACCGCAACTATTGCCGTCGGTTTCAATCTCTTGATGGTTTCCCATTGCAAGGCAGGCACACCCGGACCAAGCCGGATGATGCCTGCGCCTATTTTCCGGATACCGGAATAATAAGCAATGCCGGCCATAAACTGCCTGTCGAGCGTAAGCATCAATTGGTAAATGTCATCCTCCGAACCATCGGCACAGAGGAAAGAGTTGTATTCGTTATGGGCCAAACGAACCAGGTCATTCTCTGTCAGGGCAATGGTGACCGGTCCGCCCAGTGTTCCGGACGTAGAAGTATATTCAACCACTTTGCCCGGCGGAACGCATAGAAAATCATTATTCCGTTTCTGAATATCGTCCTTTTCCGTTGTAGGGACCTTGTAAAGATCATCAAGCGTATTAATACCGGCGGCGTCAATATTATGTTTGGCAAATAACTCGCGGTAGAATGGCGAATTGGCCGCAACATATTGCACCAGCTCCCGCAGTCTCTCTTCCTGCATTGCTGTTGACGTGCCAGCGTACTTTTGTTTTTCCTGTATTACTGTCATTGCTTTTCTATAATCACGATAGCCGATGCCATTGTTTTGGTATGCGTTAATGAAACTGAGAATCTCAGCTCTCCCGCTTTGCCGATCGTTTCAAACGTCAGGCCTGTCAAATTTATTTCGGGTTTCCCGTTTGCTGTATTTATTATTTCAACTTCGTTAAAGCTCGTGTTATCCGCCCAACCTGTCCCCAGTGCCTTAAAGAAAGCTTCTTTGGCAGCAAACCGGGCAGCGTAATGCTCGAATTTTTGTGTCTTTGACTCACAGTAAGCAATTTCAGCTTCCGAAAACACCAATTCCCTGAACCCGCTTTCCTTGCTGATACTGGCTGCTATACGCTCCACTTCAGCCATATCTATACCTACACCTAATATCATGTCCGGGCTTTTTGTTTAGTTTGGCTATTTTTCAAATGTAATAAAAAACGCAAATGACTATTGAATTCAATAGTTCCCGAACATCCATATTTACCAATTGTATCGTATATTATTCCGTTATGCGTAAGTATTTTATATTATTCTCATTCGTTTTTTTGCCATTTTTTTCAGCAGTAGCGCAAACCGGCAATGGCTACCGGTACAAGGATATTGTTTTTCCCGATATCACCATCGAGAAAAATTTGGTCTACGATGGCGACCTTGTTTCTAACAAAAAGAATGCGCACGCCTTTGATCTTTACCAGCCCAAGGCCGATTCGGCAATTGACCGCCCGCTCATCATTTGGATGCATGGCGGCGGATTTAAATACGGAAGCAAAGAGGCAAAAAGCATGAAAATCTGGTGTGCCTCATTTGCCCGGCGCGGTTATGTATGCGTGGCTATTAATTATCGTTTAAGTAAACGAAATCCTGTGTTTCACTTCGACCAGTTGCTCACCAGTTCTTATTACGCAGTGATGGACGCTAAAAAGGCTGTGGAATTTTTTAGGAAAAATCATTTACGCTATGGTATCAACCCGGATAAGATCATCCTGGCCGGTAATTCGGCGGGCGGAATTATTGCTTTGCAGGCGGCATTTGCTACCGATAAGGCTTTTGGCGGAATGGCCAAAGTGCCTGATACCACGGAGAATGCCGGTAATGCTGAATTGCCCGGTATAGCGGGCGTAGTCAATTTTTGGGGAGCGATATTTAACCTTGACTGGCTTAAAAATGCACATACGCCAATAGTAAGCGTTTTGGGTAGCGATGATTCGCTGGTGCCCCCAACACATAAAAGCGCTCCGCTATACGGGGGCATAGATATTCATAACCGTGCCGACTCTCTACACTTGCCAAATGCATTAAAAGTGTACAAGGGTTACTCGCACGAATTACAGAGATATTTCAACCCGTTTTTCAGGAGCCCGGATGGAACAAAGAAACGGTGGCGTGAAGCCGGGCAGTTTGCCGCTGATTTCCTATATGAAAACGTAATAAGCAGGTAGCAACAGCGCATCCCAAACATTATAAAAGCTCAGGAGTTATGAGTATACTTGTTAACCAACAATAATCGCAGATAATGAAATTGATCAGACTTACCATCGTGACAGCGTTGTTTATTGGCTGTTTGTCCATGGCACAGGCCGAACCCGGACTACGGCTAAGGGTATCACAGCTTCCACCCAGGCACGCCCCGCCACCGCCGCCAAGGCCTCCGCGCCATCCAAGGCACCCGAGATTGCATATACGGAAACCTCATATTCATAAATTGCATGTGAAATTGCCGCCGCCACCACCCAGGCCGCCGGCACCGCCACCGCATCCATGATGTAAATAAAAATGCCCTCGCACCGGAGGGCATTTTTATTTTATGCGTTATACATTATGTTATAATATTCATCAGCCATCCGGCCCGAGTCAAATGCCGGGGCAACGTCTGTAGCTGCCGTTTTAATAATAGACAACCACTTCTTTTGGTCGTTATAATACATAGGCAGGATCGTATTTTCCAGGGTATCCATCAAACTTTCGGCTTCCTTGTGGTCTTTCTCGTCGTTGGAAAGGTTACTATCGGCTGGTGCGATAACAAAACTATTCTTTCCGTCTTTGGCAAATTCCGGCACCCAACCGTCTGGTAACGAAAGATTGATACTGCCGTTAAAGGCAGCCGTCATACCGCTGGTACCCGACGCTTCGCGATACATGCGCGGATTGTTCAACCATACGTCCGAACCCTTTTTTGCAAGCGCCGAAAGCGCCAGTTCATACCCTGTGAGCACCGCACAGTTGGCTAAGGGACGGGCACGCCGTATGATCTGGTTAAATTGTTCTATTGCGCCATAATCCTCGGGGTAGGGCTTGCCCGCCCAAATTACCTGCACAGGATAGTCAGCATTAAACACAAGTTTGATGAACCTGTCCCAATCGCGCATCATCAGGTCGGCTCTTTTGTAACCGGCAAAACGCCTGGCCCACACAATGGTCAACACATTTTCGTCAAATATTTTCCCGCATTGGTCGGCAACAACTTTAAAAAACTGGCGTTTCATTTCCTTTTTCCGCGTAGTTATGGCCTTATCATCATTGTTCGCCAATGCCTTTTCCAATTCATCATCCTTCCAGTAAGTCTTGTTCTGCGCGTTGGTAATGTCAACAATATCGCAAATGCCCGAATTACCTTTCCACATCTCGCGCGCCACCTCGGCGTGCATTTTGGAAACCCCGTTAGCTTTTTTGGCAAATTTTAACGCAGCAACGGTATAGTTGAGCGAATCACCCTCAAGATTTAAGATGTGCTTTACTTCATGATCCTGTAAATGGTAAAAGAAAGACATTTCTTTCAGCAGGGCGTACCGGTGCTCCTCGTTACCGGCAGCTTCGGGCGTATGCGTGGTGAATATAACCCTCTTTTTTACCTCCGCCAGGCTTTGATATTTCGAATAGAGATAAAAATTCAAAGGAAGCGAGTGCCCTTCGTTCATGTGATAAATATCAATGTTCAATCCAAGCTTATCGATCAGCATGGCGCCGCCTATTCCGAGTATGATCGACTGCGCGATACGTGTAGCCTCGTTTGAATCGTATAATTTATAGCTGATCGAGCGCGATTGTTCGTCGTTTTCATTCAGGTTGGTTGTCAGCAAAAAAATTGGCGCCGAACCAAACGTTGATGGCTGCAGCAGGTATGCCCTGACATGCACCTGCGAATCGTGCACGGGCACGGTAAACATAATGCCCGTGTCTTTAAGGAAAGAATATCCCTTTTCCACAAACATTGGTTTCATTTCGGCATTCAGGTCGCGAAACTGGTCGTAGTAACCATATTTCCACAGCATACCGATGCCAATTACATTTTGTTTCAGTTCGTAGGCGCTGCGCATGTGTGAACCAGCCAGGAAACCAAGACCGCCGCTGTATATTTTCAACGCCTGGTCAATCGCAAATTCCATGCTGAAGTAAGCAACTGCTTTGTTATATTTTGGGTCGGGAGTATAGCCGAATATCTCTTCTTTTGTCATATTGAATTAAATAATAATGATCTGTTTTTCAGGGGCGCAATATAGCAAAAGATGGAATGCCGATCAGAATTTCTGTTATTCAGAAATGTTCAATATGCCTTTACCGCGTTGCACCGGCTGCCCAGAATATTGCGTTCGAGAATATCTTTTTATAGGCATCGTTCTCAAAAAGGATTGGCGAATGCCCCATAAATATGTAAACATTGCGGGCTTTGACATGCTCGTTGGTCCAGATAACCGGGTGGTCGCCCATTTTGACGTCTGAACCCGGCGAATACGTGTTTTCGTCCACGCTGGCTATAACATGTACGTTGGGCCGGGGGCTCTTATCGTAGGTATAAAATTCTTCTTTTTTTACAAGAAATGAAGCCGGAACGCCTTTCATAACCGGGTGCTGCCTGTCTTCCACATTTACCTGTCCCTGTACAAAAGTGGCGATATAGCCCTTCCAGCGGATACCGCCCATAAACTGGTGAAACCATTCCCACATGGGGTAGCCGTCAAATTCGCCGAGCAACGATGCATGATGAAAACCTATCCATCCCCCTTTGCCCGCATCAATATATTTTTCAAATGCAGCAACCGCACCCTGCTTCCAGGCGTAAGGTGGATAATCGAGCTGGATGAAAAGCTGGTAGCGACTTAAAAATTCATCGTTTATCTTATCGGTATTTTGTATGTAGTCGATGCTGAAATTGCTATCGGCCGCCAGTTTATCAAGCCAAACTTTTGCTGCTTTGGAATATTCGATATGATGGCCGCCATTTTCATAAAGAGCGATAACATGGAAGCGGGGCGCCTTTTCCTGTGCGAAGGCTGAAGTAAAAATGCATAGCAACGCAATTACAGTTATGGTAATTTTTCTCATCCCGGTCGATTTTAGCCAAATATAAATTACAAAAACAATATTTTTAGTCCGTTATGCCATCAACATCTGTCATAAAAAAAATACGGCCGCTTCAACTTATAGCTGTAATATTTTTTACTGTATCCGGCGGACCGTATGGATTAGAACCGCTATTAGGTTATGCCGGTGAACACGCTGCTTTATTGGTACTGATGATAACGCCCATGCTATGGGATGTGCCCGCCATATTTACCGTACTTGAATTGAACAGTATGATGCCAGTTGAAGGCGGATATTACAAGTGGGTTAAATATGCTTTGGGCACGCGGTGGGGCTTTTTCGAAGGCTGGTGGACCTGGCTCTATACTTTTATTGACCTTGCAATATACCCGGTACTATTTGTAACCTACGCTTCGTTTTTCTTTCCCGAACTCGCGCACTATAAGATACCGGTGTGCCTGTTGGTGATCTGGTCTTCTGCCGGGTTAAATATTTTGGGCATTGTTCCTGTAGGCCGTGTTTCGCTCCTGCTTAGCGTGTTCGTCCTTATGCCTTTTATCATCCTGATCGCAGCATTTTTCTATCACCACTCCGGAGGTGTCGCTTTGCCTTCACCATCGGTAAAAGGTATTGGTTTCCCGTCAATGGCTATGGCGCTGTACACCGTTATGTGGAACTGCCTGGGCTGGGATAACGTAACTACCTATGCCGAAGAAGTTGAAAAACCTGTGAGATCCTATATGGTTTCCGTAATTGTCGCTTTCATCCTGGTATTGATCGTCTATTTTTTTACCATACTGGTAGCACAGCAATCACACATAAATTATGGAGCGCTTGAAAAAGATGGTTTTCCCGCGCTGGGTACCCTGGTCGGAGGCAATTGGCTGGGTATATTGGTGGCTGCGGGTGGCATGGCCAGTACTTTAGGCATTTATGCTGCCGTGTTATTATCGGTGTCAAGGGTGCCCAAGGTGATGTCAGATGATAACCTGTTGCCCGGCTGGTTCAATAAGCTTCATCCAAAATTTAATACGCCGTATGTTTCCATCATCGTATGTTCGCTGGTAGTAAGCCTGATGGTGCTGTGGAGCTTTGCCGAACTCCTGATAATAGATGTTACGGTATATGGAGCGGGACTTTTTTTAGAATATGTTACCCTTATCAGGTTGCGTATTAAAGAACCATCCACTCACCGGCCTTTCCGCGTGCCATTGAACATTACCGGCCTTTGCCTGGCAACCCTGTTTCCTGTTGGGGTGTACGTAGTTGCCCTTACAGGCGCCCTCGTATCCGACGAAGGGGGCATTAAACCAGCCATTTTTGCCGTATGCACATTGCTTACTGCCGAGGTAGCCTGGCAACTGGTGAAATGGATCAGGCTCTCGCCCGGGACATCGTCCTGATCTTTGTAAAAAATCAGCTATTAAGTAGCATAACAGGGTTAACATGGTTAACACAATTTTGATTATTTTGAAGTTAATATACTCATTATCAATTTTTTACATAAAAATGGTGTTAACCATAGTTTGAGCAGTCCGGCCATTACTTTTATTTTCTTTTGCTTTATAATTGTCACTTATACAATTTATTAATTACCTTTAGCTACCAATTGTTAAGGCTATGTTCAGGAGGTTCTTCTTACCCGCACTCATCGCGTCTCTATTTATTTTTTCTTTTTCGGCAACAAATGCACAAGGTAGAAGAAAGGGCTCACCGGGACAGCCCTTTGAAGTACAGATAACTCCCTATAAAACAACCATGAAGGCCGATGGTAAGGACACCGCCCTGATAGCGGTAAACATCATCGACAACCAGGGTAAAACTGTTGAAACAGCCAATAACCTGGTAACTTTTGTGGTGAGCGGCAAGGGGGGAAAGATCGTAAGCGTTCGCAGTGGTGATAAGGCAATTGAATCCCCGGCGAATGGCACATGGCAGGCGCAGGTTTATCATGGCAAATGCGATGTTATCCTTCAAACCACAACGGAAAGGGGCGCTATAAAATTTGAAGCCAAAGCCGATAGTTTGTGGACCGGCTCGACCGATATACAGGCTGTTTGGCCAGGCACGCCGCACGCTGTTACAAACGCAAAATATAAACCCAGATTTGTGAAAGACAGGATATTAGGCGCCGATATTTCCTTTTTGCCCGAACTGGAAAGCCGGGGGATAAAATTTTCAGATAAGGGCGTGCAGAAAGACGCCATCGAGATATTGAAGGACCACGGTTTTAATTATATCAGGCTGCGGATATTCAATGATCCTGCGGAACCGAAAGGCTATTCGCCCGGCAAAGGATTTTGCGACCTGGAGCATACCAAAGCTATGGCCAAACGGATAAAAGCTGCCGGAATGAAGTTCCTGCTCGATTTTCATTACAGCGATACCTGGGCCGACCCGGGCAAACAATTTAAGCCGGCAGCCTGGGAGGGCGAGGATTTTACCGCACTAAAAAAATCTATTCATGATTTTACCCTAAAAGTGATGCAGCAACTGAAGGACCAGGGCACAACCCCCGATATGGTGCAGGTGGGCAACGAGATCAATCACGGCATGGTATGGCCCGATGGAGCCATCAACAACCTGGATACCCTGGCGCAGTTTTTTTATGCGGGTATAACGGCTGTCAAAGAGGTCGCCCCAAAAACAACCATTATGCTGCACATTGCATTGGGAGGGCAAAATGCCGAATCGCGCTTTTTCCTGGATGCTATGGCTGAGAGAAAAGTCCCTTTTGACGTAATAGGGCTATCCTATTATCCAAAATGGCACGGTACGCTGGTCGACCTGAAAAACAACATGGCCGACCTGGCCAAACGCTACCCGCAACAGGTTTGCGTGGCGGAATACACCCAGCTTAAATGGGAGGTAAACGATATCGCCTTTAACGTACCGAATGGTAAAGCCCTGGGCACTTTTATTTGGGAACCATTAAACACATGGGAGCAGATATTTGACCATGATGGTAAATCGAACCACCTGATAGACATTTACCAGGAAGTGGCGAAGAAATACGATGTGAAATAGTCCCATGCTTTGTAGAGACGCAAGATTTTGCGTCTCCTCCATAATAACATTTTCATCAGAGGCGCAAAATCTTGCGTCTCTGCGATTATCATAAAACCCTTTCCCCTTTTCCATAGTTATAGTAATTACAACAATTATATTGACTATGAGATCGATCTGGAAAGGCTCGATAGGTTTCGGCCTGGTAAGTATCCCTATCAAATTATATTCGGCGGTGCAAACCAGCTCGCTTGACCTGGACATGCTGGACAGCCGCGATCATGCGCACATACGCTACATGCGGGTGAATGAAAATACGCATAAGGAAGTCCCATACGAAAAGATCGTCAAAGGTTATAAGCTGAACGATGATTACGTGATACTGGAAGACCGCGATTTTGAGGATGCCGCGCCCGAAAAAAGCAAAGTGATCGAGATAGAAAGCTTCGTCAATATAGCCGAAGTTAACCCCATGTATTATGAGACCTCGTACTACACCGAGCCGGAAACCAAAAATAACAAGGCCTATGCCCTGCTGGTGGAGGCCCTGAAAAAATCGGGTAAAGCCGGGCTGGCGCGTTTTGTTTTAAGGAACAACGAGAACCTGTGCATTGTGCACCCGCAGGAACACGTGCTGGTGGTTACGCGTATCCGTTTTGGGCAGGAATTGAGAGGAACGGAAGATCTGAATATCAGCGATGATGTAAGTGTGAGCAAAAAGGAACTGGACGTGGGCCTGGCGTTGATTAAGCAATACGAAGAAAAGTTTGATGTATCGAAATTCAAGGATGATTACCACGAGGAATTACTAAAGATCATCCATGCAAAAGCCAAAGGCAAACGCCCGACCATCAAGAAGCTGAAACCACACAAAACTAAAAACGACGACCTGTATGAACAATTGATGCAGAGCCTGAACACCAAAAAAGGAGCGTAGCAAATGAGTTTAGCGGAGTATGTGAAGAAACGGGTTTTCTCGAAAACACCGGAGCCGAAAAGCGGCAAGGCAAAAGGCAAAACACTCAATTTTGTGGTGCAACGCCACCATGCATCGCATTTGCATTACGATTTCCGGCTCGAATTAAATGGTACGCTTAAAAGCTGGGCAGTGCCAAAAGGGCCGTCCATGAACCCCGCAGACAAGCGGCTGGCTATGATGGTGGAAGACCATCCCATAGATTACCAGCATTTTGAAGGCATTATTCCCAATGGCAATTACGGCGCAGGGGTGGTGATGATATGGGACAAGGGAACCTATACCTCACTGGCAGATGACAGGGAAGCGGATGTAAAAACTTTGCGCGCTGGGCTTAAGTCGGGCAACCTTAAATTCAGGCTGAATGGTGAAAAATTGAAAGGTGAATTTGCGCTGGTCAAACTGCACGGCGCGGAGGATAATTCGTGGCTGCTGATAAAACATAACGATGAATTTGCAGTACATAAAGAATATCACAGCGAGGATTTAGTGCCTGCTGAGATAAAGCAAATGTTGAATAACAAGAACGGCAAAGCCACCAAATTGCCGCGGGTAAAAAAGTCAGCAGCGGAAAAAAAAAGCACTGACTTAAGCGACGAAACTGAAGAAAGACCGCGCGCCGAAAAGGCCTACACGCCTATGATGGCGAAGCTTGAATCCAAAGTTTTTGATAACGCCGATTGGATATACGAAAAGAAGCTGGACGGCTACCGGGCATTGGGTTATACCGGCAAAAGCGCCAAACTTATATCCCGCAATGGCATCGACTTTAGCCATAAATACCAGGAGATACTGGACGAATTAAAAGTAATAGAAGAAAGCGCCATACTGGATGGCGAACTGGTGATAGAAGATAAAAAAGGACAAAGCAAATTTCAGCACATACAAAATTATGACGGTGACAAAGACGGCTTGACCATCAAATATTATGTTTTTGACCTGTTGAAATTGAACGGCCACGACCTGCGTGGCCTGGAACTGATCAAAAGAAAAGGCCTGCTTAAAACATTGATCTCATCCCTGAAAAGCAAACGCATTATTTATAACGATCATATTGAAGGGAAAGGAACCGACCTGTTCAAAAAGGCGGAGAAAGAGGGATGGGAAGGTATTATTGGAAAAGACGCTTACAGCTATTACAACAGTGGCACACGAACGGACCGGTGGTTGAAATTTAAACTCCAAAATTCGCAGGAGGCGATCATTTGCGGGTTCACTGCGCCTACAGGTTCGCGCAAGCATTTTGGCGCATTAGTATTAGGAATTAACGAAGGTAGCCACATCAGCTATATCGGCAATTGCGGTACCGGGTTTAACGAGGCATCGATAAAAGAACTTTATGACAAAATGCACCCGTTGGAAACGGATAAAAAGCCTTTTGAAGAAAAAGTGCATCAACGCACAAAAGTCACCTGGATAAAGCCGAAATTAGTATGCGAAGTTTGGTACGCCGAATGGACCGCGGAGCGGCATTTGCGCCAGCCGGTTTACAAGGGATTGCGCATGGACAAGGAAAAAGAAAAAGTAGTTATGGAAACACCGGATACACAGCTTGCCGATGAGGAGATCATCAAACTGGGCAAGGCGGAACTGAAGCTAACTCACCTGAACAAGGTCTTCTGGACAGACGAAGGCATAACCAAAGGCGACCTTATCCACTATTACAAGGATATGGCTGAACGGATAGTGCCTTACCTTAAAGATAAGCCCATCAGCATGCGCCGCCAGCCTAATGGCATTTCCGACCCCGGGTTTTTTCAAAAAGATACCGATTCGGCCCACATGCCTTCATGGATAAAAACCGAGCCGCTTTATTCTGAAAGTAACGATAAACACATCAACTATATCATTGGTAAGGATGCTGCCACGCTGCTTTATATGGTCAACCTGGGCTGTATCGAAATAAACCCCTGGCTCAGTTCGTACAAAAAGCCGGAGAACCCTGATTTTGTCGTGATAGACATCGACCCGCATGATGTGCCGTTTTCAGAGCCGGTTGCCGTTGCGCTGAAGACCAAAGAGATATTCGACAGGATGAAGCTGGACGTGTTTATTAAAACATCCGGCTCCAAAGGGCTGCACATTTACTGCTATGTTGGCGCTAAATACGATTATGATTTTACCAAAATGTTCGCCGAATACGTGGCAGGTATGGTACACGATGAGTTGCCCGATATTACGAGTATCGAGCGCAGTCCGGCAAAAAGGCCGAACCGCACCTATGTCGACTTTCTGCAGAACAGGCGCGGACAAACCATCGCCTGCCCATATTCGGTAAGGCCAAAACCGGGTGCCACCGTATCGGCGCCGTTGCATTGGCACGAGGTTAATGATGATCTGAAACTATCCAACTTCACCATACACAATATGCGCGAAAGAGTTAAGAAGGTAGCTGATCCCTGGAAAGACCTGACCAAAACCAAAGCCGACCTGAAAAAGGGTCTTGAGTTATTGAAGGCGAAATAATTTATCATAGCTTTGGGTAATGCATGGCGAAAATTATCCGAAAGTATACCTTTACCGGCGCATTGTGAAGGCCAAGCTTTTTATCGACGAGAACTTTGCGGGCGATATAGACCTGGATCACATTGCTGATGAGGCCTTTTTTTCGAAATTTCATTTCATCCGGCTATTCAAAAACACCTACGCAAAAACGCCGCACCAGTACCTCACTGTTGTCAGGATAGAAAGATCGAAACTATTGCTGAAGGATAACAAACCCATTGCTGAGATTTGTTACGCAGTCGGTTTCGATAGCATCAGTTCGTTTACCGGCTTGTTCAAACGACTTACCGGCCAAACGCCTTCAGCGTATCAGCAACTGCAGAAAAAGATCAGGGAAGAGATCAAAACGACTCCGTTAAAACACATACCCAATTGCTTTGCTGAAATGAAGGGTTGGACACAAAACAGCAATTTTGAAGAAGTGCATTGATTTCCCAATGGCGATATTTGAATTCACCATTAAAACAATTGCACATGATAACCCGGTTAAACCACGTCAGCATTTTTGTCCTGAACCAGGACAGCGCTTATGATTTTTATGTAAACAAGTTAGGATTCAAAGTACACACCGATGCACCTATGGGCCCGGGCATGCGCTGGCTTACAGTTTGCCCGCCCGAGCAGCCCGAACTGGAGCTTTCCTTAATGTCTATCGATGCAGGAATGATGTTCACCAAAGAATCAGCGGAAGCTATGCGCAAGCTGGTTAGTGCGGGCACATTCGGCTTTGGCGTATTTGAGTGTAACGACCTGCTGGCCACTTATGAAGAATTGAAAGCTAAAGGGGTTGAGTTTACCAAGCCACCGAAACAGGAATTCTATGGTTTTGAAGCTTTATTTAAGGATGACTCCGGAAATTGGTTTTCCCTGGGCCAGAAAGCAAAATAAAAAAGGTCCCCGATCTGTCAGGGACCTTTTCCGAAGGTTAATCTATTTAGATTGCTGTGGGTCTTCTGATCAGTCCAAGGATCAATGATATTATGGCAATAACCAACAATATATGTATCAATCCGGTAACAGAGTAGACAAATACGCCCAATGCCCATCCTATGATGAGAATTATGGCTATGATATACAATATTGAATTCATGGTAGCTTTGTTTTAATAATGTTTATTGTTATTAAAAGCGTTTTGGACACCAAAAAGTTTTAAAATTTTGACAATAACCACGAAAACCGCCCTTTTGAGGCGGTTTTCCTATATATCGGTAAGGCGGATCATTGAATGCTCAGCCACTTTTTCCTGACCAGCATTTGCTGTTCGCCGGGCTGTTCAACGCTATCAATTTTGTACTTCACTTGTGTCCGCTTTAACAGTGTGACCGGCAGAGTGAGCGGTAGCCCGTCGCGCAAGACACTGATATTGATCTTATCCCCAACCTTTTTGCCGTTCAGTATAGTGTTAACATCGGTGACTTTAGCGCTGTCAACGGCAATTATTTCATCCCCAACATTAATACCATCAACCCATGCCGAACTGTTCCGCATAACATTCGAAACAAATATCCGCCCGTTGGGCGTTTGGGTAACAATGCCCAGGCTGGGTTCGTTGATACCTGCGAGCTCGTCCGTCAGGTGATAACCTGCATAACCCAGGTATTTGTCAAAATCAATATCTTCCAGCCCATAAACATATTTCTTGTAAAACTCGTCCAGGTTCTTTCCGGCGAATTTTTCTACACCCTGTTTAAATTCTTTATCTGTGTAACCTCGTTTTAATGTTTTATAGTACTTGTGGTACATATAATGCATCACATCGTCCAGGCTGTACTTGCCTTTGGTATCATGGATGATCTCCAAATCGAACATCAGCGCCATAATGGAGCCTTTGTTGTAATAGGAAATATTGGTATTCGGCGAATTTTCGTTAGGCCGGTAGTATTTTATCCAGGCATCGTAGCTCGCTTCGGCCAGGGTTTGTATTTTGTTACCCGGCTGGTTGGCTACATAGTTAATATCCGCTGCAAGCACACCCAAGTAATTTTCAACGGGGTACAGGTTGGTACGGCGAATAATAATATCCTGGTAGTAAGCGGTAAACCCTTCGGCTATCCAAAGGTCGGTAGTATAATTTTCATTATCATAATCAAACGGACCAAGCACTATCGGCCGCAGGCGCTTCACGTTCCACAAATGAAAGTGCTCATGTGCCACCAGGCTCAGGAAACCCTGGTAGCCGCGTTCGCTGGCGTAATTCTCGCGCGAGGCGCCCAATACGGTCGAGCTTAAGTGTTCCAGGCCCCCGCCACCTCTTGAAGTATTGTGAACTATAAATACATAACGCTTATTGGGGTTTTCGCCATATATCGCCGCCTCACGTTCGATGACCTTTGGCATATCCCGGGTCAGTTTTTCTTTATCATAATTACCTGCGCCGCACATAGCCACTTCGTATTCGGTATTGCCAACTTTAAAGCCGAAAACATCCTGGTTGCCCACTTCAATAGGGGAATCGAACAAAATGTCATAATCGGGAGAGTGAAGCGTAAACGGATCGCCATTAACTTTATCCAGGCTCGTGGAAACTTTTGTCCAGCCCCGGTATGGTATAATATGAATGGTTGACGCGTGATGCAGCATGCCGTCGGGATAAACAAAAATGCCGGCGTTTGACAAAAACGCATGGGCTGCATCTATAAAACTTGTGCGTACGGATAATTCGAACGCGTACACCCTGTAGCGTATTTTAACCGCCGAAATGTTTTCAGTATTGATGCGCCAGGCATTCTTGCGGATCTTTTCCGCAGCTACAGCCTTACCTTTAACTTCGGCCGTAAAAGATTCCACATTTTTGGAATATTCGCGCACCAGGTACGACCCTGGTGTCCAAACGGGCATCTTTAGCACCAAAGTTTTTTGCTGCAAACCGGTGATGTTCATTTCAACATCGGCGTAGTGTGCCTGGGCTTCCGGAAACATTACAGTATAGGAGATATTGACAGAGCCTGCTGCTTTGCCGGTAGTTGAATTCATGCACAAAAGTATTAAACAAATGAATTGTGTAAGGCTCGATAATTTCATGCAGCCAAAATAAAAAATTTACCCGCCGATTTTAAATTTGATTGTCAGCGACCGATGTAAAATGGTTGATACATGAAACTATTATAAATACTAACCATTTAACTTCGTAGCGCCGCATTGACAAACGTGAAAATAGTAGAACCCATATCCCGCAAGTTGATCCGCCTGGGCAAATTGTACCTGAGCGAACTGGAAAAAGTCACCAACCATCTTGATATAAACCAATATTATTATGTGTTAACGCTGATCTGTTATCACGACGGCAAACTCACACAGACAGCACTTGCCGATATGCTGGGTAAGGATAAGTCGGCTATGGTATCTATCATCGATAATTTATCCGAAAACGGCTTTGTGTTCCGCGAAGTAAACCCGGCTGACCGGCGCGAACACCTGTTAAGGGTAACCGAAAAAGCCAGGGATGCGGTGCCCGAGATCGTCGGCGCTTTTGAAGATATGAATAACACGATGACGCAAAATATATCGGCAGATGATATGGCTGTGTTCTACAATGTTCTGTTACAAATGCAGCAGAACCTGAATTCGATGCAAACCCAACCGCACAATATAACTATATGAAAACCAAGCATTACATATATGCCGCCCTTATTTTGTTAGTAGGCTACCTGGTGTATAATAAATTTTACAGTGCAGCGGGAAAGGAGGCTATGGCCAATAACGCCAGTAAAAAAGGCAAACGGAAGAACGGGCCGGTTCCGGTAGACGTAATGATAGTTAAAGACACCGCGCTGAATAATTCTATTGACGTAACGGGGACTATTGATGCCAATGAGCAGGTAAACCTGACGAGCGAAGCAGCCGGAAACATTATAGGCATATATTTTAAAGAAGGAAGCCGGGTGCAAAAAGGGCAATTGCTGGTGAAGGTATATGATAAGGACCTGGTGGCCTCGTTAAAACAAAATGAATACCAGGTGGCCCTGGCTAAGCAAAACGAATACCGCAACAGCATCCTTTTGCAAAAAGAAGCTATAAGCAAGCAGGAATACGATACTTCGCTTACTTCGCTGCAAACCTTAACAGCGCAGGGCGAAGTTATTAAAGCGCAGATAGCCAAAACGGAGGTTAGGGCGCCTTTTTCGGGCACGATCGGTCTCCGGAATGTGAGCCCGGGCGGATACCTGGTGCCCGGCGCAACTATTGCCTCGCTTGTCAATATCGATCCGGCTAAGATCACATTTTCGGTGCCGGAAAGATACCTTGACCTGATAAAAGTGGGAAGTAAGATCAATTTTACCATTGAAAGTTCGCAGGAAAAATTCGCGGCGAAGGTGTACGCAATTGAACCGGCTATCGACCTTAATTCAAGGACGGTTACCGTGCGCGCAGAAGCGCCAAATCCTAAAGACCTGCTGCGGGCGGGGGGGTTTGCCAAGATCAATTTTGCCCTCGACCAGATACCCAAAACTATTATGGTGCCTACCCAATGTGTGATACCCGATCTGAAGAGCAGCATTGTATACGTCGCTCATAATGGCCAGGCACTTGCAAAGCCGGTGCAAACCGATTTGCGCACGGACACAAAAATTCAGGTGATCAAAGGACTCGCCCCCGGCGACAGCGTTGTCGTCACCGGTATTATCCAAATGCGGCCGAAAGTTCCTCTAAAAGTTATGAAAGTTATAAAGTGATGTCACTATGAGTTTATCCTCGGTAAGTATAAAAAGGCCCGTGCTGGCTACGGTGATGTCGATCGTTATCGTCGTATTTGGCATTATGGGATATAAATTTCTGGGTATCCGGGATTTTCCCTCAGTCGATCCGCCGATCATTACGGTGACTACAAGCTATTCAGGGGCGAATGCTGATGTTATCGAATCTCAGATAACCGAGCCACTTGAAAAAAGCATTAATGGCGTACCGGGTATACGCAATATTTCATCCGTCAGTTCGGTAGGTTCAAGCCGTATCACTGTTGAATTTAACCTCGATGCCGACCTCGAAACCGCTGCAAACGATGTGCGCGATAAGGTGGGCCAGGCACAACGGCAATTACCACAGGACATTGACGCGCCACCCGTAGTAACCAAAGCCGATGCTAATGCCGATAACATACTTACCGTTACTTGCAGCAGCAACACGCGTAATATAAACCAGGTGGATGACTACGCCGAGAATGTATTACAAGAGGGGTTGCAAACCATACCAGGAGTTAGCCAGATAAATATTTTCGGGCAGCGCCAGTACGCCATGCGTTTATGGATAGACCCTAATAAACTGTCAGCATTAGGGCTTACCGCCACTGATATAAGTACCGCGCTCAATGCGGAGAACGTGGAACTGCCCGCCGGCAAAATTGAAGGTAATAATACCGAAGTTGTTGTCAGGGCGGTAGGTAAGCTATCAACCGAAAAAGAATTTAATAATCTCATCATACGTGCCGACAGCAACCGTGTAATTCACTTCAGCGATGTGGGATATGCCGTTTTAGGATCTGCAAATGAAGAGACCGCGTTGAAAGAATCAGGTGTGCCTATGATCGGCCTTGCCATAATTCCGCAACCGGGTGCAAATTATGTTCAAATAGCCGAGGACTTTTACAAAAGGCTCGACCAGATAAAAAAGGATCTTCCGCCCGATATCCAGGTTAAAGTTATAACCGACAACACCAGGTTCATCAAACAATCGATAAGCGAAGTTGAAGAGACCCTGATAGTTTCTTTTGTGCTGGTTGTTATAATTATTTACCTGTTCTTCAGGGATTGGCTTATCGCTTTCAGGCCACTCATCGATATACCGGTTTCGCTGATCGGTGCATTTTTTATTATGTATATTTTCGGGTTTTCGATCAATATCCTGACATTGTTAGGCATCGTGCTGGCTACAGGCCTGGTGGTTGACGACGGTATCGTGGTAACTGAAAATATTTATAAAAAGGTAGAAGGTGGAATGCCTATACGGAAAGCTGCGTTTGAGGGATCGGCCGAGATATTGTTTGCGGTGATTTCAACCTCGGTTACGCTTGCTGCGGTTTTTCTGCCAATTGTATTTATGCAGGGTTTTACCGGCCGATTGTTCCGCGAGTTTGCAGTAGTGGTAGCCGGTGCTGTATTGATCTCAGCATTTGTTTCACTTTCGCTGACACCAATGCTGAACGTCAAACTGATCCGCAAAAACTCGAAGAAATCAAAATTCTACGAAAAGACAGAGCCGTTCTTCGAAAATATGACCAATTCGTACCGCGACACTTTGATCAAATTTGTTAAAGTGAAGTGGGTTTCATTCGTCATACTCGGGCTCTCACTGGTTATAACCGCTCTGCTATATTCTTCAACCCCCTATGAGTTAGCGCCGCTGGACGACCGCAGTATGTTAAGATATTCGGTTACCGGTTCAGAAGGGGCCGGCTATGAATTTATGGCCCGCTATATGGACAAGGTTGCTGACCTTGTTGCCGATTCGATACCCGAGGAAAATGTTAACCTTGAAGTTATTTCGCCGGGAAGCGGGGGCGGTGGTTCATCTAACAGCGGTTTTGGCCGTATTGGTTTGGTACCGCCCGATCAACGAACCCGTACACAACAACAGCTTGCCGATTTTTTGAGTAAAAAGCTCAGTCATTTTCCCGACGCACGCGCACTTGTAATACAGGAGCAAACCATAAGCGGTGGCGGCAGCGGGTCAAAAACATCATTGCCGGTTCAATTTGTGATCCAGAACCAGGATTTTGAAAAGATAAGAAAAATTTTACCCGAGTTTTTCTCGGAGGTATCAAAAAGCCCTGTTTTCCAGGGTACCGATGTCGATCTTAAATTTACAAAGCCCGAGATAAGGGTAACTACCGACCGCGACCGCGCCAGGGACCTTGGCGTATCGGTATCGGATATAGCCACAACATTACAGCTTTACTACAGTAATGGCCGGATAGCTTATTTCCTGATCAACGGGAAGCAATACCAGGTAATAGCCCAGGTAGACCGCGCAAACCGCGATCAGCCGCTGGACCTGAAATCAGTCTATGTCCGGAATAATAAAGGCAAGCTTGTACAATTGGATAATGTTGTGAAAATATCGGAAGACGCAACGCCCCCTGCTATCTATCATTTTAACCGTTATAAATCGGCCACCATTTCTGCCGGTCTTGCTCCGGGCCGTACCGTTGGCGACGGGATTGTGGAAATGAACCGCATTGCAAAAAATTTGCTCGACGATACCTTTAGTACTGCACTTAGCGGCGCTGCACGCGATGCCAGCGAAAGCGGCTCGAGCCTTGTTTTCGCCTTTGTGTTTGCTTTATTGCTGATATACCTGGTGCTGGCTGCACAGTTCGAAAGCTTCGTCGACCCGTTTATAGTGATGTTTACCGTACCGCTGGCTATTGCGGGTGCATTTTTATCGTTGTGGCTGTTTAACCAAACGTTGAATATCTTCAGCGAGATCGGTATGATAACGCTTGTCGGACTGGTAACCAAAAACGGCATCCTGATAGTGGAGTTTGCCAACCAACGGATGGAACACGGCTTGCCGAAATACGAAGCTGTTATTGAAGCGGCAACGTCCCGTCTCCGGCCTATATTGATGACGAGCCTCGCCGTTGTGCTGGGTTCGGTGCCTATAGCTTTCGCATTGGGCGCAGGCGCCAAAAGCCGGGTTTCGCTGGGTATAGTCATCATGGGCGGTATGCTGTTTTCACTGGTGCTTACTTTGTATATTATCCCATTGATGTACCTTATTTTTGCTCCAAAAACACACGTGGATCCCGATAAGGAACCTGAGGAAGAAGAGCAAAAGATTCGCGAACCAAAATTAATTGAAGACTATTGAGCAATATGGATCTGAAAAAAACCGCCTGCCTGCTTTTTTTCCTGGTATTCATTATTGCGAATTGCCGGGCGCAGGATACCCTGCTTACTTTGAAAGACGCTGTTGAGATCGCGTTAAAGAATAACTACCATATTCAAATTGCAAAGAATAACTCTGCCGTATCGCAAAATAATGTTACCCCCGGCGCGGCGGGCATGTTGCCATCGCTGACGGGTAATTTTTCCCAGTCGAATAGTGTTCAAAACGTTAATCAAACCACATCATCAGGACCTAAAACTTTAACCAACAATAAAACAAACAACCTGAGTATTGGTCCGAACCTGAACTGGACCATCTTTAATGGCTTCGGAATGTTCGCCAATTACGACCAGCTAAAGCAATTTAACCAACTAAGCCAGGTAATGCTGCGCGATACGGTATTGACCACCGTGAGCGACGTAATGGCAACCTATTACAATCTTATCAATCAATACCAGCAATTAAAAGCGTTAAAAGGCGCTATCAAGATTTCAAGGACACAATACCGCTATGCGAATGATAAGTTCCAGGTAGGTACGGCCTCGAAGCTTGATGTATTGAATGCCCAGGTAAATCTTAATACCGATACTGCAAATTATTTGAGCCAGTTACAGCAATTTAAAACTGCCAAAGTGCAAATGAACCAGTTGCTGGTGCGCGACCTGCAAACGCAATTTTCGGTTGCTGATACCATCATCGTCGACCAAAAGCTAACGCTGGGCGATATCTTAACCAGGGCAGAAGACCAGAACCAGGTGATCCTGGCTGCGCAGATCAATAAACGCCTGTCCGAGATCAACCTGCGCCAGGTAAAGGCAGGGCGCTATCCGCAGGTGGCCCTAAACGGCGGCTATTCCTATACCAATAGCAGCAATCCTGCCGGGTTTGCGCGGGCGCAAAATACACATGGGTTTACTTACGGCATTACCGCCTCTATCAATATTTTCAATGGCTTTAACCAAAGCCGTTTAGAGAAGAACGCAAAGCTGGGTATAGAAAATGCTGAATTAAACCAGAAACAGGCTTTACTTAATGTGCGGGCGCAGATCAACAATCTTTACATCAGCTACCTTTCGGGACTCGATCTTATTAAATTAGGAGAATCCAATGTGATGATAGCAAAACGGAACCTTGAAATTTCCCTCGATAAATATAAACTCGGCAATATTACGCCGCTGGAGATACGCGAAGCCGAACGGAATTACCTGGATGCCGAATCCACCTTTTTTGCTGCACAATATCAATCAAAAATAGCCGAAATAACATTAAAGCAGATCACAAACAGCATTGATATTCAATAAATAAAATAAGTTCATTTTTATTTTTATAAAACCTATTTTTGGGGTGAATGTCAAATCATTATAAAACCTGCTTCCTGATCGACGACAATTACATTGATAATTTTGTCACACGCCGTATTTTGGAAAGCAGCAACTTTGCCGAAACCGTTGTAGTAAGCCAGTCGGCTACCGAAGCTATCGAATCCCTGCGGTCGGGAAAAGTAGTGCCCGATGTTATTTTTTTGGATATCCGCATGCCGATGATGGGTGGTTTCGAGTTTTTGCAGGAGTATGATAAGATAGACATCGAAAACAAGAAGGAGATCAGGATATTCATGCTTTCCTCCTCGCTTGACCCCACCGATCTGAAAAAATCGGTCAATAATAAGTATATCACCAATTTTATCCATAAACCGCTTACGCAGAAAGCGCTCGACGAAATTGCTACATGATATTAGTTGCTGACAGCGGCTCATCCAAAACAGACTGGTTACTTGCTATTCCAGGGCAGGAACCCCTTCAATTCAGAACCGACGGTTTAAATCCTTATTTCCGCACCGAAAAGGAAATGGTGAAAATATTGCATGACCAGGGTACAAAACTGGTTAAACATGCTTCCGACATTACCGAGATCTATTTTTTTGGTGCCGGTTGCTCAAGTCCCGACAGGCACGAGATAGTTTCTAACGCGCTAAGCCAGTTATTCCCAAAAGCATACATTAGTGTAGATAGCGACCTTTTAGGCAGCGCCTACGCTACCTGTGGCCATGAGAAAGGTTTGTGCTGTGTGCTGGGCACAGGTTCGAATATATCTTTTTTTGATGGCGAAGAAGTGCATTCGGGCAAACACGGTCTGGGCTATATCCTGGGCGACGAAGGATCGGGCAGCTGGTTCGGAAAAGCGCTGGTAACTGATTACCTGTACGGCAACATGCCCGGGGACATCCACTCGCAATTTAACAGCGAATACGCGATAACCAAGGAAAGTGTTATCCAGAACGTCTATCAAAAGCCCGGTGGGAACTTCTATCTCGCGTCGTTCACCAGGTTTATAAGTAAGATACGCGATTCACAATACGGGCAGAACCTGCTGGCAAGCGGCTTCCGCGAATTTATTGATACCAACATCAAATCCTACCCCCAATACCATAAGTACAATTGCAATTTCGTGGGTTCTGTAGCCTATGTGTTTTCTGATGAACTGATCCGCTTATGCGAAAGTAACGAGGTTAAAGTGGGCAAGATCATCCGGCAGCCGATACATGATCTGTTGCAGTTTATACTGAGCAGGGAGGCGTAATTTTCGGAATAAGGTTATGCAGAATTAAAGCAGCCAGCACTGTTGAAAATTATTGCGCCGATTTTTCAATTCCTGCTTTACCAAACTTTATTAGCGTATTAGCATCCAGGTAACCCATGGTAACGATGATCGGCCTGCCGGTATTATCCAATATGATCATTGTAGGATACGCCGTTAACTTGTAAGCCCGGACTAACTGAAGCCCCTCACCCTCTTCGCCGTTTAACGATAAGTTTACAAAATTCTCATTAAAAAAGTCACCCGCCTTTTTGCTGGAAAAAGTCCTTAATTTAAGCATGGCACATGGGGCACACCACGTGGCATATATATCTATAAAAATGAGCTTTTTTTGCTCTTTAGCCATTCGGATGGATTGTGCCAGGGTAATGGCGGTAAACTTTATACCATTACCAAATTTTACCGGCTCAGGCTTTGCCCCGGTAATCAAAACCAGGGAAGATAAACATATAAGCAGAATAAGTTTTTTCATAATGCTGATTCAATTATCATGCTACCGTTTTTCTGACCTTTTTCCTATATACATTAATTTTGGAAAAAACAATCCACAGTATTCCCAAAACAGCCAGTAAACTCCCCGCCCGCGCAAGGTAATCGCCATGCAGTACGTAAAAGGTCTTGTCCGAACTCAGGTTAATATCCTGTTTAATAGCCGTCCGTGTCCACCATTTGGTTTGTTGTACAATATCTCCGCGCTGGTTGATAAAGGCTGATATGCCCGTATTGGCCGACCGGCATACCCAACGGCGTGTTTCTATCGCCCGCAGCTTGGCGTAATCCAGGTGCTGGTCCTTGCCCGAAGTATTTTCCCACCAGCCATCGTTGGTAATTATGGCGATAAATTGCGCCCCTTTATGTACCGACTGGCCTATCCATTCGCCCCATAGTGTTTCATAACAAATAACAGGAGTGGCGCCTATGCCGCTCTGTGAATAAAATACGCCAGGCTCAGCCTGCGTGCCATACCCGCCCGTTGTGCCGCCCAGGTGTTCGAAAACTGGTTTCAGGAACGATAAAGCATTCCCGAATGGCATTGACTCGACCCCGGGTACCAGTTTCGATTTATGATAAAACTGTACTTCGGCCGAATTTTCAAAATTTGCCGCGGCATTAAACACATCGAAATATTCATTGCCTTGCGGATCAAACGGGGTGGCTGTCGCTGTTTTTCTCGAATTGTATATTTTAATATCTTCCGAGCCCGTCAGCACATTGCCGTTTTTGTATTTATTTAAAAAATGTTGCACCTGTTGAAAATAGGGGCTCGACCGTACCCGGTCCTCGTTCAATCCCTGCTGGTCTGCGATGGCGGTTTCGGGCCAGATGAAAAACTCCGTATTAGGCTGCCCCAGCGAATCGGACAAATGGGTTAGCACCTTTATCTGTTGAGCCGGCGGCATAGCCCCTTCTTTCATATAAGGGTTTATGTTAGGTTGGGCAACTACGATATTTGATGGGTTCAATTGCTCGTGGTAATTGCGGTAGCGGTATAGCGAGAACGCAATGGGCAATAATAAAATGAGCCCAACGGCCAGTATCTGCTTCAAGCGCATCGATCGCGCCCGCGGCTTATGTAACCCGTTATAGACCAGGAAGGCGAAAATATTCACTATCCATATCCATATCGTGCCGCCATATACACCGGTGTATTCGTACCACTGTACCCATTTATGGCTTACGGCAAAGCCATTGCCCAACGTCATCCACGGAAAATTAAGGTCCCAGTTTTGGTTCAGGTATTCGTATGCCACCCAAAAACAAGTCAGCCCAAGTAAGGCCACATTACGCCTTGTTATTCTGCGTAAACGGTAATAAAGCCAGCACGCGGTCGACATTAACAGGGGAGCCAGCGCATACGGTATAATAGCTACGGGTACCGCAGCTACCGGACCAACCTGTTTTAGCGCATTATATACCCAGTAGATACTTAACGTGTTCCAGATAAAGAAACCAAGAAAGGTTGTCCAGAATAATTTCTTTCCTTTTTTAACCGATTCGGATTGTATGATATTCTCTATCGCCACCAGCATCGGCACAAAACCCACAAACAGCAGAAAGGTAAAATGCGGTGTGGGCGGCCAGGCTATCCACAACAGCAAACCGGAAAGGATGGAAAGGAAGATGTTTTTTTTCATTACTAACTAATAAAACCTGTCATTGCGAGCGATAGCGTGGCAATCTCGTCGGACTGCATAGCGGATATGCATAGTTACGAGATTGCTTCGTCGTTCCTCCTCGCAATGACATTTTTTTATATTATTACTTGCCCGCCACACATATCACAAACTCACCCTTAACCGGGTGCGTTTCAAAGTATGTTTTCACTTCGGTTACCGTTCCGCGCACCGTTTCTTCGAACATCTTTGTCAGCTCGCGCGATACCGATATTAGCCTGTCACTGCCAAACCACGTTGCCATTTCTTCCAGCGTTTTCATCAGCCGGTGCGGCGATTCGTACAGGATAATGGTCCGCTCTTCTTCGGCTAATTGTTTATACCGCGTTTGCCTGCCTTTCTTCACCGGTAAAAAACCTTCGAAACAAAACCTGTCCGTCGGGAAACCAGAATTCACCAAGGCCGGCACAAAAGCCGTAGCGCCGGGCAGGCATTCTACCGCAATATCGTTCTTCAACGCCTCGCGCACCAGATAAAAACCCGGATCGGATATCGCCGGCGTACCCGCATCGGATATCAGGGCGATATTTTTCCCGTCCTTCAAAAACCTAACGATCTCGTTAGACGACTGATGCTCGTTATGCTGGTGATGTGCGAATACCTTTTTATCGATACCGAAATGCTTTAGCAACGGCGCCGATGTACGCGTGTCCTCTGCCAGTATCACGTCCGCCTCCTTTAAAACGCGTATCGCCCGGTAGGTCATATCCTCCAGGTTGCCTATTGGGGTGGGTACTAAGTAGAGTTTTCCGGGCATTATTTCAGTTTGCAGTTATAAGTTGGCAGTTGGCGCCCCTTTGCAAATAAAAACTGCAAACCGCGCACTGCAAACTGTCAACTGACTATATTTGCGAAAAAATTAAAATCAATGCTGCAAGTTAATTATATCCGCGAGAACAGGGAAAAGGTTTTGGAACGTTTGGCTGTAAAAAATTTCAAACAGCCCGAATTGGTGGACGAGGTTATTGCTTTGGACAACGACCGCCGTCAAACACAAAACAAACTCGACTCCGTTTCCGCCGAAGCTAACGCCGCAGCAAAACAAATTGGCGACCTGATGCGCGCTGGTAAAAAGGACGAAGCAGAAAGCATTAAGGCCAAAACAGGTGCGTGGAAGGAAGAAATAAAAATACAGGGCGACGCCCTTGCCGCAATAGAAAACGAGCTGCAGCAAAAGCTGGTGCTGCTGCCCAATTTGCCGCATGAATCCGTTCCGAAAGGGTTGACCCCAGAAGATAATGAGGTGGTACTTGAAAATGGCAGTAAACCCAACTTGCCCGAAAATGCCATGCCGCATTGGGAACTGGCGGCCAAATATAAACTCATAGATTTTGAATTGGGCGTAAAGATCACCGGGGCGGGTTTCCCGGTTTATACAGGTAAAGGGGCCAAATTGCAGCGCGCGCTTATCGCCTATTTTTTGGATGAAGCCGAAAAAGCAGGTTTTGCCGAAGTGATACCCCCGCTGGTAGTGAACGAAGCCTCGGGCTTTGGCACTACGCAACTGCCCGATAAAGAGGGCCAGATGTATTACATCAACGAAGACAAATTATACCTGATACCCACTGCCGAAGTACCTGTTACCAACCTGTACCGGGATGTGATACTAAAGGCCGACGAACTGCCGGTAAAAAACTGCGCCTACACCCAGTGCTTCCGACGCGAAGCGGGCTCTTATGGCGCCCACGTGCGGGGGCTGAACCGCCTGCACCAGTTTGATAAAGTGGAGATCGTACAGATAGCCCATCCTGATAAATCATACGAAGTATTGGAACAAATGAGCCTGCATGTACAGGGCCTTTTACAAAAATTGGGATTGTACTACCGTGTGCTGCGTCTTTGCGGCGGCGATATGAGCTTTGCTTCGGCACTTACTTATGACATGGAAACCTGGAGCGCCGCCCAGCAGCGCTGGCTTGAAGTTTCATCTATTTCAAATTTTGAAACTTTCCAGAGCAACCGCCTCAAATTGCGTTTCCGCAATGCTGAAGGCAAAACACAATTGGCGCATACCCTTAATGGCAGTGCATTAGCATTGCCCCGTATTGTGGCTACACTGCTTGAAAACAATCAGACCGAAAAAGGCATCAAAATACCAGAAGTTTTGGTGCCCTACACGAAGTTTGAATGGATTGATTGAGGGTAGTGATCAGTTAACTGTGATTTGTTAACAAGTGATTGGTACGCCCATATCTAATTCACCACGTCATTGCGAGGAACGAAACAATCTCTAAACAGGACATTCAATATCCTTAATTTCGTTCAATGACGAATCAATAAAGGAGACCTCTTTCCAGGAAATTTTACTATTTGATTTTCATACGCAGAGATGGCTTCGTTCCTCGCCATGACGCTGCTAATCACGGCGATTTAAAAAGAAGCATTAACCAGGAGATCCGTAACTGTCGAATCCAATATAGATTTTACGTGACTGATGGTTTCTTTAGTAGGGTGTTGCAAATCGTCCTTATAGATGACATGATTCACACCCAGGACTTTCAGCAGGCTATCTATTTTCCTGCTTTGGCCGCTTTTAAAGCAGCATATTTTTATTTTGTTGTAATATGGGTTGGTGCGGATACGGCGCAAAATACGCTCCATATCCTGGCTTAAATAGTCGTAGTCAAATATGATCATGTGAGGCGCCATTTCATATATGGCAGGGAAAACACGATCCACCGATGTAATATGCCGGATCTGTTTATTATTAGCCAATATCTGTACCGAAAATATATTGGGAGCAACCAATAATACCCTTTCGGTCCTAAAATGTATCATGCTCAATTAGTTTACGGATACCTAAAGATATATTCTATATTTTATATTGTCAAGTGACTGTTAATCAGTAAAGTAAAAAATAGGCAAATATTAACAAATGTTGGGTCAGCATTTGCATCTTTAGTATACGCAAGGTTGGCGCAAAAAGTTACGGCGCTATTTCAAAAACCGCCGAAACCTGGAAGCTTAATTTGATCTTCTTGAAATCGATATCAGACTCCGGAGCAGCATCCGCATTCGACTTAAATACAGCCCGGTTAGCAAACATCTGGTTAGCCATTGGATAATTACTATTGTCGCTTTCCGAAATATCTATAGCCTTTCCCAGCTTTTCATTAATGCTGTTCAATAAATAGGTTGCCTTCTCTTTAGCAGCAAGCAGCGCCTGTATCTTCAATTCCCGTTTCAATTCAGGCATTTTCGAATAATCGTAACTGCTTATATAGGTGGATTGTATGCCTTTAGGGTCGATACTGCTCATTATCGGGTCAAACTTGTTCAGGTTATGCAGTCTTAAAGTATATTGCTTGCTTGCCAAAAAATCGGGCGTCTTTTTCTTTTGCCAGGTATTGTTCCACGCCGAAACGTTGTTCACGGTAAAATCTTCTTTTGTAATACCGGCTTGTTTTACCGCTGCCTCCAATTGATTTTCAAGTTGATCGATAGTGATCTTCTTTTTACCATCCATATATTCTTGTAACGAGATTGATACGTTAATAATATCAGGGGTAACCTCCTGTTCGGCTATGCCGGTCACGGTAATTTTTCTCCGGAGGTCCACATTCTGTGCAAAGGCCGTAAAGCTTAAAAGGCTTATTACAGCCGCTATCAATAGTTTTTTCATACCAGTTTTCATATTTATTTATATAGACTATTAACGAAGGTAAAAGTTAATTCGCAACAGTTAAGATGAAAAGCTTTGGACTTTCTGCTTTCTCCTTTCACCTCAACTTATTACATTTGAGACTGACCAATAATTAAAATGAACAGAAATAACATCCTGCTTCTTATTCCGGCAGTTGCGTTGCTGTGGAGCTGCAATCGCCAGGCCAAAACAACCGGCCCTATTACACCCGAAGACATCAAGAGCCATATCGCTGTACTGGCTGACGATTCGCTGATGGGACGCAAACCATTTACCGAAGGCGAAACCAAAACCATCCGCTACATCTCAACCGAATTTAAAAAGATCGGGCTCGAGCCGGGCGACAATGGCAGTTACTACCAGGACGTACCGCTTGTAGAAATAAAAGGGACGCCGTCTGAAACGATGGAGGTAACAGGTGGAAAATCAACTATTCAATTGCATAATTCCACCGACTTTGTTGCCTTTACCCGGCAGGAGTCAGAGCAAATCGACCTAAAGAATTCACCGTTGGTTTTTGCAGGATATGGTGTTGTTGCGCCGGAATATCATTGGAACGATTATGCTGGGCTTGATGTAAAAGGGAAGACGGTAGTGGTGCTGGTTAATGACCCGGGGTTCAAATCCGGCGATCCAAAATTATTTAAAGGCGATACCATGACCTACTATGGCCGCTGGACGTACAAATACGAGGAGGCTGCACGCCAGGGTGCTGCCGGCGTGATCATTGTGCACCAAACCGAGCCGGCCAGCTATCCATGGAGTGTAGTGAGCAGCAGCAATACCGGCGCCAGGCTGTACCTGCAGCAAAGCAATAAACACATGGACCGCTGCAAAGTGGAAGGCTGGATGACCGAAGACGCCGCTAAAAAGATATTTGCGCAGGCAGGCATAACAGGCGACTTCCGCGCAATGGCCCGCAAGAAAGATTTCAAAGCGATACCGCTGAACATGAATGTAAACCTGACCATTCATAACAAGCTTAAATATTCACTTTCGCACAATGTCATTGGTGTTTTAAAGGGGAGCACTGCACCCGATGAATATATCATTTATACCGCGCACTGGGACCATTTTGGCATCGGCAAACCGGATGCGAAAGGCGACAGCATCTATAATGGAGCTGTGGACAATGCCGATGGCAGCGCAACGCTCATCAGCATGGCTAAAGCCTTTAGCGAGGCAAAAGAGAAACCAAAGCGCTCTATTATCTTCCTTGCTGTTACAGCCGAGGAACAGGGCCTGCTGGGTTCGGAATATTATGCCACCCACCCTGTTTTCCCATTAAATAAAACTGTTGCCAACATCAATATGGACGCATTAGGCAACTATGGTGAAACTAAAGATATTTCCATCACCGGCAAGGGGCAAAACGACCTGGAAGATTATATCGAAAAATACGCAAAAGAGGATGGGTTAACCGTTGTAGGCGATTCCAAGCCTGGAGCAGGCGGCTATTACCGGTCGGATCATTTCAACTTTGCCAAAGTAGGTGTACCGGCGCTTGATATGAATAACGGCATAGTTAGCGCCACGCACGAAGCTGGCTGGGCCAAAAAACATCAGGACGACTACACCGCCAACACCTACCACCAGCCATCGGATAACTACAGCCCGGATATGGATGCTTCGGGCATGGCGCAGATCGCCAACCTGCTTTACCGCCTCGGCTCCGACCTGGCAAATGAAAGCACCTTCCCTGGCTGGAAACAAGGCTCCGAATTTAAAGCGGTCAGGGATAAGTCGATGGCTAAATAGTGCAACTTACTGCGTAGTTCGGACATCACAAAAATGGATATAATAGCAAAAAGACAACCACATTTTTGCAGTTGTCTTTCCGAACCTGATAAAGTTTAGGCTTTGAAGTAAAATAATAACTTTTAAATTAAATCCACAACCCGTGTTTACACGGTATTTTCAAATTTACAAAAAGCAAAAAAGCCGCTCTGGCATGCCCAGAGCGGCTTTTTGTATTTTAATTTAACTATTACTTAAATCATTCTTCTACAACTTCGCTGTTCGGAGTGGTTGCTTCGGCAGTTTGGTGTTTAAAATAGTGTTTTTGTTTGATCAGTATCATGATCACACCAACGGATATCGAAGCGTCGGCCAGGTTAAAAATTGGCCGGAAAAATTCAAAATCCTCGCCTCCCCAAAATGGGAACCAATGAGGGAAATTGCCCGAGAAAAGCGGGAAGTAAAACATATCCACCACGCGGCCGTGAAATAACGGGGCATAATGATAAATGATGCCATAAAATGTGGAGTCGATAATATTGCCCAAAGCGCCTGCAAATATTAACGCTACGTTGATGATCAGCCCCCGATGGTACTTATGTTTGATCAGGTGAACCAAACCCCAGGCTATCGCTATCACGGCTCCTATGCGGAACAGTGTCAGGAACAATTTACCCCAATCGCCGCCAAATTCCATACCGAAGGCCATGCCATTGTTTTCGGTATAACGCAGCATGCCCTTGCTCCCCAAAAAATGGATCTCCTGGCCCATGGTCATATGACTATGCACCCAAACCTTGATTATTTGGTCAGCTATAATAACAAGGGCTGCAATAATAAATGGCCTGGTATAAGCAGCCTTCATTAATATTGCTTCAGTTTGGCTTCCATGCTCAGCGTGGTATGTGGCACGGCACGCAGGCGTTCTTTTTGGATCAGCTTGCCGGTCTCGCGGCAAACACCGTAGGTTTTATTTTCAATACGCATTAGCGCAGCTTCCAGCTGCTCTATAAATTTTTTCTGACGCGCAGCCAGCTGATTGATAGATTCCTTTTCCAGCGTAGCCGAACCATCTTCCAATGTTTTATATGTACCGGCCGTATCGTCGGTGCCGTTGGCGTTTGGTGAACTTAGTGATGATGCCAGCGCATTCAACTCTTCTTTAGCAATACGCAGCTTTTCCAATATCAGCCCTTTAAACTCCTGCAGCTCTGCGTCAGAGTACCTGGTTTTTTCGTTTTCTTGTTTCATTTACACTTTAGTTATAAAAATCAATATTTCATTCCCGTCAATTTGTACCGTATCGCCTTCTCCCAACTGATTATCAAGTACTATGCGCCCAGCTAAAATTTCGGCGCAAATATAAGATAAATTATTTTCTATCGCCTTGATAATCACGGATGATCCGGTACGGTAATTAACGTTTATTTTATCGGTAACCTCAAGGCCCTTTTCTTTGCGCAGATTCTGTACCCGGTTGATAAATTCGCGGGATATCCCTTCCTGTTTCAGCTCGTCGGATATGTTAACATCTAACGCTACGGTTAGTTTTCCCATATTGGCAACCTGCCAGCCGGGAACGTCTTCGGCGATGATCTCAACGTCGCTGATGGCTATTTCGAATTTCGAATTTGCAATATCAAATATTACTGACCCTTCCTGCTCAAATCGGTTCAGCGCGTCCTGGTCCATGTTCACTATCGCATCCGCCACTGCTTTCATATCCTTACCCACCTTTGGTCCTAATGCCTTGAAGTTTGGCTTTACCTTCTTTTTGATAAAACCCGAAGCATCCGTAATATACTCAATATCTTTGATGTTTGTTTCAGAAAGAATAAGATCTTTTACCAATTCAACCTGGTGCCTGAAATTTTTGTCCAGTATCGGCAGCAATATCCTGCTCAATGGCTGGCGTACGTTGATTCCTACTTTTTTACGCAGCGACAGCACCAGCGACGATATGTCCTGCGCCAGTTGCATACGCTCTTCAAGGGCTTTGTTCACCAGCTCTTTGTGGTAAGCCGGAAAATCCGCCAAATGCACCGACTCAAAGCTTTCCTTTTTGGTAACCAGGTTCAGATCATTATATAACCTGTCGGCAAAGAACGGCGCTATGGGCGACATCAGCTTGGCGATGGTAGTTAAACAGGTATATAATGTTTGATAAGCGGATAGTTTATCCTGTGAGTCATCCGATTTCCAGAACCGGCGGCGACTCAAGCGAACGTACCAGTTGCTCAGGTGTTCGTCAACAAATTCCTGTATGGCGCGCGCGGCTTTGGTCGGTTCAAAATCAGCATAAAAAGCGTCCACATCCTTACTTAAAGTATTCAGTAAGGAAATGATCCATTGGTCTATCTCAGGGCGATTTTTTAACTCGATCTCCGCTTCGGAATAAGTGAACTTATCAATATTAGCATACAGCGCAAAGAAGGAATAAGTATTATAAAGCGTACCGAAGAACTTACGCCTTACCTCGTCCAGCCCTTCCATATCAAACTTTAGGTTATCCCAGGGCGACGCATTGCTGATCATATACCAGCGGGCAGTGTCGGCGCCATATTGTTCTATGGTAGAGAACGGATCGACCGCATTGCCCAGGCGTTTGGACATTTTGTTGCCGTTCTTATCCAGCACCAGGCCGTTCGATACCACATTTTTAAATGCGATGCCTTTATTACCTACTTCCTCATTGACTGCTTTAATCTCGTCGCTGCACTCGCTCAGCATTACGGCTATGGCATGCAGGGTAAAGAACCAGCCACGGGTTTGATCCACACCCTCAGCAATGAAATCTGCCGGGTAAGCGTTTTTGAATTGTTCCTTATTTTCGAAAGGGAAATGCCATTGCGCATAAGGCATGGCCCCACTGTCGAACCAAACATCGATCAGGTCGGGTTCGCGGAACATCTTTTTGCCGGTGGCCGATGTTAATATCACATCATCCACAAATGGACGGTGCATATCGGTCAGCTTAAAGCCTTTCGGCATAAAACCTGCTGCAATAGATTTTTCGATCTCTGCTTCCATTTCGGCAATAGAGCCGATACATTTTTCTTCCGCACCATTCTCTTCTCTCCATATCGGCAGCGGTGTACCCCAGTAGCGCGAACGGGATAAATTCCAGTCCACCAAATTCTCCAGCCAGTTGCCAAAGCGGCCCGTGCCGGTTGATTCCGGTTTCCAGTTGATGGTTTTATTCAATGCAACCAGTTTATCCTTCACCGCGGTAGTTTTGATGAACCAGCTATCCAGCGGATAATATAGTATCGGCTCGTCGGTACGCCATGAATGCGGGTAGCTGTGCTCGTATTTCTTTACGTCGAACGCCTTATTATCGGTCTTTAATTTGATCGATATCAGCACATCCGTAGCCCTGAAACCCGGCTCTTCGCGTTCTTCTTTTGAATAATATTCTTCTTTTACATACCGACCTGCAAAGTCGGTCACCTCATCCACAAAACGGCCCTGCTTGTTTACCAATGGTACTTCCTTGCCGGTCTCATCCAGCACCATGACCGACGGCACACCATTTTCCTTACAGGCCCGGAAGTCATCCGCACCAAAAACCGATGCCGTGTGAACGATACCCGTACCATCCTCGGTGGTCACAAAATCAGCCGGGATAACACGGAAGGCGTTTTGTTCCAGATCAGCATTCGTTACGTAAGGCATCAGTTGTTCATAGTGAATGCCAACCAAGTCTTTGCCTGAAATGTACCCTGTTGATGAACCCGTCCTATCATAAGTGTATGGTTGGAGTTTGTTTTTAGGGTCAAATTCCAAGCCTTCAAGAGTTTGAACTGCATTCGGGCCAGCAACTTTTTGTACTAAAGCATCAGCTAAAATGACAGTTACCGGAACGCCTGTATACTGATTAAAAGTTTTCAGTTTAACATATCGAATATCTGGTCCAACTGCCAAGGCGCAATTAGATGGCAAAGTCCATGGTGTGGTAGTCCAGGCTAAAATGTATATATCAGTGTCAACACCTTCGAATAAGAACTCTGAATCTTTGTCTCTTTTTATCTTAAACTGCGCCGTTACTGTGGTATCCTTGACATTCTTGTAAGTACCCGGCTGGTTCAGCTCATGCGAGCTTAGACCGGTGCCAGATTTGGGCGAGTAAGGCTGTACGGTATAGCCTTTGTACAGCATGCCCTTATTGTAAAGCTCCTTCAGTATCCACCAAAGGGTTTCGATATATTCATTCTTGTAGGTGATGTAGGGATCATTCAGGTCGACCCAATAACCCATCTTCTCGGTCAGGTCGTTCCACACATCGGTAAACTTCATTACCTCCTTGCGGCAGGCTTCGTTGTACTCCTCGATGGATATTTTTTTGCCGATATCATCCTTGGTAATGCCCAATGTTTTTTCGACACCAAGCTCGATAGGCAAACCGTGCGTATCCCAGCCGCCCTTGCGTTTTACCTGGTAGCCTTTAAGGGTTTTATAGCGACAGAAAATATCCTTAATGGAACGCGCCATAACATGGTGGATGCCGGGCATACCATTTGCCGAAGGCGGGCCTTCGTAAAAAGTGTAGGGATTATTTTCGGGACGGCTCGTAATGCTCTTTTCAAAGATGTTGTGTTTCTTCCAAAACTCAAGTACATCCTTGCCTGTCTGCGATAAATTTAACTGCTTATATTCCTTGTACATCAATATGTTCCACCTAAAATTTTAGAGGTGGCAAAAATACGGAATTTTACCATTAAAAGCTATATTAGCGGTATGAAATTCAAATTACGCATCGTTATATTCACGGGGATTTTAACAGCGTTATTGCTGGTTATTGATTTAAAGACCGTCAACCATTCAGCCGGCGATAAATGGGCCAGCTTTGGACTGGGATTTTGCTCCGTCGTATTCCTGAGCTGCCTGTTATCATTGATAACATCATACCGTAAACAAAGGACGGCCCGATCGGGAGAGTAAATTCAGTATGTCCATGGCGCGGTTCCGCTATCCCATTGTTTTGTTTGCAGCGAGTTTGGTATTCCTTTTTATCGGCATGCTCTTCCGTATACAGCATTGGCCCGGCGGCCGGCTGATAACCGGCAGCATGATGATGGTGCAGGGATTTGCCGTTGTCTGGCTTATCGTTTTGCTTTTCCGGGGCGATAAAAAGCTTTGACAGGGTCTGCTGTCCACACTTGAGCGTGGACGCTCAAGACTAACTTAGTTCAAGCGCAGACGCTTGAACTGGCGGGGGGTTCGAAAAAATAAAATGAGCCTGGAAATGTGCGATTCCCGCCTCGGGGCGGGGCAGGGTGGGGTTTCGCCGCTATGCTAACAAATCACGATCAAAACTTTCAGGTAATTTAATAGCGGGGTTATTCCTTACAATCGTAATAATTGCTCCTTCAATCGCCCTTATCACATTTATCATGTCGGATTTAATTTCTGCTTCAGTAAAACGAATTACGGTAATTCCAAAACTTTCTAATTTCCCTTGTCTTTTCTCATCCTTTGTAAAAGCTTCCTCGTAGTTATGTGACATGCCATCAATTTCAATAGCCAGCATTAAACTTTTGCAATAAAAGTCGACAATGTAGTTATCAGTACAGCGCTGCCTGTCAAAATCTAACCCCCATAATTTATCGCGTTTTAATTCGTTCCAAAGAAGCACTTCACCAAATGTCATATCCTTGCGGAGTTTTTTGGCAAATTCCTTCAGTTTGGGATTATATGGAATAATCTTCATCAGTCTTAAAATATTCTAATCACAATAATCCTGACCCCAACCTACACCCGCCCCGAGGCGGGAATCGCACTGCCAGCCGCTTCTTAAAATTTCTTCTAAATACTGTGCTACTAAAAAACCTCACAAATAAAATACTTTCCTGATTTTCGGACCTCCGACTTCCGACCTCCTTAAAAAATCCCCCTGCTTGCCCCGCCATCCACTTGTATCGTTGTCCCGCTGATGTAAGCCGCCTGCTCCGAAGCCAGGAACGCAACCAATGCACCCAATTCTTCCGGCTTGCCAATACGCCTTGCTGGAATAGTTTTCGCACGGTCTTTTACGGCTTGGTCGTGGTCAACATCTTTAGGTAAAACCTCCTTAACGCGGTCGGTCAGGATCAGTCCGGGTGCGATGTTGTTTACCGTTATCTGGTCAGGGCCAAGTTCATCGGCCATCAGCTTGGCCATACCCACAACGCCCATGCGCATAGCGGTAGAAAGCACAGCATTATTCAATACTGCCTTTACCGATCCGCTGATGATATTAATAATACGCCCGCTGCCGGCTTTTTTCATATAAGGCAACACCTCGCGACCTGTACGAGCGAACGCAAACAGGGTTAACTCAAAAGCCTTTTGCCAGGCTTCATCGTCAAAAGTTTCAAATTGAGCAAAAGGTGGCCCGCCACCGTTATTCACGAGGATATCTATACCGCCAAAGGTTCCAGCCGTTTCCTTAATAAGGTTTTTAACCTGCGCGGCATCCGAAACATCCGCTGTGATAACTATCACCGGGTTGCCTGTTTGCTGATGAATTTCAGCAGCCGTTTTTTTTAATTCTTCGGTATTGCGGGAACAGATAGCCACTTTAGCGCCTTCGGCGGATAAGGCTAAAGCCGATGCCCGGCCCAGTCCTTTGCTGGCGGCGAGAACAAGGGCAACTTTATCTTTGAGTTTGAGATCCATTTTGATAGATATTTAAGGCATAAATCTAAGCGTTTTATGCTCCGATGTCGTTAGGCTAAAGCCAACGCACACTTTTTTTACATCCGCCCCATAAATGGGACGGCAATGAAAGATATTATCATTGCCGTTGGCTTCAGCCAACGGAATAATGACAAAGCGGGCATGGCTTTAGCCAAAACAATGCGAAATGACAGGTTTTATTTAAGTTTGTGCAGATGAACAAATTTATCCGTGGATTCGGTTATGCATTTAAAGGGCTTTGGTACGCAGCCAAAACACAGCTTAATTTCCGCGTGCACCTGCTTTGTACGGCTATCGCGCTTATGCTGGGTTATGGCCTCGACATATCCGCTTCCGAGTGGCTCTGGATCATCATTTGCATTGGGTTGGTGTTACTTACCGAACTGCTGAATACCGCGCTTGAACTTTTATGCGATGTTATCTCGCCCGAATACAATGAAAAGATCGGTCATGTTAAAGATATAAGCGCCGGCGCGGTGCTGGTTACCGCCGTTACTGCCCTGGTTATCGGCGCTGTCATTTTCCTGCCCAAATTATTATTGCTTGTACATCATGCTGCATAAAACCCGTGGCATCGTTTTCAAAACCACCGACTACGGCGAAAGCAGTGTAATTGTGCAAATTTTCACCGAGAAGTTCGGAATGCAGTCCTATATCATCAACGGCGTGAAAAAGCCGAGGGCCAAAATAAGCCGCAATATGCTGCAGCCTATGCACCTGCTCGACCTGGTGGTGTATCATAAAAATACCGGCTCGGTACAGCGCATAGCCGAACTGAAAAACTCGCCCCTGCTGCAAAGCATCCCTTACGATGTGATCAAAAGCAGCCTGGCTATCTTCCTGAACGAGATCGTTTACAAAGCCGTCCGCCAGCAAACAGCCGATGAGAATTTATTTGATTTTATCTTCAGCGCCATCGAATGGCTCGACCATCAGCATGAAGGGCTGGCGAATTTCCATTTATTGTTCCTGGTAAGGCTGACACGGCACCTGGGCTTTTTCCCGGAGCAGTTTAAAGCAGGCGGATCTGATTATTTTGATATGAAAGCCGGCACCTTCAGCCGGTATAAGCCCGATGGGCTATATTATTTATCCCCGCCGCACACGCAAAACTTCGGCGCGTTGCTGCAATGCAGTTTTGAAGGTTTGAACCTGCTGCATTTCAGCAACGACGAGCGGCGCTACCTGCTGTTAAAATTATTGGAATATTACGCCCTGCATATCGAGGGCTTTGGGAACATTAAGTCGCACGAGGTGTTGGAAGAGGTGTTGGGATAAACCAAGACTACGATAAGACTTAATAGGATGGAGAATATCAGAAATATTCCTTTAATTCTTTAATGTATTCATAAGATTGATATCCAAATGGCTTATCCATTGGAAAGGCTTTTTGCATAATTTCAAACAAAATGCCCATCAATTTCCCATCCTCCGAGCCTCTTTTAGGAGACCAAAAATGGTATTTGCTGGTATTTGCATTGACAGTCAAACTTAAATCTACATTAATACCGTCAAATCCAATATCTTCATATTTTGGTAAATTTCCGTGTTTCTTTTTAAAGGTGCTCTTTTTGGTAGCTTTCACTGAAAGTTTATACGTTTTTAAAAAGGCAGTTAGCCTGGAAAGGTCAATAGCTTTTAAAGTAGATGTGTCACAAAAGGAAAGCTCTTTTTTATTTAAAGATTTATAACCTTTTAATACAATAAAACTGGAGTCTGCGCCGCTACGCACTGTCAATGTACTTCTATTCATAAACGATGGTGAAAACTCAACGGACAGTGTATAAGAAAGCGCTTTTGATTGCCCGAAACATGGTAAGCCAAGTGCGAAGAAAAAAAAGATGAGAAAAATTTGTTTCATGAGTAAGGCTTGAGTGGCATACTAAGTTACAATTATTTGCATAGAAGAATAAGCGAATTTAGATGGTTTTTAAACCTGTATCAGATCGCACGAGATATTAGAAAGAGGTGTTAGGATTACGACTTTGTCGATGGCCCCTTCTAATGGATTGAGAAGAAGACTGAGCTTGCTATGCATTACTTCCCTGCCCTAAGTGTATCGAATTTTGAAATAGGCGATGCAGGCATCCGGCGTTTTTTATCAAAACTCAGCTTTTGGTCTTATTCCTGCAGACAACCATTTGCCTGAACATGCCTTTTTTGGCTCAAACGAGGCTTTTTCGGACTTTTTTTGACTATTCTTGATTTTGAAGCAAAAAACAACCCTCAAACGCAATTATTACGCAAACAATTAAATAGCTGACGTTCAGAAAAATACAAAGGCGGCGTTCACGAAAAGTGCAAAAATAAGGCACTTTTTCAGATTCTGAATTTTTAATATACTAATAATAAACCACTTATAACATAATACCATACGCAAGGGGCGGTGGCGTGAACACTTAGTGTAGCGGGATAATGCAGGCTATTATGCACCTTGCCGGCATTCACCTATGCAGGTCGGCCCGCCGCTTTGCAAGGCAGGAAATTTATTTATCCTGCCCCAAAACGTGTTTCTTAATAAACCCGATGTTTGAGTCGGGCAACGATGTCCCGGATATTTGAGTGATCGACCCATCCCAATGCAGTTCCAGTTCTGCCTTAGTATTATTGTCGATGCTTACATGCAGCTTTTCGCCTTCTTTTTCAACCCTGCAGGATAATTCCCTGCCGCCGTATTGCATGGTAAACTCATGAACGCCATCGGCACCCATGGTTTTTGTATTTTCTGTGTTGGTCATGACGTTCCTCGTTTCACATGATAACACGATTACATCTTGTATGTTTTAGCAAAGGACCGCTCTTCTTCCGGCAGGTTAGCCTTAATCCAATAACTTAAGATTGTCGGCTTTATAATTTTGTACAAATTGATTTTTGCCCGCCCCGGTTACTTTTATTACTTCCACCGTATTGCCACATACGCCTGGCTTCGAAAAGAAAAGCAGCAACTCCTCTTTTCGGTATTTGATCTGCAGGCAATACGCCGATAATATGGTGCACCGGTTGGTTTCGGGCTGAATGTTATTACAATTCGTCAATATGCTGATGAGTTTGTAATATTTCTCCTTATCGATCTTCTCTTTAGAGGCAGACAGGTAGTTCATGATATAAGTAGCGCCGGCCTTTTTCAAACTATCGCTTACCGGCGATCCCTCGAGCCTGTGATAGGTCACGTTCCTGCTGTTGAGCAATATCTTAATATCGTTCTGATTAAGGAAAACCGAGTCACGCATCGGTGCCTTGTTTTGTGCTCCGCCGCAATTCCATATTACAGCGAACAAAATTATGCTGGTGATCAGTTTCATTAGTTTATTTTTACGTAACTAACTGCGGTTTCTGAACATATCGACTCATTGCAATTCTGGCCGTTCGTCATTTCAAGCACTGCGCTCCTGGTTTCGGATATGATATTGGACCACGATGTATTCCCCTCAAATACGCTTAACGACTTATCCAGCGATTTAACAAAATTATAGATGAAGAACCCGCCGATATCCGCATTGCATTTGGCCGTTTCACCCTTTGATGCCGCCGTTGCGACAACAACGCCCGACTGGTTAAGGAACAGCGACTGGCAGTTGGACCGGCTCCATTGCACTATGGAACGCGCTGTAGCGGCCCTCGAATTGCCAAACGGTTTGGCCACGTTAAGGTAGCTATTGCAGCAATCAGACAGAATGATCTTCAGATGAGCGTTTTGCGATTTGAGCGTCGAATAAATATCCGAAAGATTGAGTGTATTAGCGTCGAGGGCGTCAAACTTGCCGCTCCGCAGATCGAACTGGGGGTAGGCGTTGCTTTCGTCATTCCGGTAATGAAACCCATGGCCCGAATAGCAAAATATTAATATATCATTGTTGGACGTGCTCATCGAATTCAGCGTGTTAACAACGGTGGCTTTACCAAAATTGTCGCCCGATATCTCCTTGTATTCAAAACCAAGATTCAGCATCCTGGATACGTCCCTGAACATTCCTTTAACGTGATCTATATCCCGTTGACAGGTACTGCCTATATTGTCATCGTTGGTATTGGCTATCATGATGAGTTTGATGGTCCCTGAATTAGAAGCATACGAACTTGTATTATTGCCTGAAGAAGTATTGAACAGGTTGACAAAGAAAGGCTCGGATTTACCAAAAAAGTAATTGGCATACTCCTCCGTTATATCGCTGGTGTTTAATAGCTTCACGCTGGTAATACTCCCCTGGTCGGTGGTGCCGTTAGGATTGGGCGATGTCACCCCCCAGGGTTTGAAAGTACTTTCTCCGGGTAGTTTTTTGAACCATAAATAATCCGGGTAGTATTTGTCTGTGGCCTCGCCTAAAATAAAGACCGGGTTCCGGCCCGTAAACCTGATCGTTTCGTTACTGGCACCGTCGATGGTGTAATTTCCACGTATCTCGTCAAAATCCATATTTACAACCTTCGCCGTGCCGTTAATGATGTATCTCACTCGCATAAACCCGGTATTGTTCTCGTACCTCACCAAAAATGCGGCATATATCCTGTCGCCGGTGTTAGCGAAAGTGTATTTGATCTCATAAATGGTTGTTGCCTTTGCAGCATAGCAAACAACGGTTAGCGCGAATAGTAAAATGAGCCTTTTCATGTCTTATTGTTTTAATGCATAAACTCTTAACAATGTTAGTACACCCTTATCCTGGCCAGGAAACTGGTACTGAACCATTCCTGAACGCTCAAATATCTTTTCCGGGCATTATATGGCCACGGATCTCTTACCGTCGCAACAGTGACATTTCCCCGGCCATACGCATCATGATCGTATTCCAATGCGGTTAATACCATGGCATGGCCAAGTGTCCCGATGATTAGCGGATGGTCCGCAGCCAGGTCCTGAGCAGCGGCGGCAGGGGTTACAGCGATAGTTGTCGCCCTGACGGAAAAATCATTTCCGTCATCGTCGGTCCAATTTTTATTCAAGGCAGATAAAATGGCATTGGGCGATCCCGGTACATTTTCTATCCTTCCGAATGTTTCCCCAACGATCCTTTCCTGCGAAACATTATGCCCGTAATAATTGAAAACAGCTGAAATTGAAGCCGCCCAGCACCATTCACTGTTATGCTGCGTATCGCTGGCTGTTACATCCAAAATTTCCGAATTGATGCCCGCTATACAATGCTGCACCCCATAAACATTATATTGGGAACAATCCAGGCCGGCAACATGACGTTCGATCCCGGATATGCCGGGATGATTTATTTTACCGCCGAAAATAGGCAGAATACTCAATATCAAAATAACCGATGTTTTCATATTTAAATGAATTGTGATTTATCAAGTGATTATCAAGTATATATGTATAAATGTAGTAATCAGGAATGTAATTTCCCAAGGGTAAAAACACCCATTTTTTCACTTGTCTTAATTTCGGATTTTTACGTACCCACCTGTTTAAAACATGCTGGTATTTTTACAAAAAACCTTTAATTTCACCACTGAATTTTAACACCTGTTAATACCGCTGAACGAATGCCCGGCAAAGTTTTGATCGTGATACCATGTTATAATGAAGAGGCATCGCTGCCCACGCTCCTACCCGGGTTACTTGCCACAACATTGCCGCAGGGCTATCAATTGGAGGCGCTGATCGTTAACGATTGTTCAAAGGATAACACCTCGGCAGTGGCCAAAAAACATAGGGCAACGGTTATCGATCTGCCGGTAAACCTGGGCATTGGAGGTGCGGTGCAAACCGGCATTTTATATGCCCGCGATAACGGGTTCGACATGGCCATCCAGTTGGACGGCGACGGCCAGCATCCCCCGAAAGAGCTGCCGAAACTGATCAACCATCACCTGGAAACCGGGGCCAACGTGGTTATCGGTTCACGCTTCCTGGAAAAGGAAGGTTTTCAATCCTCGTTCACGCGTAGGCTGGGTATCAAATATTTTCATTGGGTTAATCTATTGCTAACCGGTCAGCAGATATATGACAGCACCTCCGGGTTCCGTTTGTTCGACCGCAAGGCTATCGAACTGGCGTCCATCTATTACCCTGACGAGTACCCCGAGCCTGAATCGCTGGTTGTATTTTCAAAAGCAGGGCTGAAGGTAGCCGAAGTAGCCGTAGTAATGGCCCCAAGACAGGGCGGGCAATCATCTATCCGTAGTTTCGGCTCGTTATATTATTGTTTTAAAGTGAGCCTGGCCATGTTCTTTTCATTCATTCGTAAACTCTGATCATCATGCTAAGGATACAGATCATCACCATCATCGCGAACATTTTGTTCATCCTGTACATTTCGCGGCTAATTGTTAAAGGCAAGCTGCGCGAGGAATATGCCATTGTATGGATAATATGCACAGTATTCCTCATGGTATTCTCGTTCTGGACCGATGGCCTGGAGGTTTTGCGAAAATTAACGGGTGTTGTGGTTGCGGCAAACCTGGTATTTACCGGCTTTATCTTCGCGATATTGATATACCTGCTGCACCTGAGCGTAGTAGCATCAAAACTTTATAACGATAACAAAAAGCTTGGCCAGGAAATAGCGCTGTTGAAGGAAGAGTTCAATAAACACCTGGAGAGCAAAAAATAGTATCCATGGATCACACCACCTGCCCCGTTTGCGGAAGCCCGCTTAAAGTGTTGTTTAAACTGCGGTTTAATGTTTATAAATGCAACAACTGCGGCCTGCTGCATTCAGATGCACAGTTCGAACATTCGTTTGAATCGGCCCTGCAAGCCGGTGCGCGCGACCCGGGCCTGAAAGCGTTGCGGCTACAAAACTTTATTACCATTATAGCTAAACTGAAAGCTACGAAAGGCGGCGACCTGAACGGCCTGGAGATAGGCAGCGGCAACGGCTGGTGGCTGGAAACCTGCCAGAGCCAAAGGGTGGGCTGTATCGGTATCGAGCCGGAACATGTTTACGAGGATTACCACAAGGAAAAAAAGCTGGATGTTATTTACGGTTTCTATCCTGATGTAAGCCCCAAAAAGGAAAACGGTTATGATTTCATCATTTTTAACGACGTTTTCGAGCATATTCCTGATATCAACAGCCTGGTTGAAAGCCTGAAACAGGACCTGGCCGACGACGGCATCCTGATCATTAATATCCCCATGAGCACTGGCTTCTTTTACCGGATAGCCACGTTGCTGCACAAATTCGGCATGAATAGCTCACTGACACGCATGTGGCAGTTCAACTTCCACAGCCCGCACATGAACTATTTTAATGAAGGCAATATGAAAATGCTTTTGGATAAACATGATTTCAATTGCATCGATGTTTTCAAGCTAAAATCGCTCGATATGCAAAGCACGAAGGACCGCATGCTGGCCGATAAGGGCATGAGCAAATGGAAGGCATCGCTGATGGCATTGGCACTGAAGATGATGAAACCGACTATTGATAGTTCGGAGCCGGATATAAAAGCATTTTTCTTCAGGAAAAAATAATCCGAAAAAATCCCGGTCATTTGGAGAGCGCTGGTTGGGGCGCTATTTCCCGGCTTGGGCTTTCCCGGCCCTTGCTTGCGCCAGGTTATTCTTCAGCAATTCGTTTTTAGGGTTTATTTGCATCCCCTTCTCGCCGGTTTTTATCGCGTTGTCCCATTGGCCCAACGCATTGTAAGCCGCGCACATATTATTATAAGCAAGGTCATAATCCGGATTCTGCTCCAGCGCGCTCTCGCAGGCTACAATGCACAGGTCATACAATTTAAAGTTATAATAAGTCAAACTCTGATTTACATATTCTTCGGCCGTAGGCGGCTTTACCGGGTAAGTAAGGCCTGTTATATGATTTTCCGCCAGCGAAAGATTGTTTTTTGCCAAAACGTAATTAGGCTGAATGCTAAGCGCCTTTTTTAGCGGCTCCAAAGCCTGGTCAAATTGTTCCAGGGCTATATAGGCGCTGCCTATGTTGTTATAAGCCGCCGCATAATTTGGTTTAAGTTTGATGGCTTCCTGTGCAGCTGCTATACAAAGGCCGAACCGCGCATCCAGGTAATAGTCGAGGCTCAACTGTAAATATTTCTCGGGTGTAGGTGAAAGTTCAGCCTTTTCGGCCTCCAAGTCGGCCTTGTTTTTTTGTTTCGCGGCATCTTCGAGATAAGCCAGCGCTTCGGGGTTTCCGGGCTCAAGTTGTAGCGTGCCTTTTGCAAGCAATTTCAGATTGTCCCATTCCCCCAAAGCATCAAAAGTTTGCAGCAGGTATTGGTGGGTTTCCAAATCGCCTGCAGAAAGATTCAGTGACCTTTCCAGCTCAACTTCGGCCTCGCGGTAACGCCGCATATCATACAGGAACTTTCCATATAGTTTGTGATGAACCGCATATTGCGGGCCGAGAAGGATGCCCTGGATAAAATAACTTTCAGCATCCTTAAATTTACCCTGTTTATCCTTCAGCACGCCCATGTTTATATAAATGAAGGAATAGTTGGGCAGCAATTGCTGTGCGCGGTTAAAATAGTTTTCCGCTTCGGCATATTTCCCTTCCGATACCAGTATGTTGCCATAATTCATTAGTCCCCTTCCGTTCTTTGGGCTTTTGACGGTAACATTCAGCCATAGGCTTTCCTCGCTATGCCATACGTTATTTCGCTTCCATGTGCCATAGGCGCAAGTAACAAATATTGCCAGCACAGGTACCCAAAGCAGTTTCGCATTCTTTGCCAAAAACGACTCCTTGGCGGCCATTAATTTAAATACAAGCAAGCCTATTGCCCAGCTTACGCTTAACGTCAGACCAACGAACGGGAAAAACATACGGTGATCATTAAGCACTTCGCCAAGCGGGATGATACTTGACGTAGGCGCCAGAGCGATAAAAAACCACAGAATGCCAAAACTGATGGGCCTTAGTTTCGACGACCTTGAAGTGTAAAAAGCAATGCCGATCATTATCAAAAGAAACAGGCAGCCGGCAAAAAAGCGCCAGTCTTTAATACTGTCTAATACGCCCCAGTCGCTGTCGGCACTTAACCCTGTCGGCCAGAAAAACGTTATAAAATAATGCAGGATCACAAATGGCTGCGTAATAAGATATTGCAGCGGCGAATGGCCGCCCGGCTCCCAGGTTTTCGGCGTCATCCTGTCGACCAGCAGATACATCCCGCCGCACACGATAAATGCCGGCACCGATCTCCATATCGCCTTACCCAATTGTTTCAGGTGAACCCGTTTGAATATATCGGTGAGGCTCAGTTTCTCCTCGAACATCAGCACATAAAAGAAAAAGATCGGCGCAAACATTACTGCCGGTGGCTTGGCCAATACACCGATGGCGACAGGCAGCAGATAAATAAACGTCCTCCTGCAAAAAGGCGAGCGGGCATACAATACAAAACCGGCCAACACAGCGACGGTGGATTGGATGTCGGCCCGGGCTATAATATAATTCACGGTTTCGGCTATAGCGGGGTGCAGCAGGTACCAGGTGGTAGCGAACAACGCTACGTACATGATGTTGCTGTTTTGCGAGGACAGCCCGAAAAGCCTGTTAAAAAAAAAGATCATCAATATGCCCTGCAGCAGGAACAGGATGAAAGTTGATAAATGATAGAAAAACGGGTCGTATCCTTTACTCAGCCAGTAATCGATGGCCAGCGATGCAGTGGTAACCGGCCGGTACGATTGGTTTTGTGGTAAGATACTGCTGGTTGTGCCGTCTTTAAAAAACTTTGGGATATTTTGGATATGACGGATATTGGGATTGTCGTAAATCGAATGACTGTCGTCGAAATGAAAGCCGTTGTAGAAGTGGTTCGAATATACCGCAGTAACTGCCAGTATAATGAGTAAAATATAAAATAGCAGGGTGTTTCTTTTCACGGTATCCTTAAAGTATTATCGGTGCAAAAATTACTAACTTTTGAGGAGAATCGGCAAATAGTAATTATTAACACCTTCAAATTTAGCTGTTTTGCGTTCCGGTTTGTAAAATACTTGTTGTCCTGATGTTTTCCGGCCGCCGGGATAATTCTTCTGCCTACATTTACATTATGAAACGGACAGTTATTTTAAGCTTGTTTATGATGCTGGCAGCTTATTCAGCATCGGCGCAAATGACGATCGCCGCCAAAGACGCGACAAAACATATAGGCGAAACGGTGGTGATAACTGATAAGGTCTACGGAACAAAATTGTTTGATAATACGAATATGACCTTGCTCGACCTGGGCGGAAGCCACCCCAACCAATATCTTACGGTAGTAATAAACGGCGCCGACCGGGCTAAATTTAAAGACAAACCCGAAGAATATTACAAAGGAGCAACCGTTTCGGTTACGGGCAAAATCATCGATTATAAAGGCAAGCCCGAGATCATCATCACCGACCCCAAAGACCTCAAAAAAATCGAGCAAAAATAGCGGTCACCTGCAATACAAATGGCTGCACTTAGGCAGCCATTTTGCAAACCAACCATAAACTGTAACAACGGTAGAATAGTATCATTTTTTTACTACTGCACGGGCGACATACGCCTTGCTTAGGTTTTCTGCATTTATGCTCCTCAATTTCCGGTAGTCAGCATCGGATACGTTACGGTACAACACATATTCTTTACCGTTCCATCGCCATACCGGGAAGTTATTTCCCGGCCCGCCGATCAGCAGATCGGGGTAGCCTGCGTTTCCGGTTGCCAATACATCTGGTGTCACACCGGGAAAACCGAGCTCCTTGTGCCAATCGCCATAACTATCCCTGATAAAAAGCACCACGCTCGACCCGGCAAGACCCGAGGTATAACTGTTGCCGAAGGTCATAAACACCTCTTCCACACCGTCCTTGTTCATATCCGTCGGGTACACTTGAACATCAAATGGATAATCCGCCGCATCCGCCTCCAAAATAAATTGCTTTTTATCCTTCGATAACGGGAACGCCAGTAGTTTTGCAATGGCGTTTTTGTCTTTTATCGATAGCCTGGACCTTGCATTTTGGAACAATACTTTGGTTTCTTCATTCAATATGGTCGCCAGTTCTTTTTTCGATCTAGTGGTGATAACCGGTACAGGGAAATCCTTTACCTCGGCAGGGGCATTTGAATATGCACCACGCACCGTTTTCCCCGCACCAAGCTGTCCGTAATAGTTGCCTCCCCAGGCCCACACCCTTCCGTTGTTCATCAGGGCCACTGCATGGTTTTGGCTTACGGCCACGCTACTCCATCCGCCCGGCAGGTTAACTTTTTGCGGGGCCACAATATCCCCCTGGCCGCTAAGCTGGTTGTTACCCCATTGCCACAGGGATCCATCTGCTTTTATAGCTATCGTGTTCATGCTGCCATTAGCCAGCGTTACCCAATCATGGTCGGTACCAACCTGTGTCGGGCGGTCGATGCTTTTCACATTTCGGCCCAACCCCAGCTGAAATGAGCGGCTCACGCCCCAGGCCCATAAGGTGCCGTCTTTTTTTATGCCGAAGCTGCCAAAGCCGCGCCATCCGGTAAAAATCTTAACCCAATCTTTATCGGTCCCTATCTGTATGGGCGCCTGCTGTACTTGTGTTACGGTTGGGGCGCCCAGGCATCCGCCCGTGTTAACGCCCCAGGCCCAAAGGCTGCCGTCTTTTTTTAATGCTATGGTATAGGCATCGCCTGCAACCACCGTCGCCCAATCACGGTCACGGCCCATCTGGTAAGGGTGCCGGCAGGTGCTGTTTACAGTTGGGCCAACGCCCAGCCGGGCGTCAACATTATTGCCCCACACCCAAAGCGTACCATTCTCTTTCAGCGCCGCAGTGTGCCCGTCTGACGTTGATACCCAGGTCCAGTCGGTATCGCGCCCCAGCCTTGTCGGAAATTCGACCCTCGTTCCAAGTTGATCCAGGCCCATCTCACTGTCGTTCCCCCAGCCCCAGGCCCATAAGGTGCCATCTGTTTTTATGGCCAGCGTATGGTAACCTCCCATGGTCACCATTTTCCAGTCGTTATCCGTGGTGATCTGCACCGGGGTAAAATTCGATCCCGATTTGCCGACGCCCGACTGCCCGTAACTGTTGTCGCCCCACCCGTAAAGCACACCGTCTTTTAAAATGATGGAGCAATATTCCCCCGATGTCAAATTGCCCTGCGTTATGGGCAGATCGCCCGAAGCCACCTGACCGATGCCATCGTTTTGCGCGGTATTCGTTTGGGTACCTGTAGTTGCGGTCTGTTGTTTATTTTTCTTTTTGAACAGGTCAAGCAGCTTTATTGGTTTTGGCGGAGGAGGGGGTGGCGTCCTTTTTTGCTGGGCAAACAAGCTGCCACAGATCAAAATCAGCAGTACACCTGTGCTTATCTTTTTCATATCGAAACGTTTTGCCTGGTTATTATTATGCCAATACAGCCGGCGGAAGTGATACCTGCTCCTTAAACTCGCGGAGCTTTGGCCCGTTCCAGGTTACTGCCCACATCAGCAGGCCGAAGAGCAGCCCGAAAACACCCCCGGTTATGCTGCGGCCAAGTACCAGCCCCAGCAAAAACCCGCCGCCCAAAAAGTACCATATATTAAAGCGAAAAATCTTTTTCAGCGCCTTATCGTTATAAAAACTTTTTCGTGTAGTGTGATTAACAACCACAACGTATGGCCCCAGTTTTTTTCCTTTTTTTATCGCCCATACAACCGAGATCAGGTTAGTTTCGCGGCAAGCCACATTAAAATCCTGTAACTGGAAAGCATGTTCGGTACCGCTGTCTTCGGTCAAAAATATCTGGTCGTGTACCACGGTGGTCGAGGTGATGGTCACCGGCGCGGTTCCGCCGGTTCCGCGATAACTGTAGCCACCGCCGCCGCCGCCCTGGACCCTGGTTTCCATATTCTTCCCGGCCTCGTTTACTCTGCCGGTTACCGTGTAGACGTCGTACTTTCTTCCGCTGATTTCTAATTCCTTCATGATTGATTCGTTTGGTTATCAAATAGATCTATAGCGAACGGCCTACGTAAAATTCGCCGTCGGTAATATTTATAAAAGTTGTCGTAGTAGCCGATTTGAGAAGTTTCCCCGAAAATGTGCCTTTAAAATGGTCATCAGATATTTCGGTAATATTCAGCGTTACGTTAGTACCCGCTGCCGCCGGGCTGGCCAGGTAGGTCGAATTATCCTCGTCCTTGTAAATGAATGTTGTTTGAATAGTTGTGGTACCGCTAACGTTAATATATTTCCCGGTATAGGTAGTAGTCGTATTGAACGCTGCACCATCATTCAGCCCTATGGTTACTCCTGCAACCGGGTTTGACGTAAACTCGGCGCTTATTGACAATGCGTGAATAATGCCTGACACCACGCCCGAAATTGTCGTCGCATTGACTGTCATGGTCTTGGCAACGCCATTTACTTTTAGCTTGATATAAAAATCTTTGGTATCAACCTGCTTGTTTGTTTTATTACTGTCCTTTTTGCACGCAGTACACAATATCACCAGCGCGAAAACAGTCAGCAGTATTTGAATTATCTTTCTCATAAAAGCATGTTTTTAAACAAGATAGTTCAGGTACATACGCGCCTCAAGCTATATTGATTAAATGCACTATCTCATTTATTTTTCGCTGCGTAGGTGGATGTAAACTGATTTTGACGTATCTTTTGCTATGCGTTTGCCGGGGTTTCGTTTTTTGGTTATTTTCTGGCGGAGAGGATGGTTCTCACTGTCCCTGATCGCGCTGTGTCAAATGGTCTTCGCCCAGCAAAAACAGGCAGATAGTCTTCGCAAAATATTGGCCGTACATCAACAGAAAGACACCGCTTATATCGGCCTGCTGAACAGGCTTGCCGTCGCTTATGCACCATTTGATAACAAAACCGGTATGGACTATGCAAACCAGGCCATATCGGTATCAAAAGCACTCAACAACAGCCTCGCCCTTGCCAGGTCGTATATGACGCAGACCAGGGTATATGAATTCCGGTCGGAACCCAAAAACGCTATTATCCCGGCTTTGCTTGCGCTTGATCAATTTAACAAGGTTGATGATAAACCCGGGCTCATCAACTGTTACCTCAAACTTTCCACCAATTATTACAATACGGCCAACTATATAACCGCACTCGATTATGTCAACAAAGCATTACCATTAGCACAGCAAACAGGCGATAAAAAGCGGGTTGCAGCCTGTTATAATACGCTCGGTTCATGTTATACGCTTCTCGCCGACTATCCCAAGGCAAGCGGATTTTACTACAAAGAGTTAAAATTAGCTGATTCGTTGCAGGATAAGTCGATGATAGCCAAAACCACAGGCAACCTCGGCGTAGTGAATTATTACCTGAAAAATTATAGCGTCTCGTTAAAATATTATAACCGATGTTTAAAAGTGCTTGAAGAACTGGGCGATGAAATATGGGCGGGAGCGGCCCTAAGTAATATAGGCGCCGTATATCTCGATACGAAAGACTATCAAAATGCGATTGCTTATAATAAACGTGCACTTGCTATCAACCTGCGGCTTAAAAGTAAAAAGGGGGAGGCTAACGACCTGTCGGATATGGGCGTTGCCTATGGGCACCTGGGCAAATACACCGACGCGTTCGCCTGCCTTAACAGGGCAATCAGCCTTTATGATACCATCGGTTCAAAAAATAACTCATCCTCGACGCTGGGGCACCTGGCCGACCTTTACCTTTCCGCGTCCGATAACATCCTTCGCGCCCAAAAGGTTGAGCCTTCAAAGCGGCTGGATAAAGCATTGGAAGTGCAGATGAAGGCGGTAAAGCTGGCCCTTGAGATACGCGATCTGAATACCCAGGCCGACCAATGGAAAAAACTGAGCCGTATTTACGAGTTGCAAAAAAATTACAGTACCGCGCTTAGCAGTTACCGCAATTATGCTGAATTGACCGACAGCATACGGAACGATAAAAAACGTACAGAAATTACCCGCCTGAATATCCAATACGATTACGATAAGAAAGAAGCCGTTTTAAAAGCCGAGAACCAAAAGAAACAGGCCGAGCTTTCGCGGCAGAAAGTGATCAAAAATGCATCGATCATCATTGGCGTTATCCTGTTATTTTCTGCAGCCCTTTCCTTCGTTTTTTATTCGAGGCGAAAGGATGCCCGCGAGAAGCAAAAAGAGGCGGAATTAAAAGCGCAGGTTTCTGAAACCGAGATGAAGGTTTTAAGGGCACAACTGAACCCGCATTTTATATTTAATTCGCTTAATTCGATTGGCGATTATATTGCCCGGCACGACAAAGAAACAGCCGACCTTTACCTGGTGCGTTTTGCCAAATTAATGCGGATGATACTGGAAAACTCCGAACAGGAAACTATTAGCCTGGCCGACGATCTGAAAGCATTGGAGCTTTATATCCAGTTAGAAGCGTTGCGGCTGGGCAACAAATTTCTGTATTATATAGAAGTGGACGAAGATATCGACCCTGAACAAACCCTGGTGCCGCCGATGCTGCTACAGCCTTTTGTCGAAAACAGCATCTGGCATGGCATATCGCCTAAAAACGGCGATGGGGTTATCCATATCAAAGTTCAAAAAAGAGACGGGATGATAGAATATACGGTGCAGGATAACGGCGTGGGCCGTGTGCGGTCCGCTGAATTAAAAAAGAATAAAATACGCCAGGGCAGGCGTTCGTTTGGCATTAAAGTGATCCAGTCCAGGATCAATATGATCAATAAGACCAAGCAAACAAACGCCAAAGTTGAGTTGACCGATCTGGATGAAGGAACCAAAGTAAGTATTAAATTGCCGCACGATTTAAGGTTTTAACATGATCAGGGCGGTTATTATTGACGACGAAACGCATTGCACCCAACGCCTGGCAGGCCTGCTGGACAGGTACTGCAAACAATCCGTATGGGTAGCGGGCACTTTTGATAATGTGGATGATGCGGTTGCCGGCGTAGCCGCCCTTAAGCCCGAATTGGTATTTCTCGATATCCAATTGCACGAACAAACCGGCTTTGATCTTTTAGGGCGCCTTCCTCAAATAGATTTTGAAGTGATATTTACAACGGCCTATGATAATTATGCAATACAGGCATTCAAATTCAGCGCGGTGGATTACCTGCTAAAACCTATCGACCCGGACGACCTGTTACAAGCCATTGTCAGGCTGCAAAAAATATTAGATCAGCGTCAGTTGACAGAAAAGTTTAATACCCTGCTTCATAATCTTAAAACAACAGACAACACTTCCAAAAAGATCACGGTGGCAACAAACAAAGGGCTTCTTTTTTTGCAGGTAAGCGACATTACCCGCTGCCAGTCTGATGTAAATTATACCACCATCTATCTGAAAGATAAGCAGCAGATCATGGTGGCGAAAACATTAAAAGATTTTGAAGATATGCTGACAGATCACAATTTCTTCCGCATACATAACAGCCACCTCATTAACATGGATTGCATTAAGAGTTACCACAAAGGGAAAGGGGGCTACGTGACTTTGAATGACAATACAAGCCTTGAGGTATCGACCCGCCGCCGCGATTTATTCCTGAAAAAGGTTGAGGAAATGTAGTTTCATGGACCCCGTACTGCCTAACTTCAACAAAACCCGAATAGCCCCGACGCCCAGCGGATTCTTACACCTGGGTAATGTTTTGTCCTTTGCCATCACTGCGTCTGTCGCAGAAAAAACCGGTGCAAAAATACTATTGCGTATCGATGACCTCGACCGCGACAGAATGAATCCCAAATATGTTCAGGACATATTCGATATGCTCAATTTTCTCGAAATACCCTGGCACGAAGGTCCGCGTAATTTACAGGAGTTTGAATCTGAATATTCCCAATTGCACCGGATAGATATTTACCGCGAAGCGTTAAAAAAATTAGAGGAGAATGATTTGGTATTTGCCTGCACTTGTTCGCGCTCGCAGATCAGGGAAAACAATCCAAATGATATTTATCCCGGCATCTGTCGTGATAAAGCACTTTCGTTGAATACACCCGGCGCCTGCTGGCGGTTTAGAACAAATGATGATGCAGAACTATCGGTGAAAACGCTAAACGGCGTTGCAAAAGCAAGTCTGCCCGCAGATATGCATAATTTTGTAGTGCGAAAAAAAGATGGCTACCCTGCCTACCAGTTAGCCTCGGTCATAGACGACATACATTTTGGCATCGACCTGGTTGTCCGTGGGCAGGATCTTTGGTCATCAACACTGGCTCAGCTCTACCTGGCCAAAGAAATTGAGTCTTCGCAATTCCAAAAGATTGTTTTTCATCACCATCCATTGCTTACAGAAGCAGGAAAAAAGCTTTCAAAATCGGCAGGCGACACCTCGGTTAGCTATCTTCGCCGGCAGGGCAAAAAACCTGCAGATATCTTTGGAGAGATAGGCCGAATGGTGGGCTCAACTGATCATATAACCAGTTGGCGGCAACTTGGCGGGACGTTTTGGCACTAAAATTGGTCGGCTCATACCGCTAATTCGTCGGCACATCACAATATTTTTTTGCTGTGACGTTATTTTTTGGCAACAGTTTAAACCATTTGACACGTATCAGGTTTAATACAAAACATTTATGCGCAACACGTATACTGCTTCAAGATCCGGTCTTGCCCTATTATTGCTGCTCACAGTTGCTATTTTCTCCTGTAAAAAGGACAGTAGCAAACCCTCTACAACCAACACTACTGTTAACCCTGTGGTAATGGGTTTATATGAGTATGCAATTGATACCAACAAGCGGATTTTTATTCCGATCACTAAGATAGGCACTAACACCACAACCTATTACGGCATTTTCGACACCGGCTCTACCGGCATGACCATTGACGCGCACGACCTTATACCGGCATCGATGATAACCACAAATGGCATCCAATTCACCGGCGATTCGACGGTGGTGAACGGCATCACCATTACCTCCCAAACAGCTACCATAAGTTATGGCAACTCATTAAGCCTGACTAAAGAATATGGCAACCTGGCTTATGCTTCGGTCACCATAGGTAATTCTGACGGCAGTTTTACTGTAAAGCGGTTGCCGTTCTTCTTATATTACAAAATAGTTTCGGGTACCGGCACGGTATATCCGGCGCATTCGAATGACGTATTCGGGGTAGGGCCGGGTGTCAGCTACACCAACAGCAGCATAGCCAGCCCTTTGAGTTATTTTAATACCGGCAGCAACCTTACCAGCGGTTTCAAGCTTGCCACCTTAAGCATGGCTCAGTTCAACAGTAATGGCAATTATGTCTCGAGCCTGTTAACGGTTGGGCTTACTTCTTCCGATCTTAGTTCGGCAGGTTTTATCATGCATCCGCTATCCCCAATTAATCCCGGAGGATATTCACCTAATATACCGTCTACCATAACTTATGGCAGCAAAAGCGTTTCCGCCAATGTCTTGTTCGATACAGGGACGCCAGCCTTAACCATTATCGAGGATAAAACAGCGGTACGCACTATAGGCCAGCTGCCTGCCAATACAGTGGTTAAAGTAACTACCAACAAAGGTTTCGTTTATCAATACACCACTACCTCAACAGAAAACCTGACCGAGGTACAAAACCCCAATAACACCAACGATTTCAGGACCATTTTCAGCCTCAGCTTTTTTATTGAGAATGAGTACCTGACAGATTACAAAAATCACCAGATAGGCCTAAAGAATAATTGACCTTGCGGGTTGATACCGGTCTAATTTACACGCGCATTATTAACAAAAACTGACTTAACCGACGAATCGTCATCTATCTTGTCATAAAATTCATCAAGATATTTGATCATATCTTTTTTGGTATAAGGGTTAAGCAGGTTAAAGTTGTTAATGAGTGCGTAGATGTTTTCTTTTTGTTTTTTAAAATCATTCAGTACGTCGTGTAATTCATCCATTGTTCGCGGAAATCCCCGGTAGACCCTCTCCCTGACGGTTGAGGTGCCGAGGTGCTCATCGGGTGCTGCATAGTTGGTATTTACCAGTCCCGAAAAATCAAAATCATAAGGCACCGCATAAGAGCGCGAAAGCGAATCTGTTTTAGAGTGCAATATCTTGATGTTATGCTCAACCGGCACCGACCAATCCGTATTACCTATCATATATTCGAACACGGCAACCATGGTCATTTGCCTCCGGTCGGTTCTTTCGGTGGGAATTTTCCTGTCATTCCATTCTTCACAATCATTCCTCTTGGCCAGTTGCCTGGCATCCTCTATCAGGAATGCGTGCCGGGTCAATGGATTTTTTTTCCCTGCGCTGTCCAGATAGGTTAGGTTCAAAAGCCGCACTCTAAAACTTTTTTCGCAAAGCAGATTGTACATTTTGTAAATAAGAAACTCTTTAAGCAGATTTTGGTCATCCGCGTTGCTGGTCATGCAGGCACTTACCAGTTTTAGCGACTTTAATTGATAGAATGCGGCCGAGGGATCGTTTTTATAGATCAGTTTCAATGGCGGCAGGTAACAATGTTCGCGCCTGAAATGCCCCCGCACCTCTATCTGGATGGGATCGTGCACTTCCAGGTCTTCCATTTTGCAGATAAAGGTTGCGGGGAAGATAGCCCCTTCCTTTTCCTTATTTGATATCACCTTTTTGAAGTTGAAACTCAGGGTGCCGCTAAGTACCGAGGTGTCTGTAAAGAACTTTACTTTGTCGACAGGTTTTTGAGCTTTAACTGTTAAACATGCAAGGCAAAAAAACAACACGGCTGTAAAAATTCTATTCATCCTGCTAGTTTTATGGTATGTGATCAGTTTTATCAAAGCTATGTAAACCCGGCTCTATTTTGATACTTCCGGTATAACCTTCCCCACCGTACCGCTTGGCATCTGGATATGCAGTAACGAGGCAACAGTAGGCGCAATGTCTGTCATATAAACTTCCCTGCTCAACTGCCCCTGCTTTATACCCCATCCGTACCACAGCAGCGGTATATGCGCATCATACGGCCCCCAGGCGCCGTGCGTGGTGCCGCCATGTTCAAAATTTTCTATCCATTGAGGTTTAAAAATGATTTGAATATCTCCACTGCGCGGCGGATAATAACCGTTCGTCGCATCCCTTTTGATAGTCGCGTTTAACGTAGTCTCTGTCGTTTTATCCAGCGCAAACGCCCTGTAAATGGCCGTCTGTGCCGACAGGTAGTCTATAACTGCTTTGTTTACGGAATCTTTATTAAGGCCGAACCGCTTTATTTCCAGCCGGTTAAGATGCACCTGGTAATTAGATACATTGATCAGCAATTTATCCGAATGAAATTTCGCATTCAAAAGCTGGCCTATTTCATCGTTATACCCCCGGTCTATTGCATTGCCCGTAGGTATGGAGTGCTGACCAAGAAAAGCGGGAACATGAGCCCCTCCGTGGTCGGCGGTTAAAAATACCAGGTACTCGCCTTTTCCTACTTTCTGATCAAGGAAATCAAGAAAAGCGCCAAGGTCCTTGTCCAGCCGCAGGAAGTCATCCTCTGCCTCTACCGAGTTCGGCCCAAATGTATGCCCGATATAATCCGGTGTCGACAGGCTTATCGTAAGCATATCCGTTACAGAATCGGCGCCCATTTTTTCACCGTCGACCGCGGCTTTTGCCATGTCGAAGGTAAAGCTGTTGCCGTAAGGGGTTACATGCAGCATCCCGTAATTTTTGCCGGCAAATTGTTTCAGATCGTACGGAAATCCTTTTACGTCTTTCCCGAATGGCCGGTATTCATAAGGTTCGGCATCTGCGGTGCTTTGGGTGTAAGTATTCAGGGGGTAAAGCGTATTCCAGTTTTTGGCAAAATACTGGTCGGGCAGTTTTTTATTGTTGAGATCATCAACCCATTTCGGCAGCCCAATGGAATAATAAGACGATGATATCCAGTTGCCTGTGGCCTCGTCGAACCAAAAAGCGCCGTTGGCAGTATGCCCTGCCGGCAGTATAGCGGCACGGTCCTTCATTGCTATGCCTATTACTTTACTTTTGAAATTGGTGGCAAGGTGCAGTTCATCGCCTATTGTAGTTACCAGCAGGTTATGCGGGCTCATCTGGCCGGCTGCGCCTTTACCGCCCACAGTGGTAACCTGTTCATCTTCAGTACAGTAAACCTGTTTGTTCAGGTCATAATCATACCATTCATTACCCGTAATACCGTTTATGGCGGGCACCGTTCCGGTGTAAATACTGGTATGCCCGCAAGCAGTTACTGTAGGGATATACGGTATAATAGCATTTTCGCAGGAAAAGCCATTGAGCAAAAGCCGTTTGAACCCGCCGTCGTTTTGGTAGCGGTTATAATAGCGGTACAGGTAATCCCAGCGCATCTGGTCAACCACAATACCGACAACCAGTTTTGGTCTGCGGATGCCTTGCTGGGTTAAAGCAGGGCTATTATCGTTGCTTTGAGCAACCGCCTGTAATAACAGGACACTAAATAAAAATGTAAAAAGGAACCTCGCCATAAAATTGAAGAACTGAATGTAAGAAAATTCTTAAAAATGTTAGCCGGGAAAAACAATATATTTGGTTCGCTTCAAACCGAAAAAGATGAGCATGCCGGAAGAAAATATACCACCCGAAGGAAACATAAACGATTTAACGGGTAACAAACCCGTCGGGCCAAAAGATCCGAAAAGCGTATATGTACATCATTTGAAGAAGAAAAAGCATCACCTGCAGGGGGTGCAAACTATGTTCAAATCGTCGTCGGCCAACCATCAGCGGCTCAGTGTAATGGCTGATAACAAGGCTTTTATTATGATATCGGTTAATTCCATTATCATCACCGTGGCTATAGGTTTGCTCATCAGTAAATTTTCGGTAAACCCGCGCCTGGTGGCTCCAACGGTTCTGTTGCTTATTATAAGTGTAATAACCATTATTTATTCGGTACTGGCAACGCGGCCCAATATCCCGAAAGGCACCTTTACCCGTGAACAGGTGGAGCAGAAAAAGGTTAACCTTTTATTCTTTGGCAGCTATTATAGAATGGACCTGAAGGAATTTGAATATGGCATCACCCAAATGATGGACGACAGCGATTTCCTTTACGGTAGTTTTATAAAAGATATTTACTGGCAGGGACGCGTTTTGGGGCGAAAATTCCGTTTGTTGCGCATTGCTTACGATATATTTATGTACGGCATAGCGCTTTCTGTTGCAGCTTATCTTTTTGCGGCGCTGATATAGGTTTTATTAGTGGTGCTTTTTTTTCTTGTGGTGATGTTTCTTTTCGTCCTTATCAAGCACCAACTTTTCCGAGCCGCCCTGCCCACGCCGTTCCAGGTCGTCGTATAACCCCTCGTCAGACAAGTCGAGCGTGTGCGAATTCTCCCAGTCGTGATGGGCTATTTTCTGCAGCCGTTCTATCACCTCGGCATCATGTACTTCAATAGCCAACTCCCTCCTATGATCGAAACTTCCCGGCGCAAGATTTATCGATCCCACTACCGCCCTGCAGCCGTCTGCTAAAAGCATTTTACCATGCAATTTCAAATGCTTTAGTTTATGGATTTTGATACCTACATCATCCATAATGCGCAGCCCCCCAACACCCTCTACAAGCTTGTCCTTTTTCAGCGTATGTGGGGGAGCAGCCATCACATGCACTTTCACACCCCGGCTTGCCGCGCGTACTATCCGTTCGATGATCACCAGGTCCTGGAAACGTTCGTTCTGAATAAAAAGCGTGTGTTTGGCCTGGTCGATAAAATGAGCTATCCGCGCGCGACCGTTCAGGCTGCACCATATCAACCTCGCTTCTTCTCCGGGATCAAATTCTTTGCGGTGCCAGTCGGCATCAAAACACAGTATGATCTCTTCTACCTCGTTAGGGTGCGAAGTAATGATGGCATAATCCCTGGTTTCGGTAAGGTTTTTGGTTTCCCAGTTCAGTGATTTTACAAAGGCCAGCCTGCCGTCCACCACCATCGATTTTTCGTGGGTGATGATAAAGCTCGGGTTGGTGTCGCGTACGGTTATGCCTGCCGCCTGGAGTCGGGCGTGGGTTTCCTCGTTCTCATCTTCGCCGTTCCTGCGGGCGGGGTTCAGCATTACCTTTACTTTTACGCCGCGCTGCCTGGCAGCTATCACCGCATCGATCAGTTCAGGATCCGAAAACAGGAACATTTTTACCAGGATAGATTTTGTGGCGCTATTGATAGCATCGATAATAGGCTTTACCGTATCATCCGGGAAAACGATAATGGAACGCTGAAACATGGCCTGGTTAGATGTATTCCGTTAAAAACGTGAAACTACAAAATAATTTTGTGAAGCGGATGCTTCGAGCTTGATTGGTTGTTGTACAGCCCGGCGTATATCTGTCCAAGTTCTATCAGCTCATCGTGAGTGCCTTCCTCGGCTATCACACCATCGTGCAGTACAATGATCTTGTCCGAATCGGCTATGGTGCTCAGCCGGTGGGCGATGGTGATGACCGTGCGCCCCTGCATCAATTGTTCTAATGCCTCCATCACTATCTTTTCGGCCTCGGTATCCAGCGCGGCTGTCGGTTCGTCTAAAACAAGGATGGGCGAATTCCGCACCACTGCCCTCGCGATCCCAATACGCTGCCGTTGCCCGCCTGAAAGTGTTACGCCGCGTTCGCCAACCATCGTATCGTAGCCATGCGGCATGTGTCTGATAAACTCGTGCGCGTTTGCCAGTTTAGCAGCTTCTATAATTTCTTCCTCCGTAGCCTCCGGCCGGCCGTAAGCAATGTTGTCCCGAACGGAGCCATAGAAGAGTACCGTATCCTGTAAAACAAAAGCGATCTGCGAACGAAGCCCGTCGATACTGAACCGGGTAATATCCTTTCCATCGATATATACATGCCCGCCGGTGGTGTCGTAAAACCGGGCGATCAGGCTTAATATAGTCGACTTTCCACTGCCCGTCGGTCCGCAAATGCCTACTCTTTGCCCGCTTTCAATATGCAGGTCGATTCCTTTTAAAACTGGTTCTTCGGTATTATAAGCAAACGAGACCTTGTCAAAAACGATGTCGCCCGTTAGCCTGCCCGGGTCCTCGGCACCGGGAAGGTCAGCAATAAGAATTTCAGTATCTAAGATCGATTGTATCCGTTCCAGCGCAACAGTTGCCTGGGCTATGGTGCTGGTCATTTTCGCCAGGTCCTGCACAGGTGAAAAAAATTTGTTCATGTACCACAGGAAAACAGTGAGCGAACCTACGGTCATTGCACCTTTCAGCACCAGGTCGGTTCCCTGCCATAAAACCATCGCTGTGCAGGCGGCTACGATCAGCGTGATAACCGGGTTCAGTACCGATTTAACACGCCTTGCTTTTAACGCCGCGCCAACGGTTTCCATGCTCACTTTTTTCAGCTTATTTTCCTCCAGCTCCTGCCGCCCGAAAGCATTTACCGCGCGTATCGATTCCAGCCCCTGCTGCATCACCGTCAGCATATTGCTTTGATCAACGCGCACTTCGTGCGTGGCCTTTTTCATCACCTTCTTAAAACGCGAAACGAAGAACAGCAGGAAAGGTGTAATGCAGATGGCTAATAAAGTGAACCCGGCATTCAGGTAAAACATAATGCCGAGCATTCCAATGATGGTAAGAAAATCGACAGTGATGCTCATCATGGTAGCCGAGGCAAAGTCCTGTATAGTGGATACATCACTGGTAATAACACTTAGTAATTTGCCGGTTTGATGCGTGTCGTAATAAGCCAGCGACAGGCGTTGCAGATGATGATAAATACGCCTCCGCAAGTCGTTCGAAACGTATTGGGCAATACTTTCGGTAAAATAGCTGTTGAGGTACCCTGCTAAAGCACCAATAGCGGCCATAACGATGAGGCTGATCGCTGCCACTGCGGCAAACTGCATCTTGTTTTCACCGTGGAAAACCCTTTCCATCCAACTGAGCCAATCAGGTAGTTTATGGTGCCCGATGACGTTATCGATCAGTATCTTCAATGGCCAGGGCGTAGCCAGGCTCATCAGTGTCTCCAGCATCATTGCCGCAAAAATGATGGCCATCCATTTTTTATAGGGCCGCACCAGCGTCCAAACCAGCTTCGCCAGGCTTTTGGAAGGCAGCGCCTTCACTTTTTCCGATGGGCTGTCTGTATTTGGGACGTCAAATTTCATGCAGGATTACTTGTATCGCTTGGGTTGTTTACCCAAAGATAGAAAATACGGGGGCTTTGGCAATATCACCGGTAACAGCCGCCCGGCTATTGATAAACGTAAGGTCGTTTGGCAGGCTCCTGGTAATTATATTTCGGATCATCCAGTACCAATACCCAATCGTTTCCTAATCCGGTAGTTGGCGGTGTGAATTCCATTTTATCCTGCCGGGTTATCAATTGTGCTGTTTTTACATTGCCCGTTTTGGGGTCGAACCACGAAGCCACTATCTTGGCGTTTTTAATAGCACGGGTATCCACCGCTATCTTTTTACCGATGGGCAAATAAACCATCACGTACCTCCCCAAACTATCGCTGAAAGCACAGGCATGTTCACCCTTTTTGCCTTGCCCAGATAAAATGAGGCCGTCATCCGGCACACGCTGAAGCAATGGTCTCGACCGCATGAGTTTGACCAGGTAACCCGACTGAGACGCTCCGGGCCTGTCAACGGCTTCCGTCCAATACATTTTGGCATGGTTTATCACTTCCTCGCGCCGATTATAAAACTGCCATACGCTATGGTGCCCATACGTAACCCCTGCCGCTCCCGCGAAAACAGAGCGGTACAATTGTTTGCGAACATCATAGGCATCATAATACCCCGTCGCCGGGTCCCATTTTGGCCAGGGATTTACAGGGTGGTCCTCGTAATTGGGTTCGGCATCTATTACGGGTTTATGCGGCAGAAGTTTATAGTCCCGGCCTATCAGGTCCCAGGTCGCTACATCATGCCCGCCGCCATGGCCCGATTGTATCATGTTCATATCCAGCCACGGTTCGGTATGAATATATTGCGATGTAGAATAAGGGCCTCCCGAAGGATGGTAAGTGATGAAAGCTTTGTGGTCCGTAGCATCCAATACCCCGTTTGCCATGGCTGTCCATATCGGCCGCCAATCATTAGTGTCCTGTTTGGCGGGCCGGTCGCCTCCCAATATCCATAAAACATTGGGTGAATTTTTATACCGGCTGGCTATCCAGTAGCCATATTTATAAGCATTGTCCTTATTAAAAACTACCGGCCCCGCTCCCCAGGCAAGCGTAACTTTATCACCCCAGGTTGGTAGCAGGCCGATGTACAGACCTCGCCTTTCGGCCATTTTAACCACGGTATCAACCAGTTCGAAATATTTCTCATTCGGCTTAAGCGGGTCGTTGCCGATCAAAGGCACATCACCATATTGGTTGGGCTTGGTTAAGCCATCAAATTCTGCTAGTGCCACAGCCTGTATCACATTGAAGCCTTTTTGCTGACGATTTTTCAAATAGGTATCTATCTCTTCGATCTTCAGCCGGTGGAAAAGTTCCCAGGCGGTGTCACCCAGCCAAAAGAAGGGCTGCCCGTCCTCGTATTGTAAATAATGTCCGTTAGGGGAAACTATGACCCGGCCATGTTTGAAAACGTCCTGTGCTTTAGCGAATTGTAATATCAGCAGTAACAAACAGAACAGGAATAGCTTTTTCATTTCTTATTTCGACGATCAGTTCACCAGCACCTCATCCACAAACACCCATGATGGTTTGCCTTTTGCGGGGTGCCAGTCGGGCAGTTTATATATTGGTTTAGCTATTACTTTGATGCAGCTTATCGGTCCGGTTTCCTTCAGTTTACAGTTGAGGCCAAGCACTATGTTCGGATCATTTTTTTTCTGCAAGCCGGGTTTCAGGCCGCCTATCAGTTTCAGGTGCTGCTCGTCTGCACCGCCCCAAACCTGTATTTCGTTGGGCAAAAATATCTGGCTGCCTATTACTTTCAGGCAATTGAGCGTCAGGGTGCCCGGTTTTATCGGGGCGTTAAAATAAAGTAAAAACTCCATATCCTGCTGCGAACCCAGCCATTTGTTGTTACCGAAATTCATCCCGCCAAGCTCGCCATCTATCAGGGTTTTTGCGCCATCAGCCTGGTAACGCTCATTTACTGGCTTTAAAAGCCTCGCACTATCGGGCCAATAGGTGTTTTTAAAGAACGAATAATTAACCACATCGCTTCCAAACCAGCCTGTTTTGTAAGCTTTGGCTTTGATCATTGTATTATCGCTGATGACAATTCCCGGCTTGTATAAAGCGGACTTAATGCTATCGGGATCGGTGCCATCAGTCGTATACCGGATATCGACACCTTTTATCGGGTTGGTGATAACCAGCGTAACTGGCTTTCTCAACACAAAGGCAGTATTCTTAACCTGCGGCGGTATCAGCTTCATCGCTTTGCCGTCATCTTTAAACCCTTCGATAAAGGTGATACCCTTATTAGATTTTTGCAGCGAAGCAATCTCCTCCGGCTTTAGTCCCGAGTCCCACAGCGCTATCTCTTTCAGGCTTTTGAATGAACCGAGATTGCTCAAAGCCTTTGGGGTTAATTTTGTCCCTGCCAGCGATAGCGAACGGAGGTACTTCAGCGATGCCAGATCTTTCAGGTTCGCGCCGGTAATATCCGAAAAGTTAAGATTCAGCGTTCTCAGGTTCTCAAACCCGGCAATGGTTTTCAGGTCGGCATCCTTAACCGGCATTTTATTCAGGTTGAGCGATACAACCTGTTTTTTGACCGGGCTGAGTTCTTCCAGCACTTTGGGGGTGTATTTAGCTTTGTTGTAAATATCCACCGCCAAAGCAGGCGAGCCTTCTGACAGCTGGTAAATGCCCCGGTAATTATTATTCAGTTTTTTTATTGTTTTTTCATCTGCTGCCGCGAAATCAAACTTCTCGTCGGTAGCCTCGGCAGGTTTTAGGAATGGCATGGAAGCTATTCTTAATGAGTCGGTCAATGGCAGGTCAGTCACTTTCTTTCTAAAGTCAGCATTCTCCTTCACCCATTGAAAAAGCACCACCATTTCGGCGGCTGTCAATTGCGGCTTGCCTGCCGGCGGCATGTGTTTTTTCTCTTCTTCGGGCAGGTGAATGCGCTGTAGCAATAAACTTATCTGCGGCTGACCTGGCACGATCAGCTTCCCATCCTTGCCGCCTTTGAGTATTGATTTTTCGTCGGTTAGCATTAGCCCGCCTTTCAATTTACTTTCATTGTGGCATCCGATGCACTTGCTTTCAAAGATGGGCTGCACCACATCGCGGTAAACCAGCGCCTGATCTACAGGCACCAAATCGCGACCGCCCTTCATCACCGGCGCCAGGATAAAATTATCGCCATGCGTAACATCGGCGCCAAAATGCCCCCCTACCAGCAGGAAAAGCACCATCACCACCGATGCCTTTTTTGCCATGGGCGAATCATACCAGTTATCGCTCCGGAAAATATAGATCAGTGAAGCAATAAACACGATACTTACCCCGAACCAACGGTGCCATTCGATATCGACACCCTGATAACCGGGTTCTCTCGATAGAAATAAACCCATAATAGCCGTCAACGCCGAAAGTAATGCGCCTGTAAGCCATAGTAAAGTGGTAAAGTCCTGGTAAAATTTCTCGGCAGCAAAGCTCTGTCTGAAACGGAAAAATTCCATCATCGCAGCCAGTATCAATATCACAATCGGGAAATGCAATATAAGCGGGTGCACGCGCCCCGCAGGCTGTAACCAGCGTGGTATGGTTAAATGATCGCCCGCCAGCAGCAGCACGATGATGAAAATATTAAGGGCAAATAAAGTATTATCTGCAAAAGCTTTATGCCGGCTTTTGATCATCTATTAAACGCGCGTAAATTTATACGGATATACTTTGCCCGACGCCCATTGCGCCACGTAAAGGTTCTCATCATCATCCACACATACATCGTGCGGGTTCAGGAATATTTTTTCCGCTTGCGACATGGGCTGCAATATGCCATCCTTATAAACAGGCTCAGAGCCGCCCAAATTGGATACTACTTTATTGTTTTTATCCAGTATTGTGGTAAAGCCCGAATTTTCATGGCCCAAATCCGGCGACCGCAGTACAGCAGCGTACAAATGCTCGCCTTTAATAACCGGCCGGCATACACAAGCGCCGGGCAGTTTTATCACTTCTATCAGTTTACCATCCATACTAAACCGCTTGAAGCAGTTCCGGGTGCGGTCTGTGATCAGTAAGGTTGGGGTTGCCTGGCGGCGATCTATCACAATCCCGTGCGCATTGTCAAGGTGTTCATCGCCTTCACCCCTTCCGCCGAAAAAATTCAACAACTTGCCGGTTTTATCATAATGCGTGATGTATTGCGCGCCATAACCATCGGCAATATAAAAATCGCCGTTCGTATCCACGGTAGTTTCGGTTGGCACAAATTCTTTGGCTTCTTTATATACTCCGGTTTCCAGCGGCACATCAATGGTCATCAGTATCTTCCCGTCAATGGTGGTTTTATAAACCTGGTGTTTCACCGTGTCGGTGATAAATAATACCTCAGCTCCATTCTCATCGAACCGGGTGAACCCATGCGCGCCGGGAAACTCGTGCCCCCAGGTATCCAATAATTTTCCCGACTTATCAAAGATGAGCACATTGTTTTTGGTCTCGTTGGTCAGCAGCATGATGCGGCCTTTTTTGTCCTGCACAAACTCGTGACAATCATTCACCGGGTTTATGTTCGGGTCGGCTTTGCTCCATTTGGTATTCATACGATAACGCATGTTACCATGTCCATAAATTGGCCCGTCATCCTTAGCCAGCATATCCTTTGCGATAAAAAACGATGCTGAAACTAATGCTGTCTGCTTTATAAAATTTCTTCTTTCCATGTTTATTCAATTAACATCCCTGCACTTTTTGCCTCACCCCAGCCCTCTCCAGGGGAGATGGGAAATATATTTTAAAGTCCTCTCCAATGGAGAGGATTCAGGCGAGGCCTACGAAATAATATCCCTTACCACATTCCCGGCTACGTCCGTTAGCCGGTAGCGCCGGCCCAGGCTTTTAAAAGTAAGTTTGGTATGGTCGATACCCATCTGGTTCAAAACTGTCGCGTGAAAATCGTGTACATGTACCGGGTTCTGCGTAATGTTATAACCAAAATCGTCGGTTTCGCCATAAACCATTCCCGGTGTAATGCCGCCGCCTGCCATCCATACGCAGAAGCAGCGGGGGTGATGGTCGCGACCATAATTTGCTTTCTCCAACTTGCCCTGGCTATAATTGGTACGACCAAATTCTCCGCCCCATATTACCAAAGTCTCATCAAGCAGGCCACGTTGTTTCAGGTCGGTTACCAATGCTGCCGATGCCTGGTCCACATCCTTTGCCTGTCCCGCCATTTCCATCGGCAGATTAGTGTGCTGGTCCCATCCCTGGTGATACAATTGTACAAACCTAACCCCGTTTTCAGACAGCTTTCGCGCCAGCAAACAATTGGCGGCATAAGTGCCCGGCACCAGGCATTCGGGCCCATATAATTTTACAATATCATCCGACTCTTTCGACACATCCATAATATCAGGCACGGCAGTTTGCATGCGGTAGGCCATTTCATATTGCTGCACTTTGGCCGTTATCTCGGGATCATGAAATTCATTTGCCGAAAGATCATTCAACTCAGCCAGTTTATCCAGCATTTTCCGGCGTTCGTTCCGGTCAAGCCCGTCTGGGTTATTCAGGTATAATACCGGGTTCTCACTGCTGCTGAACAACACACCCTGGTGTATCGAATCCAGAAATCCGTTACTCCACAACTTGGAGTAAACACCCTGCCCGTTGCCTTTACCTTTTGAAAGTAACACGGTAAAGGCCGGCAAATTTTTATTCTCGCTGCCCAGTCCGTAGCTTACCCATGAACCCATGCTCGGACGGTTGCCCTGTTGCGCACCTGTCTGGAAGAACGTGAGTGCAGGATCATGGTTTATAGCTTCGGTATAGATGGATTTAATGATACAAATATCATCCGCTATACTGCCGATATGGGGGAACAGGTCGCTCACCCATGCCCCGTGGCGGCCATATTGTTTAAAGTCATAATAAGAACCGGCTAATGGAAACGATTTTTGATTGGCCGTCATCCCGGTCAGTATCTGGCCGCCGCGAATTGAGGCGGGCAGTTCCTGCCCCATCATTTCGCGCAGCTTTGGCTTGTAATCGAACGACTCCAGCTGCGATGGTGCACCATCCTGGAACAGGTAAATTATCCTTTTTGCTTTGGGTGCAAAATTGGGTATGCCAGGGATAAAATCGGCCCCGCTATCACCACTAAGACCAGAAAAAAGGTCGGGTATTAGCAATGACCCCAAAGCAGCGCTCCCTATGCCCAGGCTCAGCCTCGACAAAAACTTGCGCCTGTTCAGGTGCAGGCCATGCTCTAAAAATTCCTTCTCCATCGCCATCAGGTTTTAGTAATAGCTTCTTCTAAATTATAAATTGTATCCACTACTTTCATCATAGCAGCAAGGGTTATTTTGTCAATATCCTGCGGAATAGGATATTCACCAACGTTCAGCAGTTCAGCCGCATCTTTTTTATTGATCGACCGCAACTGATCCGCATAATAGCTGCTAAGGATCGCCATCTCCTTTTCTGTTGGTCTGCGACAAATGATCCGCCTGAAGGCCTCGTATATTTTATCTTTAGTTTGATTGTTTTCTTTCAGCAACCGCGCTGCCAGCACCCGTGCCGCCTCCAGCATAGTCGGATCGTTCATCATTTCGAGTGCCTGCAATGGTGTGTTGGTACGCAGCCGCTGCACCTCGCACTGGTCGCGGTTGCTGGCATCAAAAATGGCCATCTCGACAGGCGGCGACGTTCGTTTGATCAGCGTGTACATTCCCCGCCTATAAAGATTTGGGCCGTGAACCTGCTTATAACTTGCCAGTTGCCCCCGGCCTGATGTCGTGCTTTCCCATAATCCGGGCGGCTGGTAGGGGTTTACACTTGGCCCGCCAATGGTTTTGTTCAACAGGCCGCTGCTGGCCAGTATCAAGTCCCGCACAAACTCAGCCGGGATGCGATATCGAGGCCCGCGGGCCAGCAACACATTTTCAGGGTCATTCTTAAATTTTTCAGCGTCAAATATTGCCGATTGCCGGTAAGTGGCCGACATCACGATCTGTCTGACCAGCCGTTTTACGTTCCAACCGTGTGTTTTAAAATCGACCGCCAGCCAGTCGAGCAATTGCGGGTTCGAAGGCAGGTCGCCCTGCATACCAAAATCGCCGAGTGTTTTCACAATTCCCCTGCCGAAAAGCTCTTCCCATACTTGGTTAACATATACGCGGGCAGTTAGCGGGTTTTTGTCGTTAAAAAGCCATTCTGCTAATCCGAGCCTGTTTTTTGGATAGTTATTGCCGAATTGCAGAATAGATCCAGGCGTACCGGGAAACACCTCGTCGCCATGCGAATCATAATTGCCGCGTTTCAATATGTAAGTCTTCCGGTAAACTTCGCTGTCGCCCATAACCGACACGATCAGCCTGCCCGTATCCTGTTTATTCACAAATTTCAGTATGTCTTTTGCATCCGCATTACTGATCTGCATCATGGGCCTTTTGGCGTAAGTTTCAGGTCCACCCACAGTCGATTGCAAACCGGCTTCTTTCACACTATTGAAAAACGAAAATACCTGGTAATAATCTTTTTGCGAGAATGGGTCGAATTTATGATCGTGGCAATGTGCACACTCTAAAGTTATGCCCAGCATAGCTTTGCCAAATGTATTGGTGCGGTCGGTTACATAGGCTACGCGGTATTCTTCATCAATCACACCGCCTTCTTCGGTAATTTTATGATTGCGGTTAAAAGCTGTTGCTAATAATTGCTCCTGTGTGTGATTTGGCATCAGGTCACCGGCCAGCTGCCAGGTAATAAAATCTTTATAGGGAAGGTTTTCGTTATAAGCGTGTATCACCCAATCGCGCCAGGGCCATTGCGTGCGGTAATTATCATCCTGGTAACCATGCGAATCGGCATAACGGGCAATATCAAGCCAGTGCAAGGCCATCTTTTCGCCGTATTGCGGGCGCGCCATCAACTCGTCGACCATTCGTTCGTAAGCATCCGGGCGTTTATCCGCCATGAATTTATCCATCGTTGCAAGGTCAGGTGGCAAGCCATTAAGGTCGAGACATAGCCTTTTCAACAATCGTTCTTTATCAGCTTCGGGGTTTGGTGTAAAGCCTTTCTCCTCCTGTTTGTGCAGCACAAAATGATCGATCTCGTTTTTTGGCCAGGCTTTATTCTCCACCTCGGGCACGGCCGGCAATTTCGGCGGAACGAAGGCCCAATGCTTTTCATATTTAGCGCCCTGCTGTATCCATTTTTTAATCAGGCTTACCTCGTACGGCGTCAACCGCTTCAACCCCGACTTAGGCGTGGGCATCATATCATTGGAATCGGCGGTGGTTATCCGCCGGTACAGTTCCGAGGCGCCCGGGTCGCCGGGAACCAACGCATGCGCTCCGGGATCGTCCTTTAACGCTTTATAGGCACTTTCCGGCATATCGAGCCGCAGATCGGCCTGGCGTTTATTGGCATCGGGGCCGTGGCACTTGAAGCACTTATCGGATAGGATGGGGCGGATGTTGAAATTATAACTGATAGTGTCCGGGATATCCTCCGATGCTACAGATTTTTCGGATGAGCTGTGACAGGCATAAAAGCTGATGGACACAACCGCAACAAAAACCAATGCATAAAATAGTTTCAAACGCATCCCACTAAATAACTAATCCCGGTTTAATAATTGAGAAAAACTAATGTAGAAAATTATTAAGTGATTATGAAAAAATGTGATGGAAATGTTACGGTAAGCTACAGCCCGAAAGTTGCGTACACTAAGTGTTCACGCCGCCGCCGCTTGCCAGGCATATTTGCCAATAACTACTTTATAATCACCAAATTAAGTTTGGTAAAACTCTCAAAAGTGCCCCATTTTTGCATTTTTCGTGAACACCCCTTCCAGGATATAGCTGGCAATCAGCACCATAAGGCGCTCGCGGCATACCCTGTTTAGTGCCGCTTTTTTGCGCCAAAACACTCCAAAAGCCAAAATGAGCAAGATCAGGCCATTTTGTGCCCAAACCAGTCTGGTTGCGAGATGACGGCCAAAACAAAACACAACAACCCCGCAATGGCTTTTTTTTAAATTCAGTACACTAAGTGATGCCGGTAGTTACCGGGGATGCGTTCACTCGTATGGAGCTAATAAGCAAATGCATGAAATCGGTAATAGCAGATTATCGGTAAAAAACAAAAGCCCCACATTTCTGTGAGGCTTTGTGGGAGCTACTGGGTTCGAACCAGTGACCCTCTGCTTGTAAGGCAGATGCTCTGAACCAGCTGAGCTAAGCTCCCTTCGTTTTGGGACTGCAAATATAGGATGTCTGCTCAATTAGCCAAAAAATAATTTATATTTTTTTGAAAGACCGATTTTGGCCGTTAAAAAGCCTTTCTGCTTACCCGTGAGCGGTTATTTCCTCATCAACCAGCCGCTCGAGCACCTCTTTGGTAATCGGCTTAAATACAAACGATTTTACGCAGTCGTATTGTTTTGCGTGGTTGATATCTTTAGGATTGATGGATGATGAAAGAATATACAGCTTAAACGACTTGGATAGATTGGGATATATCCGCTGCACTTTTTCCAAAAATTGCCAGCCATTAAATTCGGGCATATAAATATCCAGCAGTATCACATCGGGCAGCAGGGCCTTGTCGCGCCTGTTTTTCTCCAGGAAATCCAGCACCTCCTCGCCGTTAGCGGTACAATTTATTTCGTATGCTAAATTATACTTATTCAGTATCCTCTTCAGTATAAAATGGTCCAGGGGGCTATCGTCGATAAATATCAATTTTTTCATTGTAAAACCGCTCTTGTTCAAAGATAGATTAGCGTCCACACCCAAAAGGCAGGGTTTACACGGTATTTGCTACGTAGTACTACGCTTTTATGCTACACTAAAAATGTAAATTCGTCGATACAAACAAACGTTCTGTCGATATTAACACAATATTTGCCAACATATCAGGTTGATTGCTGTTATATGTTCATTATTAGTGACATACTATTAGCCAAATGCCTGGTTATTACAGAAAAACATAAGCTACACTATGATATTATTGTTTTGCGGTCTTTCGGGCGCCGGTAAATCCACGTTAGCCGAAAAGGTAAAAGATAAATTAGCCGCCGAAAGCATTTTTGCCGAGATCATTGATGCAGACATATACCGCCGGCGCCTGTTTAAGGACCTGGGGTATTCAATGGAAGATCGCTTTGAAAACATCCGGAGGCTGGGTTTTATTGCGAATAAATTCTCTTCCCATAATATCATCACCATTGTTAGCGCCATCAATCCTTACGAGACTATACGCACGGAGTTGGTAAGCACCTACAAAAATGTCAAGGTGGTGCACATTGATTGTGATGTGGATGAACTTATCAGGCGCGATACGAAGGGGCTATACAAACGCGCCATGCTGCCCGAAGGGCACCCGGACAGGCTTTCGAACCTGACGGGGATAAACGATCCGTTCGAGGCTCCGCAAAATCCGGATGTTTATGTAAATACCCATGCCCTTAGCGAAACGGAATGTACAAACAAAATATGCTCATTTATTCTTAACAGCATTGTTAAGGAGAGATATTTATATAATACCTATACACATGTATCCTGACCGATTTTGTAACTATTTCTGTTAATTCAAAAATGTCGTCACAAACACTCATTATCGCGGGGATGCACCGCTCGGGAACTTCTTTAATTACAAACTGGTTGTATCATTGCGGATTGCAGGTGGGCGAAAGCCTTGTGGAAGCCAATGAAGGTAACAAAGAAGGGCATTACGAAGATGTTGAATTTCTAAAAATACACGAAGAAATATTAGCCGACAATGGGTTGACGGTATCAGGGCTTGTGTACGATGAGCAACCCAAAATATCCGACTACCAGCTTGAGAAATTAAAGGCCATTATTCGGATCAAAAAACGGCGATTTGATCAGTGGGGATGGAAAGAACCCCGTACCTGCCTGTTCCTGGATACTTATCGCAGGTTGCTGCCCGATGCCAGGTACCTGGTAATCGTGCGCGACTATGCATCGGTTGTTAATTCGCTGCTGAAAAGAGATTTTGATGAGCTGGATAAATCATACCGCCAGCGGAGCTTTTTTACGCGTTTAAAATGGACGACGATCAAAAAAAGAGCCAAAAGAAAAAAGCATTACCGCAATAATGCGGAAGACTACCTGAGAGTATGGATCGAATACAATCTGAATATACTAAGTACGCTGAAAGGACTGCAGCCGGAAGATTACCTGGTGATCAATTACTCGCTGCTGCAGAAGGATGACAGGCGTGTATTTTCATGGCTTAAGGGTAAATGGGGGTTTAACCTGCAATATTTCTCATTCAGGAATATCTATAAAGAAAGCCTCATCAGCCGCGTTGCCGATCTTTCGCCTTATATAAAAAATGAGGGCCTTATTGCCGAAGCTAAGGATGTCGGCGACCAGCTTAAAAAATATATAAGTTTGGCTTAGCCTACTTGCTGTATTTGATAAGCTCTGCCGTTAAGCTCAAAAGCGTCTCCCGCTTTTTTACCTGCCAGCTTAATGCCAATAGGCGATTGTGGTGAAACCGCAAAAAACGCACGACCGCCGACAGTAAAACTACCCGCGCTTATCGCGATAAAAAAGTTTCCATTATTGGTGGTTACCAGGCTCCCGGCATCAGCCGATGAGTACCCGCTATTGTAGTTTATTTTACTTAACGCAACCATCAGCTTATTGGCCTCATTCAACTGCAATTGATACCGGTCCGTTTCTTGCTGCATCATTTCCCGCGCTGTTTCATATTTATCCCCGGCGCTGCTTTTGCTTTCTTCGGCTGCTGCATACTGCGCATCATCAATGCCCTGCTTTGCTTCATTTATCTTAGCCTGCACATAATCAATGCACATTTTATACAATTGCTCTTTCAAATCCTTCATCATACGTAGAACAAAGATTTTAAAAAAAGCTGGTAAAATGGCTTTTTGAAGGGGGTATAATTATGATATACTGAACGTCAGTACTATATGGCTATATTCCTTCCGGGGCGTGGGTCATCTGCAACAATGTTCATTTCAGGGCATTTAATATAACCGGCATACCACTGGATAGCTTCTACAATATCCAGGGCGTCGTCAGATGTAACATCGATGCTTTCAAAGGCATACAGTTTATTATGTGCCTTCCCGTACAATTGTATCTCATTCATATCGGGGTGAAATGGCTCGTTATCAAGGCAAAACACACGCAACTTAAGACTGGTATCGCGCGCGTATATCACATCCCTGCACGGATTCTTAGGATCGGTTGCCAATAAGAAAACATTGTGTTTCATGATAGACATAACAGTATACTGGTCATTTGGTTCGACCATCAACGCAAAAATAATACATATTGAATAACCGGGGAGATGAGTATTAACAAATTAGAATAATAGAATAATTATAGATAAATATTTGTCGGAATGGGCAAAAAAATCGCAAACTGTTATTAAAATAGCCGCTTATGTGGAAAACTGATTTCCGCACTTACTTAATATTATTTGCGCTATTATTAAAACGATATTTGCTTATCATTTTAATTAAAAAAGGGCGCCCAGGTTGGATGGGCGCCCTTTTAACCTTTAAAAATAGTTATTATTTCTCGTTGCCATGCCCCTTGTGCTGGGGTGGCTGCTGGCGTTGCTGAGCAGCACGTTCTGCACGTTGCTGTTGCGCTTGTTGCTGACGCTGTGCGTTCTGCTGGGCACGCTGTTGCTGTTGCTGAGCCGCGCGTTGCTGCTGAGCCTGTTGCTGGCGCTGTGCATTTTCCTGCGCACGTTGTTGCTGTTGCTGAGCCGCACGTTCTGCGCGTTGCTGCTGGTCCTGTTGCTGGCGCTGTGCATTTTCCTGCGCACGTTGTTGCTGTTGCTGAGCCGCACGTTCTGTGCGTTGCTGCTGGGCCTGTTGCTCGCGCTGTGCATTCTGCTGGGCGCGTTGCTTCTGTTGCTGAGCCGCACGTTCTGTGCGTTGCTGCTGTGCCTGTTGCTCGCGCTGTGCATTCTGCTGGGCGCGTTGCTGCTGTTGCTGAGCCGCACGTTCTGTGCGTTGCTGCTGGGCCTGTTGTTCGCGCTGTGCATTCTGTTGGGCGCGTTGCTGTTGTTGCTGAGTCGCGCGTTCTGCACGTTGCTGTTGAGCCTGTTGCTGGCGCTGCGCATCCTGCTGAGCGCGTTGCTGTTGTTGCTGAGCAGTGCGATCTGCACTTTGCTTTTGAGCTTGTTGCTGGCGCTGCGCATTTTCCTGGGCGCGTTGCTGCTGTTGCTGAGTCGCGCGTTCTCCACGTTGCTGTTGAACTTGTGGTTGATGCTCTGCAACATTTGGCCGGCCGGGCTTTGCGGAACCATGATTATCACGCGTATTAACACGGACAACTTTACTGTCAGGCTGCTGACTACGCGCAACGGCAGCAAGCCGGGCTGCGTTGGCACGGTTAATAGCTGCCTGATTTTGCGCAGCAATACGTTCATTTGGATGCTGATCGCGGTAGGCCCGTGCATCCACTACCCTTGCGGGGCGGGCATCCGGGGCTTTTCGTATAGCCGGGCGATAGATATTGATTGTGTTATTTCTCACACTCGTTGTGCCGGGCCTGCCTGTATTACTTACGTTATAAACCCTCACATTATTATTATGAGTAACACGGCGTATATCTGCAACGCGCGGACCGCTTACATACGTTACGTTGTTGTGCACGTAGGTGTTGTTGATAATAGTAGTATTATGGATAATATTGACCACTCTCGTGCGCGGCGCGTAATAGCTATAAATACGCGGACTGGTAATATATGCCTCGGGGGCGCATACCCAATAATTATCGGGAACATTATAGCCACTGCCGAAAGATACAGAGATGCTGACGCCCGGTGTTAACGGGGCCCAGCCATAATATCCGCCGCCATGACGCCAGGTAACCCATGCAGGTGCCCACGTATGCCCTGGAACCCATTCCCAGCCATAGTAATCATCGTAGCGCCAGCGGCCATAGTGAAACGGCGCCCAGCCCCATGAATAATCAGACACCCAGGTATTACCATATTCGGTAACTACCCAGTGCCCGTTGGTTGCATACGGCCTGAAATCGTCTGAAGCATCCGGGATCCAGACATCGCCGTACTGTGGGTCACTTACCCAGGTCCCGTATGGCTCAAGGTCATCGTAAAATTGCTGATCGGTAACATAGCCCTCGTCCTGGGCCATGCTACTTTTTGGGGCCAAAAGTACGGTTGCCATTATTAGCAGGCCGATACCCCATATTTTATTTAAAGTTTTCATTGGTTTCTGAAGATTTGTTAATACTATTTTAGTATTTGACTAAGTATGTTATAAAGAGTTTAACCCTGAATTTGTTTTGGCTTTAACGGGCCCTATGTTATACGGCCAATTTTTTTGGCCTTAAAATCCATTCCTACTCATATAATTAATAATTTTACCGCTTCTAAAATCTCGATAATTATGGGCTCAGTAAACATTCCAAGGCTCGACCTTGACACTTATATTAACGGCACTGCCGAACAACGAAAACGCTTTTCCGACGAGATCGGCAAAGCTTTCAACGATACCGGTTTTGTTACCATTACCAATCATGGGTTAAGTAAGCAACTGATCGACAAGCTATACCAACAGGTCAAAGCGCTATTCGCTCTTCCGGAAGATGTCAAGCTGAAATATGAAAAGGCCGAACTGGCCGGCCAGCGTGGTTATACCAGCAAAGGCAAAGAAACAGCTAAAGGTTTTAAGGTTCCGGACCTGAAAGAGTTCTGGCAGATTGGTCAAACCGTTACCGATGGCGATCCGGTTAAAAACGAGTACCCCGATAATGTAATGGTTGAAGAGTTGCCGGATTTTAACTCAACTACCCGCGAAGTATATCAAAAACTGGAAGCCGCAGGTGCACATCTGCTTCGCGCAATTGCAGTATATCTTGGTTTGCCCGAGAATTATTTTGATGATAAAGTGCATAATGGCAACTCCATACTGCGCACCCTGCATTATTTCCCTATCCCTGATCCGGATGCATTGCCGGCCGATGCTGTACGCGCCGGCGCGCATGAAGATATCAACCTAATCACCTTGTTAATAGGCGCCAGCGCCGATGGGCTGGAACTGCTTACACGCGAAGGCACTTGGTTCCCGGTAAAAGCACATGGCGAGGACGTTGTAGTAAATGTGGGCGATATGCTGCAGCGCCTGACTAACAATAAATTAAAATCGACAACACATAGAGTAGTAAATCCGCCGCGCGAGGAGATGAAGAATTCGCGGTATTCGGTGCCTTTCTTCCTTCATCCAAAATCGGATATGGATTTGGCAAGCCTGGAATCATGCATTGACGCCGGACATCCGAAATTATACAGCGATATGACCGCCGGCGAATACCTCGACGAGCGGCTGCGCGAAATAGGGCTTAAAAAATAATCCCTGCCAACAAACTTCACTTATATTGGCATAACCAAAAGCCTCCTGGTCAATTACCAAGAGGCTTTTTTACGGATAGTGATGAACATCACGTAGCCCGATGACTACCGTCACCCCCTTTCTTTGATTTATTGCCGAATTTAGGCCAGTTAGCCATCGCCGATCATAGCCGCCATGAGAACCATCCTTCTATTCAACGACAATTCGCCCGAAGCCGAAAATGCTGCAGAGTTCGCATTGGATATTGCTCAAAAAATGAAAGCTGATATCCTTATCTTGAATTTATGCGACGATGTCTTTGTCGAAAACAAACAAACGGTAACGGCAGGCGAACAGCTTTCAGCCGAAAACAGCGATTCATTCAACTTGGTTAAACAATTATGCACCATTATCACTGACGGAACGTTCAGGCCGGTAGTGAATGATATGAATGGAAGCGATTTTACGGAAAAAGACATTTGCGAACTCGTGATCGGGAAGAATATCTGGCTGATGGTAAGGGGAATAGAAACCAACGCTACCCACCGCTCGTTGTCCAACATTAATGTGCAGGCGGTTTTGAACCGCGTAGCTTGCCCATTATTGCTTGTGCCCGGCAATTACAAAAAACGGGGGTTCGAAAACATTACCTACGCTGTAGATATGCGTTATTGCCGCACCGCGGTATTGAAATTCCTTGCAGAATTTGCCAGGGAATACAGTGCCAACCTCGTAGTAGAGCATTTCTCGGCAAAAGGTTTGCCCCCATTGAGCGATGACTATGCTGCTACATTATTCGAAAGCGAGATCACCAATAAAATTTTTTACGACAAGACTTATTTTAACAATATAAAAGAGCGAAATTTAGAGGTTGCTGTCGATGTGATGATCAATAGTTTACACGCCGATCTGCTGGCATTGGTAAATCACCGGTTCCATTTTGAAGAATTGTTCGGACAGTGCATCAATGAGACATTGCCCGAACATATCCCGGTACCGGTAATAGTTTTCCCGTTATAAACGAATTGAATTTCGGCTTTGGATCAAAAGAATCATTTTTCTGAACTCGAACGTTTCTGGAGCCTTAGTCCGGAGGAGGCATTGAATATACTGTCCTGCAAAGCGGGTGGATTAACTGACACAGAAGCGGCCAAGCGGCTAAAAATATACGGACCGAATACTATAAAGCCGGGTCACAAAAGGTCAGCGGTGGCTCTTTTCCTTTCCCAATTCAAAAGTCCCATTACTTTATTATTAATAACTGCCGCTTTGTTATCAGCGGGGCTCGGCGACGTTACCGATACGGTTATCATTCTTTTGATAGTCATGATCAGCAGCGCCCTAAGTTTCTGGCAGGAACGCGGAGCCGCTAATGCGGTAGAAGAATTACTAAAATTGGTAACACTCAATTGCGCGGTTCTTAGGAATGGGCAAAAAAAGGAAATTCCATTTGAAAGGGCCGTGCCGGGCGACGTGATCTGCTTGTCTGCAGGCGACATTATTCCGGCCGACTGCCTTTTGCTCGAATCGCAGGAAGTATTTATTGATGAGGCTGCATTTACAGGCGAAACTTACCCGGTGGAAAAACGTGCCGGTGTGTGTGCTGCCGACACGCCGCTGGCGAAACGCAGCAACACCCTTTTTATGGGCTCGCATGTGATTAGCGGCAAAGTAACGGCATTGGTTATCAAAACAGGTAAGCAAACAGAATTTGGCAAAATATCAGCAGGCCTGCTCACTAAGGCTCCGGAAACCGACTTTGAACGCGGGATACGAAGGTTCGGGTATATGCTGATGGAAATAACACTGGTGCTGGTCATCATCATTTTTGCTATTAACGTGTATCTCCACAAGCCGCCTCTCGATTCCTTATTGTTTTCGTTGGCACTTGCTGTTGGGCTCACACCGCAGCTGTTACCCGCAATCATCAGCGTCAACTTGTCGGCAGGTGCCCGGCGCATGGCCGGCAAACAGGTTATTGTCAAACGCCTTGCGTCTATCGAGAATTTTGGAAGCATGCAGATATTGTGCTCCGACAAAACCGGTACCATCACCGAAGGAAAAGTAAAACTTAAGGATGCGCTTGATATTTCCGGAGCTCACAGCGACAAAGTATTGCAGTATGCCTGGCTGAACGCCTCGTTACAACAAGGGTTTCATAACCCCGTAGATGAGGCTATAACTATTGCATGGAATGGCAGTGGAAATAGTTTTACCGCAGTGGCCGAGATACCCTACGATTTTATCCGCAAGCGCCTGACAGTTCAGGTCACTGATAAAAAAGAAAGTATAATAATCACCAAAGGCGCGCTAAAGGCGGTACTGGATATTTGCGACCGTGCCGAAACGGCGGACGGCATTATTAATATAGCTGGTTGCAGGGCCGGTATTTTAAAACAATACGAGCAATTGAGCGATGCCGGTTTCCGCACCTTAGGCGTGGCTTTTAAACCCTGGGAAACAGAAACCAAGTGTACAAGAAATGACGAGCGGGAAATGATATTTCTCGGCTTTATTGCTTTGTTCGATCCACCGAAGACTAATGTAAACGAGACTATAACAAAACTAAACGGGCTTGGCGTTAAGTTAAAAATTATTACCGGCGATAATGCCCTTGTGGCGAAAAGCCTGGCCTTGCAGGTTGGCATCAAACAACCGAACATTTTAACCGGCGCGCAGCTGCTCCAAATGAATGACGCCGCATTGATCCATAAAGCTATACGTACGGATATTTTTGCAGAAGTAGAACCCAACCAAAAAGAGCGCATCATAAACATGCTTAAAAAAGCGGGTTTTGTTGTAGGATTTATGGGCGATGGTGTAAATGATGCACCTGCGCTGCACATGGCCGATGTTGGTATATCGGTTGATAGTGCGGTTGATGTGGCAAAACAGGCCGCCGAGATAGTGCTGCTAAGTCAAAGCCTGGACGTGCTGGTTGACGGCATTGTGGAAGGGCGCAAAACCTTTACCAACACTATGAAATATATTTTCATGGCGACCAGCGCCAATTTTGGCAATATGTTCAGCATGGCCGGCGCGTCGCTGATGATGAGCTTTCTGCCTTTATTGCCAAAACAGATATTACTGACAAACCTGCTAACCGACTTTCCCGAGATGGCGATAGCTACTGACAAAGTAGATGAAGCTAATATCAGATCGCCGCAGAAATGGGATCTCGGTTTCGTAAGGCGTTTCATGATCATCTTTGGATTACTTAGTTCAGTATTCGACTACCTTACGTTCGGGCTGCTTATCTATGTTATGCATGCCAATGAGAAAACCTTCCAGACCGGCTGGTTCACCGAATCCGTTATCTCAGCCATACTCATCGTGCTGGTTGTACGTACCAAACTGCCATTCTTCAAAAGTCTTCCGGGCAGGGTGTTGTCACTTGCCACTATACTGGTACTGATTTTTGTTTTATTGATACCCCTGCTCCCAGTCGCCGGCTGGCTCGGCTTTACCTGCCTGCCTTTATCCTATTACGGCTGGATGCTTCTCATTGTATCTATGTATCTTTTTTCGGCCGAACTGGCTAAAAGATTGTTTTATGGATACATGAACAAGCGCCGGCAAAACTGATGAAGATCAATTTTTTGCATGACCACCGTCATACATTGCCTATACTGTTCCACCGACCTTTATCCCGTATCAAACACAAACGTATGGAAACCACCAACAGCCTGTCATCCCGCGCACTTCAGTATTATGTTATTGCCCGCAAATGGGGTTCCGATCTTGAATTCTATAAATTCGAAACCGGTTTTTTACGCACGCTGCTGGATGATTATTATTTTAATGTTCAGCATAAGGATGGTCGCGCGGATGTATTGGAGCTAAACCGCGAGTTAATGAAGCTTGATGCCGATAAAAATCAATTAGAAAAGGCCCTGGATGAACAAATAAGGCACCTGGAGCTGATGTCGGAAGATGTTGTCCCCGAAGACGTAAGCTGGCTGGCTGGCAAACAGATCAGGCTTGAATACATGGTAACCAATATCTTTTCAGAATATAAGGAACTTAAAAAGAAGATTTTCTGCTTTTTACAAAAACCAGGTAGCCAGAATAATTTGGTTACCAACATGTTCTTACCCAATTAATCAATCAGCATATTTTTCAGTAAAAGCGCCGTGTGAATTGCACGAGCGCTTTTTTTTGCGCTTAACCAGGTGGCTCACTGTCAGAATATTATGTGACGATGGTCATTATTTCGCCGGGGCCTATTAAGCAACTTTGAGTAACAAAAAAAGAAGCTATGGAAAAGCTGATCACACCTGCACTCAGGAACAGGGCAAATGCTGTTATTTTTTGCTCATTGTTATTATTTGCATCAATAAGGGGCTTCGCGTCATGCAACGCAGTTTCATCTAACAAGGTAAATGATGCAGATACATCCGTAACCACCCTGATACAACAGTACCTGAATTCGGGAAAGGAGCCTTTGCTATACTATCCAAATTCGGTGAAAAGATTTTATGAGGGCAATGGTTACCAGGCCGCATGGGTAAACAGGCGAGACGATAGCAAACAAACCTGGGAAGCCATGATGCTGCTGGATTGCGTGCTGCAATACGGTCTTTCGCACGACGATTATCATCCAAAAGCACTACTGTACGATCCGCTGCATACCATGATAGAAGAACCCGGGAAGATCAGCAACAGCAAAAAGGCCCGGTTTGACATTTTACTTACCGATGCCCTTATCACATTTATCAATAACGTGCACTATGGCAAACTTAATCCGTGGTACGCTGCAGAAAAGATAGACGGAGATATGACGCTGCCGTTCCATGCCGAAACGGTGTTGATGAATGCCCGCCGGCAGCCTGATATGACAAATGCCATAGTAAGTGTTCAGCCAAGATCAAAGCAATACCTTGCCATGCAGGATCGCATGCGGTTGCTCAAAGGGCAGTACCAGGAAGATTGCTATGCTGTACCCGACAGCGAAGTGCACAAGATCGCTATCAATATGGAACGCCTGCGTTGGGCGGATATCGGTGGCAGTGGTTATATCCAAATTAATATCCCAAGCTACACTTTAAAGTTTTACCAGCCCGACACGGTTTATGAGTTTAAAGTAGTGGTTGGTAAAACTTCGGCCCCTACGCCGACACTAAATAGTGAGATAACCTATTTTACAACTTCGCCCGAGTGGAAAATACCCCAGAAAATATTGGTGAACGAGATAATACCCAAGGCGCTTAAGTATAACGACTACATAGAGAACAGTCATTTTTCGATTTACGACAAAGGTGGTAATTACATTACACCCGACAGGACAAACCTGCTGAAGGTAAAGCGCAACCCTCAATTGTACTATGCACGTCAGTCATCGGGCTGCGATAACGCATTGGGACAGCTTGTATTCCGGTTTGCTAACGTGTATGATATTTACCTGCACGACACACCCGAGCAACAATTATTCGGCCGTACGGAAAGGGCGTTCAGCCACAGCTGTATACGTGTCGAGCAAGCGCAGCACCTGGCCGAACTAATGTTAAAACGCGGTGGCGACAGCGACAAAATTGCAGTGCTTACCAAAGCGATGAAAAATCACCTGACAAAAAACATATCCTTTTCAAGGCCGGTGCCTATTAAGATCACCTACCTGACCTGTGAAGTAAAAGAAGGAGTGGTTTACAATTACAAAGACATTTACGAGCTGGATAAAAGTCTGGAATTGGCCTTGTACAGCACATTGCAAACATTGACAATGCAATAATAGTGGCCCATAAATAATTAAAAAGATGAAAAATTTACTGATCGCGACAGATTTTTCGGCCAACGCAACGCATGCTGCCGAATATGGTTATGCATTGGCCAGCCAGGTAAAGGCAAATATAGTTTTGTGTAACGCCTTTCTTGTGCCGGCTGAAATTCCGGAGGGCGGTACACTGGTATGGCCACAATACGAATATGAAGAATTGCAGAAGAACAGTGCTGACGAATTAAAAGAATTGGAAAAGGCCCTTCATCATAAGGTAAAAGGTGCTGCTTCCCGGCCTTATATCACCCGGATCAGCGAAGACGGAAATATGCCGGAGGTCGTAAATAAAGCTGCCAAAAAAGAGAATATTCAGCTGGTGGTAATGGGCACTCACGGTAATACAGGTATCAACGGGGCCCTGTTAGGGAACCATAGCCGCAAAATGATCGATAATGCAGCATGCCCCTTGTTGCTGGTTCCGCCAACAGCTGCCATCGCTCCGGTAAAAAAGATAGCCTTTGCCACTGATTTCAAGGAACCGGAAAAAGATCTTCAGGCTATCTTCAACCTGATCCCTTTGCTTAAGCTATTGAACGCCGAACTGCTTTTAACCCATATTTATACCGAGATTGACGAGGCATACGATTTTAAGAAAAACATCGAAGGCTTCCTGCTCGAGTTATCCAACAAAGCCAACTATCCGCATATATATTACCGCATAGTAAAAAGCGAAAAAACCGGGAAGGGCCTCGATTGGTTGTGTCGCTTCGGCAATGTGGATATGCTGGCAATGGTGCACCGTAAACACTCTTTCCTGGATAAAATACTTATTGGCAGCAACACGCAAAAAATGGCTGAACATATTTGGATACCATTATTGGTGGTTCCTGAAAAATAAACACCAGACCAAAGTTAAGTTTAAATAAAAAGGGACAGGGCAGCGCCAAGCATCAGTAAAAACGTGATGGCACCAGTGATATTTGACCACCTGTTATTTACATTATCACCCATTATTTTGCGGTTGTTGCTAATATGCAATACGATCAGGATGATGACCGGGGATGTAATACCATATAGCATGGCTGAGTAAATAAGCCCCTGCAAGGGTGTAATGCCAATAAAATTGATAAAAAGGCCGATAATCAGGGCAACGACGATGACAGCGTAAAAAGGCTTTGCCTGGAAAAATTTCTTATCGAGGCCCTCATCCCAGTCAAATGTTTCGGCAAACATATACGAAAGCGAACCGCTTAATACCGGGATAGCCAAAAATCCTGTACCAATAATACCGATCGCAAACAAAGTGTAAGTTAGATCGCCGGCGATAGGTCTGAGTGCAACTGCTGCCTGTTCAACAGTTTCTATCTGATGTACGCCATGTGGATAAAGCACGTTGCCACAGGTGAGGATGATGAAAAACATAACTATATTGGAAAATAACATGCCGATGTCAACATCCTTTCGCATATCCTTTAATATCCTTTTGTCTACGATGATAGCTATCTTGCTTTGTTTCATGCCCTCGGCTTCCATCGTTGCCTGCCAGAAAAATAAATAGGGCGAAATAGTTGTACCTAATATTGCGACCAGCATGCCGAAAAAATCCCTGTTAAGTTCAATATGAGGGACAACTGTATGCCTTAGTACTTGGAGCCATTTAGTGTCGGTGAAAAACGGCACAGCCAGGTATACCAGCAACGTAATACAAGCCCACTTTAATGCAGCAGCAAGCTTTTGATAAGGATAATAGATTATGGCCACAATAATAAGGCCGGTAAATAATATGCTAAATACAAAAGCCGGAACCGGGCGGCAGATCAGATGAGCAGCCGCGCCCATACCCGCTATATCGGCGCCTATGTTGAGTACGATTGCAGGGAACGAAAAAATGATCATGACCCAAAGTATCCATTTGGGATAATGATTTTTCAACGTGCTGGTCAATCCACTGCTTGTTACCAATCCTATCCGGGCACACATTTCCTGTATCGAGGCCATTAACGGAAACGTAACAAGAGCTGTCCAGAGCATGGAAAGGCCAAATTGTGCTCCTGCTTGCGAATAGGTGGCAATACCTGAAGGGTCGTCGTCACTTGATCCTGTCACCAGGCCCGGGCCCAATTTTTTCAGAACGGATATAGTTTTTTTGAAGATTCCTTTGGGTGCAGACATTATAATAATTTCAGCGGCAATATAATAAAGCAGGCTTTAACTATGATGTATAAAAAATGATGAAGGTCACTTTTTAGTATCAGTTAAGGTCATTCTTTTCCAGCTAAATAGCTTTCATTTTTGCCTTTAACAACAGGCGCAGATGAAACAAACTAACATACAGCAGCAAACCCGCTGCTACCATTGCGGCAATGACTGCGAAGAAGGACATATTGAGCAGGATGCTAAGGTGTTTTGCTGTAATGGCTGCCGCGAGGTGTATTCGATACTCTCACAAAGCGGGCTTTGCAACTATTATACTTATAACGCGCATCCGGGAGCTGAACAGAAAAAAGAAAGCAAGCGATTCGATTACCTCAAAGAACCCTCGATAGTTAAGGACCTTATCGACTACTCGGACGAAAAATTCACCATCGTAACTTTTTACATACCCAATATTCATTGCAGCTCGTGTATTTGGCTGCTTGAGCAATTGAACAGGATCAACCCGGCAATCTATTACAGCCGGGTTGATTTCCTGCGCAAACAAGTGAACATTCGGTTCAACAATAAGCAGATCACACTGCACGATGTGGTCGAAGTTCTCGAGCGTATCGGTTACGAACCACTCATCAGCCTGCAGGACGTAATAAGGAAGCAAGGATCGGATAAGAATGATAACCTCGTTAAAAAAATTGCGGTAGCAGGCTTTTGTTTCGGTAACGTTATGCTGCTGAGTTTTCCCGAATACCTGGGTATATCGGTTCAGGAACAATCCTTCCGCGAGTTTTTTGGCTGGCTTAACCTGGTATTTTGCCTGCCCGTGGTGCTTTACTGTGCCAGCGGGTATTTCGTTTCGGCCTGGACAAACCTGAAGAATAAAGTACTGAACATCGACCTGCCGCTGGCAATAGGTATTACGGTTCTTTTTTTACGCACAGCAGCAGAAATAATTATGCACACGGGCCCGGGCTTTGCCGACACTTGTTGCGGGCTGGTCTTTTTCCTGCTGATAGGGAAATTTGTTCAGCGCAAAACCTACTATCACCTGTCCTTCGAGCGCGATTATCGCTCATTTTTCCCGGTAGCGGTACAGGTGATAGAAGAAGAAAAAGAACGATCGGTGCCTTTGGCTGATATACAGGTTGGGCAGCGAATACTGATAAGGAATAATGAGATCATCCCGGCGGACGCGATTTTGCTGAAAGGTGAAGGGAAGGTTGATTTTAGCTTTGTTACCGGTGAGTCTGTACCTGTCGAAAAAGTGCTGGGCGAGGTGGTGTATGCAGGTGGCAGGCAAACCGGCGAGGCTATTGAACTGGAGGTAGTAAAGCCGGTATCGCAAAGTTACCTTACCCGGCTCTGGAACAACGAAGCATTTACCCGTTTGCAGGATAACCACATGCAAACCTTTAGCGAAAAGGCAAGCAAGTATTTTACAATAGTATTGCTGGGGATAGCTTTAGGTTCATTTCTGTTTTGGTTGCCAGTCGATCTTCATCGGGGTATATCAGCATTTACGGCCGTGCTTATTATCGCATGCCCCTGCGCGCTGGCGCTTAGCACTCCGTTTACCATGGCGGCAGCTTTAAGCATTTTTGATAAAAACCTGTTTTACCTTAAAAATACTGCGGTTGTTGAACAGCTTGCACATATCGATACCATCGTACTCGATAAAACAGGTACTATTACCGTTGCTGGCGGCAATACCATTACACTACATGGCGAAGTTTCCGACTACGAAAAAGAGCTGATCTACTCGGCCTGCAGTAATTCGGCTCATCCGCTTAGCAGGCTCGTCTGCCAGTTCTGGAACCACCAGCACAAGCTGGGCACCAACTCGTACTACGAAATACCCGGTCGTGGCATCACTGCCGATATCGACAGGAATATTGTCGATATCGGCAGTGAACGATTTATCAGGGGCTCATCATTCCAAAATATAAACCCGGAGTCGACCGAAGTTCACATCCGCATCAATAATATTTATAAGGGTTACTTCAGTATAAAGCAGCATTACCGCGAAGGCATAAAAAGTATAAAAGATATTTCATCCGCATACAAAGTATTTCTTCTATCTGGCGACCATGGTCACGAGCGGGAAACCCTGTCGGCAGTGTTCAAACCCGGCCACATGTTTTTTGAACAATCGCCGCAGGATAAGCTCGACTTTATTAAAATGTTACAGTCGAATGGGCATAGGGTAATGATGATAGGCGACGGACTGAATGACGCAGGGGCTTTAAAGCAAAGCGACCTCGGCATAGCCATTACGGACAATGTGAACAATTTTTCGCCCGGCAGCGACGCCATACTGGACGGCAAAGCTTTAAGCCGCCTGCCCAATTTCTTTAAATTTTCAAAGGATGCGCTAAATGTCGTATATGCATCATTTATCATATCACTATGCTACAATGTGGCCGGCCTTAGTTATGCCGTAAGCGGCAGGCTATCCCCGCTCATTGCTGCTATATTGATGCCTCTGAGCACGGTAACCATTATTTCGTTCACCAGCATCGCCACACACCTGGCCGCTAAAAAAAGGAAACTGTTATGAGTATCATTTATTTTTTGATCGGGTGCAGCATGGTGTTGGCCCTGATATTCCTGGGAGCTTTTTTTTGGGCTCAAAAGAACGGTCAAAATGACGACCTGTATACCCCTTCGGTCCGGATATTACTGGACGACGAGCCTGAAAAGAAGGAAAAAAGTGATGACGATCACTAATCAGCCCGACCAATATCATTCTGTCATTGAATTGGCAGGGATAATTTTACGCCGAGATAAATAAATCACATTAATCAATTAATATATGCAACCGGAGAAATTTTACTACGATAATAAGATCGTTCGAAATTTTGGTATTGCGACAGTTATCTGGGGTATCATCGGCATGCTGGTGGGCCTGATCATAGCAATACAATTGTACCAGCCTGCAATGAATATGCATAACCAGTACACGTCTTTCGGGCGTGTAAGGCCCCTGCATACCAATGCGGTGATATTCGCCTTTGTGGGCAACGCCATTTTTATGGGCGTTTACTATTCCCTTCAACGACTGATGAAAGCCCGCATGTTCAGCGATGTACTTAGCAAGATCCACTTCTGGGGATGGCAGCTGATCATTGTTTCCGCGGTTATCACACTTCCGCTGGGTATAACAACCTCGCATGAGTATGCAGAGCTTGAATGGCCGATAGATATCCTGATAACCATTATATGGGTGGTTTTTGGTATCAATATGTTCGGCACTATCATCAAACGCCGCGAAAGGCATATTTATGTTGCTATATGGTTTTATATCGCCACGTTTGTTACTATTGCCGTACTGCATATCGTTAACTCGCTCGAGATCCCTGTAAGTTTCACAAAAAGTTACATGGTTTTTGCCGGGGTGCAGGATGCGCTGGTGCAGTGGTGGTATGGGCACAACGCAGTAGCATTTTTCCTTACGACACCTTACCTGGGCATGATGTATTATTTCCTGCCTAAGATGGCCAATCGCCCTATTTATTCCTATAAATTAAGTATCCTTCACTTTTGGGCGCTGATATTTATCTATATCTGGGCCGGCCCGCATCACCTGCTTTACAGTACCCTGCCCGGCTGGGCACAATCATTGGGTGTTGTGTTTTCTATCATGCTTATCGCTCCAAGCTGGGGCGGTATGATCAATGGCCTGCTTACGCTGCGCGGCGCCTGGGATAAGGTTCGCGATGATGTGATCCTGAAGTTTATGGTAGTTGGCTTAACCGCTTATGGTATGGCCACTTTCGAGGGCCCTATGCTTTCGTTAAAACAAGTGAACGCCATAGGCCACTTTACCGACTGGATCATCGCCCACGTTCACGTTGGCGCTTTGGGCTGGAACGGCTTCCTGACTTTCGCCATTCTTTACTGGCTTATACCGCGCATTTATAAAACAGAGCTTTACTCTAAAAAGATGGCTTCGTTCCACTTCTGGATCGGTACGCTGGGTATCCTGTTCTATGCAATACCGATGTACTGGTCGGGCTTTACGCAAGGTTTGATGTGGAAGGAATTTACCCCCGAGGGTATTCTGAAATACCCAAATTTCCTGGAAACAACCATGCGTATTATCCCCATGCATGTAATGCGGTCGGTAGGCGGCGCACTATACCTTTCAGGTGTTATCGTGATGGCTGTCAACCTTTATAAAACCGCGGTTCGCGGTAAACTGGTTGCCGATGAAGCTGCTGAAGCGATGCCGCTTGAAAAGTTAAGGCCTGAGGCAAGTAACGAACGCTGGCACCGCAGGCTCGAGCGTAAACCCGTGCTTTTCCTGGTAGCATCATTGGTCGTGATCCTTATCGGAACATTTATAGAATTGATGCCGACGCTCACCATATCGTCCAACATTCCAACCATTGCAAGTGTGAAGCCTTATACGCCGCTTGAGTTACAGGGGCGCGACATTTATATCCGGGAAGGTTGTGTTAACTGTCATTCGCAAACCATCAGGCCATTCAGGTCGGAGACGGAACGCTATGGCGAATACAGCAAAGCCGGCGAATTTGTGTACGACCACCCTTTCCTGTGGGGCTCAAAACGCACCGGGCCCGACCTGCAGCGCGAAGGCGGCAAATACGGCGACTCGTGGCATTTTAACCACCTGATGGACCCCAGGCTGATGTCGCCGGGTAGTATAATGCCGGAGTATAGCTGGCTGATAAAACAAAAGCTGGATACTAACACCACGGCGGTAAAAATAAGGGCTATGCAAACGCTGGGGGTGCCTTATCCCGCCGGCTACGACAAAATAGCTAACCGCGACCTTGACAAACAAGCTAAAGGCATTGCCGATAACCTGGCGAAGGATAAGATCAAAGTGAAAAGCAATAAAGAGATCATAGCCATTATCGCTTACCTGCAACGCCTTGGCACTGATATAAAAGCAAACAAAACAGCAAATAATTAAGAAGATGTTTAGACAATTTACAGAGCACATCGACGGTAACCAGGTTTACCTGCTGTTCTCCATGTTCATATTCCTTGTATTCTTCATTGTGGTTACCGTACTGTTACTGCGCCTGCGCAAGCAGCATGTTGATTACATGAGCGATATACCCTTAAATGATTGTACGGAAGAAACCCCTAATCCTCTAAAGTCATGAAAACTATCCGCTTAATATTCTTATCACTTTTCGCGTTGGGCATTCAGCCGGCGTTCGCTGCCGATGACCATAGCCTTTTGCCTGGCGAGACGATGAATTATATAGGCTATGGCGCTATTATGCTTGCATTGGTGGTGCTTATCATAGCCATGCTCACGGTGCTAAAAGCATTCAAGCTTGTCGCCCGTTTATTGCTGGGCCCCGAGGCAGCTGTCGGCGCAAAAGCCGACAAAGCGGCACTTAAAGAAGCAAAGAAGGCCGCTCGTGCCGACAGGCTGAACAAGTTATTATCCCTGAAGCCTATGTCCGAAGAAAAATCGCTGCTGATAGAGCATGATTACGATGGCATACAGGAACTGGATAATCCAACACCGGCCTGGTTTATGTACCTGTTTTATGTCACTATTGCCTTTGCCGTAGGTTACCTGCTCATTTACCACGTATTTGATGCTGCTCCGCTGCAGTACGATGAATATAAAAATGAAATGGCTGCCGCTGCAAAAGAAAAGGCTGCTTACCTGGCCAAAGCAGGCAACATGGTTGATGAAAATACCGTCAAACTTACAACCGATGCGGCCGCACTGAGTTCGGGGCAGGATGTTTTCAAAAGCAGGTGCGTTGCTTGCCACGGCGATCATGGCCAGGGTAATGTAGGGCCAAACCTCACCGATGACTACTGGCTGCACGGAAATAAGATAAACGAAATATTCAAAACCATCAAATACGGTGTTGCCAGCAAAGGCATGCCAACCTGGGAAACACAACTGTCGCCAAAGCAAATAGCTGATGTTGCCAACTACGTAAAATCGATACATGGCAGTAACCCTGCCAATCCGAAAGAGCCACAGGGTGATAAAATACTTGACGACGGAACGGCCAAACCGGTGGCACCTGCCGCAAAAACTGCTGTACTGGTTAAATAATAAAAGTGATAAAGAGTAACAGGATGTTAGATACAGATATTTCAGAACAGCCACAAACCACCGGAAAGGGTAAGCGCAGATGGATGTACCCGGTGATACGGAAGGGTAAATTTTACCATTACCGCAACTGGCTGAGTTATGTTTACCTTATCCTGTTTTTCGCCGGCCCTTTTTTGCGGATAAACGGCCATCCTTTGTTACTGCTTAATGTAATGGAGCGTCACTTTGTCCTGCTCGGCCAAACATTCTGGCCGCAGGACTTCTTTCTTTTCGTATTGGCTATGCTGGCCTTCGTGGTATGTATCGTATTCTTCACCATGGCTTTTGGCCGGGTTTTTTGCGGATGGATATGTCCGCAAACCATTTTTATGGAGATGGTCTTCCGAAAGATCGAGATATGGATAGAGGGGGATGCAAAAAAAAGGAGGAAGCTGGATGAAGGCCCTTTGACGCGGGATAAGATCATCAAAAAAACATCCAAGCATATCATTTTCGTGATTGTTTCCTTTCTTATTGCCAATACGTTCCTGGCCTATCTTATCGGCAGCGAAAACCTGCTGAAGATCATGACAGAACCGGTGACACAGCATGTGGTTGGCTTTATTAGTATATGGGTATTCACTATTGCCTTTTACCTGGTCTACAGCCGTGTGCGCGAATTAGTTTGCACGGTTCTTTGCCCTTACGGCCGTTTGCAGGGAGTGCTTACTGATAAGCACACGTTAATGGTGGCTTACAATTACACGCGTGGAGAGCCCCGTGGCAAACTGTCGCGCAAAGATCCAACCCCGAAAGGGGATTGCGTGGACTGCGGCTTGTGTGTTGATGTATGCCCAACGGGTATCGACATCAGGAAGGGTGCGCAGCTTGAATGTGTGAATTGCACCATGTGTATTGACGCTTGCGACCAGGTGATGGAAAAGATACACCGCGATATGAACCTGATCGGCTTCTACTCAGAAGAAATGATCAGGGAAAATAAAAAACCAACCTTTACCAGCCGCATGAAAGCCTATAGTGTCATCATAGCGGCATTATTTGGGGTACTGGGCTATTTTATTTACCAGCGCAAGGACATTGATGTTACTGTGTTGCGATCGGGCGGAATGCTTTACCAGGAGCAACCGGGCCATTATATCAGTAATATATATAATGCTGATATTATTAATAAAACCGACAAGTTGCAGGATATCCAATTGGTGCCTGCCGACCCCCTGGTTAAGGTAAAGTATATACAGGCGCCGGGTACGCTCGGTAAGGAAAGTTCCACCAAAGCTGTCTTTTTCCTGATGCTGCCAACCAAACAAATTCATGCAGCCAAAACAGACATTAAATTGAATGTGGTAGAACATGGCAAAGTATTGAATTCCATCAGCACAACTTTTATAGGACCGTATGACGATGAAGAAGATTAAGATAAACTGGGGAAAGGGACTTGTGCTGGGCATGGGCGCTTTCATAACATTTATAGTGGTGCTGGGCGTGCAAATGTTCCGCCAGTCGCCCAACGATTTTGACCGGCAGTATTACGAGAAGGGACTGGCATTCGACTCCGTCTATAACCAGGAGAAACAGGTTGTTACCGACAAGGCGCAGCCGGTTATTAAAATTTCCGAAAATAGTCTTGCATTCATATTTACTTCCACAGCAAAAGGGAGTGTCCGGTTCGAAAGACCGGCCGATGCCACCCTCGACAAGGTTATCGACTTCAACAGCGATGGTGACGACCGTATTGTCATCCCCCGCGACGGCCTGCGCAGCGGACACTGGAGCCTGACTGTCGACTGGCAGGCCAACAGCAAAAAATATATTTACAAAAAAGAAATAGATCTGCCATGAGCACCTACCAAATAGCTTTTTATATAGGGCTGTTTGGCAGCATCCATTGTATAGGTATGTGCGGACCGCTGGCATTTGCGATACCGACCGGAGATAAGCGACGGTGGCTTTTTGTATGGGACAAGCTTGTGTACCAGGTTGGCCGCATAATCAGCTATTCGTTATTAGGGCTGCTTATAGGGCTTATCGGCAAGCAGCTTTGGCTGCTTGGCCTGCAACGTGGTGTAACCATTGCAAGCGGTATTTTAATCCTTATAGCGGCTTCTTCCCGATTATTTAAATTGTCCTTTATGAATAGCCAAAGCGGCAACAGATTTTTTTCAGCCATAAACAGGATGGTGGTTTATGCAGTAAACCATCGCTGGGGACATATCTTCATTGGCATGCTGAATGGTTTGCTACCCTGCGGATTTGTGTACCTGGCTTTGGCGGGTGCTATTAACACCGCATCAGCCGGCAGTGCTATGCAATATATGTTTTGGTTCGGCCTGGGTACACTTCCCCTTATGTTCCTGGCAACCGTCGGCTCAGGTTTCATTAATTTGAATGTAAGGCGGAAATTGAATTTGGTGGTCCCCTATTTTATGGTTTTGCTCGGCGCCTGGTTTATCCTGCGCGGCCTTTCACTCGATATTCCCTACCTGAGCCCGGCGATCAGGGCGGCGCAAAACTTTTGTCAATAAATGTTTGTGAGTACGATCACTTTTTGAAATGACGGCCGTCATCCCCTGGCAGTTCCCTCTTTGCGATCTTTGAATTAAAGATTAACAGTTATGGCTACGTTAAAAACAAGCATGCCCGCAAATTGGGCTCATTCACAGTCAACCGATACGAACACCTCTTTATGGCAGAAATTTACGGCCTTTGCGGACAGTCAGCAGGAAAGAAAGACCATGTGGTTCTTCTTAGCGTTGGTGGTGCAGGGTATCTTCTTTTTACCGTTACCGGTGGCCCTGGTGTATTATTATGATGCCCCGGCGCTGCCTGTGCTGTTAGTTACCATGACTTGTTTTTTTTCAACCATAATCGCCTATATGGGCGGTGCCGGAATTCGCGCAGTTTTGTTGATGTCTGCGATAAGCATTTTAATCCAGGTTATTATGTCTGTTGTTGTGATCATATTATAATTACCCCTGGTTAAAATCGGAAAGCCCCGTGCAGGGGCTTTTTTTTATGTACAAAACAATTAAATAATGATGATCCATTCTTTTCATATACCTGTTTTAGGGCTCGCTTTTTCCATAGATACACCATTGAAAGTTGCCCGGTATGGCATCTCATCTGTAGTTTCTGTTGTAGATGACGAACTGCTGGAACGTATGCGCAAATATCACAGCGGGCTAAACAATCTACCGTACGCACCTATCCATAAAACATCTGCAGATTGCCGCGCGCGCAGGATAACGGCTTATTTAAACTTATTGAATTTCGTTGTGAACGAACAGTTTACCAGGTTAAAACAGGAACCTTTTGTGGAAGGGAGCGACATTGAACGTTATTTTGACCTGCTGCCCGAGCACTCGCCGCTTAGGCAGGGCTATGACCTGATGAAAGACTATGGTGATGAAAAGAATAAAGTTTTTCAGGAGGTACTGCGAGCGAAAATGCAAAAAGGATCCATCGATGTAAATATCATGGCCAAAGTGGACAAGCTGAATTACGATGCCCTGGGCGATTATAGCGGCGACGAGAATACCGACGCGTTAGCTGCATTAAGAGGATTTGCGGAAAGCGATCTCGAATCGTCCGTTGTATTGTCTGCCGGCATGAATCCTAAACTATACAGTTACCTGGAAACGTTCAGCGATTTTTATCCGGATGGCCGTGGTAATCTCCGAAAAAAGGTAATACTCAAAGTCAGCAATTATCGTTCGGCATTTATACAGGCAAAGTTCCTGGCAAAAAAAGGCATCTGGGTGTCGGAGTTCCGTATCGAATCAGGTCTTAATTGCGGGGGGCATGCCTTCGCAACCGATGGCCTGCTACTGGGCCCTATTTTAGAAGAATTTAAGTCGGAGAGAATGACTATGCAGCAGGAGCTTTTTGCAATGTACCAGTCTGCACTCCAAACGAAAGGGTTCCCGATTACAGCTGCGCCGGCGCAGCGGGTAACCGCCCAGGGGGGTATCGGAACCGGTGATGAACATGCATTTTTGCTTCAGCATTATCAATTAGACAGCGCTGGATGGGGCAGCCCGTTCCTGCTGGTGCCGGAGGTAACTAATGTCGACGATGATACGCTGAGAAATTTAGCAGGGTCAAAAAAGAGTGACTATTACCTAAGCAATGCTTCGCCCCTGGGTGTGTTATTCAATAATTTCAAAAACAGCAGCATTGAGCAGGAAAAGCAGCACCGCATAGCCAGAAACAGGCCGGGGAGCCCATGTACAAAGAAGTATCTGTGCAGCAACACTGAATTTACAGAGCAGCCGATATGTACAGCCTCAAGGCAATATCAGCACTTGAAAATAAAAGAATTGAACGCCCTGAAATTAAAAGACGAAGAGTATAACCGGCAATATGAGCGCATTACAGAAAAGGTGTGCCTGTGCGAAGGATTGTCGGCATCGGTTTATATAAAAAATGATATGCTGAAAGCTGGGGAACGATCTGCGGTTGCCATTTGCCCGGGGCCGAATCTCGCGTACTTTTCACGTATCTATTCTCTCGACGAAATGGGTGGCCATATTTATGGGAAGATAAATTTGCTCGCTGGATCTGAAAGGGCCGATATCTTCATCAATGAATTGAACTTGTATATTGACTATTTGAAACGCGAAATCTTGTCATGCATGGAAAACATGAATGATAAAAAACACAAGTATCTACAGAACTTTAAAGGTCAGTTGCAGCAAGGCATACAATATTATAAGCAGCTGATCCCGCAAATGACAAATTACGCCGGCGCTTATATCGAAAAAATGTTCAGCGACCTTGCGTTATCCGAGCAGCAGCTTTGCTTGGTTAACATCGATGTGGCTGGTAATCAATTGTCAATAAATTAAGGGGGGAAAATGGCTGCACCCTGCAGTAACAATAATATAACCAAAAGGGCCTGTCAATAATTATTGACAGGCCCTTTTGTCTTGATTTATAACGGTGTTTTTCCTATCCGGCCATGCTGAATAATTGCGTCGACGGCTGATCGGCCCAAAGCCTGGCGTCTAACGCCATACAGATATTTCGCAGAAATCTTTTGCCGGTAGGTGTTACCGTAAGTTTATAAGAACTTAATTCGATCAGGTCGTCGTCCGCAAGCTGCTGCATGCGTTCCAGGCCCTCAAACAACGCATAGCAAGGCTCCTCATGAAAATCCCAAAAGGTTTCGCCTTTGCACATAATGTCGAGAATATGTTTGCGAATGACCATGTCCTCGTCTGTCAGAAAATGACCTTTTACAACCGGTAATTCGCCGTTGCCCACTACGGCAATATATTCTTCAACCTTCTTGACATTTTGGGCATAAGCATCCCAGGTGTCACTGATAGAAGATACACCGAGCCCGACCATCAGCCGGGTATATTGGTGTGTATATCCCATAAAATTGCGGTGCAGGTGTTTTGACCGCTCAGCCTTATAAAGACTGTCAGTTGAAAGGGCAAAATGGTCCATGCCAATGTCATGATAGCCGAGCCCGGTAAGCAAACGGTGGCCAAGGCCGTATAATGCTCTTTTTTCCTCCGGCGAGGGGAGATGCTCTTCGGTAAAGCGCCGTTGTCCGGGTTTTACCCATGGCACATGCGCATAGCTATAAAACGCAATGCGATCCGGCATCAGTAAACTTACTTTTTCAATGGTATCCACCAGGCTTTCCTTTGTTTGCAAGGGCAGGCCGTATATCAGATCATAGTTTACCGAGGTATACCCTATCTGCCTGGCCTGTTCGGTTACATCCTTAACCTGTTCAAAGGTTTGAATGCGGTTGATAATAAATTGCACCCTGGGGTCGAAATCCTGTATCCCAAAGCTAACCCTGCGAAAGCCAAGTTCATATAATGTTTCCAGATGTTCGAAAGTAGTATTGGCCGGATGCCCCTCGAAGCCAAAATCGGCTTGTGGATGAACGATGGAATCCTTTAGTATCCCATTGATCAATAAATTAAGATTCCCGGGACTGAAAAATGTAGGCGTTCCGCCCCCCAGGTGAATTTCGCGCAGCACAGGCTTACCATCGAATATTTTGCGGTACATATCCCATTCTTTCAGTAACGCATTGATATAGGGCTCTTCTACGCCATGGTTTTTGGTTATCCTGGTATTACAGCCGCAATAGGTGCAAAGGCTTTCGCAAAACGGCAGGTGAAGGTACAAGCTTATGCCGTCTTCATTATTCGTGGCATCAAAAGCCCCCTTTACAGCCTCCCCCCATTGCACTTTATTGAAAGGTTCCTTGCTCCAGTAAGGTACTGTGGGATAGCTGGTATACCGCGGAGCGGCTACATTGTATTTCTCGATCAGGCGTTTGGGCAGCGGGTTCATGGCAAAAGATTAATATGGTCTATATTTATTGGCACATCGTCGGTTTTTTGTTTGCATTTCTTGTTACCTGCACAGGCATCACCAACGCATTTTTCCTGCTGCCACAAATCCAGGTTAATGATGGTCTGATTAGCGATCTCCTGCAGGGCCTCCCTGGTCAGAAACCCCTGGTGCGGCGTAATTAGCACATTGGAATGAGCCATTAACTTTTTGAGTAAGGCATCTTTCTGTTTGTCATCTTCATGGTCTGCAAAAAAAAGTCCCTTTTCAAACTCATATACATCCAATCCAAGGTATCCTATTTTCCCATTATCAAGCGCGGTTAGTACATCTGTTGTCTGGACCAGGCCTCCCCTTGAAGTATTGATGATCATTACACCATCCTTCATCAATGCTATTGAGTCCTTGTTGATCAGGTGCCTGGTCTGGTCAGTAAGCGGTACATGGATCGAAATAATATCCGACTCCGAAAACAGTTTATTAAGATCGGTTAATTTAATATTCTCAACATTTTCCGGGGGCAATATATCATGTCCAAGCACCTGGCAGCCAAATCCGTTGAAAATTGCGGCGGCGGCCAGGCCGGTCTTTCCAAGTCCAATAATACCTACTGTTTTTCCGTGAAAATTAAAGCCTATAAGGTTATCCAGCCTGAAGTCGAAATTATGGCTTTGTTCATTAGCTTTGACCAGTCTGCGGTTAAGTGCAAGTGCGAGTGCAACCGCCTGTTCGGCAATGGCCTCGGGTGAGTATGCCGGGACATTAGCCAGTTTTATGCTTCTTTTTTCAGCGGCGTTTTTGTCAATATGATCAGTACCCGAAGACCTTGTTGTAATATATTTGATGCCAAAATCAGCCAGTTTATCTATCACACCCGCTGATACATCGTCATTTGTAAAAACTATGACGGCATCTTTACCTGCAGCAAATGAAGCCGTTTCAGGACCCAAAGGGTTCGATATAAGCGTTATATCGTGTTTCTTTTGATTGGCTCTCGCAAGAAACTCCTTTTCAAATGGCTTTATACTATAGGCAACTACCTTCATTTTCGACAGAATTTATTTGAACAAAATTAGCTCTGCCGGTACAGCTGCACTATGAGAATAGTCAGTAAGAAAAGTGATATTCGTCAGTTTTTCATTTTAGCAAGCTTTTCCAGGTTTAGTATTTGTATGTGGCTGCCCTTTTTCTCTATCAATTTTTCATCTTTAAAATCGCTCAGCGTACGGCTCACTGTTTCGGTAGCCATACCTGCCATTGATGCCAGTTCGTCCCTTGATATTTTGAACTGAGAAGGGTCGGCGAACTGTTTGCTTAGCCTCACCAACACCTGCGCCAGCCTTTTCCTAACTGAATTATACGCCAGTTCAAGCAATTGGTCCTCCTTTTCGCGAATGTTATTCGCCAGTATTTTGATGAATTGCAGTGTAATATCAGGATACCGGTTTACCAGGTTTATTATAGCATCCTTAGGTAAAAGGCAAACGGCTGCGTCATCCACGGCTTCGGCTGTCTCTGTAAATGGCTCTTCCAGTAACAAAGCATGCACGCCAAGGTAGTCATCTGGTTTGTACAAACCCATCATCAGCTCCCTGCCATCCTCGGCCAGTTTAAATGTCCTCACCGTGCCTTCAATTACAAGGTAAATACCCTGCGGCTGGTCCCCTTCGTAATATAAAATCTGCTTTTTCTTTATCTGGCGTATCTTCCTCCCCGCTATCATCGCTTTTAGTTCAGCCATCCCATGCCCGTTTCCCGCCGATAGTTTCTCCAGGCTTTGTAATGATTTGCTGTAAAACTCCTCCTGTTTCCGCTTCTTCTCCAACCTGCTTTCAATCGCATTCAAAAGTTCTATATCATCAAAAGGCTTGGTCAGGTAATCATCGGCGCCCATTTCCATCCCCTTTCTGAAATCTATCCGTTCGGCTTTAGCTGTCAGGAATATGAATGGTATCGAGGCCACCTCGGCATTTTTACTCAGCATATACAAAACGCCGTAACCATCCAGTTCAGGCATCATGATATCGCATAAGATCACGTCTGGCTTGTGCTGGTAGGCGAGGTCGACACCGTCCTTGCCGTTGACGCTCTGTAACACTTTATAACCGGCAAGTTCCAGTATTTCAGCGGTGTTCTCGCGAATGTCTGTGTTGTCTTCGATGATCAGGATCGTTTTCATAATTATTGAGGAAAAGAGATAGTGAATGATGTGCCTTTATTTACTTTACTCTGAAATTTAATTTTTCCGTTCATTAGGTTGGCATATCGTGTCACGATATTCAAACCGAGGCCTGTACCGGGTATATTGCCCGTATTATGCGCCCTGAAGAAAGCTTCGAAAAGGTGTTTTTGATCGTTTTCCGGTATACCTATGCCGTTATCTTTTACGGTTATTACCAGTTGCTTTTCGGTTATTTCGGTATTGAATTCGATAAAAGTATTCTCGCCCGAATACTTGATCGCGTTGCCGATCAGGTTGATGATACAATTTTTCAGTAGGGCCTGGTCCAGTTTTGTAATGCTTTCAGTTCCGGTATGTTCATAAACGATCAACTGGTTCTGCTTGGCTACAAGCTGCATTTCTTCGATAATCTCTTCGGAAAATTTCACTATATCAAATGTAACAAAAACCGGTTCTACCTTTCCCGCTTCCAGCTTTTCCAATGAAAGAAAATCATTTAATATCGAGGTAAGGTTACGGACTGAATTTTTGATTTTTTCGATATGCTTGGCAATATTGCCATTATCATGTTGTGCAGAATATTTTTCGATAAGCACTGATGAAAGCTGGATAGCACTTAAAGGTGTCCTGAACTCGTGTGACGCCATGGAAACGAAGCGGCTTTTTAACTGGCTAAGCTCCTTCTCCTTTTCCAGCGATAAGCTTACCTCTTCTTTCGCTGCCTGGAGCGCCAGCACTGTCTCCTTCAGCGACTCGGTACGTTCATCAACAAGTTCTTCCAATTTGGCCGCATATTCCCTGAGCCTTTCCTCCGCATCCTTTTCGCGGGTAAGGTCGTGAATAAATCCATTATATATTTTCCGGCCCAGGAATTGCACTTCGCTTACACCCAGCCGAAACGGGAAAACTGAACCGTCTTTTTTAAGCCCTTTTACTTCACGTCCGATGCCTATAATATGCGGATCATGAGTACGCTGGTACCTGGCTAAATACCCGTCATGCCTTTCCCGGTCGGGAGAAGGCATGAGTACAGAAATGTTCTTGCCGATAACCTCTCCGGGCGTGTACTGAAAAAGGTTACATGCAGCCGGATTTATTGATTCAATATGACCACGCTCGTCAATGGTAATGATCCCGTCAATAGCATTTTCAATAATAGCTTTTAGCAACGCGGTACTTTCCATAAAATGATATTTATCACAAATATCTAAAATGCATTAGGTTATCAAGAATGCTTTATGTTATTTTAAAAAATGACAAGTGTCATTTTTTTCGATTAGTTCAGTCATAAAGTTACGTGATACGGGTCATTGAGGATAACCCGCATAACACTGAAGTTTGTAATAGATTTAATATTGCTTTATGGACAAATCGGAGATCGTATTTCTTGATGGGCCGCATTCCCGGTTAAAAGAGCTTAAATTCACCCTGGAAACTATGGTTGAATTTATACGCGGGTTTCGGGCCCTGCATTTTATAGGGCCCTGCATTACCATATTTGGTTCGGCGCGTTTCAAAGAAGGACATCCATACTATGAACTCACGAGGGAGGCAGCAGCAGCTTTTGCCAAACTGGGCTTTACGATAATGACAGGCGGCGGCCCGGGCCTTATGGAAGCTGCAAACAGGGGCGCCAAGGAAGTTGGGGGCCGCTCGGTTGCGTGTAATATTCAATTACCGGTGGAACAAAAACCGAATCCGTACCTGGATAAATGGGTCGACGTTAAACATTTTTTCCTTCGCAAAATACTGCTGGTAAAATATTCGTTCGCATTTGTGGTAATGCCTGGCGGATTTGGAACGATGGACGAGTATTTTGAAGCGCTTACGTTAATTCAAACGCGTAAGATCAAAAATTTCCCCATCATTATTTTTGGCAAAGAATATCACAAAGAATTGCTGGCACACATCGACCAGATGAAAACCAATGCAACTATTGGCGAACACGATGACCATTTGTTCCTGGTTACTGATGACATCGAAGAGGCTAAAGCATTGATCATCGAGAAAAGCATTAACCAATATAACCTCAAGCCCAAACAAAAAGTAAGGCCGATGAAATGGCTGTTTGAACGCGAATAATGTAATGCCAATCCATATTATGATAACAATCATCCTAATCGTTGATGACCGTCATGGTAAAAAAATTCAGATGTTCCGACCTTTATAACATAAACTTTAAATATTAGTCGTTATGTCAACTTTAGTAAAAACCAAACCAAACGGATTTTCATCATTGAGGTCGATGATGGAAGATTTCTGGAACACCGACAAGTTCTTCGACAAAACATTATTTAACGGGGAAACACTCCCGGCGGTAAACATTAAAGACGCGAAAGGCCATTACGAGGTGGAAGTAGCCGCCCCGGGCTTTAACAAAAATGATTTTAAGATAACAACCGAGAACGGGCTGTTAACCATCAGCGCCGAGACAAGCACAGAGCGTAATGAAGAAAAGGACAATTACACCCGTCGTGAATTTTCGTGTTCTTCTTTTACCCGTACATTCACCTTACCGGATAACGTAGAGGAAGACGCTATTAACGCCAGGTACCGCGATGGGCTGCTTACTATCGATCTGAAGAAATCAGGCAAAGCGGCTGTCTCAAAAAAAGAGGTAAAGATAAATTGATCTTTCAGCCTGCCATTTTCAAATCAATCAATTAAGTGAAGAAGCGCCCGATGACGGGCGCTTCTTATTTACGCCCTACCCCCGGGCGAATTGTTATGGTTAGATAAAATACAGGTATATTCATTACTTAATTCAATAAACACATTTACAATGAAAGCTATGGTGTTGGAAAAGCCCGGGCAGGCTTTGACATTGAAAGAATTGCCGGTTCCTGTGCCTGCCGCTGGTCAGGTGCTTATCAGGGTGCTGGCATGTGGCATTTGCCGTACCGATCTTCATGTAATGGACGGGGAGCTGACAGAACCGAAATTACCTCTGATTCCCGGTCATGAGATCATAGGGACAGTAGCTGCGGTTGGTGCGGGAGTGGATGCTATTAGTGTTAACGATCTGGTGGGCGTCCCATGGCTGGGTTATACCTGCGGAAAATGCAGGTATTGCAAAAAAGGAAAGGAAAACTTGTGTGAGAATGCAAAATTTACCGGGTACACCATAGACGGTGGTTATGCTGAATATACGGTGGCTTACGAACAATATTGTTTCAAGCTATCCGATCAGTATCACAATGCAGCTTCCGCCCCGTTGCTTTGTGCCGGGTTGATAGGTTTCCGGTCGTATCACATGATAGATGCTGGTGCGAAAAATATAGGCATGTACGGCTTTGGCGCTGCCGCTCATATCTTGATACAGATAGCAAAAGCACAGGACAAAAAGGTGTTTGCATTTACAAGGGACGGCGATGTAAAATCGCAATCGTTCGCACGAGACCTGGGCGCTTTTTGGGTTGGCGGCAGCAGTGATACCCCACCCGGGAAGCTCGACGCGGCCATTATTTTTGCATCTGCAGGCGAGCTGATACCCAAAGCTTTGCAAGATGTGGACAGGGGCGGAACCGTTATTTGCGGTGGTATCCACATGAGCGAAATACCCGCTTTTTCGTACGATCTGCTTTGGGAAGAACGGGTAGTACGGTCGGTGGCCAACCTGACCCGGCAAGACGGACTCGACTTTTTTGATCTACTAAAATCTATTACCGTGAATACCCAAACAGAACTGTATCCTCTGTCACAGGCAAATGAAGCTATTGCCCGGCTTAGAAAAGGCCTGGTAAAAGGCGCCGCAGTATTGGTGATGGATGCCAAATAGACGCCACGATCATTTTTTGGCTTGACAGCCGTCATTCCGCGTCTTCTTTTTTTGTACTTAATTGCCAGGGAAAAAAGCATCATGAAGTTTAACAAAGAATGGCATTTAAGTCACCCGATGCCAAGGAACGCCACATTTGAACAACGTGCAGCCTGGCATCTCGAACATCGGAAAAACTGTTCGTGCAGACCTATTCCTGCAAAACTTGCCAAAGAGATGAAAAAGTCGGGTATCAGCATTTAACTTCCCGGCGATGAAACAATTCTTACGAATCGTGACAACCGCACTATTATTATTCAGTGCAGGCGGTGCCATTTATGGTGGGCTAAAACTGGTCATGTTTCCGGACGGAAGCACACTGCATCTGCCACCCGCCCTGCTTCAACATTCGATGTTCCCTGATTATTTTATCCCGGGATTATTTTTGCTGATATTTGTTGGCTTCCTGGGCCTTTGGACACTTATCACCGTGCTGTGTGGCTCAAAACTATATTGCCTGTTTGTTATGCTGCAGGGGGCTGTACTTTTTAGCTGGATCATTATACAGATGCTGATAATTCAAACAACAAGTTTTTTTCATTACCTTTTGGGTTCTATCGGGTTAGTGCTGGTCTTGAATGGATATATTCTTAACCAACTTGAAGCATCACATGAATGATCTTGAACAATTATTATCGGGAGGCGACCTGAGGTCGATCGGCGAAAATAATAAAGTTGTTTTAGCCATACATAACCAGGATGAGTTTGATGAATTATTCAGGATGATATGCAGCCCAAATAGGGTAATAGCCATGCGTGCAATTGATGCTGTCGAGAAGGTCACTATTTCGAGACCTGCATACTTGTCAAAATACTCAACCGATATCCTGGAACTATTAGAAAAGGCAGAGCATAAAGAAATAAAATGGCATTTAGCTCTGCTTATTCCCCGCCTCAGGTTAGAACAAAACGAGTTGAGACAGGCGTGGCACATGCTGGTAAATTGGGTCGAATGTGCATCAAACTCACGGATAGTGCGCGTAAACGCCTTGCAAGGCCTTTACCAGATCACGTTGGCGCAACCTCATTATAAAAAGGACCTTATGCACATCATTACCCGACTCGAGACCGAGAACATTCCTTCAATTAGCGCCAGGATCAGAAAGATAAAAGACCATGTTTAAAACCGTTCATCAATCTTGTTCGTTTTTTGAAGGAAATACCAGCAATGGCACTTTTTGCCTGGATATTGCTTTCTTGGTTGTACTCTGCCGGAAAAGAATTGAAAACAGCGAATTTTTATAATGTGTAAAGGATAGCAGGTCCGTTCCCGATTCTTCGCAATATTTGTTCAGGCGGCCGGTTACATCTTTTCCATAAAGCTCTTTGATCGTAATGCTGGTATACCTCAATCGCTGAATATGTTTCATGAATTCTGTTTTCCGCAGATCTTTTGTAATATCATCTTCACCCAGTAAATTGATGTGAACGATCTCGAGATGATAATTGAAAATGTGTGCGAGTTTGATAAGGTAATGGATAGCCTTGACGTCCGCTTCAACAAAATTAGTCGCAAAAACCACTTTTCTCAGGTGTGCAATATCAGTTTCGGTCGGAACGATGAGTACCGGCCTTTTTGAACCATCAATTACCGCGTAAGTATCGCTACCGGTTAAAAGATGGTCGATGCCGCTGCCTGTCCGTGCACCCATAACAACCATTTCGATTTCCTTTTCCCTGATGAGGTTTTTAACCTGCATGGCAAGTCCGCCAAGTCCCTCCTCGATATGTATGGACGGTTTCCATTCCGTTCCCTCTTGCGGCAAGAAAGGCTTAAGCGAGTCGGCAAGTTGTTGAAGCTGGCGCTTATTTTCCTCGTCCATATAGCTGATATTATCAATCACGGTGACGCCACCCGCATAGGCCGGCGCCACCGGTTGGGCCACATTGGCATTAAAAAGCAAAAGATTGGCATGTATTTTTTTTCCAAGCATCACACCCGAAAGGGCTGCATGTGCTGCGTTCTCTGAAAAGTCGGTCAGTATCAATATAGTTTTCATGGCTATTCTATTTTAATATTTGAACTAAATGCAGTCATTTTATTTCATCTTCGATGGAAAAACGAGTAGTGGAATTTTCTGATCCGTCAGGGCTTTTTTTACTGTACTATGCCTGAACAGGCGCACCAGGAACGAATTTTGAACATGTACCATTGCCAGCATGGTGCCCGGTATTTCTGTTACAAAACGGTTTAACCTGTTTATTACGTCTTTACCATTGATCTTGTGATATTGCAGGCCGGTATACTTTATTTTAGCAAGGCCGACAGCAAATTCAGCTTCCTCGTCGTCGGCGCCGTTTTTTTCGGGGTCAGATACATGGATAATTTCCAGTTTATAATGGAACAAATTCCCTAATTTGCTTAAAAAGCGAATAGCTTCCAGGTCGGCTTTTTCAAAGTTGGTGGCAAAAACTATTTTATGGATATCGTTTAATTTAGTTCCTGATGGGGTAACCAAAACCGGGCGTGTTGAATACTCTATCACTGCATTTGTGTCGGCGCCAAACATCAGGTCGCTTTCTGTGCCCGCCCGTGCGCCCATTACAACCATTTCAACGTCTTTTTGACGAATAATATCGGCTACATCGAGCCCCAGGTCGCTATCGTCAGATTCGGTATTGATAGCTGGCTTGTGGTCCTCCGGGCTTAGCTGATAGCTTAAAGACTCTAAGCCTTCGGTTAGGGTTTGAAGGCCAATTTTACTGCGTTGCTGCCTTTCGGAAAATCCGTCCGCAGCCCACCCGCCACCGGCATACGACGTAATGGTTTTATAGTCGATGTAAGTGTTAAATAGCAACAGGTCTGTATGCAGCTTTCCGGCAAGCTGCAGGCCTGCTTCTGCAGCCGATGCAGCGTTTTCGGAAAAATCGGTAAGGACAAGAATATTTTTCATCATCATAAGTTTTGCTGAACAAATATTCTGTTTAAGAGTAATATCCTGAATGATGGGCGTCACTTAAGTATTTGATATAAAGCACCATTTGCTTTTACCCTTATTGACCGGTTGGACTATCCGAAGACGTACTGTTTTTAGTCTTTCAAATTGAAAAGAAGCAGTTTTTGATCTTCTTTGGGGATCACAGGTTCAACGTTTAATTCATCCTTGATCTTTACCCTTAAGGCGTCCATCGCCGACGGCTCGCCATGAACGAGGTAAACATGTTTTGGTCTCGGGGTAAACCCCTTCAGCCAGGTAAGCAGTTCGTGCTGATCAGCATGGGCAGATAAACCGCCGATCTCCTTTACATTTGCCCTTACCGGATAATATTGGCCATGTATCTTTAACTCATACGCTCCGTTTAACAATGCCCTGCCGCGCGTACCGCCAGCCTGGAAACCCATGATCAAAATGGTATTTTTTGAATTAGTAAGGTAATGTTTTAAATACTCCAGCACCCGGCCACCCGATAGCATCCCGCTGGCTGCAAGTATTATCTTACTTCCTTTGTGCCGAATGATCTGTCCGGTGCCATCGTAGTCCTGGTTGATCGTAATACCAGTGAACATTTGAGTGCATTCTTTTTGGCCGACAGTAAGCCACTCCGGGTATTTCAATAGACTTTTATCTGCCGAGGCAGCCATCGGACTATCAAGATAAACCGGTATAATTGGCGGTATGGCTTTTTTTGTTTTCAGCCTGTACAAAAGATGAATCACCTCCTGTGCACGACCGACTGCAAAACACGGTATAAGTATATTCCCACCTTTTGTAATCGTATTATTAATTACCATTGCCAGTTCATCGGCTACATCCCCTTTTTCGTGCAGGCGGTCGCCATAAGTCGATTCCATGATCACAAAATCGGCGGAGGCAGGATGGTCCGGCGGGTGAAGCAATTCGGAATGGTACCGGCCAATATCCCCGGAAAAAACGATGGTTTTTCCGTAGCAGCTAACTTCAACCGAGCAGGCGCCCTGTATGTGGCCGGCTGAATAAAATTTGAACCAGATATTATCATTCAGTTTACAAACTTCGTCCATCCCTATCGTGACAAAATGCGGCAAAGCCACTTCTACATCCCTGGTATCGTATAGTGGTTTTGCAGGGTTATGCCTGGTATAGCGGTGTTTGTTTGCTTTCCAGGCGTCTTCCTCCTGCAGCTTTGCACTATCTCTTAATATCAACTCGGTCAGATCGCGCGTGGGCTTGCTCATAAAGATCTTGCCCTTATATCCATTTTTAATAAGCAATGGAATGTAACCGCAATGATCGAGGTGGGCATGGGTAAGTATCATCGCGTCAATTGATGCCAGGTCGACCGGTAAGGGTTCCCAGTTTTTCTCGCGCAAATACTTTATTCCCTGGAACAGCCCGCAATCTATCAATAAGTTAAATCCAGGCGTTCTGAGCAGATGCTTTGAACCCGTTACGGTTTCGGCTGCGCCAAGCGATTGCAAATACACGGCCCGGCCGGCCTTTTGACTTGATTCCGTATGCATTAGAAACTCGGTTTATAATACAGGAAATTACATCCATTTAGCCGCAAAGCGGTTAAAGTCGTGACGCAACTCGTTAAATAATCTTTCTTCGGTAATATATCTTTCGTACAACTCTTCATTCGTTGCGAAGGTGCTTTCATCGGCAAACCCCGCCATTTCAACAAGCTGCACCTCCATTTCTTTAAAGTTTTGATGAAAAGCGTGCCGCAACTCGTCTATCTGTTCGTTGTGGATAATGAACTGGTTTTGAAAATGTTCTATCTGTCCCGCAACCTCATGGCTGGTATTATCCGAAGCGATCTCTTCAAGACGTTTTCTTAGAATGGTTAACTCCTGCCAGTAAAAGTCGAGGCCCCTTATTGCATCATTATGCAAATTGTCGATGTGTTTAATATTTAGCTTTTCCATAATACAAGGTTATCATGTATCGCCCTTATTTGTAATGACCCAACACATACTTAATAGTGATATCAGTCATATCTGTTGCTGACTATGGTCATGCACTTTGGTATATGCCTCACGTAGCTTTGGGAGACTAATCGGCAAGACTGCTATGGAAAAATTCATAAAAAAATTTAGCGACACCGGCATTAATGATATTGCCGAAGTAGGCGGGAAGAATGCGTCGTTGGGCGAAATGTTTAGTCACCTAACGGCAAAGGGTCTTTTGATACCCAACGGCTTTGCCGTCACAGCTTCGGCATATCGCTATTTTATTAACTGTAACGATCTGGAAGACAAACTCGGTGAACTGATGAAGGCCTTAAACCGAACGGATTTTTCAAATTTAAGCGAAACCGGCAGCCGGGCCAGGAAACTCATCATGGATGCGCATATCCCTGCTGACCTTGGTTTCGCCATAACAGACGCCTATGATTATCTTTTTGATAATAACGACCAGCAGGTAGCGGTCCGCAGCAGCGCGACAGCAGAAGATCTGCCCGATGCCAGTTTTGCAGGGCAGCATGAGTCGTATTTAAATGTGCAGGGCCATACCCATCTGCTCTATTCGGTAAAAAGATGTTATGCTTCGTTGTATACCGACAGGGCGATAAAATACAGGGAAGATAAAGGCTTTGACCACAGCAAGGTGTTTTTATCGGTAGGCGTTCAACAAATGGTGCGGGCAGATATTGGCTGCTCGGGCGTCGGGTTTACGCTCGAGCCCGAATCGGGCTTCAGGGATGTGGTCCACCTGGCGGGTGTTTGGGGCCTTGGTGAAAATATTGTGCAGGGCACGGTAACGCCCGATGAGTTCCTGGTGTTTAAACCGTCGCTTAAAAATAAAAAACGGGCCATCCTCCAAAAAAACCTTGGCAGCAAAAGCAAGATGATGGTTTATGCTGATGAAAGTGATGAAGGGAATTCCACCACAAACAAGGATACGCCGCAAGATATGCAGGAAAAGTTTGTGCTGAATGACAAGGAAGTTGAAAAGCTTGCAAACTGGGCGCTGATAATCGAAGATCACTATCAAAAGCCCATGGATTTTGAATGGGCCAAAGATGGCTGCGACCACCAGATATACATTATACAGGCAAGACCTGAAACTGTCCACAGCAGGCAAAGATCACTTGAAGTAACGTCGTACAAAATAAAGCAAAAAGGCGAGGTGATAACCAGCGGTGAAGCTATCGGCAGCAAGATCGCCTCGGGCTACGCACGCTTGCTGGCATCGCCGGAGGAAGCCGGCAAACTTAAGGAGGGAGATATTTTAGTGACCGGCATGACCAGCCCGGACTGGGACCCGATATTGAAAAAGGTGGCCGGCATTGTCACTAACAAAGGCGGGCGCACCAGTCATGCCGCCATTATAGCCCGCGAACTGGGCGCTGTGGCGATAGTTGGCACCGAAGACGCCACACAAACTATACAGGACGGGGAACTGATAACGCTGAGTTGTGCAGAAGGTAAAGATGGGGTTGTATACCGCGGCAAATGTTTGTGGGAAGAAACTACAACTGATGTGAGTGCGATAGAATTACCTGCAATAGTTAAACCACAATTGATCATTGGCGAACCTGACAAGGCGTTCCAGCTATCATTTTACCCAAACTGCGGCGTCGGCCTGATGCGGATGGAATTTATCATCAGCAACTACGTAAAGGTGCATCCATTGGCGCTGATCAATTTTGATAAAGTGACCGGCGAAGCAGAGCGCGATGAAATTGCTAAACTGACTGCGCGTTATCCCAAAAAGGAAGAATATTTTGTCGATAAGTTATCGCAGGGCGTTGCAACCATAGCAGCAGCATTTTTCCCGAAAGAAGTTATCGTGCGGATGAGTGATTTTAAATCGAACGAGTATGCGGGATTGATAGGAGGGAAATATTTCGAACCCAGGGAGGAAAATCCGATGATCGGATTTCGGGGTGCATCAAGGTATTATAATCCCCGGTATCGCGACGGGTTCAGGCTGGAATGTGAAGCGATGAAAATTGTGAGAGACGAAATGGGGCTGACCAATGTTAAACTGATGATCCCGTTTTGCAGAACAGTAGAAGAAGGTAAAAAGGTTATCGCCCAAATGAAGGAATTTGGCTTAACGCAAGGCGAAAACGGGCTCGAGATATTCGTAATGGCCGAGATACCGAGCAATGTGATACTGGCGGAAGAATTTGCCAAAATATTTGATGGCTTCTCTATCGGCTCAAACGATCTTACCCAATTAACGCTTGGTATCGACCGCGATTCGGCGCTGATAGCCGACCTTTTTGACGAACAGAATTCAGCGAGCAGGCAGCTGATAGTTTCCATGATCGAAAAAGCCAAAAGGTTGAACCGCAAGGTTGGGCTATGCGGCCAGGCACCCAGCGATTCGAAAGCTTTCGCCCAAATATTGGTGGAAGCGGGTATTGATAGCATAGCCTTTAATCCGGATGCTTTGATAGCGGGCATAAATAATATTAACGGGATATTGAATAAACGGCAGGTAACTGTCTCAAAAAATGAAACCGCCAGGCTAAAAACCCTGGTGCTTTAATTTAAGCTCAAATGAAAGGTGTAATAATATATAAAGGAAAATACGGCGCCACCGCACAATATGCAGCATGGCTTGCCGAGGCGCTTTATTTACCCGTGATTGATACTGACCACCAGTCGGTAAGTGATCTATCCGGTTATGATTATATTATAATCGGAAGTCCGGTATACGTCGGCAAATTACTGATACGCGACTGGCTGCATAAAAACGCTGCAATACTTCAGGGTAAAAAGATATTTCTATTTATAGTTAGCTCAGTACCTGACGATGATAAGCCAAGACAAGAAACTGTGATAAAAGCCAATATCCCGGAAGAACTGGCCAGGGCGAGTTTAATATATTTTGCCCGGGGCAGAGTGATAGTTAACAAATTATCATGGACTGACAAGCTGATGATAAAAATGGGTGCTATGATGGAAAAGGACCCCGAGAAGAAGGCCCTGATGCGAAGAGGGTTTGACGGCATGAAACGGGAAAATATCAATCCCCTCATCAAAAACGTGCTTCAATATTCCAATTCAGAAGCTTTGCTTTGATCGTGTTGACTGCCAGGTTTATCGTTTTCGCGGCTCAATTCAGGATGATAGCGTAAGCCAGGCGTTAGCCAATGCAGCAATAGTACCCGCGAATACCTGAAATTGAGCGGTGCCAGCATCGTCACAACAGTCAGCATAACGCATAGGTACAGCCACGGATTTTCGCTCCCGGTAAGTATGGAAGTACCAACTGCCAGCGTTACTAGTTCGGCAACTATAAACGCATAACCCACATACATGGCTGCATAAAAATAACCGGGCTCCCTTTCATAAACCATGCCACAATGCGGACATTCTTTCAGTATTTTCTGTCCCTTAAAACTATAGGCCGGATTCGTAAATATCTTTCCAACCCTACAGCGCGGGCATCGCGCATGTACTATGGCAGGCCACATTTTCAGACGATCTGTTTTCGCATCTTCCATTTCCATCCTAATTGACATTGTTAACCAATTTTAAACGCATCCAGTATTTTTTCCAACGGGCAAAATTTGGTAAACGATGATTGCAGCAAGTTAGCACCCACAAAAACCCCCAGCCATATCCAGTGGACGTTTACAAAATAAGCCAGTGCGATGCTGGTCAGTACAAAGGTGCCGGCCACAGCACGGATAATTCTTTCTTTCATGTTTTTTGTTTTTTTGCTTTTTACTCTTCAACAGGTACTATAAACGACCTGACCGGGAAGCCCGTTTTATTTTGTTCATTATACTTTGCTATTAGTCCCTTTGCAGCTTTGGCGTTAGCCTCACTTGTAAAACAGAATATCATAATGGAATCGAATTTTTCATCGCCGCTGGCAAACCAATCCTGCAACAGATCAGGGGCGCTATCTTCCTTTATGCCTGTAATATCTGTGACGCTGTAAACCGTCATACTGGCTTCTTTAAAAAGTTTGAAAACGTCTTTCCTGTACTCTTTCAAACATGTTGCTATAAATAGTTTCATATATCAATCGTTTATTTATTAACCGGGTATTTTTTGCGCATCATTTTATAATATAGTAAAGGCACAACCAGCAGGGTAAGGAATGTAGAAGTGATCGTCCCACCCATTAATGAGATGGCAAGCCCCTGAAATATAGGATCGAACAGGATAATAACCGCGCCCAGTGCAACTGCACCGGCAGTCAGCAGTATAGGCGTAGTACGCACCGCACCTGCTTCAATGATCGCTTGCTTTAGCGGAATGCCTTCTCTCAGCCTTATATTAATAAAGTCTATCAGCAGCACCGAGTTACGGACCATAACGCCAGCCAGAGCGATAAAACCGATCATCGACGTAGCCGTGAAATACGCGTTAAGCATCCAATGCCCGAGAATAATACCGACCAGTGATAATGGGATAGCGGCAAGCATCACCAGCGGCACGGTAAAGTTTTGGAACCAGCCAACGATCAGTATATAGATCATGATGATCACCACCGCGAAGGCAATACCCAGGTCGCGGAACACTTCATAAGTGATCTGCCATTCACCATCCCATTTAAGTGAATAGTTATCCTCCATTTCGGGTTGGTGCGTATACTCCTCTGTGAGTGTATAACCCGTCGGAACATGTACATTTTTAAGGCTGTCGGATACGTGGGAAATGGCATAAGAGGGGCTCTCCAGTTTACCGGCCATATCAGCCAATACATAAACCACTTCTTTTTGATTTTTACGATAAATACTTTTCGGCCTGGTCTGCCTAGTCACCGAAACCAGGTCGCGGATAGGTACGGCGTTACCTTGCAGACCCACTACTTTCAGATCCAGTACATCATCCAGGCTCGACTTATCGGCATCGCTTAGCTGAAGCTTTATAGCCGTTTGATTATAGGACGATGGCTGATAAATGTTGCCTGCAACCATGCCCGATAAAGCTGCATTAACAGTGGCGGCAACCTGTACCGGAGCAACACCATATCGCATGGCTTTTTCCTTATCCACCTCGATATGATATTCCGGCTGGTCGTCTTCAACCATCCAATCGATATCTACCACATCAGCGGTTTTGCTCAGCAGGCTTTTTACCTGTTTCGCTATCTTTATCTGTTCTTTATAATTTGGCCCGTAAATTTCCGCCACCAGGGTAGATAATACCGGCGGCCCGGGCGGCACTTCCACCATTTTAACATTAGCGTTATATTTTTGAGCGATAGCCTGTATCGGGCCGCGCATCAGTTTGGCAATGGCATGGCTTTGTATGCTCCTGTCTTTTTTATCAACCAGGTTTACCTGTATATCAGCAACGTTATCGCCTCTTCGCAAGTCGTAATGCCTTACCAGTCCGTTAAAACTGATAGGGGCCGACGTGCCAATATATTCCTCATAATTTCTTACCAGTGGTTGTCTCGAGATGTAATCTGCAATGTCCTTCGTAACGGCTTGTGTCTTCTCAAGGGTGGTCCCCTCGGGCATGTCTATCACTACCTGGAACTCGTTCTTGTTATCAAAGGGCAGCATTTTTACTGCTACGGCTTTAGTGTAGAACATAGAGAGCGAAGCGAACAATATTGCGACGATGCTCATGATAAATGTCCAGCGTTTCCACCGGGTTTCTAACAGGGGGTATATAAAAGAATTGTATATTTTATAAATCCTGGTCTGTTCCAACAGCACCGGTTTGCTCTCTTCGCGGTCACTGCCTTTCTTTTCTTTTTCTCTTAGAAATATAAATCCCAGGTAAGGCGTAAGCGTCAATGCAACGATGAGCGATAAAAGCATGGCGATAGACGCCCCAATAGGCATAGGACTCATATACGGGCCCATCAAACCGGATACGAATGCCATGGGCAATACCGCGGCGATAACCGTAAATGTCGCCAGGATGGTTGGATTGCCTACTTCGTTAATGGCATATAGAGCCGCCTGCAAGGGTGGTAACTTCTTCATCTTAAAATGCCGGTGCATATTTTCGGCAATGATAATCGAGTCGTCCACCACGATACCCGTTATAAATACAAGGGCAAACAGCGTGATCCGGTTGAGTGTATAATGCAGGAAATAATAACTGAACAGCGTGAGTGCGAAGGTGACTGGGACGGATAAGAAAACCACCAGGCCACCCCGCCAGCCCATGGCCAGCATGACGAATACGGTTACTACCACAATAGCAATAAACAAGTGGAATAATAGTTCGGATACCTTGTCAGAGGCGGTCTCACCGTAATTCCGGGTAACCGTTAGTTGTACGTCGTTGGGCAACAGGTCCTTTTTGAGCAATTCTACTTTTTTAAGTATCTGTTCTGACAACTTCATTGCATCAGCACCCTTTTTCTTTGCGATAGACAGGGTAACGGCCGGGTAGCTTGAACTGAAAGTTCTGGCTTTCGTTGTGTCGGCACGGCCATAGCCGAACAACACATACTGGCTGGATGTTTCGGGCCCCTCTTCTACCCTGGCAACCTGTTTCAGGTAAACAGGTTGCTGCTGGTTAGCACCCACTACCAGGTTTGCCACGTCATCAGCATCGGACAGGAAATTCCCCGTCTCGACGGAAAACGCCGTATCCTTTTGTAGCAGTTCGCCGCTTTGCATTTGCGCATTGCTGCCGTGTATCTGTTTGTTTATCGACAGAAAATCGACATGATTTTCAGCCATTTTATTTTTGTCGAGCAAAACCTTTACCTCGCGGCTGCGGCCGCCGATGATTTTGATATCTGACACATCGGTTATTTTTTTGATCTCGTTGGTCAGTTCCTGGCCGATCTGCCTTAACTGGTAATCATTATATTTTTCGCTCCAAAGGGTCAGGCTTAAAACAGGTACATCGTCAATAGCCCGTGTCTTTATTAACGGAAGAGTAACGCCTTGCGGCATTTTATCCATGTTCTTCATTAACTCGCTGTATAGCTTTACCAGCGAGCGTTCAACATCTTCGCCAACATAAAACTGGACAATTAGCATGGCTTGCCCCTTCATTGAGGTGGAATAGACATATTCCACTCCCTTTACGTTCGAGATCATTTTCTCGAGCGGTGCAGCCACTTTAGTTTCCACATCTTTGGGTTCGGCACCGGGGTAGCCAATAAAAATATCGGCCATGGGCACCTGTATCTGCGGCTCCTCCTCGCGGGGGATCAAGAATGTGCTGTAGCCTCCTATCAATAAGAAGGCGATCATGAGCAGTATCGTAAGCTTCGATTGTAGAAAAGCCCCTGCTATTTTTCCTGAAAATCCTTTTTCCATGCCCTTATTTGATTTTTACAGGTTCGCCATTAAATAATTTGCTTTCGGCGCTTTCAATAAATTTTTCATCCTTCGCCAGTCCGCTAAGCACTTCGACCTTATTGCCATACACTTTACCCAATCGCACCCAGCGAAGCAGCGCCGTATTGTTTTCACTAATGGTATAAAGCCCTGTCAGGTCATCCTTTTTTTCAATACAGCCGAGTGGTACCATTACTTCATCACCAGTTGTTTTATCTTTTGCTGAACTTTTTACCGGGATAGAAACATCGGCATACATGCCACCATACAAACCGGCTTTTTCACTATCAGGGATACTCACCCTGATGAGGTACTGCCCCCCTGAAAATTGCGACGATTGGCTCACCTCGGTTATTTTACCGCTGATAGTCTTACCAATAGCCTTAACAAATACGGTGGCCGTTTTCCCCTGTTTTATCTGCCCGATTGAGCTTTCGGGAACTGACGCCCGCACCTGGTAACTGCCGGCGCGTTCAATGGTCAATATCGGCATGCCGGGGCTGGCCATATTGCCTGCATCCGCTGCTTTTTGCGTAACAATACCGTCAAAAGGCGCGGTTAAATTGGTATAATTGAGTGCTGCATTGGCCTCATTGCGCATTTGTTTTGCCGTTTCCAGTCCCGATTTTGCGGCAGTGTATTGCAGCGTAACATTTTCAAGCTCCTTTGCCGATGCGCTTTGCTGCTTGTATAAAGTGCTGAAACGTTCATAATCTTTTTTCGCATTACTATATGCGGCTTCAGCCTGCGCTATCATCGCATCAGCCTGTGCCCTTTTTGCAAGGATATCGTCATTGCTTATGGTTGCAAGCAGCTGACCCTTGTTTACATGGTCGCCAACTTTCACATTCAGTTTGGTGATGTATCCCATCACCCTTGTGCTGATACCGGCCGACTGCGAGGCTTCAATTTGCCCGCTTACATTAATGTTATCCTGCTCGCCCGACGATGGCGTCGAAACGGTTACAACTATCGCCGGGCCGTTATTCAATGTGGCACTCTCGTTTTTGTTTGAAGAACAGGAACCAAGTACCAGGGCACCTGCCCCGGCAATTAGTGTTATGATGGATATATTAGTAGCTGATCGCATATCTTAAAATTTTACTTGTTTGTTGATGAGGTTAATAACTGTATGTAAGCCCTGTTGACATTCAGGGTGAATATGGCTTGGGCCAAAGCAAATTTTTGTTGTGACAATTGGGTTTCGGCAGTTAATACATCAGTAGTATTGATAAGTCCCTGCTGGTAACGGTTCTGCAGTATGCGTAACGACTCCGCCGCCTGGTCGACAGCCGCTTTTTCCTGCCCTATTTCAAACCGTACATCTGCCTGGTCGCGGTATGCCTTGCTGATGTCCATGTGACTTTGATCTCTTTGCTGTGCAAGCTCTGCGGAAAGCTTGTCTCGTTCAAGTTTCTGAGCCGCGATCTTATTTTTTGTTGAATTACCTTTGAAGATATCCCACGATAATTGTACACCCACCAGGTACGAGTTTGCACCAAAACCTGTTAAATGCGCATCATTATATTGGTAGTTGCCAAATGCATTCAATTTGGGCAGGTAACTTGACTGGTTCGACCTGATCATCATATCAGAGGCTTCAATAGCTTTCTCCATTGCCATAAAATCGGCCCGTGAAGCAGGGACCTTTTGCGTGGTATCGGCAGACTGTAATCCACCGGCTGTAAGACCATCCGTTTTATATACGACGCCTGTTTTTGCCCCCATTAATAAACTGAGATAGTCGGATGCATTACGGATATTGCTTTGAGCTTTAGCGAGATTGCTTTCAATGCTTGTCAAATGCACGTTCACATTCAACAGATCCGACTTTTGGATAAGGCCCTGCAGGTAATGATCGTCCGTAAACTTATAGACTGATTTTGCGGTATTTAACGCTTCGTTCAAAACCCTTGCAGCCTCATACGCCAATTGCAATTGCATAAAGGCTTTCTTTATCTCGAAAGTCAGATATTCTTTTGTGCGTTTGGTTTTGTATTGATAAACCTCGGTTTGTTTTTCGGCGCCCTTGCGCATGTACAGCATATCCATATTCAACAGGGGCTGCTGCACCTCCAGCTTTGTTATAACATCCGGAGTACCTGAAGGATGGTTTAGTAACCGGGGGTCAAAATCGTTTTGTGTGATCACCCGCTGATCAAGCTTAAAGCCGAACGCGTTCAGCGGATCATTAGTAGTCATAGCGGTATAGGAAACACCTACAGTTGGCAAAAAAAAGGCTTGGGTTTGCTTATAATTCTCTATCGCGATGCTTTCATCCAGCTTAGCTATTTCGATGGCCTTGTTATTGTTCAGGGTAGCTGTTATTGCCTCATCCAGGCTTAAATTCCTTGTGCTATCCTGTGCACCGGCTTTTAATACCGGTAACGAAAAAAATAAAATTGCCGTAATTGAGGATAAAATAAAATACTTCTTATTGCTGCTCATTGCATTTAATTTGCAGCAAAAGTACCCCGGGTAAAAAAACTGTTTGGTAACATTTGTTACCCAGCAAATATTAAGAAGATAAAAGCCCCGGGAATAACCCACAGGCATATTGCCTGTAACGATAAAATGAACAGGAATTGACAAAAAAATTAAATGTGGTAATCAATGAGTCTTTGGGGATAATTACCGACGGTAACTCCGCTTTCCATCAGTTCCGGCGTTTTAAACCATATCCTGCACCGGTGCCATGTATTATTTGAAATACACTATCTTAATGTTCAACTGATAAGCTACGCTATACGTCAAAGTGAACTTTGAAATCCGGTATTGGCAGCATCGCTATTGATTGTATTGTTCGTCGGTCACATGTTCCATCCAGGTCACCGGCAAACCGTTCAGTCTTTCCTGTACCGCAATGTGGCTCATTCCGGTGGTTGCTGTCGCGCCATGCCAATGTTTTTCGTTCGGTTCAAAATAAACCACGTCGCCCGGCTTGATCTCTTCTTTTTTACCGCCCTCCGCCTGTATCCAGCCGCAGCCCGAGGTTACGATCAGCGTTTGCCCAAAGGGGTGTGTATGCCACGCCGTACGTGCGCCCGGCTCAAAGGTTACATGCGCCATGGCCACACGGGAAGGCTCAGGCGGGTTATTGAGCGGATCGACACGTACGTGCCCGGTAAAGTATTCTGCAGGACCTTTGCCCGAAGGCTGTGAACCGCTGCGTTTGATCTCCATAATAATTCGTGTTTGTTATCAACATAAAAATACACAACAGGTTGCTACTTACCCACCATTTGCTGCATTTGCTGCGGGTAGCGGGCACCCTGCACTTCAATATTGCCAAGTACGGCTTCGATCCCGGCCAGCTCCTGTTTGTTCAATTCAACATCGGCTGCAGCCATATTCTCTTCCAGGCGGCTGATCTTCGTAGTTCCCGGTATCGGAACGATCCACGGTTTTTGCGCCAGCAGCCATGCTATGGCAACCTGTGCATTGGTAACACCTTTCTGAGTGGCGATACTGCCGAGCGCATCCACCAAGCTCTGGTTGGCCTTGCGGTTCTCTTCCGAAAAACGCGGAACCATAGTGCGAAAATCGTTTTTATCGAACGTAGTGTTCTCGTTGATCGCCCCGGTAAGGAATCCCTTGCCAAGCGGGCTGAACGGAACGAAGCCGATACCAAGCTCTTCCAAAAGCGGGAGTATCTCAGCCTCCGGCTGGCGCCACCACAGCGAGTATTCGCTTTGCAGTGCTGTAACCGGCTGAACGGCGTGCGCCTTACGGATACTTTCAACACCAGCCTCCGACATGCCGAAATATTTAACCTTACCTTCGCCGATCAGTTGCTTTACCGTGCCCGCTACATCTTCGATGGGCACATTGGGGTCTACGCGGTGCTGGTACAGCAGGTCGATACGATCGGTACGCAGGCGTTTGAGCGCCGCTTCTGTATGTGCGCGTATGTTTTCGGGCCGGCTGTCCAAACCTTCCGCAGGCTTACCATTTTTAAAACCAAATTTCGTAGCGATCACCACCTCATTGCGGAATGGTTCGAGCGCCTCGCCTACCACTTCCTCGTTCACATAAGGGCCGTATGCTTCTGCGCTGTCAAAAAAAGTGACGCCTAACTCAAATGCGCGGCGGATCAATTTAATAGCATCCTGTTTTTCTGTTGCCGGCCCTAAGCCAAAGCTTAGTCCCATGCAGCCTAAACCTAGCGATGAAACCTCCGGGCCGTTTTTTCCTAATTTGCGTTTTTTCATAGTATATTATTGGTGTTTTAAATCACAAGGGCAAAATTGGGGCTTATTTTTGGGCCGTATGTTATACCGATTACGGTATCGCCTACCAATATTACTGATACAGTACAAACTGTTTACAAAAGGCGTAGTTTTGAATACGATAAGCGAAAAAGCCATGGATAATTTAATGCGATTCGATAACATCAGCCAATACAATGATTTCAATAATCACCAAACACTGCATCCCCTGGTAACGGTGGTCGATTTTTCGAAGGCCAAACCCCGGCAGCACTACCGCATGTATTTCGGGTTTTATATCGTGTTTCTGAAGGATGTAAAGTGCGGCGACCTGGTATATGGTCGGCATTTGTACGATTACCAGGAAGGAACCCTTGTATTCATGGCGCCGGGCCAGGTGGCTGGTATTGAAACCGATGGCAGCTATTTTCAGCCCAAAGGCTTTGGGCTCGCCTTTCATCCCGATCTGATACGCGGGACAGCACTCGGCAAACATATCAGCGATTATACCTTTTTTTTATACGAATCGCACGAGGCGCTTCATTTGGCCGAACGTGAACGAGGGATCATTTTAGATTGTTTTTCCAAGATAGAATATGAACTTGAACACCCCATTGATAAGCATAGCAAAACTCTTATCGCTAATAATATCGAATTGTTCCTGAACTATTGCATGCGTTTTTACGACCGTCAGTTCATTACCCGCGACCATGTGCACAAAGGCATGCTTGAAAGATTCGAAAGCCTGTTGAACGATTATTTTGTATCGGATAAACCGCAAACGCTGGGCTTGCCGTCGGTGGGGTGGTGCGCAGAACAGGTGCACTTGTCACCCAATTACTTCGGCGACCTGGTAAAAAAGGAAACCGGCCGGTCAGCCCAGGAATACATCCAGGCTAAATTGATCGATGTGGCCAAAGAAAAAATATTTGACACAAACAAAACGGTAAGCCAAATTGCTTACGAATTAGGCTTTAAGTATCCGCAGCACTTTGCCAGGGTATTTAAGCAGCGTGTAGGGCGTTCGCCTTTAGAATATCGCACCACGAACTAAGAACCGTTGCTTTCCTGTGTAACAATCGGAAAGCAATTGATAGTTTTCTTTATATATCGGTATATTAGTATAACCAAATATAACAGCGCTTATGATCACCATTACAGTTAACGGGAAACAGCATAATGTAGATGCGAGCCCCGATATGCCCCTGCTATGGGCCCTCAGGGACATACTTGGCCTTACGGGGACAAAATACGGCTGCGGCGTGGCACAATGCGGCGCCTGTACCGTTCACCTGAACGGAGAGGCGGTGCGGTCCTGTGTTACTAAACTAAACCGCGCGGCTGGTCAGCAGATCGTTACCATCGAGGGCCTTTCTGCGGCCAACAACCACCCGCTGCAGGTGGCCTGGAACGAACTGAATGTACCGCAGTGCGGTTATTGCCAATCGGGCCAATTGATGTCGGCAGCTGTTTTGCTGCGCGAAAACTCCAACCCTACCGACCAGGACATCGACGATGCCATGTCGGGCAATATTTGCCGCTGCGGGACCTATCAACGCGTTAGGGCCGCAATCCATAAAGCGGCAGAAATGCAGCGGGAAGGGGCCAAAATATGAAAAAGTTGATCGTTTTAACGATGGTGGTACTTATAGCCGCCGTGGTAATGATATCATTTACGACAAAAACAACAAAAACCGAAAGCAACCCTGTTTTGGCAAAAGATAGTGTGGGTTCGGTGAAGGCATTTATGTCGGTGTATAAGGTATTAAAAAGTGCACGGTGTATGAATTGCCACCCATCGGGCGATGAACCCCTGCAGGGCGATGACAGCCACATACATACCATGAACGTTAAACGGGGAGTTGACGGCAAAGGCGTATATTCTGTACGTTGCAGTAATTGCCACCAGGCCGAAAATACACCGGGCCTGCACGCACCTCCTGGCAATCCGAAATGGGCACTGCCCCCCGCCAATATGCGGATGGTGTTCCAGGGGCGTACGCCGCGACAACTGGCGCTGCAACTGCTTGACCCTAAACAAAACGGCAACAGGACAAAAGCACAGTTGATAGATCATATGGCAAACGACGACCTTGTGGGCTGGGCCTGGCACCCGGGTGACGGGCGTACTTTGCCGCCTATGAACAGGAAAGCGTTTGCGGCCCAGGTGCGGTTGTGGATAGCCAAGGGAGCTTATGCGCCGGGTGCAAAAATTAAATAGAAAGGGGTTGAATTATGGAGCTGGTATCAAGACGTAATTTTATTAAAACTGCCGGTACTGCAGGCATTTCATTATGGCTCGGCCTTTCTGCAAAAGGCGCCATCATTAAAACAAGTGATATTGCAACGGCCAAAAACTTCTCCCCGTTTATTCTGGTCGAATCTAACGGCAATATAACCATCTTTAATATCAAGCCCGAAATGGGACAGGGTACATTCCAGTCCGTTCCGGCCGTAATAGCGGAAGAGTTCGAAGTTTCGCTGGACCAGGTAACCATAAAAAACACCAGCGGCGAACCCGAATTTGGCCGTGGGCAGCGTGCAGGGGGTAGTTCCTCCATCCGCACCGGTTTTAACGACTACAGGAAAACAGGTGCCACTGCAAGGGCGGTATTTGTAGCGGCGGCGGCTAACCGCTGGCACGCAAGCCCCGATAATTGTTATGCCCGGAATGGAAAGGTGATCAACAGCGCAAACAATCAGTCGTTTACTTACGGAGAATTGGTTGAAGATGCCGCCAGGCTCGACCTGCCCAAAGAGCCAAAACTGAAAGACCCCAAAGACTTCACGATAGTAGGAAAAATGTCGCACCGGCCCGACATTCCCTTAAAAACCTGCGGACAAGCTCAATTTGGCATTGATGTGCAGGTGCCGGGGATGGTTTATGCTTCAGTAGAACGGTGCCCTGTCATAGGCGGCACTTTAAAAAGTTTTGACGCTTCAGAAGCACTTAAAATGCCGGGCGTACTCAAGGTTGTTGAAGCCGGGCGCGTGGTCGGCAATTATCGGTACACCGGGGTAGCCATTATCGCTGATTCCTATTGGGCCGCTTTACAAGCCCGCAAAAAGCTGAAGATAGACTGGGATTACAAAGGTTTTGATAATTTTAACTCTGAAGATTACGATGAACATTTGCGTAAGCTGGCCGATGAAGAAGGCCTGGCGGACAAAAATATCGGGAATGCTGATAAGGTGAATGTTTCGCGGGAAAATACTGTTGAGGCATTTTATGAAACGCCTGTTGTAGCACACAGTCCCATGGAGCCGATGAACGCTGTGGCACACGTTCGCGGTGACAGCCTGGAGATATGGACGTCGACCCAGGTGCCCAGTTCGGTAGTTGGCAGCAGCCCCAACGAGTTACCAAAGCTTACCGGTTTTTCGCCTGAAAATGTAAAAATGCATAATATGTTCGTCGGCGGCGGATTTGGCCGCAGATTGTACCTTGATTACCTGATCGAAGCCGTTAACATTGCCAGGCAATATGATAAGCCTGTAAAAGTGATCTGGTCGCGGGAAGATACCACTCAATTCGGCCCGTTCCGTCCAATGACGTTTTCCAAACTTAGCGGTGGCTTTGCTGACGACGGCAAACTTGTTGTTTTCAGGCATAAAGTGATCAGTCCTTCCATATCCGAGTCGGCCCGCCCCAATTTTGACAAAACCAAAGTCGATGGCACAATGGTGGAAGGTATTGGCGAACAGGATTACCAGGTACCCAATATTAAAACATCCTATGTCCGGGCCGATTACCATGTGCCCGTGGCAGCATGGCGTTCGGTAACCAGTTCTACCTTAGCTTTTGCCCATGAGTGTTTTATGGACGAACTGGCGCACAAGGCGGGTAAGGATCCGCTCGATTTCAGGATGGGCCTGCTGGCGCCGGATTCGGACACTGCAAAGATCTTTAAAAAACTCCGCGAGGTGGCAAACTGGGACCAACCGCTGCCGAAGGGCCGTGGGCGTGGTTTGGCACAATGGAAATTTTTTGCCGGGCAATGCGCACAGGCGGTAGAGGTTACGCGTTTGCCCGACGGAACGATCAAAGTAGATAAAGTTTACGCCGTTATCGACCTGGGTGTAGCGGTAAACCCCGATAACGTCAGGAATCAAACGGAAGGTGCGGTGGTTATGGCGCTAACTGCCGCAACAAAACCGGCGATAACGCTAAAGAATGGCAAAGTGATGCAGCATAACTTTTACGACAACACGATGATCCGCATTAACGAGGTGCCCGGGGTGGAAGTGCATATCCTTACAGGTGAGGGGAAAATAAAGGGAGTGGGCGAACCCGGATTGCCGCCATTTGCGCCGGCGCTGGCCAATGCCATTTTTGCGGCGACGGGGATGCGAATTCGGAAAATGCCTTTCGACTTAAAAATAAGTTAAACTGCTTTAAAAAATTCCTATTATGGAAACTAATACGGTATCAAGAAGAAATTTTCTCCGGGTGTCCAGTCTCGCAGGAACAGCGCTTTGTTTAGGATTTTATCTTCCTGCAAACGCAAAAAAGGATGAGGTGATATCGGCGCATGCGGCAGAACAACCGGGGTTTGAATTTAATGCGTGGATACGTATTGGCACAGATGGCAAGGTCACGCTAACAGATCATCGGGCCGAAATGGGACAGGGTTCGTATCAATCGGTTCCGCAAATCATCGCCGAGGAGCTGGAAGTTAACCTGAACGATGTTGATGTAATATTTGCCATCGGCGATCCAACCAAATATGGCAGCCAGATAACAGGTGGCAGTTCCACCATCAGGGGGTCGTATAAAAAGTTATTGAAATTAAGCGCTACCGCGCGCGAAATGCTTATCGCTGCTGCAGCAAACAAATGGAATGTCGCGGCAGGCGAATGTTATGCAGAGTCGGGGCAGGTTATACATAGATCATCCGGCAAAAAATTCAATTACGGTGAATTGGTGACCGACGCATCAAAGCTTTCACCACCGAAGGATGTTAAGCTCAAAAGCACTTCAGAATACAAGCTGATCCGCAAACCGCTCAACAGGATAGATACTCCGATGAAAACCAACGGCGGGGCTATCTTCGGTTTGGATAAAAAGCTGCCCGGAATGCTATATGCTTCCGTTGAACGGAATCCAAGGCTTCGGGGTAAAATAAAGAGTTTTGACGCTTCAGCAACATTAAAAGTTCCCGGGGTTAAGCAGGCATTTAAAATTCAAATGCTGGTTTTTAATACCACCCGCGACGGCGTGGCAGTAATTGCCGATTCGACCTGGGCAGCGATTCAGGGCAGAAAGGCCCTTCGTGTTGAATGGGATGACAACGATTTTGACCATGTAAACAGCGGCGACATTTACAAAGCCCACGAGGAATTGCTTAAAAAAGAAGAAGGACTTTCATTCAAGAAACAGGGAGACCCCGATGATATTTTAGCGAAAGCTGGCAAAAAAATAGATGTTATTTATCAAACGCCATACCAGTCGCACGCAGCGATGGAACCGCTAAACTGCGTAGCTTATTACCAACCCGATAAAATTGAAATATGGGGACCGATACAGGCGCCGGATTGGGTGCTGGGCGATATTACCAGCAAATTCAAAATGCCTAAAGAGAAAGTGGTTGTAAATATGACGTTTTTGGGCGGCGGGTTCGGGCGAAAAGCTTTTTTGGATTATCCTTACGAGGCCGTTTTGATATCAAAGGAAATTGGCGCACCTGTGCAAGTTGTATGGACACGGGAAGATGATGTAAGGCAGGGGCCCTATCGTGCAGGTATATCCTACCGCGGAGAGGGTGCACTCGAAAATGGCGAAATAAGCGCCCTGAAATTTAAAATGGCAGGGCAAAATATCGATCATTGGAACAGCCCGGGCCGGGGCAAGGCAAATGGAAGCACGGCAGAAGGTTTTCTGAAACCATACTACGATAGTATTAAAAATATAAGTTTTGCCGATGTTCCGTACGAAATGCCCTTACCCAACATGTGGTGGCGCTCGGTTTATGCATCCACTAATGGGTTTGCATACGAGAGTTTTTTGAACGAAATGGCGGCTTTAGCGGAGCAGGATCAACTGGATTTTCGCAGGAAATACCTGAAAGATGAAAGATGCCAGCGTTTGATCGACAAGATGGAAGAAGTATCGGGCTGGAGATCGAGGAAAAAGAAAGAAGGATATGGCGTTGCGATAACGGAATGTTTCGATAGTACTGTAGGACAGGTCGTGAAGGTTTCCAGGGGTACGGACGGTAAGATAAAGATAGACCAGGTTTGGGCTGTAATGGATTGCGGTTGGTATGTTAATCCTGATATCATCAAAGCACAGGTGGAGGGTTCAGTTGTAATGGCGCTTGGTGCGGCCACCACGCACGAGATCACTTTTAAGGATGGTTTGGTGGAACAGCATAATTTTTACGATTACCGGATGCCGCGTATGAGTGACGTGCCGCCGGTTGAAGTTCATATTATGGAGAACGATGCCAGCGCAGGCGGTGTGGGCGAACCCGGATTGCCTCCTTTTGCTCCGGCATTAACCGACGCCATTTTCGACCTCACCGGCAAGCGTATCCGAAAACTGCCTTTTAGCCTGGATATGATTTAAAGGACATACCATGTCAACTGGCAAAAGTTTTTCCAAAACCTATGAGTGGCGCGACTGTTACTTCTTTGGCGGGCAACTGCCGTGAATCGTTATATTAAGTAAACCTTTTGTTATGAGCCAGATCAGGAAAGAAGACGTTAGCCAGGAAGTATTTGAGCTATACGACGACTACGCGCACAACCGGCTCGACCGGCGTGATTTTGTGCAAAAGCTATCGCTTTATGCGGTTGGCGGCTTAACCGTGCCTGCACTTATGAGTTTCCTGATGCCCGATTACAAAGGGAATATCCAGGTCAGGGAAGACGATCCGCGTGTAAAATCGGAATATATCAAATATGATTCGCCAAAAGGCGGGGGGACGATTAAGGCATTACTGTCAAAGCCGGTAGACGCTAAAGGGAAGTTCGGCGGAATCGTAGTGGTCCACGAGAACCGGGGTTTGAACCCTTATATTGAAGATGTAGGCCGAAGGGCCGCTTTGGCTGGGTTTATTTCGCTCGCGCCTGATGCACTTACACCGCTTGGCGGTTACCCCGGCGATGACGACAAAGGACGGGAGATGCAAAGCAAAAGAGACAAGGGAGAGATGGAAGAGGATTTTATTGCAGCTTATTATTACCTTAAAAACCATATAGACTGCAATGGCAAAGTAGGTGTGGTAGGCTTTTGTTTTGGCGGTGGTATAGCCAATATGATGGCTGTAAGGATACCTGACCTGGCTGCTGCGGTATCTTTTTATGGCAGTCAGCCTGCTGCCGCAGATGTGCCTAAAATTCACGCTCCCCTGATGCTGCACTACGCGTCGCTCGATGCCCGCATTACCGGCGGCTGGCCCGCATATGAAGCTGCCTTAAAGGCCAACGGCAAAAAATATCAGGCCTTTATTTATGAGAATGTCAACCATGGCTTTCATAACGACACCACACCCCGGTACGACAAAGCCGCCGCTGAATTGGCCTGGAATCGCACAATTGATTTCTTTAAGGAGCATTTGAAGTAACGATCATATCTCACCGGCCACTTTTTAGACTGTTCCGGTTTTAAAGTGACGTCATAATAGTTTGATAATTACCTGCATTTATGCCTTTGGGCGAATCGCAACTAACCTCTTTTGAGTCGGTAGCGCCGTCTGAAGAAAACCATGCAGAGGGTTATGAACGAAAAAAGCCTTTAGACTTACGGCTAAAGGCTCCTGACTTAAAAGGTAGCCAACAGGACTAAGCCCGAACCGTTTTATTTAAAATTTACGAAGCCGCAATATTTTCAAATGTATTTACCGGAATTTCATTCTTCCCGGGCTGATAATTGTCATTCATTTCTTAATCCCTTTATAGGGTTTGCGATTGCTGACTGAATTGTTTGGAAGCTGATAGTAACCATAGCTATCAGCAAAGCTCCCCCGCCAGCCAATCCAAATATCCATAAACTAAAATCGGTATGATACGCAAAATTCTGAAGCCACTTGTGCATAAAGAACCAGGAAATGGGTGATGATATCAGCAACGAAATAGCGATCAGAATGATCACGTCTTTATTCAGCAGTGCCAGGATATTGCCTACGCTTGCGCCCAAAACCTTCCTGATACCAATCTCTTTGGCCCTTCTTTCGGTGCTAAACATCGCTAATCCGAACAGTCCCATGCACGAAATAAATATGGTTATCAGTGTTGCTGTTCGCATGAGCCACTGTGTTTGAGTATCGCTTTCATAGAGTTTAGTGATTGAATCGCCCAGGAAAGAATAATCAAAAGCTTCGTTAGGGAAAATTTTCTTCCATTCCCTTGCTATGCGGGCTGCCATTACTGTCATATCACCCTTTTGATATTCGGCCGGCGTTAATTTTAATGCGATGCCGAATTGAGTTTTCGGGTCATTGGTTATAACCACGGGCATCATCTGCTGATGGAACGAATTTTCGAAAAAATCAGCCACAACTCCGGCAATAGGGTATGCTTTTTTTTGACCGGCAAACTCCACAAGCCGCCCGACTGATTGCTGGGGTTTATTGAATCCAAGGGCCTTCGCGGCGGTTTCATTAATCAGGAATTCTTTTGTACTATCACTATGCAGCAGGTTGCGCCCGGCAACTACTTTCATATGATAAAATGGCACAAAGTCTTCGTTGCCCGAATGGACAGAAACCTGGAAGGGTTTCTCGCCGCTTCCTTTTAATTGTATGCCATTACCCATATGTGCGAATCCCATTGGAGCAGCAGCTTCCGTTATAACCTGCTCAACTCCGCTCAACTGCTTAATGTTTTGGGCAAGTACCTTCATTTTTTCGGGGGGAGCGTTCCACAAGCTTCTCAGGATAATAATATTATTCGTTTTGAAACCAAGATATCGCGTTTGCATATAATTGATCTGCTTCGCAATCACAATAGTGCCGGTGATGAAAATAAGCGAAATAACAAACTGGAAAACTATAAGGCTTTTGCGCAGGCGTCCTTTGTTATTTGTTCGCGCACTGATTTCCCCTTTTAAGCTTGAAACCGGCTGAAAGGACGATAGTAGTTTTGCTGGATACAGTCCGGCCAGCAAGGTAGTGAATACTGCGATTCCGATCAAAAATGCCAAAGTAGACCATGCTGTAAGATCAAATTTCACGTCGGTCGGAATGAAAGAGGCAAGTAAATTTAATACCGGCCGCACCGCGGCGACAGCTATAGTTACGGCCATTAAGGCCAGCATAAAAGTTTCTGTCAAAAGCTGCAATATAATAGCGCTTTTTCCGCTGCCCAAAACTTTGCGTATACCTATTTCCCTGGTTCTTTGTATGGATTGCGCTGTTGACAGATTTATAAAATTGATCGCTGCTATAATCAAAATAAATAAGGCGACGGCGGATAGGATGTACATCACCGTCAAATCTGCTTTATTGCCCTCGCCCCCGTATTCCCGATGAAAATGAATGCTTGTAAAAGGTTGCAGCTGCGCAAACAATTTGGTTTTCGGATCCGGATCGAGGTGTTTTTTTATAAACTCCGGGAACTGCTTATTTACCTGTGTTGGATCAACTCCCGGAGATAACTTTACCAATTCCTGGCTGCCATGGTTAAGAAAGCCCCAATTATCCAATGGGATTTGGTTTCTTAAGAAGCTGCTGGTTATGGTGCTGAATGAAATGAATTCCGAGAAATTAAAATCGGAGTTCTTATTCCAGTCTTGCAGGATACCGGTTACAGTCACCGTCAATGAATCATCATAGGTAATAGTTTTGCCTATCATGGCCTCAGGCCGCAGGTCTCCAAAATACGTCTTTGCACGGCTTTGCGTAAGCACCACTGTCATGGGCTTGCTTAACGACGTATTTTTATTGCCGCTTAACCAGGTATAAGGTAATATGTCAAAATAGTCGGACCCGGCTATGATTCCATTTGTATTATCGAATGTTTTGATAGTCTTACTCCCCTGCTTTATTATCGTTTTGGGATTATAATGCTGGAAAGCTGCTACTTTTTCGATCCCCGACATTTCATCCCGCATTGCCGTCGGCATTGGAGCGGGTACACAGTTCCAGTGGTTATGATCCGGCTCCGTGCTTCCTGCAATACCAATATCTACGCAGTATATCCGCTCTTTATCCGGGTGAAAAGTGTCAAAGCTGAATTCGAAGCCGGCGACCAGGTAAATAACCAGGCATCCACAAATGCCCAGGGCAAGGCCCATAACGTTGATAAAACTGTACAGCTTATGGCGCACAATATTGCGCCATGCCATCTTAAAATAATTGCGAAACATAATAAGACCGTTTAATTTTCCGTGATACCACTCAAGGCTCTCACGATTCAAAACTACTGGCCTGTTTCCCGCAAAACGTTCCATTTTAGAAAATGGTCGCTCTTTTTTCAGATCGCTTTTATACTCCGCCGGACTTTTCCCGGTCATTTGCTTGAAAGTTCGGTTAAATGTTGTTTTGGAATTGAAACCCGATTCAAACGCTATACCCAGCAGGGTGATATGATCATAAGCCGGGTCCTGCATTTTGCCTACCACATCCCGGATGCGGTATTCGTTAATGAGATCTGCAAAATTTTTTTTGAGCGCGATATTGATGATCCGGGATAACTCATAAGCGGGCATATCCAGCTGCCTGGCCAATGAGCTTACGCTGAGTTCCGGGTCTTGGAATAGCAATCCGGTCTCGATCATTTTCTTAAGCCAGTTGCCTTTTTGCTTGAGTGCAGTTGAAATCGGAGACGTCGGAAACAATGACCCTCCCACAATAGTATCGGATGCGGGCCTTAATAACACCACAACGCCCATCCGGATAATCATAAACGCCATAATCAGCGATAGTAGGTAATAAGCGTGGCGATGCAGCGTAAAGTGAAAGCCAAAATAGTCAATCGCTGTAAGCGGTATCCATAATAACAAAGCCACGCCCAAACCAGCTAATAAGCGATGCAGCCAGCGCCATGCATAACGGTAACGATCGCCCTCATTAAATTTCTGGTGCGTGTAAAAGCGTTCGATCAGCCTGTGACAGAGGTATAAATAAGCGCCAACCGATACAAATGTTAGTGGTTTTACTACAAAAGGAATTTTTGACGTCCAAATAACCAGTTCCAAAAGAACAGGGCAGAAATGCAACATATCTTTCCACCGGACCTGCCACTCCTGCCTCGTCGCCTTCCTTACATAAAAATAAATAAGAGGCCCAAAGGCCAATGAAAATTGCGGTAAGGTATTTAGCCCGGTGTCAATACCTAATAACTGTTCTATCGATAAAACCATTATGCCTAATGCTAAGGCAAGAAATCGGTTAGCAGCCCGATCAGTATCTTTTTTAAACCATAACTGAAGGGCAAAAGTCAAACCAATAATTATCACGCCGAAGAAGACGATATCATAAACAGTGATATGAAATGCATATGGTTCCAATAACTTCACAACGTCAATTGTTGTTCCAAAATAGTAGTTTGAAATTTACCATTTTAAATAACAAGTCTGTCAATTGTTGTAATAAAAGCCAACAAATCCATTTTTGCTTTCTAAGGTGCTAACGAGCTGGAGCAGGTCCAGATAGCTACCGGGACGAACCTACGTCAGCTATCCAGCAGATATAAGCCAGAGGAGCTACCAATAAAAAGCCTTTAGTCTTACGACTAAAGGCCCCTGACTTAAAAGGTTGCCCCAACAGGACTAAGCCTGAACCGTTCGGTAGAGGGCATGAAAATTTTATTTACAATTATCTAGCGGATTCGAGTCCGGTCTGGGACATAGTTTTCTATGGCTTCCTTTTTTGATTGCCTCCAGACTGGACATAATCCAAACCGCATGGTCGAGCAACTTAAGTTTTTGAGCAGTCTAAAAACGGCTTAGTGCAGAGTTCGAATCCGATAGGGATCATTATACGGTAGCCTTTTAGAGTAGCTAAAGGGCTACTATATTTTCAGAGATACCTGGACCAATCTGCCTGAAACTACAGAAAAGGTTCATTTGAAGCTCAAAAAGGTTTCGTACTAACGTGAAAACACCCATAAAAATACCGTGAAAACACCGATTGATTTCTCAAAAGTTAAATTTTAGCTTACGTGAGTAAATCATTACATCCTAACCTTTTTTAATAATCTATGCAATTCTTTGATAATCAAAACAATGTGGACTCTGTTGTTATTGGACTGCTTAAGGAGCTATCCGTCAGTGTAAGACCTCAGGATATTATTGCGGAGCTTGAAAAGCACCCGGAGTATCCGAGTATGCTTGCGATAAGTGATGTATTGAACTGGTTTGGCATAGACAATGCCGCGTATCGCATAGATACAAGTGAGTTAGCCGAAGTACCGGTGCCTTTTATTGCTCATACCCTTAAAAATGAATTCGCTGTAGTAAGTAAAATATCTGCTGGGGAGCTAACTGTATCGGACCACAAACAAAAAAATTATAAAATCCCCTTTAAAACCGCCACCCAATTTTTCGACGGCGTGGTCCTCGCGGTGCAGCCATCGCTGTCAGGCTATGAATCCACAAAAAGAAATACCAGCGATGCAGTTTTTAAATATAAGGGCACCGTTATATTGCTGCTTGCCGGAATTGTGCTTGCCGGTATATTACTTAACAATAATTATTTTTCCAATCTAAACTGGCAGGTAGCCGTGCTGACTTTAACTAAAGCCTTTGGGCTGGTTACCTCGGTGTTGTTGCTTATACAGAGTATAGATAAGAACAACCCTTTTGTACAGGCCTTATGTACCGGCACCGGTAAAAGCGATTGCAACGCTATTCTTTCGTCAAAGGCTGCCCGGGTATCCGCGTGGCTAAGCTGGAGCGAAGTTGGGTTTTTCTATTTTGCGGGCACGCTGCTTGTATTGCTGTTTAGTAATGGCTCGGCAGCCGTATTGCAAGTGCTTGCTTTTTTAAACCTGCTAAGTTTGCCTTATACCTTTTATTCTATTTTTTACCAGGCACGGATAGCAAAGCAATGGTGTGTATTTTGTTTAACTGTTCAGGCTTTACTTTGGGCCGAATTTATTCCTTTGGTTACCTTCCTGAAGGCGCCTGTTTTATTACCGGGCAATAACCAATGGCTATTGCTTTTGGCATGTATGGCCTTGCCTGTAGTTGTCTGGATGTTTTTGAAACCGCTGCTGATGAAGAGCCAGCAGCTGAAAACCTTAAAACCCCAACTACAAAAGTTTAAATACAACAAGGAACTGTTTGATACCTCTCTTCAAAACCAACCTAAATACACCTTACCCTCCGAAGACTGGAGCATCGTATTGGGCAATACCGAGGCTGATACGATTATTACTATGGTGAGCAACCCTTATTGCCCGCCCTGTAGCAAAACCCACCAGGAACTGGATAGCTGGCTTGCCAAATTAGACAATATACAGTTGCGCATTGTTTTTACTGCCGACAATACGGATAACGATAACAAAACACCTGTGGTAAGACATTTGATGGCCCTGAATGAAACCGGCGACAAAGAATTGATGAAACAAGCTCTGCACGACTGGTACGAACAGAAGCAAAAGGATTACAAGGCATGGGCCGATGTTTATCCCGTGCAATTGGACGAAAGCAAATACCATAAACTCAATAAACAGAAAGGATGGTGCGAAATGGCGGAGGTAAAAGCTACCCCCACCCTGCTAATTAATGGCTACGTTTTGCCGGCAGATTACCAGGTAGAAGATATTAAATACATGCTGGCGTAATAGCGTCAAAGATACTTTTCGCGAAAGTAAGGAGCATGTCCTTTAGAATACATGTCGCTTAAGTTGCCGGGGCGTTTAGTGGCAATTATTGAATAACTTATAATTATAGCTTTATGAAACAATTTAAGAGACTCGGAAGAGAAGAAATGAGAATGGTAAAAGCAGGACAGTCAGGCGGTTGTGGCGTGGGGAAAAGTTGCATTTTTTTCCTAGAGGACGGTAGCTTTAATTATGAATCCGGTATATGTACTGTTACAAATCTGGGCTTTTGTAATTGCGTCGCGCAAAATGGCGACTGGGGGTCGTCCGAAGATTGCTCATTTGTTTAAAAATTAAACCACGGACATTACTTTGTTCGCGGTTCATTTATTTTAACACCGCTTATCTTCTTCATACAATCGAATAGTGTTTGCTATTCGATTGTTTTTGCGGTGCCAGCGCAGTGGGTTTATGGCCTGAAATGAAATAATTGTAATCAAATGAGCACCTTCCCTTATTATAAACAATTAGACGGTATGGACTGTGGTCCATCCTGTCTGCGGATGGTGGCCAAACATTATGGCCGCAATTTTAACCTGCGTACGCTAAGTGAGCTTTGCGGCTTTAACCGCGAGGGTATATCCCTGCTGGGCCTTAGCGATGCATCTGAAAAGATCGGGTTCCGTTCGCTCGGCGTAAAATTGACTGCCGACCAATTAAAACAGGCCGAGCTGCCCTGCATCCTGCATTGGCGCCAAAACCATTTTGTAGTACTATATAAGATCAAGGGCGACAAATATTACCTGGCCGACCCGGCTAGTGGTTTGCAAACGCTGGAAGGGCCTGATTTTAAGCGAGCCTTTTTAAGCGATGAAGATATGGGAGTCGCCCTGTTATTAAGCCCTACTCCCCAGTTTTATGAGCAGGATGATGAGAAGGGAAGTGAGGTGCGATGGGCGTTCCTGCTGCGGTATCTGATCACCTACCGCAAGTTGGTGTTGCAGCTCTTGTTTGGCCTTGGTATCGGCAGCGTGCTGCAACTGATCACGCCGTTTTTAACCCAGTCGGTGGTCGATATCGGTATCAATACCCGTAACCTCAATTTCATTTACATTATCCTCATCGCTCAAAGTATGCTCATAATCGGGCGGGTAAGTGTGGAATTTATCCGTTCGTGGATATTGCTGCACATCAGCACGCGGGTAAATATTTCTATTCTGACGGATTTCCTGATCAAACTCATGAAACTGCCCATGAGTTTTTTTGATACCAAAATGACCGGCGATATTATGCAGCGTATGAACGATCAGAAAAAGATCGAAAGCTTTCTAACAGGTTCAACCCTCAGTACTGTTTTTTCTTTGTTCAACCTGTTGGTGTTTTCGGTTGTATTAGCCTATTATAATGTCGCTATTTTCTTTGTATTCGTGGTGAGCAGTACATTATATACCACCTGGATACTAATATTCTTAAAACGCCGCAGGGTGCTTAACTATAAAAGTTTCGAAGTATCGGCCAGGAATCAAAGCAGTATCGTCCAGTTGGTTAGCGGCATGCAGGAGATCAAACTGAACAACTGCGAACAGCAAAAGCGCTGGGAATGGGAACATATACAAGCACGGCTGTTTAAATTCAACGTAAAAAATCTGGCGCTGACCCAATACCAGCAAGGCGGATCTACGTTTATTAACGAAGGGACAAATCTGCTTATCACCTTTTTGAGCGCCAAAGCAGTTATTGACGGTAACCTTACGCTGGGAGCAATGATGGCTGTACAATATATCATCGGGCAACTGAATAGTCCGATACAGCAATTTTTAGGGTTTATACAGGGCTACCAGGACGCTAAGATCAGCCTGGAGCGTTTAAACGAGATACACCAGATGGACGATGAAGAACCTGCCGGTAAAGAATGGAACCATACGCTGCCAGAAAATAAAAGTATAAGCCTTAATGCCCTTACTTTCCGCTACCCTGGTGCTGGCAACGAACCTGTTTTGGAGAATATTGACCTTAACATTCCACAAGGTAAAACTACCGCTATTGTTGGCATGAGCGGGAGCGGCAAAACGACAATTTTAAAGTTATTACTTAGGTTTTATCTTCCTGAAAAAGGGGAGATAAAAGTGGGCGAGCAGTCGCTGAATAATATCGGGTTTAAAGCCTGGCGGGGCCAGTGCGGCGTAGTGATGCAGGATGGCTTTATTTTTTCGGATTCTATAGAAAGAAACATCGCCGTGGGCGACGACTACCCCGACAAAGTAAAGCTTCGCCATGCAATTAAAGTAGCCAATATACAGGACTTTATAGATGGGTTGCCATTGGGCCTCAATACCAGGATAGGCGCCGAAGGTAATGGCATAAGCCAGGGACAGCGCCAACGCGTATTAATAGCCAGGGCCGTTTACAAGAACCCGGAATACATCTTTTTTGACGAGGCAACAAACGCGCTTGACGCCAATAACGAGCGGGTAATAATGGATAACCTGCAGGAATTTTTTAACGGGCGAACGGTAATCGTTGTGGCGCACCGCTTAAGTACGGTTAGCAATGCGGACAATATAATTGTGCTCGACAAGGGGCGTATTATTGAGCAGGGGACACATCATGAGTTGACGGCGCTCAAAGGTGATTATTATAAATTAGTTAAAAATCAATTAGAGTTAGGAACATAATATGCCAGTTTCATCAATAGAAAATGGTCAGGAGGTTCGCCACACCGACGACATGCAGGATATCATTACATCCGTGCCTTCATGGTTACTTCGCTGGGGTATAACGTTATTTTTTGCCCTGCTGGTTTTATTAGTGGGGCTTTCAGCTTTTATCCGTTACCCCGACATTGTAAAGGCATCGTTAATTATCAGTTCGCCAAATTCACCTAAACCCATTGTGGCAAAGATACAGGGGAAACTGGTCAAATTACTGGTAAAGGAAAATGAGTATGTTGCTGCCGGGCAGCCGTTGGGCTATATCGAAAGTACGGCCGATCATCGTACCATATTAAACCTGCTCACAAGCCTTGACAATGTTCAAAAACAAATTTCAGAGGATGAACCTGTCAGCAAAATACTTTTTAGTCAAGCTGATAATACCAGGTTTGGCGAACTACAGGCGGCCTACCAGGTCTTTTTCCAGGAGTATTTGCTATACAAATCGTCGATAAATGACGGTTTTGATGTAAAAAAGAAAGCTTATCTCCAAAAAGACCTTATAGATATTGGCAAGCAGGAGCAGCAGTTGAACGCGCAGAAAGGCGTACAGCAAAAAGATCTTGCGCTTGCAACAGATGAATATGCCATGCACAAAAAGCTGGCAAGTGAAAAAGTAGAAACACCGGCAGAGTTCAGACAACAGGAAAGTAAATACCTGGCGAAAAAGGCGCCGCTGATACAAACTGAATCAGCTTTGATCGGCTTAAATAATGATTATTTAGCCAAGCAAAAGGAAATACTGGAGTTGGATAATGAAATTGAACAGGAAAAGTTCAAGTTTATACAGGCGCTTAACAGCCTGATAAGCCAGGTTGAAGATTGGAAAAGTAAATATGTTTTAACAGCGTCACAAGCCGGAAAGGTAGCATTTGCTAACATAGTTCAGGAAAATCAGGTGGTTAGCACAGGCCAGCAGATATTTTACATTAACCCCGGGAATGAGCAGTTTTTTGGTGAAATGTCGATACCGCAAAATAGCATGGGCAAAGTAAAGGAGGGGCAGCAGGTATTGATAAAGCTGCACAGTTACCCATTTGAAGAATATGGTATGCTAAGGGGACGTATTATCAATATTTCTGATGTGCCCTACAAAGACAGTGTATTTTTATCAAGGGTTCATTTTAGGATCAGCAAAACATCGGATATGAAACGATCAATCCATTTAAAGCAGGGCATGCTGGCCGACGCTGAAATTGTTACTCAGGATGTAACCATTCTGCAAAGGATCAGCAGAAATATTATTAAAGTTATTGGCAATAAATAGCTAATTTGATTTAAAAAAACCGCAACCGGGCGACCATCAGGAAAACGCTGTGGTTTATATGTCCAGCTTCAGCGTTTTCTTTAACACAATTGTCGTTTTCATTAAAACCCTAAAGCCAGCAGGCAGGCTGTGGAGAAACCCGACGAGCTCTTGAGCTGTGGGTCCTGAGTTCGAGCCTCAGCGGGGTTACGCTGGCATAGGATAAAGACCCGGGTGAACAAGGCCAGGTTGGCGAGCATGGACAACGGCAACGTGAATTAGATCGAAAAAACTTTAACCGTACTTACAAGCATCCGGACATCAGCCCGACAGGTTCTCAAACGGATGGTAGGAAAGAGCTGCTAAACCAAATACAAGCAGAAACCGACCGTTTAGCGAAAGCCAGCAAACTGTTGTCAGACGATGCATTGGACAGTAATGACTACAAACCAAACAATTTGATTCTGGAAGCTAAATTGACCAGATTCTACGAGAAATCCTATGATCTAAGGGACTGTATAGATAAAACGGTCAACCTAACGAGGCGGCAAATTGCTTATGGCGAAGGGCGATACAACAGCAAAACGTTCGATTATCGGTTCGATATACCCTGAAAAACTCTGTTTTGACGAAGCAACTTGTCGAACCGCTAAAATCAACGAAGCGACTCAATTGATTTAATTGATAAACAGTCAGTTAGGTATCAAAAAAAATCGGACAAAACTTGATTTTTCAAGTCTGTCCGATTCGGTAGAGGGAACAGGACAAATGTCGAACTTTTTTGAAGATTTGAAGTCAGTCGAAATTTTCCAATAACAGCTAAAAAAAGCGCGATGCCGGCAGACATCTTGCAACTGCTTAATCGAGAGTTACCAGTTACCTTGAATTTAGCGAGTGATAGCCTATCCTCCCGATAGAACGCCACATAGCCAGCTCCTCTTTGTACCTGTCATAAATTACTTCGCAATTTGTATCAATGCGCATAGTTGGCCGGTCATTCAAATTGTAGGCTGGCCATTCAGGAACGTCCTTCGCTGCAGGCTTGCCGGTTCTTGCGAAGGTGGTCCACAGCTCTGCCATATGATGTGATGCAACAAAGCGCTCAGGCTTGTTCCCGCTCAAAAACCCAGGCTTTGCACCCGGCACTTCGTTATTGAATTTGAACGTAATATCCATGGCATGCGGCGTACCGAAAGGATAATCTGTGTCAGGCACTTTCGCCTCAGATTTATAACCAAAGTTGTAAAGATATACAGGCGCACTATGCTGCTCCGCTTTTCTTTCTGCTATGGCGATCGTTCCAAGCCCCATCATATTAATTGATTTAACAGCCATCCAAATGTCACTTGCCGAAGCGTTCGGCCTAGTCCGCCTATAAGTCTCAATTATTTTTTTAGTATCAGCGCCGAACTCCGGTTCAAATTTCACTTGTAATGCTTCAAACGTAAAGTCGCTTTTCAGCGCACTGACGTCATGTGAATACATCGCGAAAAATGCCCATTCATCTTCGTTCCAGCCCGTCATAAGCGGCTTGTCCTTTGATATTTGCGGTGCAAAGGGGTCGAAAGGGTCATGTGGCAGCGCAATACCATCTACTACTGGGGCAAAATTGTTAGGAACGAAACCTACAACGCCATGTTTGCGGATGTAGTCACTGTTAGCCATAAGGCGTGGAATTTTATTTTGAACATCGATCAGATCTTTCACGGGGACATCAAGGATCTTCTTCCAGTCTTTCAGGTCGATGTTGAGTTCCTTGAATACCAGTTTAGTCATTTCTGCTGCCGCTTCTTTTGGCAGCATCCTAAGCCCCGGGCCGCTTTCGATAGAGGCTTTATTAAAATAAGGTGCTGCCGCAGGCATCGCATATAAACAGCTTGTTTTTGCGCCTCCGCCTGATTCTCCAAAGATCATCACGTTCTTAGGGTCACCGCCAAAAGCTGCAATATTCTTTTTTACCCATTTTAAGCCATCCACGATATCCAGGAGGCCATTATTACCAGACCCCGTATATTCTGGGCCTGCAATGTCTTCCAAATACAGAAAAGCCATCAGCCCTAACCGGTGGTTTGTTTCTACAACTACAACATCAAATAATTTTGCAAGGTTTGTACCATCCTGACCGGGTGCGGCGCCGGAGCCATTTGCAAAACCGCCGCCATGGTTATAAACCATTACTGGTCGATTTTTGCCGTCATTGGCAGGTGTCCAGATATTAAGAAACAAGCAATCCTCCCTTGACGAGGGGTTAAAAGTATCGCCTTGAATAGCGGGCGGTCCAAACTCCAACGCATCCCTGACGCCCTGCCATGGCTCCAGTTTTGCAGGCCTTTTAAACCGCCTGTCGCCAGAGAGCCTTCCGGCGTATGGAACGCCCTTGAACAGACAAACCCCATCCTTTCTGATACCCCTAAGCTTGCCTTCAGCGGCTTCAGCTAATACGAATTCATCTTCAGCCTGACCTGAAGAGCTGGCAAATTTGGGGAGAGTAATTGCAGCGGTAATAACTGACAACTGCCCTAAGAATTTTCTTCTGCTTGATTTAAACATATCGGAATAGTCAATCGGCTTTTGCAAACTCACCGTCAGCTTCAATTTCTACCTCGTCGCTTACAAGTACGTTGGGAGTGCCCGAACCAATATTAAAGTCTGAGCGCTTTAATGTCCCCCTCAATTTAAAACCAGCATCGTTTTTCTTGCTATTTGGGTTCTCTTTTGTGCCACGGTACCAAAGGTCCATTGTTACAGGTTTTGTAACGCCATGCATGGTAAGGTTGCCTGTAAGCTTATACTTGTTCGCTCCATCTGCCTTTATCGATGAACTTTTGAAAATGATAGTCGGATATTTTGCAGCATCAAAAAAATTAGCGCTTCTTAGATCATTATCACGCATTTCAACTTCTGTGTTTATTGAAGATACATCGGCTGAAAGTTCAAAAACAGCATCGCTGAAATCGGGCTTGGTTGTAGTTATGGTCACATCAAAATTTTTGAACAAACCGTCTACGTCCGAAAGCAAATGGTGTACCACGGAAAACCTAAGTTTGGAATGCATTTTATCATTTTTCCACCTGGTGGTTTGGGCAAATAATGCGATTTGTAAAAGCAGCATCACCGCAAATAGTAATAATTTCTTCATGTTTTAATAATTAGTTTCTTTAGTTGAACAATACTTCAGCGCTGACAAACCAGCATTTCAATGTTTAATTTGACGACATGAAGTTTCGGTATAAAATTAGAGTGAAACTCATTCCAATATCTTGACATGAATCAAGAAATATTGTTGATTTTGATCAATAGATCAATACTTCAGTCTTTTTTTACAAAGATTTTTTTTCGAACACGGCTTAGCGTTTCAGGTGTTGACCCGAGATATGAAGCGATCATGTGTTGTGGTACCCGCTGTGTTATATCCGGATATATACTTAAAAGTTTGGTGTATCTTTCTTCGATCGACAACATGAACATGTCTGTTAATCTTTTTTGCAGCGACATATAGGCACCGCGGTACTGCATATAATTAAATTTGTAAAACCCTGGAACAGCGGTTTCCAGATATACATGTGCAGCTTTGCTTATCAATATTAATTCAGAATCTTCTACTGCCTCTATATTCAGATTGGAGATATCTTCTGTTATAAAACTGTTTAGGTCGGAAATAAACCAATCCTCCGGTGCAAATTGTATAATGTGTTCATTATTTTTTTTGTCCACCAGATAAGAGCGGAGCATACCTTTATAGACAAAGGCAACCGATTTACAAACTTCTCCTTCCTGCAACAGATATTGATGTTTTCTCAGCCTCTTTACACTAACATGCTGCCTGAAAATTGCTTTGTCAGCTTCTGTCAGGGTTATCGCTTTTGATAGTTTATTAAAAAAATTGTCGAGCATGATTAAGAATACTAAATTAATATTTTTTGCGTGATGGATGGAACCCAGTTCAGCGATAGACATATGGGTTTATAAGCGCAAACGCACTCGAACGGAAAATGCTTCGAAAAGCAACAATATTAATATTGGAGTGTCATGAAACAAAAAGCCTCAAGACTTTCGACTTGAGGCTTTTGACTTCTTTGTAGCGGGAGCAGGACTCGAACCTACGACCTTCGGGTTATGAGCCCGACGAGCTACCAACTGCTCCATCCCGCACTGTGTTTTCCAACTCTCAACATCGAAATCGGCGTTTTAAATTGGACTGCAAAGATATAATTCGTTTCTTTGCAGTCCAAATTAAATTTTATATATTTTTTTATGAGTCATAAGGCGGGTTTCGTAAGTATAATTGGTAAGCCCAACGCGGGTAAGTCGACACTTATGAACGCGTTGGTGGGCGAAAAAATGTCCATCATCACCCCTAAAGCCCAGACAACCAGGCACCGTATCCTCGGTATTGTTAATCATGAGGACTACCAGATCGTGTTTTCGGATACGCCCGGCATCATCAAACCGCACTATGCATTGCAGGAAACTATGATGCACCAGGTAGCTGGTTCGCTGGTGGATGCCGACCTGGTATTGCTGGTAACCGATATCAACGAAAAATATGACGAAAGCGACGCGATAGAAAAGCTGCAGGGTTCATCGGCGCCGCTGTGTGTTATCATCAACAAGATCGACAAATCGGACGAGGAAACCGTAAAGGCTAAGGTGGACTACTGGCAGGAGAAATTAAATCCAAAGGCCATTTTCGCGGTTTCGGCACTGAAGGAACATAATGTACTGGCGGTGATGAACTTTGTAATAGAACACCTGCCCGAACATCCTCCCTATTATGAAAAGGATTTCCTGACCGACCGCAACGACCGTTTTTTTGCTTCGGAAATTATCCGCGAGAAAATATTTAAGATATACGAAAAGGAAATTCCTTATAGCACCGAAGTGATCATCACTGCGTTTAAAGAAGGTGACGAATTATACCGCATCAGTTCGGAGATCATCGTCGAACGCGATTCGCAGAAGAATATCCTGATAGGCAAAGGTGGCGAAACGCTGAAACGAGTCGGTACTTATGCCCGCAAGGATATGGAAGAGCTTTTTCAGCGCAAGGTGTTCCTGGAAATGTTTGTAAAAGTGATACCCGACTGGCGCCAGAAAAAGAATTACCTGAAGCAATTTGGGTACGAGGGATAGGTAGTCCAAAGTAGTAAGTCTTGAGTCATAAGTCAATTCGTGCTACCATTAATAAATTTAGTTTTAAGCTGTAATTTTGACTACAGACTTAGGACTACAGACTTAAGACTTTAATATGAGCAACATAGTAGCCATAGTGGGCCGGCCCAACGTAGGCAAATCGACTTTATTTAACCGGCTGACCGAGACTCGCAAAGCCATCGTGGATGATTTTAGCGGTGTAACACGAGACAGGCACTACGGCGTTGCTGAGTGGACGCACCACTCCTTTACCATAGTGGATACCGGCGGGTACGTGGCCAATTCAGAAGATGTTTTTGAGGCTGCCATACGCGAACAGGTTGTGATCGCCATTGAAGAAGCTACCGTTATCCTTTTTATGGTGGACGTAACCACCGGCATTACCGATCTGGATGACGAAATAGCGGCATTGCTGCGCAGAAGCAAAAAGCCGGTGCAGGTAGTGGTTAATAAGGTAGATAATACCATGCAGCAATCCGATGCCACGGTATTCTACAGCCTTGGCCTGGGCGAGATCTATAACATATCGTCAATGACAGGCTCGGGCACAGGGGAGTTATTGGACGAAATGGTAAAACATTTTGACGAGGAGCCTACCGAAGAAAATACATTGCCAAAATTTGCTATCGTAGGCAGGCCCAACGTGGGCAAGTCATCTATCATTAATGCCTTTATAGGCAAGGATCGCAATATTGTTACGCCGATAGCCGGTACCACGCGAGACTCCATTCATATCCACTATAACCAGTACGGACACGATTTCATGTTGATCGACACCGCTGGGCTTCGCAAAAAAACCAAGGTTAAAGAGAATATTGAATTCTATTCGGTAATGCGCACTATCAAAGCGCTGGAGGAGGCCGATGTAGTGATCTTGATGATCGATGCAGTTGAAGGTATTGAATCGCAGGATATTAATATTTTTCACCTGGCAGAAAAGAATAAGAAAGGCATTATGGTGGTGGTGAATAAATGGGACCTTATTGAGAAAAATAACAAAACCACCAAAGTATTTGAAGAACAGATCCGTGAAAAGATAAGGCCGTTTACTGATGTGCCTATCGTATTTACCTCAGTTACCGAAAAACAGCGGGTGTTAAAAGTGATAGAGGTAGCGGAAAAGGTTTATGCTAACCGTGCCAAAAAAATCCCCACTTCCAGGCTGAATGATACGATGCTGCCCATTATTGAAAGTTTCCCTCCGCCGTCTATCAAGGGTAAATACGTTAAGATAAAATATGTAACACAGATCAAGGGTACATCGCCCATGTTTGCGTTCTTCTGTAACCTGCCGCAGTATATCAAAGAACCCTATCAGCGTTTTATCGAAAATAAGCTGCGCGAGAATTTTGATTTTACAGGCGTGCCGGTGCAAATATTTTTCAGGCAGAAATAAACGGATGTGCGGATTTCAGATGAGTAAATGTGCAGATTGATCTGTCAGACCAAAAAACACCGAATACCCGGTTGCAATATTCAGGGACGACGATCGCCAGAGAATTGTTTATTTTAGCGGTGTAGTCTTGTATTAATTAATTTCGGCAACAGCCCGCCTCAGGGTGCTATCATCACTGTTGAGAACCTGGAAGTAGGCGGTGTCTCCCCATTTATAGCGCGCAGCGTAAGCTTTAAGCAGTAATTTGATATTGTCCTTCGATACTTTTACTTCTTTTGAATCCATTTCCTTCAGCGTTTTGGATGCATAACCAATAAAATCGTCGAATTGGTCGTTGTTCACATTGTAGTTTTTCAAAAAGCTGCTATCGGCCTTAAACCCGTTTAAAACCGGTTGCATCTTATCAATTACGTAAGCATTAAACAGTTGTGCCTCGCCAAGTTCCTGTATCAGCCGGGTATTGCCGCTTGTGTCAGCCGGCACGAATACATCCGGCATAATACCGCCGCCGCTAAAAACCTTGCGGCCCTTTGCTGTGTGATAGGCCGTCGCCCTTTTAAATGCGCTGTCGGTAAGGTAGTTCTCTTCGGAAAAGAGTTCACCTTTTTGTATGCGGTCTGCAACTTCGTTGCGGTAATTTTCAATACCTTCCTTGTATGATTTTTGTATAGACCTGCCTGATGGTGTATAATACCGGGCCACTGTTAAATTAACAGCCGATCCATCGCCAAAACCAAACTGCTGTTGCACCAGGCCTTTACCAAATGAACGGCGGCCGATGATAATCGCACGGTCAAGGTCCTGCAGGGCGCCTGCCAATATTTCGCTCGCCGAAGCTGAATATTCGTCGATCAAAACTGCCAGTTTGCCATTATGGAACAAGCCTGAATCGGTAGCGAGGTAATCTGTCCGCGGCTCGTGAACGCCTCGTGTGAAAACAATAAGTTTGCCTTTATCCAAAAATTCGCTGGCCAGTTCGGTAGCCGAATTGAGATAACCTCCTCCATTGCCGCGCAGGTCGAGCACCAGTTTTTGCATACCAGCCGTTTGCAGTTTTTTAATGGCCGACCGAAAATCATTGTCCGTGGTAGCGGCAAATTTGCTGATCTTGATGTAACCGACCGAAGGCGCTGCCATATACGCGGCATCCAGGCTGCTTAGGTCCACATAACCGCGTTTGATGTTATAAGTTTTAAGGGAGTTGTCCGCAGGGCCTATAACAGATAAAGCGATCAGGGAATCTTTTTGGCCCCTGAAAGCCTTGCTTACCATTTCCTGGTTCAGGTGCGTGCCTGAGAATTTTTTGCCGTTCACATTTATCACCTTATCACCGGTAACAATACCTGCTTTCATAGCGGGGCCGTTGTCATAAACCTGGGTGATGATCAGCGTGTCGCGTAGCAGTTGGTATTCAATACCAATACCGTTAAAACCGCCATCGAGTTTTTCGTTGATCGATTCGGCCTGGCGGGGTGGCAGGTAAAGGGAATGCGGGTCGAGGTTTTGGAGCAGGTTATTCACAGTCACTCCCTCCAGGCTGTCTGTATTCACAGAATCGACGTAATTGTGCCGCACCAGCTGTATCACTCTCGACACCTTATTACCTCCGGGTAGCGAAAGCCCTTTGCGTACATTGTCGCCCAATACCAGGCCAATAGCTATGCCCGCAAGTACCAGGATCAATGACCTGAAAATAATGGATGCCGCTCTCTTCATATTCCTCGCACAAATTTAAGCATTGTATTGATGCTTAATAATATTATATATCGCTAAAGTATTGCTTTTGACGTTTTTTGCCGACTTTTGTTGCAAAGTATTGACATAAAAATGGAAAAAACCACCGAACGCGATTCCAAATACAATAACCTGGAGCAAATGCCGGTGTATGAAATACTGCAAAGTATTAACAGAGAGGATCATACGGTGCCGGCTGCTGTTGCAAAAGCTTTACCCCAGATAGAAAAACTGGTAACCGTTACGGCTGAAAAAATGAAGGCTGGAGGCAGGCTTTTCTACATCGGCGCAGGTACGAGCGGGCGGCTTGGGATTGTAGATGCTTCCGAATGCCCGCCAACTTTCGGTGTAGATTTTGATCGCGTGGTAGGCATCATTGCCGGTGGCGACGGCGCCATCCGCAAAGCAGTTGAATTCGCCGAGGACGATGCTGAACAGGCCTGGAAGGACCTGTCTGCCTATAACATCGGCGACAAGGATGTTTTAGTAGGGATAGCTGCATCGGGTACCACACCTTACGTTATTGGCGGCCTGCAGATGGCAAATAAAAATAATGTGGCCACGGGCTGCATTGTGTGTAATACCGGCAGCCCGGTGGCGGCGGCAGCTAAATTCCCGGTAGAGGTTGTGACCGGTCCCGAATTTGTGACGGGGTCGACACGTATGAAGGCTGGCACGGCGCAAAAGCTGGTGCTGAATATGCTATCGACGGCGGTTATGATACAATTGGGCCGTGTAAAAGGCAATAAGATGGTGGATATGCAATTATCCAACCATAAACTGGTAGACCGCGGGACACACATGGTAATGAATTACACCGGCTTACCTGAGCAGGACGCCGCCGACCTGTTGCTGAAATATGGCAGCGTACGAAAAGCGGTGGAAGTTTATATGAACGCCAGGTAAACGTGGGGCTTGCATTTAATTAACATTATTTTTTTAATATCGCGCTAAATAAAGGAGGGGGTTATGCACGAGATAGAGCCATATTATAAGTGGAGGGATGATTATGTAGCATCCGAGGATGAGTATTCTCCTTTCTATGCGACGGAATATAACGAGTTTGAATTTGATAAGCAGGTGTATAATTATTTGCTGCACCCGCAATGGGACTCGTTTGGCTCGAACACCCTGTACCTGAAAGTGCTTTATGCGGATTATGAGCGCGGGTATATAATTATCGAGTTTATAGGCGAATGGAACGATGCCATCAATAATGACATTATGCTGATGAAGCGCGAACTGCTGGAACTGATGATAGACAGCGGTATCAATAAGTTTGTGCTGATAGGCGAAAATGTGCTGAATTTCCATTCATCCGACGATTGTTATTACGAAGAGTGGTTCCAGGATGTGGAGGACGGGTGGATAGCCGGTGTGAATTTCAGGGAGCACGTGATCGATGAATTTAAGCGGAACAACATCGATTATTACATCAATTTCGGCGGCGAACTGGATGATATGATCTGGCGCAATCTGAAGCCGCTGCAATTTTTTAAGAAAGTAGAAGAGCAATTGGTGAAAAGGCTTAGTTAATGTGCAGATATGCAGATCAGTGAATGTGCAAATGTCCTGTTTAACTAATCACTTTACAATTTGTATAGCTGCATATTCGCACATCTGCACATTATTTTCGTAAATTCGTATTATTAAAAATCAATTTTAAAAAATGGAACATCAAAACCCGGATTACACTTATCAGAATGTGATCCAGATAGAAGACGCGGATCAATCGCGCAAATTTATAGCAAATGTATTTATGTGGATGTTTGTGGCCCTGGGTATATCATCAGCCAGTGCATACATTTTTGCAACACCGCAATTTTTTAGCTTGCTTGTAGACCAGTCTACGCATCAATTGAGCGGCTTGTTTTATGTGATCATGTTTGCGCCTTTGGCGTTCGTACTGATCATGAATTTTGGGATGAATAGAATTTCGTATGGCGTATTAGCTGTGCTGTATGTTGTTTATGCTGCTGTTACCGGCGTTAGCTTGTCCGTTATATTGCTCGCCTACACGGCATCTTCTGTGATAGGTGTCTTTTTAACCTCTTCAGCGGTTTTTGGCATTATGGCGATCGCCGGTTATACTACTAAAACCGATCTCACCAAGTTCGGCTCATTGATGATGATGGGACTTATTGGTGTGGTCATTGCCAGCGTTATCAATATATTTTTGCGAAGCGACTCGTTGGGATATCTTATCAGCTATATCGGCGTTGCGGTGTTTGTCGGCCTGACTGCCTACGACGTTCAGAAACTAAAAAACATTGGCGCTGGGTTACAATACGGCGAAGCGTCTGCTAAAAAAATGGCGCTTATGGGCGGCTTGACACTGTACCTCGATTTCATCAACCTGTTCCTGTTCTTACTGCGTATTTTTGGAAGAAGAAGATAAATACTAATTGTATAAATAATTTTCGAAAAAGAGCCTTATCAAACAAGGCTCTTTTTTTGTTTTACAGGTCAGAGGACCGAAAATCCTCCTTGATTATTCAAACCCCCAACCCGGTAAATCACAAAACACTAAGTGTTCACACCAACGCCGCTTGCCCTACTCATTATATTGTAAATAATTAATAATCAATTACTTAAATAGGCGCAAACTCCGAAAAGTGCCCCATTTTTGCGATTTTCGTGAACACCATTTCCAAAATACTGCTGATTATCAGCCAGATAAGCAGTTGATAGTATTCCCGGTTTAGTGTCGCTTTTTCAGCAAAAAATCAACAAAAAGCAAAAAAAAGCACGTTTAGGCCATCTTGTGCCCACTTGCGCCAATTTGATTAACGGGAACTATAGCAGCGAAAATCAAAACAGCCACTACATAGCGAAGGCTTTTTCAAATTAGATACACTAAGTAAATCTATACCAAATACCGGCTCTTTAAAAACTTCTCTCCTCTGGAGAGGCGTTGGTCGAGGCTAAAACGAAAAGCCCTCAACACCGGAGAACCTTTGAAATATAATCCAAAGGCCCCTTTTGTGTAGGGTAGGGACGTAGGATGGGACGTATTTCGTTTACAGTTAGGCATTTTTGTTTTACCAGCCAGATACCAGGATGGCGCTTGATTCTTTATCCTTACAGTGTTGATATTTGCTGTAAGCCTTTAACGACCTCCTCCGTATAGCTGCTGTTGGTTCGTTTTCAATATAACCCGCAATAGCGGCGTGAAGCGTATAGGCTTCGGGGCACATCAATTGGTTTGTCCAGATAATCGGGTTTGCTTTGGCTTTATTGATAAAAAAGTTGAAATATTTTTTGCTGATACATGCCAGTATGATACAATCCCTTGTTCTGCCATCTGCATTTGTAACCAACTCGTTTAATTGGAAGTCCATGAGCCCATCGTGGCCTACATAAGCAATAAGGTTTGAATTGCCATTAATGCCTATTACTTTTCCACCGGCATGAATAGTGTCTTTTAACTGACCTGAACAGCTGTATAAGAAATCCACAGTAGCTTTCCTGATGTATTTTCCATCATAAGCATCCGCCACCAGGTAACAATCTTTGTTGACGTGTTTAAATACCAACCGCTCGAGTTTTATGTTTACCGACCTTCTTTTGCTGATCAGTTTCCAGTCCTTACTGTTTTTGAAATAGGTGCGGACGCCATAATTATTACCCCAATAAAGATTACTGTTTGGGTCTTGGCCGTTGCCGATAGCTTTTGGTACGGGTACTATGCCTTGGTATTTGTTATCGCATAAAGCAACGATGACGTGAATGATCTTATAATGATGATCAAAAGAAGTGATCTTTACCAGGCTATCTCTGGGCCCGGCGGACACGGACGCACGATCAGCTTTATTTGCTTTGCAGGCGGCAAATAAAGTGAGGATACACAATATAGCTATGGGAGATCGGGTCATAAAGTAAAGATATTATATGTAAACGAAAAAGGTCCCCCGACATTGGAGAACCTTTTAAATATTTAAAGCCCCTCTCTACTGGAGAGGGATTTGGGTGAGGCTTACTTCGTCACGTACATCACTTCCTTTACCGCCTTGATCACTCTTTCGGGGTTTGGCAGGTATTCCTGTATCAGCGTAGGTGCGTAAGGCAGCGGAACGTCGCCGCCCATAATGCGCAGGATTGGGGCATCAAGGTAATCAAATGCATCTTTCTGCACTTTGAAGGCCACTTCGGTAGCTATCGAGCCTAACGGCCAGCTTTCTTCAACCAGCACCAGGCGGTTGGTCTTTTTAACCGATGCGATAACAGTATCATAATCAATCGGGCGCACGGTGCGCAGGTCGATCACTTCGGCATGGATACCTTCTTTTTCCAGTTCGGCCGCAGCAGCGTTAACCACTTTCATTATCTTGCCAAAACCTACCAGCGTAACGTCAGAACCTTCTTTGGTAACAACGGCCTTACCCAAAGGAATATAATAAGTTTCTTCAGGCACTTCTCCTTTATCACCATACATCAGTTCCGACTCCATAAAGATAACCGGGTCCGGATCGATAATAGCCGATTTCAGCAAACCCTTGGCGTCAGCCGGGTTTGACGGAACAACCACTTTTAAACCGGGGCAGTTGGCATACCAGTTCTCAAAGCACTGGCTGTGCTGCGAGCTAAGCATACCTGCGTTGCCCGTTGGGCCGCGGAACACGATAGGCACCGAAAACTGGCCGCCGCTCATTGACATGATCTTGGCCGCCCCGTTAATGATCTGGTCGATGGCCACCAGCGAGAAGTTGAAGGTCATGAACTCGATGATCGGGCGCAGGCCGACCATCGCGGCGCCGATCCCCACCCCGGCGAAGCCCATCTCGGCGATCGGCGCGTCGATGACGCGGCGCTCGCTGAAGCGCTGGAGCAGGCCTTGCGTGACCTTGTACGCGCCGTTGTAGTGACCGACTTCCTCACCCATGATGAAGACGCTGGCGTCGCGCTCCATCTCCTCGCGCATCGCCTGGTTCAGTGCTTCGCGATAGCTGATGACCGCCACGGCTACTCCTTGATCACGTAGGGCAGGTACTCGTCGGCTGCCGGCGATTCCTCGGCGAACTTCACCGCGTCCTCGATCTCGGCCTTGACGTCGTCCTCGAGCGCCGACAGCTCGTCCTCGCCCATGCCGAGCTCGACGAGCCGCGCGCGCGAACGATTGAGCGGATCGCGGCGCTTCCATTCCTCGACCTCTTCCTTCGTGCGGTAGAGGCCGGGGTCGGACATCGAGTGGCCGCGGAACCGGTAGGTCACGACCTCGACGAGCGTCGGCTCGCCGGTGGTGCGCGCGCGCTCGATCGCCTCGGCGACCCGGCGCTTGACCTTGATGACATCGTCGCCGTCGAACCGGTCGCGCGCCATGCCGTGCGCGAGTGCGCGCAGCGAGACATCCTCGACCGCGAGCGACCGATACGTCGGCGTGCCCATCGAGTACTGGTTGTTCTCGCAGATCAGCACGACCGGCAGCTTCCACAGCGCGGCGAGCGCGAGGCCCTCGGCAAACCCACCGATCGTCGACGCGCCTTCGCCGAAGAAGCACAGCGCGACGCGGCCGTCGCCGCGATACTTCGCCGCGAAGGCGGCACCTGCCGCGATCGGCACGTGGCCACCGACGATGCCGTATCCACCGAGGAAGTTCTTTTCCTTGTCGAAGATGTGCATCGAG
>NZ_DATJJC010000011.1:0-8437 GCF_035492695.1 Mucilaginibacter sp. | reverse complement strand
TGCATGCGACAGGCGCTCGCTTACCGTACCTTTGCGCCATTCTTCATCGCGCACTACTTCTTTACCTTTGCTTTTTACGGTGTCGGCATATTCAACCAAACGCTCGGTAGCATCCTGGCGACGGTTCAGTAATACATCCTCTACCAATTCCAGCAATTGCTTATCAATCTCCTCATAAACCTCAAGCATACCGGCATTGACAATACCCATATCCATACCCGCTTTAATGGCATGGTATAAGAATGCTGAGTGCATAGCCTCGCGCACCACGTTGTTCCCTCTAAAAGAGAATGAGATGTTACTCACACCACCACTTACCTTAGCATGCGGCAGGTTTTGTTTGATCCAGCGGGTGGCTTCGATAAAGTCGACCGCGTAGTTGTTATGTTCCTCCAAACCGGTAGCTACCGTCAGGATGTTAGGGTCGAAAATGATGTCCTGCGGCAGGAAACCAACCTCGTTAACCAATATGTCATACGATCTTTTACAGATCTCGATGCGGCGCTGCAAGGAATCGGCCTGACCTGTTTCATCAAAAGCCATTACTACTGTGGCAGCACCATAGCTTAATATCTTACGGGCATATTCTTTGAATTTTTCTTCGCCTTCTTTCAGCGAGATAGAGTTCACGATGCCTTTACCCTGTATACATTTTAATCCCGCCTCAATAACTGTCCATTTTGACGAATCGATCATGATGGGCAGTTTGGCAATATCCGGTTCGGACGCTACCAGGTTCAGGAACTTCACCATTACGGCTTCAGAGTCTATCATACCCTCGTCCATATTGATGTCAATAACCTGGGCGCCGCCTTCTACCTGTTGACGCGCAACGGTTAGTGCTTCCTCGTAATTTTCGGCCAGAATAAGTTTAGAGAACTTTGGTGAACCGGTGATATTGGTACGCTCGCCAACGTTTACAAAAATACTTTCGGGAGTAATGGTTACAGCTTCCAAACCGCTTAAGCGCATATGCGGCTCTACCGCCGGAATCAAACGCGGCGAGTATTTTTCGGCACGCTCCGCAATACATTTAATGTGATCGGGCGTAGTACCGCAGCAACCACCTACGATGTTTACCAAACCGGCTTTCATAAAATCATCTACCTGGTGGGCAGTTTCGTGTGCGGTTTCGTCGTACTGACCAAACTCGTTCGGCAAGCCGGCGTTCGGATAGGCCGATATAAACACATCAGCTTTTTCCGAAAGCTCCTGAATATGTGGGCGCATTTCCTTAGCACCCAAAGCGCAATTCAAACCAACCGATAACAAATTGGCATGACGCACTGAGTTCCAGAACGCCTCAACAGTTTGCCCGGATAAGGTACGGCCCGAGGCATCGGTTATAGTACCCGATATCATCACCGGCAAATGTTTGCCGGTTTCTTTGGCGTAACGATCTATAGCAAATAATGCAGCTTTGGCATTCAGGGTATCAAATATAGTTTCGACCAATAACACGTCAGATCCACCATCAACCAAACCACGTACCTGGTCATAATAAGCATTAGCCAGGTCATCAAAGGTAACGGCGCGATAGCCCGGATCATTTACATCCGGCGATAGAGAAGCAGTACGGTTAGTGGGGCCGACAGCACCGGCTACAAAGCGCGGCTTATGCGGTTCTTTTGCAGTATATTCATCAGCAGCTTCGCGGGCAATGCGGGCGCCTTCGTAGCTCAGCTCGTAGGCCAGTTCTTCCATTTTATAATCAGCAAGCGATATTACCTGCGTGCTGAAAGTATTGGTTTCAATGATATCTGCACCGGCCGCTAAATACTCGCCATGAATAGCTTTGATCACATCCGGGCGGGTGATATTCAGCAAGTCATTATTTCCCTGCAGATCAGTCGGGTGATCTTTAAACCGTTCTCCACGAAAATCCTTCTCAGTCAGTTGGTATCGCTGTATCATGGTACCCATTGCACCATCGATAATGAGTATGCGTTTTTTTAGTTCTTCTTTTATATTCATTGTTGAGATGGAAGAATTGAGATGTGAGACATGAGATTAAATTATCGCAAGCACTACATCAATTCAAATAATAATAACGGGAGTTTCGAAATGGGATAAAAGGAACAGATAGGTTTCTCATATCTCAGGTCTCATATCTAACGTCTAAGCTGCTTATTTCGAAAATCGGGTATTGAATTGACTTTCACTTATCTGTCTCATCGCTTGTTTCAGCTGAGTAGAATGTAGCACCTTGTAAAGCCACAGGTTGCTAAGACATCGCAGGGTCTAATCCCTCCGTCTTTCTCTATAAGCAGCGCAAAGTTGCAGAATAAGTTGGTAATAAACAAGTCACATTTACGGCGATGAGCCGCCGCGTTTGATGAGTTAGGCGAGCTGTTTAATTTGCGTTACGCCAACTGCTTGCATGGTCAGGTGGCCATTATAAATACCACCAGTTTCGACCAATAAGGTTGTAGCACATATATCACCGGTTATTTTACCGGTACCTTTAATTTCAAGCGATTCGACCGCGATGTTACCTTGCACGGTACCATAAACTACCATTTCTTTAGTGTTTATGTTTCCGGTTATAACACCTTGTTCGCCCAGGATCAAGCCTTCGGCCACTTGTACGTCGCCGTTTACCTGGCCGTCAACACGGGCCACCGCAGGAGCAGTTAAATTACCGGCTACTACGCTGCCTTCGCTTATTAATGTAGATATGGCCTGGAGGTCAAGTGCTACTTTATCTTTCTTAGAAAAAACACCCATGTTTGGTTGTTAGTTATTGAGGGTTAAAAATTTAACCGGGTTAACCGGCTTACCATCCTTACGTACTTCATAGTGCAGGTGTGCACCGGTTGAGCGCCCCGTTGAACCAACTTCGCCAACTTTGTCACCTACTGAAAGTTTCTGACCAACATGCACAGTAATGCGCGATAAATGGCCGTATAAAGTTTCAAAGCCATTGGCATGCGCCACACGAACACAGTTACCATACCCTCCGGCCCAGCCTGCAGAAACTACACGGCCATTTGCAGTACAATGGGCAATATCGCCACGGCGACCTTTGAAGTCAATACCCGGATGAAACTCTGCATGAGCCGAGTTAAACGGATCGCTTCTGAAGCCAAAACCCGAGGTCATTGAGCTTATGCGCGGATATCCCATCGGGGTAAAGGCTACGCTATTTACCAGGTGGGTCAGATAATCGTTGTAAGCCATGTAAATTTCTTTATCAGTAAGCTTGTCATTGTCCATATTTGCATCGCCGCCTACCGACTTGGTTGAAAAGCCTTTCAAACCGCGCTTTCTTAAATAATCGTTGATCTTTTTCAGCTTACCCTCAATAGCCTGTATGTAACTTTGAGCAGAGTTTTGATCTGCTTGTTTTTGCAGTTCGACCGGTATCTGGCCTTTAAGACTTACGATTTGGGCAAGCAGCAATTGCTTTTCATGATCTTGCTGTTGCATACTATTACGCAGTAAAAATATCGATCCTACTAATAATGCGATCACCCCTACTAAAGCCATTGCATAATATTTTAAGTGTGCAATATGGCGCGTACGTATTTGGATTGTTTTAGTACCCTGTTTATTTTTACTTAAAATAACTATGGTACTAACGTCTTTTGGCTTAACTTTCATTTACATTTATAAGAATTAGGGGCTTGCAATTTATAAAAAGACCCACACAAAACAATATTAATTTAAAACAAAACACCATCTTGATTGTATTGGTCTTTGTCAGCAAGATGTTATTATTACGAATTTTAAACCGTTAATGTTGCCGATTTATTATTTTTGCTATGTAATAAAATTGAAATAGACATACGTTATGATGTATCCGGAATATTTAGTGACCCCAATGCGCGAGGAACTTACCCGCGTTGGTTTTGAAGAATTAAAAGACGCCGAAGCTGTAAAAAGCGCGATTGAGAGCGAGGGCACCGTGTTTGTAATGGTAAACTCTGTTTGCGGTTGTGCTGCTGCCAATGCGCGCCCCGCTGCACGAATGGCCGCCCAGAATCAAAAGCATCCTGATAAAATGGTAACCGTGTTTGCCGGCATGGAAAAAGACGCTGTAGATACCGCGCGTAACTACATGTTGCCTTATCCGCCATCGTCGCCAGCTATGGCTTTGTTTAAAGACGGTAAACTGGTGCACATGATTGAACGCCATCAAATTGAAGGCCGCCCTGCACAAATGATCGCGGATAACCTGATCGGTGCATTTGAACAGTATTGTTAGTTAGTTGATAAAGATTAGTTGATCTTTTTGAAAGTATATAAGGCCCGTTGTTTACAGCGGGCCTTTTTTGTTTCAGTATTTGAAAATACTATGTCTTGTCTTCCCTGGGCGAGACGCTATGAAACCGGTTAGAGGGGGCTGTGTGGGCTGTAACAATTCTGCTTCTTCATTGTCTTACCATTTTGAAGCAAAAAACTGTTACTTTCGCTTAACAACTGATTGAACTATTCTTTTATGAAAAAAACCACTTTAACCGGTCTGATCATGGGTATGGTTATTGCCGCCGGCATTGGCCCGGTGATGGCCCAGTCGCCGAAGGCTGAAAGCCCGGAAATGAAAATTTACCGCGCCACCCCAACACGCATTAATGACCTTGTCCACACCAAACTTGCTGTACGTTTCGATTACAAAAAATGCTATCTGTATGGCAAAGAATGGGTTACTTTAAAGCCGCATTTCTATCCAACCGACAGCCTGCGTCTGGATGCCAAAGGCATGGATATTAAAAACATATCTATTGTAAAGAACGGCAAGAACATCCCGCTTAAATATAAATACCAGGACAGCCTGAGCCTGGCTATCACGCTCGATAAAACATATCATAACAACGAAAGCTATACCGTTTATATCGATTATACTTCAAAACCAAACGAGCTGCATGCAAAAGGCAGCGCAGCCATTAACGATGCGAAGGGCTTATACTTCATTAACCCTGACGGCAGCGAAAAAGATAAGCCAACCCAGATCTGGACACAAGGCGAGACCGAAAGCTCGTCGTGCTGGTTCCCTACCATTGATAAAACTGAACAAAAGACCACCGACGAGATAGCTATGACCGTACCTGCCAAATACGTTACGCTATCAAACGGCAGGCTGGCATCGCAAAAAGTAAATGGTGATGGTACCCGTACCGATGTCTGGAAACAAGAGCTGCCGCACTCGCCCTACTTGTTTATGATGGCCGTGGGCGATTTCAAGATCTATAAAGACAAATGGCGCAACAAAGAGGTTAACTACTACCTGGAGCCAAAATATGCGCCTTATGCTAAAGAGATCTTCGGCCAGACACCAGAGCTGATCGAGTTTTACTCAAAGACCCTGGGTGTTGATTATCCCTGGTATAAATACTCGCAGATCGTGGTGCGCGATTATGTGAGCGGCGCGATGGAAAATACATCGGCCACGCTTCATGGCGAATATGTTCAGCTAACTCACCGCGAGCTTATTGATGCTTATTACGATGCCGGCCGCAGTACCATAGCGCACGAGCTGTTTCACCAATGGTTTGGCGACCTGGTAACCGCCGAAAGCTGGAGCAACCTGACCGTGAATGAGTCGTTTGCTGATTTTAGTGAGATGCTTTGGGCCGAGCATAAATACGGACAGGATGAAGCCGATGCGCACAGCTACACCGCTATGCAAAGCTATCTGGCCAATCCAACTAATAAAACAAAGGACCTGGTACGTTTCCACTACAACGATAAGGAGGATGTTTTTGATGCCGTCACCTACCAAAAAGGCGGCCGTGTTTTAAACATGCTGCGCAATTACTTAGGTAAAGATGCTTTTTATAAAGGCTTACACATCTACCTTAAAACGAATGCCTTTAAAGCCGGCGAAGCGCAGCAGTTGCGTTTAGCCTTAGAAGAAGCCAGCGGCCGCGACCTGAACTGGTTCTTTAACCAATGGTATTACGGGCCGGGCAACCCTAAATTGAAGATCAGCTATAAATGGGATGATGCCGCTAAAAAGGAAACTGTTTACCTGGAGCAAACCCAGGATGGCAAAGCCTTTATTTTACCAATGGCTATCGACATTTATGCCGGTGGCAAAAAGGTGCGTCATCAGGTTTGGATGAATGATAAGGCCGATACACTAACCTTTGCATCAGCAGTAAAACCTGACCTGGTAAATGTTGACGGCGACAAAGTTCTGCTGGCCGAAAAGCGCGATATGAAAACGCTGGACGAGTATGTTTTCCAGTATTTCAATGCCCCGCTTTACCTGGACCGTTTGGAGGCTATAGACAAAGCCACGCCTGAGCAAGGTGATGCCGGTGCCCGCAAAGTAATGCTGGCCGCGTTAAAAGACAAATATTACGGGCTGCGCATAAAAGCAATCCAGGGCTTAAACATGAGTAGTGATGATGTACGGAATGCTGCACAACCAATCCTATTGTCGCTGGCACAAAACGATGTAAACACCCTGGTTCGTGCGGCAGCGATTACTGTATTAGGTAAATTGAAAGCGCCCGGTATGCTCGGCGTATTTAACGAAGCGCTGAAAAGCCAATCGTACGCTATACAGGGGGCTGCGCTGAGTGCCCTGGCGCTGCAAGAACCGCAGGCTGCCTTAACCCAGGCTAAAGCTTTTGAAAAAGACAACAAGGGCGCTTTAACGCTGGCCATCATTCATGTTTACGCAACCAACGGCGGCGATGCCGAATGGCCGTTTGTTTACAAACAATTTACCAATGCCGAGATTCAGGGCAAGTTTAGCATGATCAGAACATTTGCCGCTATGACGGGTGCTGTTAAAAGCCCGGCGTATGCGCAGCAAGGCATTAATGCCATCAAAGAAACAGCCATCAAATACAAAATGTATGGTGTTGCAGCCCCTTTAACTGCCATGTTGCAGGACATCAAAACCAAACGCACTGCTATAGGCGATACCGCCTCGGCCAATACTGTTGACACAGCTGTGGAGGAGATCAATAAAGATAAATAGTCAGCAGCGACTTCCTATAAGGAAGGGAGGCCGGTTTGGTCTCCCTTTTTGTGTGTCTTTTTATAATAGCGTTCCCTGCGGGCCGCGCTATCCGCTCATACTGCGCCGGGCCTTAGCCGCAAGGCCGGTATCCGCTATTATCGCTAACGCAGTCTGCGCACTGATCCACGCGTGTATGTGTATCAGTTTGGATCACCACTAAAACACAACATACTGATAATAAGCATATTAATGAATTTATTTTTAAAAAGCGGATCACTTTGGATCAACTTTTATGACTTATAGGTCAGTTTTTTGGATCACCTGATGATGACCCGTCCTAAAAAAAGTTTACGCTTTGGTTGATTAATACTGAAGTTAATTTACACTTTAAAATTAGATGCTACAATAGGTTTACAGTTTCATGATGGCTCTTTTGAGGGGGATAGTAGTTCCGCCACCTTCTCTTTAACACACCGGTTTGCTGATGTGCTTTTTCAGGTGTAAGCATATCCAGGCTGCTATGCGGTCTTAATTGATTGTAAATACCGACAGCTTCTTTAACCGCCTTATAAGCAGACGTCAGTTCATCATAACTTTCTTTCAGCAGTTCTTGTTTAAGTATACCGTTCACCCGTTCAGCAATGGCATTATCCCGCGGATTGCCGCTTTGGGTCATACTGATTTGAATGCCTTTGTTTTTTAACAGACGCGTATAAGCCTGACTGCAGTATTGTGTACCGCGGTCTGAATGATGGATCAGCGGGGCATCCGTGAGCCGGGTAGCTAAAGCCATGCGCAAAGCTTTCAAACAACTATCCGTAGAAAGATCATGGCTCAAACAGAAGCCAATGATCTTTCGGCTATAGGCATCTGTGATCAGGCTTAGATAAGCAAAGTCCTGTTTTATCCGCAGGTAAGTAATATCGCTTACCCAAAGTTGATTGGGGCGATTGGGCTCCATTGCTGCTATCAGGTTAGGATATTTCCTGAACCGATGCACCGAAAAGGTTGTACGCACACGGCTGCGCTTACGCCGCACCAGCAAACCGCTATCCCGCAACAGTTCAAAGAAGGCATCACGTCCCATTGCAGGCTGTATGAGCTCCAGCAGTTTGCGGGTGCCCAGGCGGGGCTGCAATCTGCGGCATTCCAATACTTGCTGAAGGACTTCTTCCTGTTTAAATGTCCGGCTTTCTGTTGCTTTTTGATACTGATAATAAGCCTGTGAGCTGTAACCAAGCAGTCTGCACAACTCGCGCAATCCCCGTGCGCGCAATTGCATGCTTACTCCGACCGCCTGGCACCAGACTTTTTTCTGATGTTGGTCCCCAGCTCCTTATCTGCTATATCTATTATGTTATTGAGTAGTTCTGTCCGTAAGCGCTCTTTACGTAATAGTTCTTTCAGTAAGGCTATATCATCAGGCAACTCAACTTTGTCTACTGTTTTATCGGGCTCTACCCGCTTTTTCGTTATTCCTTTATTTACCATACGATACACACTGCCATAGGATAGGCCGTG
>NZ_DATJJC010000010.1:0-3106 GCF_035492695.1 Mucilaginibacter sp. | reverse complement strand
ATTGGTGATCGGCTTTAACCCTGGAATGATGGGAACATTGATACCATTCGCCCGGCAGTTATTTACAAACTCAAAATACTTCTGGTTATCAAAAAACATCTGGGTCACAATAAAATTGGCACCCATATCTACTTTTTGCTTCAGGTATTTGAAGTCGGTTTTTAGGTTCGGCGCTTCAAAATGTTTTTCAGGATAACCGGCCACGCCAACGCAAAAATCCGTTTTGAGGTTCTCAGGGTTTTCGTCATGCAGGTATTTGCCGTTGTTCATGTTTACTACCTGCTCAAGCAAGTCGGTCGCATAACAATGCCCGCCCGGTGTAGGCACAAATGATGCATCGGCAAGGCGCGCGTCGCCTCTAAGCACCAGCACATTTTCGATGCCTAAAAACTGAAGATCGATCAACGCATATTCTGTCTCCACCTTGGTAAAACCGCCACACAGCAGGTGAGGAACAGTGTCTACTTTATATTTATTCATAATGGCCGCGCAGATGGCTATAGTACCCGGCCTTTTGCGATAGCTTACCTTCTCCAGCAAGCCGCTTTCGTGCTGCTTATAAATATAATCCTCGCGCAAAGAAGTAACATCAATAAACGGCGGTTTAAACTCCATCAGAGGGTCGATGGCATTATAAAGCCCCTGTATACTACTGCCCTTTAATGGCGGTATTAATTCGAATGAAAAAAGTGTTTTGCCTTTAGCGTTTTGTATATGTTCGGTGATCTTCATTTGTGATTCAGTTGGATCAAATATATAATAGCAATTTATACTTTATCATTGCGATCCGCTAGTTAGCGGAGAAGCAATCGCGAACCTTGCATATTCGCTCTGTATAGTATGCGATTGCCGCGCTATCGCTCGCAATGACAGTTGATTTTTAATAATTGAGATTCGGTCCCATCCAGCGTTCAACGTCCTCTAGAGACATGTTTTTACGTTTAGCGTAATCCTCTATCTGGTCTTTGCTGATCCTGCCCAGACCGAAATACCGTGCCTGCGGATGTGCAAAATAGAATCCGCTAACGGCGGCAGTCGGTGTCATAGCCATGCTTTCAGTAAGCTGTATTCCGGTGTTTTCTTCGGCCTTTAACAGCCCGAATAAAGTCAGCTTCTCCGTATGGTCCGGACAGGCAGGATACCCCGGTGCCGGACGAATGCCCTGGTATTGTTCTTTGATCAACTCCTGGTTAGTTAATGCTTCATCTTTTGCATAACCCCAGTATTCGCGACGAACCAACTCATGCATTTTTTCGGCAAAAGCTTCTGCCAGGCGGTCGGCTAATGCTTTGGCCATGATGCTGTTGTAATCGTCGTGGTCTTTTTCAAACTCAGCTACCAATTCATCACAACCAATGCCTGATGTTACCGCGAAGCCACCCCAATAATCCCGCACACCGGTATCTTTTGGCGCGATAAAGTCAGATAAAGCATAATAAGGTTCGCCTTTCACTTTTTCTGCTTGCTGGCGCAGTGTATGTATCGTGGTTAAGACATCTTTGCGGCTTTCATCGGTATATAATTCAATATCGTCACCCACACTATTAGCAGGCCAGAAACCGATCACGGCGTTTGCTTTTAGTAGTTTTTCGTCGATGATTCTTTTTAACAATACCTGTGCATCATCGAACAACTTTTTAGCCTCGACGCCTACATATTTGTCTTCAAATATTTTAGGGTATGATCCGCGCAGCTCCCAGGTATGGAAAAAAGGTGACCAGTCGATGTAAGGCACCAACTCTTCCAGTGGGAACGACTCAAATACCTTTGTACCAGTAAAAGTTGGTTTTGGCGGGATAGAACCATTCAGGTTGATCTGCAGCCTGGAATTCCGTGCTTCATCAATACTTACAAAGCGTTTGTCCGAGCGTTTGTTCAGGTGTGCTTCGCGGGCTTTATCATATTCCTCTTTTACGGTTTGAATATAGCTGTCGCGGGTTTCTTTATTCATCAAGTTGCTGCAAACGCCAACGCTGCGGGAAGCGTCCAGCACATGGATCACACCATGTTCGTAATTAGGGGCTACTTTTACAGCCGCATGAATGCGTGATGTGGTGGCACCACCGATCATTAGCGGAATAGTAAAACCTTCGCGTTGCATTTCTTTAGCGAAGTGAACCATCTCATCCAATGATGGCGTAATCAATCCACTCAGGCCAATAATATCTACCTGGTGTTTTCTTGCCTCTTCAATAATTTTTTGTGGCGGAACCATCACGCCAAGGTCTATTACCTCAAAGTTGTTGCAGGCCAGCACGACACCGACGATATTTTTACCAATATCGTGTACATCACCTTTTACGGTAGCCATCAGCACTTTCCCGGCGTTGCTCCGCTGATCGGCATCGGCATTATTTGCTTTTTCAAGTTCGATGAATGGTAATAAATAAGCTACCGCTTTCTTCATTACACGGGCAGATTTCACTACCTGAGGCAGAAACATTTTACCGGCGCCAAATAAGTCACCAACTACGTTCATACCGTCCATCAGCGGGCCTTCTATAACCTCCAGCGGCTTGGCAAACTTCTGACGGGCTTCTTCTACGTCGTCATCCAAATACTCAATAATGCCTTTTACCAGGGCGTGCGATAAACGTTTCTCAACCGGTTCCTTTCGCCATTCCTCATCCTTCACTATCTCTTTGCCTTTGCTTTTTACAGTTTCTGCAAATTCAACCAGCCGTTCGGTCGCGTCTGGTCTGCGGTTTAATAGTACGTCCTCTACCTTTTCCAGTAGGTCTTTTGGTATTTCTTCGTAAACCTCCAGCATCCCGGCGTTTACGATACCCATATCCAAACCGGCTTTGATGGCATGGTACAAGAATGCCGAGTGCATCGCCTCGCGCACCACATTGTTACCGCGGAACGAGAAGGAAATATTACTTACACCGCCACTTACTTTAGCCAATGGCAGGTTTTGTTTGATCCAGCGGGTGGCTTCTATAAAATCAACCGCGTAATTATTATGTTCTTCCAGACCGGTGGCAACGGTCAGGATGTTTGGGTCGAAAATGATATCCTGCGGTGGGAAACCCACTTCGTTTACCAATATATCATAGCTGCGCTTGCATATTTCGATACGCCGTGCTAATGAATCCGCCTGACC
>NZ_DATJJC010000009.1:0-72576 GCF_035492695.1 Mucilaginibacter sp. | reverse complement strand
GAAGTTATGCGAAAAAAAAATCAATCTTCGTAAATTTCTATAACGCGTCCCACCTGGCCGTCTTCCAGCCGCACTTTTATGCCGCGGGAATGGTAGGCAGCGCTGGTTAGCAAATCCTTTACGAAGCCGCGCGTACGCTTACCGGAACGCTGATCTTTTTTGAGGATAATATCTACTTCAAGACCGGGAAAAATATCATTGCGGTTTTGACCTTGCATAGTCTATCGATTTTTCATTTTGTCATTTCGACGAGGAACGAGGAGAAAACTTGTCCGTTATGCATATCCACTATGCACGACGAATAAGTTCTCTCACTATCGTTCGAGATGACATATAGTGTTAGTTTTTTCTTTAAGTAAAGCAAGAATTAATCTTTTACCAAGTCCTGAATCGCTTTCTCAACCTTATCAAAATCAAAATCACTAATCAACTTGTCAAAAGCAGCGGTAATCTCTTTATTCATTAAGTTACCGATGCTGCCTTCGTGGGTATGGTTTACCTGTTTTTCGGGATTGAACTGACCCTGCTCGATAGCCAAGCCAACTTGCTTATAAGCATCGCGGAAAGGCGTGCCGTTCAGCACCATACGGTTCACTTCTTCAACGCTAAAAAGGTAGGCATATTTAGGGTCGTTCAGGATATCGGCATTTAGTGTAATATTTTGCAGCATAAAAGTTGCCATGTGCAGGCAGTCTTTAATATCGGCAAAGGCCGGGAACAATAGTTCTTTTAGCAGCTGCAATTCGCGGTGATAGCCTGAGGGCAGGTTGATAGTCATCATAGCTACATCTGTCGGCAGGGCCTGCAGGCGGTTGCATTTGCCGCGCATAATTTCCCAAACATCCGGGTTCTTTTTATGCGGCATAATACTGCTGCCGGTCGTCAGCTTATCCGGGTAGCTTACGAAGGCAAAGTTTTGGCTCAGGTATAACGTCTGATCCATCGCCATTTTGCCTAACGTGGCGGCTATAGACGATAGCGCCTGCGCAATAACCCGCTCTGTTTTGCCGCGGCCCATCTGTGCATAAACTACGTTATAGTTCAGGCTGTCAAAACCTAATAACTGTGTTGTTAACGTACGGTTCAACGGAAACGACGAACCATAGCCCGCAGCCGAACCTAACGGATTTTTATTGGTGATCTTGTAAGCAGCCAGCAGCAATTCCAGGTCGTCAACCAAACTTTCTGCGTAGGCCCCAAACCATAAACCGAAGGACGACGGCATGGCTATCTGCAAATGGGTATATCCCGGCAATAAAACAGCTTTATGTTTTTCGCTTAGTTCTATCAGCAGATCGAACAAGGCTTTCACATGCTCGACGACTTCCTGTAACTCATGCCGGAAAAACAATTTCAGATCCACCAAAACCTGGTCGTTACGCGACCGGCCGCTATGTATCTTTTTGCCGGCATCGCCAATGCGGCGGGTAAGCAATGTTTCCACCTGCGAATGTACATCTTCCACATCGGCTTCAATGGTAAAATTGCCGGCTTCAATGTCCCTGTATATCGACTTCAGTTCTTTCTGAACCAGTTCAAGATCATCCTCACTAAGTAACCCAACGCTTTGCAGCATACGCGTATGGGCCAGCGAGCCCAAAACGTCGAACGCCGCCATCTGTGCGTCGAACTCGCGGTCGCGGCCTACAGTAAAATTTTCTACCAATTCATCAACAGTGACAGATTTTTGCCAGATTTTAGCCATAGTGCAAATATGAGATAAATCGGGGTAAATTTCAGCAATTTAATCGTCGGCTATTGAAAACAGAATGTTCAATAAAGACTCATTTTTAAGCGGACTAACATGATAAAAATCAAAAAGACAGCCCTTTGGACTGCCTTCAAAAAATTATTGTGGGAATTTGGGTATGATATTACGCCTGTTTCTCGATATTGGGGTTTGCCGGTGGCTCAGGTGTAATAACCGCAGCCGGAGCCGCTTGCGAACTTACCACGGTAAAAGGTTTTACTTTGTGCTTTCCCATCGCAAGTATATCGGGCTTCAGGTAAAGCACTATGCCGGCTGCTATCAATAAAGCGGCAAGGCTCAGAAATATCCAGCGTGATCCCTTATGCGCAGGAGATAGCTCATACGTGAATATGGCTTTCCCGAATGCATTTTTATCCTGTGTTACATTCCCGGCGCCATCCGGCAGGTTGATCTTGATCAGTTCCTGTACCAACACCCCGTATGAGTTGTAAGTTGTGGTCATGGCATAGTTGCGGTCGCTCATCTTGGTGATATCCGGTTTCTTTTGGTCAAGGTCTATCACCCAACTGCCGTTATCGTCTATCTTGGCCAACCCAAGCGCCTGGAACGACAGGGTATAGGTGCGGTTGGCGGCATCTTCCTTATAATCCCAATCCTGCAGGTAATAAGCCGGAAGCGAGCGCTCCATTTGCCTTTTCAGCAAGTTCAGGGCATTTGACCCATATATCTTTTGGAAATTATCCCATTGGCTTGCATTGTAGGTCATGCTCATGGTTATTTTACCATCACCCAGGTTGTCGATATCAAAGGTCATATTCTCCTTTAGCGGGTCCACCTGCTGTGCACTAACCTTGATACACGAAGCAAGTATTATTAAAATGAAATATATTTTTTTCATGACTTTTCCTATCGTATAGTGGTGATAATTGAGTTAAATACTCCCTGGTAACCGGCAAAGTTGACGCCGCCCATCGTAAGGCCAACAACACCATCGCCTCCGCTTCGGAATACACCCTCCCATCGGAAAGTACCCCCGTTGTAACTTGTGGACCCCTGGTACATGGAATAGCCATTGGCCTGGTTTACCTTTTGATAAGTTATGTACTGCCCAAGGGCCGCCAATTGATTTTTTAACATGTACAGCGCCTGGTCGGGACTTGAGGCGGGTATATCCCACACACTGATGCCCGCCGTCTGGTCGGGTGTTACAATGCGGGTAACAAGTGTGTTTACCTGCGGAACCGGGTAATTGCCCGAACGCTGCCATCCGGCAGGATAACTGAAACTGATCTGGCCTGAATAAGACCGCATACCCGAACCCGAATTATTGGTTTTGTGACCGCTGTTGCCTTCCCGGTGTTCATTATTAACAACTACAGTGGTGTGGGCCGTGCCGCCCCCGCCAAAAGTGGCGGCAATATCGTCCACCTTTTTCCGCAGGAATTCATCGTCAGACAGTTCCATTGGTATTACACCTTTGGCTTCAAGGTCGTTTATATCGATCACGATATTGCGGGTGTCGCCTTTTTGATAGCCATCAATAAATGTAGCCAGCTCCTGCGACCCTTTTTCAAAGGCCTGTTCAGGGGTCATGGTTCCCCCCAGGCCCTGGCCGCCTACTCCCGTAGCTTCGATCGCGAAGTAATAGTTGTTGACCAGTACGCCTGGAAATGCATGGCCCGGTATCAGGAAAATAACAGGATGGAGCCCTGCAGCCTTAAGCACGCTGGCATATAAAAGCGATAATTCGATACAAAGACCCGTATTGCCGGTAACAACCTCTCGTGGCAGGCGTGCACTTTGTACGGTCGAGCTGATGTCGCCCATTTTTTGCGGGATACCTTCGGTTCCGCTGTAAACCATTCGGCTTGCTACCGTTGCCGCATAAAGCTTTACTAAAAAGTCTTTTGCTCCCTGCATCGCCTTCTGCGGATCATTTTCCACCGAAGCTGCTTCGCCCTGCATAAATTTGTCCTGCACCTGTGATGTGTAGTACTTCACTATAGGATCCTCGGGTGTAACCAGGCATGGAAGCAGTTGGGTATTGTGCATCATGTCCGGGTAGCTGGTAACCTCGTCGGCCGGTATGTCGGTATAAACAAACTGGTTACGGCCCATCATGTTAAAGGTGAAGGATTCCTTTTTTGTCTTGCCGCCGTTGTATTCTATTTTGATCTCTCCCGTCTCCTGCGACTGGGTCATCTTTTTTACAACATCATCCTTAAAGTGGGGGTAACACCTGATCACCACATGCTGCCCCGGATATATCACAGGGATGGTTTGCAGCTCGGTCCAGTCAATATAGCCCGGAATGTCATAAGATACTTTTACATCCTGCATAGATGCGTTGCCATTGTTGGTCATCAGCATCTTGAAGAAGTAGTACTCGCCATTAAGCGCCTCAGGGTTGGCGTAAACTTTGTAAACCGAGGGCATAACGTAGCTCGCGTTGCTGATCTTTACGGTCAGGGCGTCTTTACCAAAGTTAAAAAACGACATGCCGATAAATAGCAAACCTGCCAAAACCAATGCACCCGGGAGTAAAAATTTTTTCATAATAAAAAAGATTTCTTTAACATGTAAAACAAGGACGGATGTATGATGATGATGAAAAGCGGCCGCTTGTCGTCATTTTTTTAGTTTTTCAGCAAATTTTCCTCGTATTATAAATATCAGTATTACTTCACAAAAAAACAATAGGTAATAGCTTAATTTTCAGTAGTTTAATTATTTCCACCTGAAGTTTAATTTATGATTACATCCTTTAATCTTTAATTATTTTTTGGAGGTTTATTTTTAACGGGCGCCATTTGGGCAAATAAAAGCGAACCGGCTTAGTACTTATATGGGAAACTGACGTATTGATTATAAAGGTTGGGATAGGTCAGGTTTTTGCCATTATCCCAGGTCAGGTACTTGTTATTAGCATCCCTGATGTAAACATTCAGGTCGGAAAGTGTCCTGAAATAACCCATATCGTACGACCGGCCATCATTTGGTATGTATATATTATAATCGAATGTATAATTGAATTCGCTTGCTGTCATTTTCATATAATTGATATTGGCCGGCGAATTATTGACAACCCTCAACAGGAAAAAATTAGGGCCGATATATAGCGGGTAACTGAAATTTTTCCAGGAACCCACTACGGTGTCGATGTGCCAGATGATCTTCTGTCCCAGTATTCCTCCTTTCGAATTCAGGATATACGTGCTGGCCTGTGTTTGCAGGTGGTATTTGTTCTTTGCCGTATAATCAAATGTCCCTCCGGAGGGTATCGTTTTCATGTCCCCGTCAAGTTCAATAAAAATGGCCGTCAGCGTATTGTTCTTAAAGGTTATGGTATGCTTTTGAAAAACAGACTTATAAAGGAAGAACAACGCGATAAGGCCTGCAAAGCCCAAAGCCAGCCAAAGCCATGTTTTATTGAAACTCTTTTTGCCGATAGGCGGAACAGGCGGTTTTATTGGCCGTGGATATTCGTCTTTTTTTATGATACGTTGAGGCGGAACGACAGGCGGGGCAAGTGGCAAAGGTTCAACCGGCGCTTCTTCTTTTGGGTTTGGCGCCGGCGGTTCGGCAGGTTTGGGTTGAACCATATCTTCCGGTTTTAGCTCTTCAGCCCGATCGGCTGGTTTTTCTAAGGCGGGTCCGGGTTTAGATTTTTGCCGCGTAGGCTTCAATTCCCGCCCAAGCAATGCTGCGCAATTGCGGCTCAGCACATCAAAATGATCGGCGGGTTTTCCATCTATGGCATCGAGCCAATGGTACGAGCTGAGAAAATACTCAAGGGATTGCTGAGGCTGAACATCCTGTACCCGGAACGGCAGGATATTTATATTATGGGTGAATGCCCGTTCCACCTCGATGCGCACATGGTTCGACAGGTTCGCATGTTCGCTTAATACCACAACCAGTACAGATGATGATTGTATGGCATCAATGATCGACCGGGCATAATCCTTACCGGCCTGTATATCGCGCGAGGCTATCCAGCAAGCAAGGCCCTGCGCTTCCAGGAATTTACACATCGCCAGGGCAATACCATTGTCCTCTTTTGCGCTGCATATAAAAATATCGTGCTTTTTGCCCGGCGTATCCATGTTTAGGTAATAAAGATACTTTGTCGCAAATAATTATTTGTGATCGTATTTGACCATATATTTGGTCTGAAAAAAAACAGATATGAAGATATTTATTTTTTTATCAGTTTAAATTACGGTTTTCGATAAAAAAGTAATTTTTTTGCGGCGGATTACTTTAGTTGGCTGTAAAATAATCGTGACTGCTATAATTAAAAAGTATAAATCCCGTTATCAGCGTAAATAAATATATGAATAAACTTCGACTACCCGCCTTCTTACTGTTATCTGCACTGTTTGCTTTTGCCATACAAAGCTGCAACAAGGACGCTATTACCGCTACAGCCTATACTACCAAGGCTTTCCAGGCCAATATTAATGGCAGCACCTGGGCCCCGGATACAGTAAATATGTTTATAACCTACAACCCGGATACCAAAATGAAAACATTGAGTTGCGTTGGAACCAAAAGCCAGAAACAAGTCCTTTTTTCAGTAGCGGTTGCCAATGCCGGCGATACGCAGGGATTTCCGCTGGGTACTTATACGGTAGACGGTTCAACGGTTACGGCGCAATATAATACACAACAACTGTCCGATGGTAACTACGTGTTCTTACCGCACGGCACTATTGAACCCGGCGCAGGATCGGTTACCGTTACCGCTGTTGACTCAGTTAAAAAGCAGATCACGGGTACTTTTAACTTTTATTCCAGGTCGACGATTTATGACGGAGACGGTAATGTTGTTTCGATAACAGTTGACAACATCACCTCGGGCGAATTCACTAATAAATCCTATCAGTACATTAACAACCAATAATTTCTGGTTTAAGAAACTATTTCTGCATATCACAACATGAAAAAAATTATATCTATAGCATCCATAATCACTATCATATTTTCTGCATTTAGCGTGCAGGCCCAGGATAACGATAAACCACAGGACAATAAAATTTATGAGAAAAGTTATATAGGCTTATATGGCGGAATATCAAACCCTAACAGCAACTATGGCAGTACCAATTATAGTAATAATAAATCGGGCTTTGCAAAAAGAGGCGTGACATTTGGTATAGACGGGGCGGTTTACGTTTATAAAAACCTGGCTGTGGGTTACACGCTAACATTCCAGGACCAGGGAAAACTGACTTATGATGACACCTATGCACTTGCGCAGGGTTACACTAATTCTTACTCGGCCGATGCCACCTCGGTAACTGCAACCGGCCGTTACCACAACTGGAATATCCTTATTGGTCCGCAGTACTCATTTGTTTACCATAAATTTGTATTGGACCTGCGCGCATCAGGCGGCCTGATCAAAATATTCTCGACACCCGAAACCTCTGTTCAGCTCACAGGCATTCCCGATCAAACGGCTGTTTTTTACCAGCGTAAGGCATCAGCTTTTGTACTAGGTTATGGCGGAAGCGCCGGGCTTCGGTGGAAGTTCTCTGATAACTGGACCGTTGCCCTCAAAGGTGCCTACGTCAGCTCGCCGGGCCCCTCGGTCAAGAATGATAATCATACCGATGTGATGGGCCGGTATGTGACGAAGTTGCCGATCAGCGAGTTTCAAACCATGTTGGGTTTAACCCTCAATTTCTGATAGATCTTTATTATAAGTCCAAAGCCCGCAGCCTTTTTTAAGGCGCGGGCTTTGGGTATTTATAGACTATAGAATAATTGATTAACTTTCTGTTACCAGGTGGTATGATAGGGTGGCATTTGAATCGCCGGAAACAAAGATGGTATAAATATGACCGGCCTGAATAGTTGTCGGAATACTTACCAGCGCTGAAGATGACCCGCTGGCGCTTATTGAAAATGTGCTGGCGGGGTCGACGTTATAATAGTCCGATGCGCCTTTGAAACCCACCGCCGATGCCAGTTTAGCTCCGCCGCTTAATGCAAAGTCAACGTTGGACGACAGCGCCGAACTCAGGTTAATAAAACGGATGCGTGCTTTGCCGGATGGCGGCGCCGTGCGGTCGTCCTGTACGGTGGTGTGCGCGTTCCCGTCAACATAAAATACGGTGTAATACTGCCCTGCCGAAAGTGACAGGCTTACGCTGGTATTGGTTGTGGCCGTTCCGGTATTTTTAAAGGCGCCCATACGGTCGCCCGCACTGCTCTCAATAAAGGTCGAGCTTTGTCCGTAAGCCACTGCCGAGGTGGTTACTTTCGAATTGTCCAGGTAAAAATCCTGGGGCGCCGAGCCCTCGGCCGAGTTGGCCACCTGTACGTAAGCCGACAAGCTTGTATTTGCCTTGTCTTTGGTGCATGATGTAAAGGCAACGGATACCAATGTGATAGCTGAAAATAATAGTGATGCCGGTTTAAGGCTCCGGGTGTTAAAATTTGTTTTCATAATTGTTTTAGTTAGTGTATTTGATGTAAGTGATCCAAAAGGCAAGCCAATGAACTGCATGGTGGACCGTAGAAGGTGAATAATGCCTTAATAATCAGGTTTGTGCAGCCGGCGATCTGAATAAGACGCCGGTTGAATGGCATAGCTATAAGTTGTCGCGGATATAGTACAAAACTGTCTTTTCATAGGGACGATCTTTAAAAAAATGGCCGGTTATAAATTCCGGCCATCGTATTTTGATCAGGCTCAATTTTAAGCCTGGGGTGGGTTAGTTGGTGCTGAAGGTGAAGGCGGTGTGCTTGGCGGGTTTGTAGGTTGAGTTGGCGCCGGGCTTGGGTTCGGATTGGGATTCGGCGGGTTCGGACTCGGATTCGGCGGATTAGGGCTTGGCGCCGGTGTCGGATTTGGCGCCGGGGCCGGTGGCGTCGTATCACGGTGATCCTTTTTCTTATTTTTCTTTTTTGAAGGTATGGTATCCGTACGGCTCAATGATGAGCCGGCGATCGTTTTATCACTTGCCGTATTCGAAGTACTTCGTGCAGCCGCTAACTCAAAAAATCCTGTCAACGCTACTGCTGTTATTAAAACACTTATTTTTTTCATGATGTTATTCATTTTGTTAAACCTAACTTCAATGACAACGCCCCTGTTTTTATAATGTTTTAATTAAATTTATTTCTTAAAATATTAAAAATGCAATATTGGTGGAAAATAAATGACACTAAGGTTGTTATTGCTGTACTGGCGCACGGCCGAAGAGAGCGGGAATGGCACCTCATTTGCCACGAGCCGGGCAGCTTCAGGAAACTGCGTCAAGCGCTTTCACCTGCATAACATATTCCGGCGGCAGGATGGCCAGTTTCAGCAGGTTTTCAAGCCGTATTTTACGAAATACCTTATATAACCATACTACAGGCTTAAGCCATTGAATACTGCCAAGCGAAAGCAGGCGTTTTACACGATCCGGGCCAACAAGTACCTGGGCCTGTTTCAAAATAAGATAACGTATGGCACCAAGGTGTTTCCGGTATTGTTTGTACAGGTCGGCTGTAAAATGGTTTTTTATCAACCCCTCATTCAAATGTTTTTCCCGTTCGTCCAGGTATTGGGCATAATTAACCGGAAGACCATCCAGCCCCATGCGTGAGCCGACCCGATAAAAAACGTCAAAAACCTCTGTTTTCTCGGCTTCGGTAAGTTTGCGTTCCATCAGTTCAAACGCGCGGATGGAATAATCTATCAGCATGTAGAGTACCTCCAGATAAGCTTCAGCGGGTATATTAGTACCCCGGTTTGCCTCAACACCTTTATGGATAGCCGTTATCTGGTCGATGCTTTGCAGGGCCTTATCATTGTCCGAAAAAATGATCTTTTGAGAGTAGCTTACCGTACTGAACAACCTGCCAAGCGGGTCGGCAGGCAAGCGGCCTGTAAAATACAGCCAGTCGACCGAACGGTTCAACGCAAACTCGGCCGAAGCACCGGCAAAAATGAAAAGCACCGTATCGGCCTTGCCCCATATCTCTCTCACAATGGAGTGCCTGTCAACAAAATATTTTTTCATATTTTATATTTAAACGCCCTTACCCGGGCTGTCATATTTTCGGCGATAATTATAATTGCGGCGCCAATTGTGTAAAGCAGCATATCGATTAATGAAAAGCTACTGCCAAGTACGATATGCGCCAATGCGGAGCCTTGCCACCCCAGGTGTTTTACCAAATGAAAATATTGGGATATTTCAACCGCATAGGCAAATAGCAGCGCACCGAAAACTGTCGTGGAAACAGGAGCATCGACAAAGGTTTTTATCGTGAAGTAGATAAGGATAACTACAAGCAGGTCGCCTGCATAAGGGCGAATGATGGCATCGTGTACAAAACGGGCGATGCAAAACTCAATGGAAAACAACAGGATAGCTGCGGCTAAATGAGTTTTCGAAAAGCTTAAACGTAATTTTTTTAAGGTTTTTACACCGGTAATGCTTTCTGTTAAAAAAAACTTTTCAACATTTTTTATCATTTTGCAAATATAAACAAAAAGTACTTTTAAATTCAAAGTATATTTTATTCTCTTTAAATAATCGGTGTAAAAGGCTAATAATTAAAAGGAAATAATTATTCTCGGTAAGCAATTAGTTATCAATAACTTAGAATATTTATTTCTTTTTAAACCTTTGGACGAAAAAAAAGTCACATTTTGCGTATCCATAGGTCTTTTATTTACGTATAAGGTAAAACATTTTTCAGGTAACAATTATTATACGATTTGACGTTAAATTTTTACCGGATGAAAAATATTTTAAATATGAAAACAACTTTTATCTGCACAATTCTTTTAGGTTCCTTATGTATAATGTCTGTCGGCTGTAAAAAATTAGCCAATGGCACGGGTTCGGGCGACGGCGGCAATAACGGTGGCAACACCGGCGGGACCGTAGGGAAATACACTAATCCAAACACTACGAGCGTAATTTGCGATTATGATGTAAGTGATACCGCTTATACCAACCACGGCTGGACGAAAACATTTGAGGACGATTTTACCGGCGACCTTTCAAAATGGAACCTTATTAAAGGTGGTTTGATCATGGAAGAGCAATGCTACGAGCCGGCGAACGTACAGATTGCCAGTGGATCGGCTGTAATAACAGCAAAAAAGGAAACCGTTAGCGGACCGAAGACGGTAGGGAACGACACCATGCAAAACTTTAACTATACTTCGGGATGGATGGTAAGCAAATCAACTTTTGTTGCAAACTCGTCCACTCCCAAGGTGCGGATAGTTGCCAGGATAAAAATGGCGTCGGGCTATGGCCTTACCTCACTTTTTTATGGTTTTGGTGGCGGTGCATGGCCAACTACCGGCGAGATAGACTTTGCTGAAACGCAGGGCGACAACACCAAAGTATATGCCACTGATTATGCGTACGGTTCAAGCGCGAATTCAAATGTGGTATCCGGCGGTATCTTATATAACCCGGTAACCGAGGATCTTTCAGCATGCTATCATACCTATGTAATGGAGTGGACGCAAAACTCGTTAAATTCATACATCGACGGTAAACTGGTGGAGACTAAAACCAAAGGTGGCTACGTTTCCAGCTTATTCGGCAAACCGCAGTACCTCACGTTCAGCCTTCCTATCGGTGGCTTATATTACAGCCAGTTAAAGACGGCCAACATACAGGGCGGTACCATGTCGATAGATTATGTGAAAGTATTCACTTCGAACTAAACACATTTAAAAAAGATATTTTGAAGGGCATGATGAAAATCATGCCTTTTTTGTTTTAAAGGAAATAGGAGGAACGGTCTACTTGCCTAATAAAAATAATAACGGAACATCCAGCCTTTTACGCCACGAATTTTCCGAATGGTCGGCCCCGGGGTATTCGCGGGTTATCCAGTTTCTTTCAGAGTATCCCGCTTCTTTCATAATAGTATCGGCCTGCAATTGGTACGGTTTGTACATGGCGTCGAGCGTTTTGCTGCCGTAGTCGAAATATATTTTATGATTATTTGGCGACGGCAGGTGCGTTTTTAAATACTGCAAAAACGCTGCCGGTATCGGGTTATCTTCTGTAGTAAATGTACCAGGCCAATGGGTAGACAGGCATGCAGCGCCGCTGAATACGTCGGGATATTCACAAATAGCATACATCGATATCAACGCGCCCATGCTTGATCCCATAGTAAAAGTATGCTGCTGATCGGGCATGGTACTATAGTGACTGTCGATATAAGGCTTTAGCTCAGTTACTAAGAACTTAAGATAATTATTCGACACCGGCCCGTTTCCCAGCAAGGGCGCACCCTTATCGCGACCAATGGCGAGTATTTTTTCCTGCTGCTGCGGGGTAAGGCTGTAAAATGCCTTCTGCGGGAAATATTCCGGGAATCTTTTCGCGCCGGTGTTCCAAATACCCACGACAATACAGTCTTTGATGCGTTTTTCGTTCAGCAGCTTGCACATCGTTTCGTCGACACCCCATTCCTGTTTGTTCCACATCAGCGTGCTGTCGTAAAGCGCCTGGCCGTCGTGCATGTACAGTACATTGTACTTTTTGGTGGCTGAATAACCTTCAGGCAGCCAGATATCCACATTGCGGGGGCCGACAAATTCCGACCGGAAATTTTCCAGCCGCTCCACTGTTCCGCAGGCCACTTTAGGCAGTTGGGCAAGCAAATTCCCGGTAACAAGAACGAGAAAGGCGACAATTAAAAAAGTAAATTTTTTAGACATATAACTATAATTGGTTCAAGCAAAACTATCGTTCAACCACCACACAGGCAATGTTTTTCTTGTTTAAAATGAGGTTTATCTTAACCGGTAGCTTGCCGGATAACCAATTTTACTTTTCAAATAAATTCTTAACTTCATGCTACATAACCTTTTGCATGAAACCGCTTTTAGTATTACTGGTCACATTTTTACTGGTGCTTTTTGGCTGCTGGTTTATCCAGCGCCAATGGAACTACATTTTTGCCGGTAACATCGCAATGGCAGTTATGCTGCTGTTCACAGCGATGGGCCATTTTAAGTTTTCCGAAGGCATGAGCATGATGGTGCCCGAATTTATTCCCGCCAAAAAACAGCTGGTGTACCTTACCGGTTTTATGGAGGCAGTGTTCGCCATCGGCCTGTGCATACCCGATGCCCGCCGCCTTGCTGCAGATCTGCTTATCCTTTTCTTTTTGCTGGTACTACCCGCCAACATCAATGCCGCGCAAAAAAGCGTCGACTACCAGAACGCCACTTACCAGGGCCGCGGCGTAGGCTACCTGTGGCTGCGCATACCCATGCAGGTATTTTTTATTTTATGGGTGGCTTATTTTGGGATGATATTGAAATAGCGACCGGGTTGAAACCCGGCTCTACAAGATGGTTCGTGCCGATGGTACTTTCCGAAAGAAAGAGGCGTAGCCTCGGCCCATCCTGTAGCAACGGATTTTAATCCATTGATTGTAAAAACACAACCCTTTTCGACGCTAATATTCCTATCTTGTACCTGCTAAATCACCCGCAGCATGAAACCATTTACTTTATCAGTCGCCCTGGCGCTTACCTTACTTACCGCGCCTGCCGCATTCGCCCAAACCGCCGACAGTGCCAAGATAAAGGAGGTTGAAAAGAACCTTGTCGGCATGATACAGATGGAGGGCGATGGCCCATGGACCATCCGCGAGCGCATGGAACATTATCATGTGAAGGCGCTGAGCATAGCCGTTGTACAGGATTATAAAATAGCCTGGGCCAAAGCTTACGGCTGGGCCGATGACAGCCTGAAAGTTCCTGCCACCACCCAAACGCTTTTCCAGGCCGCATCTATCAGCAAGTCGCTTAACGGGGTAGGGGTGATGAAGCTGGTGCAGGATAAAAAAATAGACTTGTATGCGGATATTAATAACTATCTGACCAGCTGGAAATTCCCATACGATTCGCTTTCCAAAGGTAAAAAGATAAGCATGGCTAATTTGCTCAGTCACACAGCCGGCTTAACCGTGCACGGCTTTGAAGGTTATACGCCGGGCAAAGCAGTCCCAACGGTGGTGCAGGTGCTGGATGGAAAAAAGCCCGCCAATTCCGACCCGGTACGTTCCATGTATGAACCCGGCCTCAAGTCCGAATATTCGGGCGGTGGCATTACCATTTCGCAATTGATTGTTATGGACGTAACGCACCAGCCCTATAATAAATATATGTACGATAATGTGCTGAAGCCTATGGGCATGACCAGCAGCACTTACCAGCAGCCGCCGGTTGATAAAAAACCTTCCCTGCTGGCTACCGGCTACCGTGCCGATGGTAAACCCATACCGGGCAAATACAATACTTATCCCGAGGAAGCCGCTGCCGGGTTGTGGACCAACCCTACCGACCTGGCCAAATACATTATCGAAACGCAACTGGCATTGGAGGGTAAGTCGCATAAAGTGCTCGACCAGCAAACTACCAGGCTACGGCTGACGCCTTATATTGACAAGCAGGCTGCCATGGGCGTTTTTATTGCCAACCTGGATAGTAATAAATACTTCAACCACAATGGCGCCAACGAAGGTTTCCGCAGTAATTATATGGGTAGCATGGAGGGCGGCAACGGCGTAGTGGTGATGGTGAATTCGGATGATGGCGCTATCATGAACGAGGTGATCAACAGCGTAGCCAAAGTTTACGGTTTTAAGGGCCTGTACCACGTACAGTTTCGGAAAACGGCCGTGGTACCCGACACCGTGCTGCAAACCTATACCGGTGATTATCAGCTTCAGCCTAAAATGGTTTTAAACATTACCCGTGAAGGTAGCCACCTTTACGGCCAGGCGGAAGGCCAGGGTAAGCTGGAGCTTTTTCCAGAATCGCAGAACAAGTTCTTTTTAAAAGTGGCCCCCATCGAACTGGAATTTGTAAAAGATGACAAAGGCAAAGTAGTTAAAGCCATCATCTACCAAAACGGCCCGCACGATGCGCCGAAGATAAAATAGGAGGGGGCGCCTGGGCAAAACCTTTTGCCTTTCACCTTCTATTTCTTTATCTCATAATGCAGTTCCACCATCCCGTTTTTATAGGCGGTCACGTCCTGCAGGTGCAAGGCCTGTTCCTGTCCCACCTGGTCAAGAAACAAGGTGCCGCCGCCCAAAATTATCGGCAGAATGGATAATCTTATTTCGTCCGCCAGTTTTAAGCGGATAAAATCGGTCGCAAGTAATGCTCCTCCTGCTACCCAAACATGATTGTAATTTGCTTTTAGCCGTTCAGTCACCAGTTTGTGCAGGTCGCCCGAATAAATTTCAACGTTCGGTCTGTCAACCGGCAGGTTCCGGTGAGATAATACGATCGTCGGCACATCGCCATACGCCCACCCATATGATTTGGAGAGTTGCAAAGCATGTTCGTAGGTATGGGAGCCCATCACATAGCAATCGATGGTCTTCAAAAAATCCGCCACATCCTGGTCGCTAACGGTAACGCCATTCTCGTAGCGATCAGCGGTCTCAAACCACGAAACGCTGTTGTCCTTTCTGGCAATAATGCCATCAAGACTTGAAACCATGTGTATCGTTACTTTAAATGGATGTGTTGCCATTGAGAGTATGAAGGTTTACCCGAAGATAAGATTTTCATAGATAACTGAACTCAAAATATCTTACGGACGGCGGTGCAATATAATGTACCCGTCATGCTGAACTTGTTTCGGGACCCCACATGCTGAGTATACCGAACAACGTCGACTTATCCTGTGGGGTCCCGAAACAAGTTCGGCATGACATCGTGGTATGGCTGTGCGGCCGGGATCACGATAATCATCTAAATCTGTTTAATCCCGGTTCAGACAAAATGCGTAAGCGATGGCAGTGTATACCGGCCCCGCGCCTAATGCCTGTAGCCGTATGAACGTACAGCGCGGCCCCGATATATCGGGGAACGCCCAATATTAAAAGCCAACCATCTTCCGGACTTTCCGACTTACGCGGACTTCCTGACTCCCAACTATCCACACTCCCCCGACTTTTCCACAATCCCCATTCCCTGCACCCAATGTCTTAAATTAGCCGATTGTAAAAAATAGCAGCCGTTGGCCAAAGATCACACTAAGGAAACCCCGTTAATGCAGCAATACAACCAGGTAAAAGCGAAATACCCGGGTGCGCTGCTGCTGTTTCGCGTAGGTGATTTTTACGAGACCTTTGGCGAGGATGCCATCAAGGCTTCGGGTATTTTGGGCATTGTGCTTACCCGTCGCGCTAACGGCGCGGCTACGCATATCGAGCTGGCCGGCTTCCCGCACCATTCGCTGGAAACTTACCTGCCCAAACTGGTGCGCGCGGGGCAGCGGGTGGCCATTTGCGACCAGCTGGAGGACCCCAAAACCACTAAAACCATTGTCAAGCGCGGCGTTACCGAACTGGTTACGCCCGGCGTGGCCATCAGCGATAACATCCTGCAGCAAAAAAGCAATAACTACCTGGCCTCGCTGTTTTTTGACAAGAACAGCATTGGCGTGGCTTTCATCGATATTTCGACAGGTGAATTTTTGACCGCGCAGGGTAATGCCGAATACATCGATAAGCTGTTGCAGGGCTTTAACCCGAGTGAGGTTATCTATCCCAAAAGCAGTCACCGTGATTATATAGATGCCTTTGGCGACCGCTACTATACTTACAAACTGGACGAGTGGCCCTATAGCGGCGATTATGCCGAGGAAACCCTGCTGAAACATTTCGGCGTAAAATCACTGAAAGGTTTTGGCATCGACAGGCTGGCTTTGGGCATTACCGCAGCCGGAGTTGCCTTGCATTACCTGAACGAGACTGAACATCGCAACCTGCAGCATATATCGTCCATCAGCCGGATAGAGGAGGGGCGATACTTGTGGCTCGACCGTTACAGCGTGCGCAACCTGGAGCTGGTGGGCTCATCCAACGAAAACGCTACCACGCTGGTGGATGTGCTGGATCAAACCTGTTCGCCCATGGGCGCGCGGCTATTGCGCCGCTGGATAGTAATGCCGCTGAAGGAGATAAAACCTATCAACGACCGCCTGGGCGTAGTGGAATACCTTATAGGCCAGGAGCGCCTGCGCGAGGAACTGCAAAACAACATCCGCCAGATAGGCGACCTGGAAAGGCTGATCTCCAAAATAGGCTTACAGCGCGCCAACCCGCGCGAGGTTTGCCAGCTGAAGAGGGCGCTAAAAGCAATCGAACTGATAAAACAACAATGCCTGGAGGCCGAAAGTGCGCCGCTGAAAGCCATTGGCGAGCAGCTAAACCCCTGCACCAGCATCAGTGAAAAGATAGAGAAAGAATTGAACCCCGAACCACCGGTGATGCTGGTAAAAGGTTCGGTTATCAATTCAGGTATAAACGAGGAACTCGACCGGCTGCGCAAGATCGCCTTTGGCGGGAAGGGCTACTTGTTAGAGATACAAAAACGAGAGGCCGAGCAAACCGGCATACCTTCGCTGAAAGTGGCTTTTAACAATGTGTTCGGCTATTACCTGGAGGTAACACACGCGCATCGCGATAAAGTGCCATCCGACTGGATACGCAAGCAAACACTGGTAAACGCCGAGCGTTACATTACCCCCGAGTTAAAAGAGTACGAGGAGCAGATATTAGGCGCCGAGGAAAAGATACTGGCGCTGGAAACTTCCTTGTATAACGACCTGCTTTATTCGCTGTCCGAATACATTCGCCCGATACAGTTGAACGCGCAGCTGATAGCCCGGCTGGATGTGCTGCTGAACTTTGCCACCATAGCCATCAAAAACTATTACGTCAAACCGGAAATAAACGACAGCCGTATCATTGATATTAAGGGCGGGCGACACCCGGTGATAGAAAAGAACCTGCCCCCCGGCGAGGAATACATCACCAATGATGTTTACCTGGACAGTGAATCGCAGCAGATCATTATTATTACCGGGCCGAATATGGCCGGTAAATCGGCCCTGTTAAGGCAAACGGGTTTGATCGTACTGATGGCACAGATGGGCTGTTTTGTGCCGGCCAAATCAGTTTCGATAGGCTTGGTGGATAAGATATTTACACGGGTAGGGGCATCAGACAATCTTTCGGCAGGCGAATCGACCTTTATGGTGGAGATGAACGAAACGGCCAGCATCCTTAATAACCTGTCCGACCGCAGCCTGATATTACTGGACGAGATCGGTCGCGGCACTTCCACTTACGATGGTATTTCCATCGCCTGGTCCATCGCCGAATTTTTGCATAACCACCCTAATGCCCGCGCAAAAACACTGTTCGCTACGCACTACCACGAGCTGAACGAACTAAGCAACTCGCACCCGCGAATCAAAAACTTTAACGTAACGGTAAAGGAAGTTGGTCACCAGATCATCTTCCTGCGCAAGCTGGTTCCTGGTGGCAGCGAGCACAGCTTTGGCATCCATGTAGCCAAGCTGGCCGGTATGCCGCATAAAGTAGTGGCCCGCGCCAACGACATCCTCAAAAAACTGGAAGCCGAGCGCACCGGCGGTGAACATATCAAAGAAAGCATCCGCAAAGTGCAGAAACAGGCCGTACAGATGCAAATGTTCAGCATCGACGACCCGGTGCTGGTAAAAATACGCGACACGCTGAACAACCTCGATGTTAACACCCTTACCCCGGTGGAGGCCTTAATGAAATTGGACGAGATACAGCGGGTGATAAAAGGGTAGTCCGAAAGTCCGCACAAATTTTGTCATTGCGAGCGTAGCGAAGCAAACTCGTCGCGTTTTATTGGCGGATCTTATAGCGCGAACTAAGCTGAGGTCAATAAACGATGATTACTTAAGTCTCCCCTGCCGGGGGAGATTTAGAAGGGGCATGTGGAAATGTTAAAAACCCTTTGTAACCCGCCGCAGGCAATCCCCGTATTTTTATACCATGGGGAAAAAGTGTGCCTTATTGATTTGTGCCTTTGCGGTTATCATCCTGTCGTCCTGCCATTCAAAAAAGGCGGTGATGCGCGGCGAGCCCGGCGACGTTGTGGTTCCGCAGCCTTCCATCGCCGAAAAATATTCAAGCCTTTTGGGTGTAGATAAAGATCAAATTCAAAATGGCAGACTATATGCTTTTATCGACCAGTGGATGGGTACGCCCTATAAGTTTGGGGGACTCGATCATGATGGTATCGACTGCTCGGGGCTGTCTTTTTTATTGGAGCAGCAGGTTTACGGCATCAATATTCCACGTACAACCGGGCAGCAGGTAACCGTTATTAAACGGAAATACGAAGAAGAATTACAGGAAGGCGACCTGGTGTTTTTTGACTACGATGGGAAAAAATTCAGCCATGTGGGCATCTACCTTCAGAACGGCTATTACGTTCATGCCAGTTCCACAAAGGGTGTTATCATCGTTAAACTGCACGATCCATACACGTACAAATACTTTTCGCGCTGCGGTTCAGTGGTGGATACTGTTGCCGATGCAGCCGGTAAGTAAGAGGATATTGACCCGCCTTTATCCCATAAATAATTAATTCATGCAAAAATTGATTAATTTTACCTCATGCCTGACGAAAAGGAAAGATACGATTTCTGGACAAAGTATAAGAAGTTCGCCACTACAGAAATATTGCTCTACGTCATCATGATCGTCGGTATCATCCTTGGCATCATCATTTTCGGCTGATCATTTTTTTACAAGCGCAACAGTGGCGTTATCGGCGGCCCGTACTTTGTCGTAAAAGTCAAGAAGATCATCATAGACTTCCTTATTGAAGGTGCCGTCCTTTAGCTGAAATTTCCGGTCGTAGATCAGTTCGCTACCTTTCATCTTCATCGTAACGGTGAAGTTTCCGAATGGTTTATCGATTGCTATATTTAAAGGTTCTGAATCCAATACGTAGCCCTGCGGCAGGGTATAAGTTATTTTGTCCTGTTCGGTGTAGCCATGGGGTATGTAAACAGGGTTAACACGGTTCCTCACCTGGTGCAGGCCCAGCGAAACCCTGTCGATAGAATTCAGCGGGAAATAAAATTTGCTGCCATTAACCGCCCCATACTCCTGTGCCGTCAACTTTATATTTTCGTAAGTCACCGGATCGAGGCTTTTATCCTGCTTGTAATCCAGTTTTTTTATGTCGATGTTGTTGATGGGGTAATACCGTTTTATATCTTTCAGCCTTTCCGTTTGTGCCTTTGCTATCATTGATTCGCGGTCGTCGTATTCCAGTCCCTTGAATGCAGATTCTATATCGCCGCTCAGTTCACCGGCATCATTCAATACAAAAGCTGCATCGCGCTTAATAAGGTTATCTTTTGCGTCGTACTTCGGCGTCCGCATCAATTTGCCTCCGTTGGGTGTGCAGGCCAGCACGGTGCGGTCATCCGTAAAGTCGCCCAAAAAACCGAAAGGGAGGTGCTGCGCGGTACATTCCAGCCAGGTAGTATCGTTTTTAAACGGCAGGCATAAAATGATATGGTTGCCCTGCATGCTGGCAAAATTACCAAGCATACTCTTTTTCTCCTCATGGTCGCCCCATACCACACAATACCAGGAGTCGATACCCGCAACCTTTAATAACGACCGCGTGTAATTTACCAGCGCTTTGCAATCCCCGTAACCTTGCTTATCCACATCTGAGGCCAGAAAAGGCTGAAAACCGCCAATACCTACCTGCACGCTGATGTAGTGGGTTTTTTGCTGCATGTATTCGTATATCTTTTTCGCTTTAAGTTTGGGGTCAGTAATGTCAGCAGTCAGATTTTTAATGTATTGCACTGTTTCCTCGGGTACATCCGCCCGGCTTTTAAGCAGGTCGTCATATTCCCATTTGCCCAGCTGCTGCCAGTTGGTAAACGAACCCGAATGTTTATCGTAATAAAACTTTTCGGGAGCTACCATCAGTTTTATCATGTACTGGTCTTCAAACGGACTCCAGGGTTCATCCCTTCGCGCCTTCAGGTTTTGAGCCGTCCAGGAGTATACTTTTTCCCCGTCTTTATTAGTTGATACCGTGCCCTTTGCTGGCAGGTTGAATTCTTTATACCTGATGTTGAAATCAGGTTTGCATAAAAAACTATAAACACTTTTCTCAACTGCTACATTGGTTTCATATTGCGGCTCCCATGGTGCGAAGTTCAGCGTTTGCTTCACTTTCAACTCGTATTCAATTTCAACAGTGTAAGGGTAGCTTGTTACCGCCCTGGAATAGTGTTTTACACGGTCGTCCTGGAAAAGCGAAAAGCCATCGCTTACGGCCTCGTCATCAAAGTCCCGTTCGCTTATCTTACGGTCAACCTTGCCGAATTCGTTGTAAATAAATCCTTTAATATATTTCACCGATATAAGGTTATCATAAAATACATTCAGGTTTGTTTTATCATCCCCATTTTTATTCAATACAGTAATAATGCGTTTTACATGATAGGTCACATTATCCGGTTCCTTAACGTCGGTAGTTATTTCCTCGCTCCTTACAACCGCGCTGGCATACGGCAGCAAGTCGCCGGGAATAAGGCTTGCAGCATAATTATTCTGGGCCGATACCCTTATGCCGGCAATCAGCAATAAAAAAAGTAGTATTCGCCTCATCATTTTTTCTTAAACTCCAACTGGGTTTTCTCCGCGGTTACTATCCGGTTAAACAGTTCCTTAAGGCTGTTGTATTCATCCGTTCCGAAAACGGAACTATTGATCTGTGTTACATACGAAAAAGTGAATGTGCTGCCATCGTTTTGGAAATCGGTAATAAACCTTCCTCCCTGGCTTGCCATCGCAAAGGCCTGTCCCTGCGGTGGGTTATCAATAGTATATTGAGCCGGCAAATGAACAGTTACAATGTACCTTTCTTCCGAGGGTATACCCATATCAACCGGGTAATCGCGCCGGGCAAGTTTGAATGGGTTTGTTTTGAGTTTGCCGATGATAAAAGGATTGAATCCAAAACGGTCGTGATTCATGCCGTCATAAGCATTCATCTCAACCTGGTAAGTTTCGCCCACAGGCATATCCAGGCTGTCCACATTTACAATGTCCGACTTTAAAATTTTGGTGCCCGGCATATCGCTGCTTAAATGATCCACATATTCATCCAGCGAATTGTACTTCTTTATCTCTTTACGCCGCAGGTAACCGCTATAGCTGGACGAATAACGTATAATATTCCCTTTTAGCTTACCATCATCGCCAAGGGTAAGTTCGATATTGTAAGTAGTTTTGGCACGCTGCGCGGTGTTCATATCCATCCAGTACGACGGCTTATCGACATTGAATACCCTGCCCTGGTCGTTCAGGCAGCGTAAAGGCAACATGCCAAAGGGCAACATGGGATCGGTAGCATCCAGCAGGTACACCTTGCCGCCAATTGAAGTTCGGGCTATTACATAATCAAAATCATTAATAGTGGGATATAATTTATTGATGGAGCCATTTTCGCGCGTCGAGACCAAAACAGCCTCGGCCGGTATCCCCGCTGAAGTCAGTGCGTTAACCAATGCCAGGTTGATATCCCCTGCGTCGCCGGTATGCGCATCCAAAGCTTTTTTTATCCCGTCCACACTGCCGTCGTTAGCTCTTTCGTTCCATTTAAAACTTTTTTGAATAAACGTGTAAACCGCTTTAGCTTTCGCAAGGCTATCAGTTTTCCCCGCTATTACCGGAGTAACGCGATCTTTCAGCATCTCCTTCCGCTTCAGTTGTCCGCCGAACCAATATTGTTCCTTTAGTTCGCGGTCAAGGTCTTTCCAATCCTTTGAATATTTTTCCTTTGCGCCCGTCCGAAGGTTTGTAAATTCAGCCAATTGCCAATAAACACCGGACAGGTAATTGTTGGGCGACGTCATGTATTCTTCCCGAACAAATGCCGGAACATCTTTCATGGTAAACGTAAGGTGCGAACAATCGCTTTTGGCGCCATGGTAGGTAAAACACTCGCGATCAATAGTAGCTTTACTGTCGGTCAGCTTCAGGTACCCACGCAGTGATGCATTATAGTTCCAGAAGCCAGGTATAATGGCCTCAAATTGTGAATTGAGTTTTGGAAGATAATCCTGGAACATCCACGAATGGAAGTGGTTCCAGTAATAAGGCGACTCGATCTCGTATTTGATCTCGATAATGCAGCCTTTACGCAACGCGGGCATGGCAAATTTAACCAGCGTATGGTGTTTGTCCTGTTCAACCCGGAATATCTTTTTCGGATCAAGGTCTGCTTTTTGCAGGTTGCCTGCATCGTCCCTGTAATAGGTAACCGCTTTTACATCAACTAACTTTTCATAAACTAGTCCATCGCTGCTATAAATCGGTATATCGAAGGTTCCGTATCGTTCAAATTCCTTATCGTCAAAAAACTTGATCCTGATATGGTGTTCAAATATCAGGTTAACGTCCTCGCTACTGGTTTCGCTTATCCTCGCCCGCCCATGTTCGTTCAAAACAAGGGCGTGGGCCGAGGTATCCTTGTCGTATTTTTGCATATCCATCTCTTCCTGGCTTACCTCGCCGAACGGGAAATCCTGGGCTGATGCTGCAAATGAAATAAGGCTGACGGTAAAAAGGAGTATAAATTTTCGCATATTGTACATAAAGTTTGGTTTGTTCAAATTAAAAAAATTATGCTGATATATTAAATATTTAAAAAATTTAATCGGCTCGAAACTTTTTATGACCTTTACGCCTCTGCATTTATAAAATGAAATTAAATCTAAAACGCCCGCTGGCCTTCTTCGATATTGAATCTACCGGTACTAATGTGGGCTCCGACCGTATCGTCGAATTGTCTGTTATCAAAATGAACCCGGACGGCAGCGAAGAAGTAAAAACCTGGCGAATGAACCCCGGAATGCCTATCCCGCTTGAATCATCGCTGGTACACGGTATATACGATGAGCATATAAAAGATGAGCCGGCTTTTGAGGCATTGGCCGCGTCGGTGGCAGAGTTTATTGGCGAAAGCGACCTGGCGGGGTACAATTCCAACAAGTTTGATATCCCGATGCTGATGGAAGAGTTTTTACGCGTGGGCGTTAATTTTGACCTGGAGAACCGCTTTTTTGTGGATGTGCAGAACATCTTTCACCAGATGGAACAGCGTACATTGAAGGCAGCTTACCTTTTTTATTGCAACAAACAGATCATCAACGCCCACTCCGCCGAGGCGGACACGCGCGCCACCATGGAGGTTTTGCTGGCGCAGGTAGAGAAATACGAAGGCAAAGACTGGGAGGATAAAGCCGGAAAAATATCGAAACCGGTGGTCAACGATATAGAGGCGCTGCACAAGTTTACCAACCTGAACAGGCCGCTCGATTTCGCGGGCCGTATGGTTTATAACGAAAAAGGCGAGGAACTGTTCAACTTTGGCAAACACAAAGGTAAGCGGGTTGAAGATGTTTTCAATGCCGAACCGAGCTATTATTCGTGGATGATGCAGGGCGATTTTCCGCTTTACACCAAACGAAAGCTTGAAGAAGTGTACAACCGCTGGAATGCCAAACGAGCAGCGGAACGTCAGCAACAACGGCCCGTTCAACCCAGGCCGGCTGATAACGGCGCCAGGCCTGCTCCGCCCAGGCCGGTCGAAGCAGGGGCCAGACCAGCCGAACAAAAGCCACAGCCAGGTCAGCCAAAAAAGGAATTTCAAAAACCGGATAACCGGAGCTATCACCAGCAGCAAAACCGCCCGCAATTCAAAAAACAGGATGACGGCCCCGCAAAACCCGTTGACGATGATATGCTGAGTGCCTTAAGGGATAAGTTTAAGAAAGGGTTATGATCGGGTTGGTGATTAGTTAATTTGTGACTAATTAACTGGTGATTTGTGATCAATTGAATATATCCATCGTCGGGCGTTTTCTATTAGCGTGTATTCCCTAATCACTAATTAACTAATCACCAACGCTAGTTAACCAATTACATCACCACTCCGCAAAAACTCAATATTCCTCTTCAACCCTGAGTATTTCGTCCTTTTTACAGGCGAATTTTTAAATACTTTCAGAAAGATGTCTTCCGTAATGTCTTCCCACTCGTATTTATTCATACCGAGCAGGCCAGCTTCGGGTTGAAAGGCAGGCTCGTGGTTCAGCACCGAAAAACGGTTCCAGGGGCATACATCCTGGCATACGTCGCAGCCAAACATCCAATTATCCATTTTGCCTTTAAATTCGCCCGGTATCTCGTTTTTTAGCTCGATGGTAAGGTATGATATGCACCGGCTCCCGTCAACAACGTAAGGGGCAACAATAGCTTCGGTGGGGCAGGCGTCTATGCAGCGGGTGCAGGTACCGCAATGGTCGGCGGTTGAAGATACATCATACTCCAGTTCAATATCGACGATCAGCTCCGCCAGGAAAAAGAACGACCCTTTTTTTGTGTTGATCAGGTTGGTGTTTTTACCTATCCAGCCCAGTCCGGCCTTTTTCGCCCATGCTTTATCCAGCACAGGCGCCGAATCAACAAAGGCGCGGCCATGTACTTCGCCTATTTTTTCATTAATAATATCAAGCAGTTGCTTTAGTTTACTTTTGATCACCTGGTGGTAATCGTCGCCATAAGCGTATTTGGAGATCTTTGGCGCCAAAGGATCGAGCTGAATTTGATCGGTATAGTAGTTCAGTCCCAGCGATATGACCGATCTGGCGCCATCAACCAGCAGCCGCGGGTCCAGCCGCTTGTCGAAATAATTTTCCATGTATTGCATTTCGCCTTGCATACCCTTCTTTAGCCAGGTTTCCAGCCGTGGCGCCTCCTCTTCTAAAAAATCAGCCTTAGCTATACCGCAAAACATAAAGCCGAGGTTTTTAGCCTCCTTTTTTATCAATTTACTGTATGCGGTAAGTTGTTGCTGCATAAGGGCAAAGATACAATAACCGGGCGGATGGGGCACCCGGCTGCGCAAATGCTGAATTAATAAAAAACAGAATCAAATTACTGCCGTTGTATTAATATAAATACACAAGATTATGTTACAGTTCATTAATGATTTGCCCGGCAATGTGGTGGGAATATATGCCACCGGCGAGGTAAATAAAGAAGATTATGAGAGGGTGCTGATCCCCCGCATGGAGGAATTAGCGGAAAAGCAGGGAGAGATAAGTTACCTGCTTGTGCTGGAAACCGACGTGCAGAATTTCTCTGCCGCTGCGTGGTGGCAGGATTTTAAACTGGGTATGAAAAATTTCAGCAAGTGGAAAAAAATAGCCATTGTTACCGATCAGAAAGGAGTTGAATGGTTTACCGATTTTTTTAAACATTTTATTCCCGGCGAGTCGAGGGGTTACCCGCTAAGCGAATTAAATGAGGCTATCGATTGGGTTTCGCACGACGAAGAACCCGAACACGCCGAAATATCGTCGGACAATGTAAAAGAAAACGTGGCCAACCGGGCATCAAATAAGGGGCAGGGTCCGGCAGGTGAAAATTTATAAAGCAATGGAGCATGTACAAACGCGGGACCCGAAGGACGAGCAGATAACAAATAGGGACGACTCGGTAACCAATAAGGACGGCGACAACGACCTTGAAAAAGGCACGCAGCTAACAGGTCAGCCCCAAAATGGGGATGTACAGGTACCTACTGTAACGCCGGATAACAATAGTGGCGACCCAGGCCCGCCGGCTGAGAACGAATCAAATAGCGACGGGGCGCCCGGGGCAGATAAGTGAATCTTTCAAATGACAAAGGCATTCCCCTTCAGGGGGCCAGCGCTTAAAAACTATGCCTGATGCTGTTGCTCAGGTTTTTGGTGGTCCAGTAACCGCTGTCCAGTATCCGGCGAACCGTCATTAAAGGATCGTTCGCGTCGCGTTTATCTGCTAACTGGAAAGCCAGTTTAAAACCACGCTTATGCAATTGCGGCAGGTTTTGTTCACTCCATACACCAAATGGAAAGGCAAAATATTTAACCGGTTTCCCTGTAATCTCTTCCAGCTTTTTAGTAGGCTTGTCTAACTGGATCTCCCAATCTTTAGCGGTTGATAATTTCTTGAAATTACTATGGTTCCAGGTGTGGCTTGCTATCACGTTACCTTCGTCCGACAATTGCTTGATCTGCGCCGAGCTCATGTAATGTTTAACCTTTCCTATCGAAACTGTCATGATAAAAAACACGCCTTTGAAGCCATATTTCTTCATTTCCGGGCGGGCTATTTCAAATTGGTCGAGGTCGGTATCATCAAACGTAAGCATAATGGGCTTGCTTGGCAGGGCTGTGCCTTTGGTCAGGTAATCGTATAGCTGATCGGGCAGGATCGTGTGGTATCCGCTATCGGCCAGCATTTTCAGGTGAGCCTTGAACGCTGCCGGTGGAATGATATAGTCCTTGTCAACTTTAGAATCCTTGGGCCGCCAGTCGCGTATCTGGTGGTAACACAATATCGGCACCTGCTTGCGTGCCATTATCGCAGCTTTATTCCCCTGGGCCGATGCTGTAAAAACTGAGGTTAAAAGTAAAGCGGATGCTAAGATAGCTGATGTTATTTTTGACATAATAAAGGGGTGATTTTATAAGCGCGAAATTAGAATAAATACCTGTTTTATAAACGATAATTATCAACAATTAAACAGAAATCGGGTTAGTCTAGTATGTGGCATATCCTAAAAAACATCTTTACCGAGTTATTTTATATGATATGGGAGATCTATTGGGGGCTTGCGCTCGGGTTTATACTTTCATCATTAGTAAGGGCATTTATTTCGACAGAAACCATCAGTTCCCGGCTGGGAAAAAATAATGTAAAGGCAATTGCCTTATCGACATTTTTCGGGGCAATATCTTCGTCGTGTTCCTACGCAGCGGCGTCTATGGCGCGCACGCTTAAACTAAAAGGCTCCACCTGGTCCAATGCGGTAACTTTTATGGCCGCAAGCACTAACCTCGTGTTCGAAATTTTCATTGTCATCGTCACCCTGCTTGGCTGGGCATTTTTTGGCGCCGAAGTAGCGGGTGGCTTGTTATTTATCGTCATTTCCGCATCGCTTATAGCCTGGTTCTATCCCAAAAGGGTAAGAGAAGATGGCGATAAACACCTGGAACACACCGGCCATGCTTCGGGCGGGCATGAACATCATCATCACGGCGCGCACAACCATCAACCCGATAAGACCTTCGGAAAGAAAATGGCCGAAGCCAGCGGTCATTTTTATATGGACGTAATGATGGTTGGGAAGGATATTCTTATCGGGGTAGTCATCGCATCTGTTTTAATGGCTTTGGTGCCGCTCACTTTTTGGAACACACTCTTTTTAACCAACAATCACGGCCTTCCGCATTTTGTGGTGTTGCTTTGGAATATATTGATGGGCGTGTTTATAGCTATTATCAGTTTTGTTTGTTCGGTAGGTAATTTGGTGATGGCAACGGTGTTCTGGCATGGCGGAATATCCTTTGGCGGAGTGGTAGCCTATATACTTGCCGACCTGGTGACAATCCCTATGCTGGCAGTGTACCGCCGCTATTACGGCATGAAAACCATGCTGGCTTTGCTGCTGTTCCTTACAATCAGCATTATTCTCGCAAGTTTGCTGGTTGATATTGGTTTTGATGTGATGGGGTGGATACCCAAACACCCGAAAACCGGCTTTATGGCTATGCACGATGCCATCACCCTGAATTACAAAACTGTGCTGAACATCATCTTTATACCTGCCTCCATCATTTATTTCTTTTGGGGACGGAAACAAAGCAAAATGAGCATGTAGCTTATAAAACGATCTTCCGACCCTCTTTAGCCGACCTTTTTGCCGCATCCAGTATCTCCATCACGATCATGTTATATTTCAATGATGCCTGGTCGTCCGTCCCTGCTACTTTGTGCTGAAGTACCGCTGCCAAATAAACCAACGGATCGTTAATAGGCTCGGGCAATGGGGGCGCTTTAACCGAGCTTCTCCTGTTCTCCCGCATACGAATGTCGATATCCGTGCCATTCAACGAATGCAGGTAGCCATGCTCGCCAAATATTTCCATGTCCTTAATACCAAACGGCCAGTTCCATGAGGCTTCTATTTGCCCGGAAGCGCCTTTATATTCAACTAATATGGTCGCGTCATCATCAACCTTAGGATAAATATCAGGCTTATACTGGTGCGTGATAGCAGTAACGGCGATAGGTTTTTGGCCGTGCATCAGCCAGGTCATCAGGTCGGCGCCGTAGCAGCCAAAGTCGTTTAAAGCGCCCGCGCCGTTCAACACAGGGTCGGTAAGCCAGGCTAAAAACTCTTTGCTGCAGCCTATCTCCTTTGGCCCCTGGTGCCCGTCGTGTACCACCATTTTTTTGATGGGACCTATACTGTCCGCAGCAATTTCGTCATAAATGTATTTACCCGACGGATACCACGTAGTTTCGTAATTGGTGAGCACCAGCGTGTGGTATTTATTGGCCAGTTCCTCCATCCGCTTAGCCTGCGCCAGTGTAGCGGCCAGGGGTTTTTCCACCATAACGGGTAAGCCAAGTGGCGCGCAAACTTCCACGATATCCACATGGTTTGCCACCGCGTTATAACCCAAAACGGCGTCCGGCTTTTTGCCTTTCAGCATGGTTTTCAGGTCATCATAAAATACGTTTGCAGGTAAATTGAACTGCTTGCCATATTTCGCCCAAAGTTCATGGTTAGGCTCGGCAATGCCTATGATATCCACCTGCCCGTTTTTGTAGGCGTTCATGATGTTCCAGATATGGTCGTGGTTTAACCCGGCCACGCACACCTTCAACTTTTGAGCTGTTGCCATGCTGATGCAACAAACCAGCGCACCAATAGTGCCGATAATTTTATTTTTCATTGGATAACGAATAAGGAAAGTCACTGTCTTTTATACCGCGTTGTTTGTTTGGCGCGGCCGACATATCAAAATTAAGCACGGCGCCCTGCATCAACGTTTTATGATCCAAATAATTCAGATCATAGGGTTTGCCATTGTAGGTCAGCGTACTTACATATTTATTGGCCGCACTGTTCTTTGGCGCATTGATGATAACTTTTTTGCCATTCTCAAGCGTCAGCGTCACCTTGTTGAATAAAGGCGCACCCAGCACATACTGCCCGGCAGCCGGGCATACGGGATAAAAACCCATTGCCGAAAATACATACCAGGCCGATGTTTGCCCGTTATCCTCGTCGCCGCAGTAGCCGTCGGGGGTGGCTTTATATAATTTGTTCATGGTTTCGCGCGCCCAGTATTGGGTTTTCCAGGGTTCGCCGGCATAGTTATAAAGGTATATCATGTGCTGTATAGGCTGGTTGCCGTGGGCGTACTGACCCATGCCCGCTATTTGCATTTCGCGTATCTCATGGATCACTTCACCATAATAACTATCATCAAAAATAGGGGGCAAACTAAATACCGAATCCAGTTTAGCTACGAATTTCTTCTTGCCGCCCATCAGGTTTTCAAGGCCCTGTATATCATGAAATACGCCCCAGGTATAATGCCAGCTGTTCCCCTCGGTAAAAGCATCGCCCCATTTAAACGGGTTGAAAGGCGTTTCGAAAGTGCCATCCTGGTTTTTACCGCGCATCAAACCGGTCGCCGGGTCGAACAGGTTTTTGTAATTCATGCTGCGCGTTTTGTAAATTTCTATCTCCTCTTTCGGCTTGCCCAAAGCTTTTCCTAATTCATAAATGGCAAAGTCATCATAAGCATATTCCAGCGTGCGGGCCGCGTTCTCGTTTATCTTTACATCATAAGGGACATAACCCAGCTTGTTGTAATATTCAACCCCTTTGCGGCCCGTGGCTCTTGGGCCTTCGTTGTTAGCGCCATGTACCAGCGCCTGGTATAAAGTTTCGATATCATATCCGCGCAAGCCTTTCAAATAAGCCTCCGCCACTACTGATGCAGAGTTATTACCCACCATTACATCCGAATAACCGGGGCTCGACCATTCCGGCAGCCAGCCGCCTTCTTTGTAATCGTTGATCAATCCTTCCTGCATCTCTTTGTTGATGGAAGGATAAACCAAATTCAGGAAAGGGTAAAGCGCCCTAAACGTATCCCAAAAACCCGTTCCGGCAAACATATAGCCCGGCTCGGTTTTGCCGGTGTAGGGGCTGTAATGTATGCGGTTACCTTTTGCATCTATCTCGTAAAGCTTGTTTGGGAAGAAAAGCATACGGTACAAGCAGGAGTAAAAAGTCCGTTTCTGGTCAATAGTGCCGCCTTCTACGGTAAGACGGCTTAAAGTTTTATTCCAGGTGTCTTTTGCTTTTTGTTCGGTCATATCAAAACTGTCCTTTCCCTGTTCAGCCTTCAGGTTTTGTTCTGCCTGTTCAATGCTGACAAAGGAAGAAGCCACCCGCATATGTACTTTTTCGCCTTTGGCTGTTTTAAAACCGATAACCGCGCTGGCATGTTTGGCATGCAGTTCCAGCGAGTCGGTCATGGTGCTGTCGCTGTAAGTATGATACAAGCTGATCGGTTTATCTACATAGATCACAAAGAAGTTCTTGAAATTTTTGAGTGGCCCGCGGGCAAATTTGGTTGAATAACCTACGATCTTTCTTTCTGAAGGAATTACCTTTACATAAGACCCCCGGTCAAATGCATCGATCACGATAAACGAACTGTCGCTTTTGGGGAAGGTGAACCTGAACTGTGCCGACCGTTCGGTCGGAGTAATCTCCGTGGTCACATCATGGTCGGCCAGGTAAACGCTGTAATAATAAGGTTTTACGATCTCGGTTTTATGCGAAAACCAGCTTTGGCGGCCATTTTGCGTAACCTTTAAATGACCGGTCTCAGGCATAATAGCAAACTGCCCGTAATCGTTCATCCAGGGCGATGGCTGGTGTGTTTGCTTAAAGCCGTTGATCTTATGGGCATCATAAGTGTACTGCCAGCCGTCGCCCATTTTGCCTGTTTCGGGCGTCCAGAAATTCATACCCCAGGGCAAAGCGATGGCAGGGTAGGTGTTACCGTTCGACAAGTCATATTTCGAATCCGTACCCATAAGCGGGTTCACGTACTCGGCCAGGTCGGTAGTCTTTTTTGTTTGTGAAAAAGATAGAAACGGCGTTAAAGCCAGTAATAGAATAGATAATCGTTTCATAGGTAGCATTAATTAAATATATCGATTTGTCATCTCGAACGACAGTGAGAGATCTTAAACGCCTTGCTTTATTCGCTTGTATAAGATTTCTCCTCGTTTCTCGTCGAAATGCCTTTTAGTGACTCAAAACAACGTAGGACTCCCGCCCATTCTCAATTTTCCCAAATGCTTATAAGCATTGTCGGTCGCTTCGCGGCCGCGTGCTGTGCGCATCAAAAAGCCTTCCTGTATCAAAAACGGTTCGTAAACTTCCTCAATAGTACCCTCGTCCTCACCAACAGCCGTTGCAATGGTTTTTAAGCCCACCGGCCCGCCCTTAAACTTATCGATAATAGTCAGCAATATTTTGTTGTCCATTTCATCCAGGCCATGCTGATCGACGTTAAGCGCATTCAGTGCATAATTGGCAATGCCGGTGTCGATGTTGCCGTCGCCTTTGATCTGGGCAAAATCGCGCGTGCGCCGAAGCAGGGCATTGGCAATACGCGGCGTACCACGACTGCGCCTTGCTATCTCAAAAGCACCCTCGTCGCTTATCGGTGTTTTTAATATCGAAGCCGAACGCAGTACTATGGTGGTCAATAGTTTGGCATCATAATATTCGAGCCGCGAATTGATGCCAAAACGCGCCCGTAACGGAGCAGTTAGCAAACCCGAACGGGTAGTGGCGCCAACAAGGGTAAACGGATTTAAGGATAATTGTACCGAGCGGGCATTCGGCCCGGTCTCCAGCATAATATCGATCTTGAAATCTTCCATGGCCGAATACAGGTATTCCTCCACCAACGGACTCAAACGGTGTATCTCGTCGATAAAAAGAATGTCGCCGGGTTCCAGGTTGGTAAGCAGTCCGGCCAGGTCGCCGGGCTTATCCAGCACAGGGCCCGAAGTTATTTTGATACCCACGCCCATCTCGTTGGCGATGATGTGGGAGAGGGTAGTTTTTCCTAATCCCGGAGGCCCATGAAGCAGCACATGATCGAGCGCCTCGCCACGCTGGCGGGCTGCCTGCACAAAAACCCGCAGGTTAGCCAGTATTTTATGCTGACCCGTAAAATCCTCAAATGCCTGTGGGCGAAGTACTTTTTCAATATCACGCTCGGCAGATGAAAGGCGTTCGGGAGCTGGATCCAGGTTCTCGTTCATTGCCGCTAATTTAGTGATTAGTGATTAGAGATTTGTGATAAGTTTTCCTTAACAAAAATCATTTAAAAAAAATCAGAACCTAAAGGCACTTGCTTCTTAACATCAAACAGTTAACTTTAAACGCTATCATAAATTTAGCCTTGTAAATTATGGATGTAACCATTATCAACAAGCCCTTCTGCCTCAGACTTTATGGCTTTTCGGGCACTGCCGTAAATAAAAATTACGGAGAGACCGGATTTAAATTAATGAACAAAATGTGGGAGACTGTGCGGGCAAATAATTTGAAAAATAAGGGAATGAATGTTTGGGTTTATGGGCCTAATGAGGAAGTATTTGCAGGGGTAGAACTTGAACCGGCTACACAGGAAAATACAGGTATGGAGGCGAAGCAAATAAATCTTTCAAAATACGCTTATTGCAAACATATTGGCCCTTATAGTGGCTTAGCCCAGGCCTATGCTAAAATGAGGGCATATTTAGCAGAAAACAATCTAAAAGCAGTTTCTCCGGGTTTAGAGATCTACGGGCATTGGAACCAGGATGAGTCAAAGCTGGAGACGGAGATATTAATGGGATTGTGAGCAGTGATTAGTGACTTGGGCTTTATGAATTGACTAAAATACGAGTTAACCAATCACTAATTAACCAGTTGACAAGCCACTAATCGCAAATCAACCAATCATCAGCCTTCAGGGTATTTCCTGAACATTGCATTGATCCTCATCTGGATAACACCGAATACCGCTTCGCGGAAAATGCTGGTCGACATTTTGGAGGTGCCCTCGGTTCGGTCGGTAAAGATGATGGGCACTTCGGTTATTTTAAAACCATGTTTGATGGTAGTGTATTTCATTTCTATCTGGAAGGCGTAACCTACAAATTTAACTTTGTCCAGCTCGATGGTCTCCAGTACTTTGCGTTTGTAACACATAAAACCTGCGGTCCAGTCGCGTATATCTATGCCGGTAATAAAACGTACATAAACCGATGCAAAATAACTCATCAATACGCGGCTCATGGGCCAGTTAACCACATTAACGCCCTTGATGTATCTCGAACCTATAGCGGCATCTGCACCTTCTTCGCAGGCATCGCGCAGTTTACGCAAGTCGTCGGGATTGTGCGAAAAATCGGCATCCATTTCAAAGATGTAATCATATTGCCGCTCAATAGCCCAGCGGAAGCCGTGGATATAAGCCGTGCCCAGGCCCTGCTTTCCGGCACGTTCCTCCAGGAAAAGTTTTTCGGGAAATTCCTGCTGCAGTTCCTTAACAATGATGGGTGTGCCGTCGGGCGAACCGTCGTCTATCACAAGCACATGAAATTCGTGACGGAGCGAAAATACCTTCCGGATTATCCGTTCAATATTCTCTATCTCGTTATAGGTAGGTATAATTACTATACTGTCGGGCACGGCAGAATATGTTTAAAATATAAGCTGGCAAAAATAGTGTATTAGCCAATCGTTTGAAAATTATAACAGGGATTTCCGCCTTATATTATCAAAATCATAAATTACTCAATAGCGGCTATTGCCTCGTTGCTGTCAACTTCAGGCTCGTCTATATAATTGCGTAATTTCATACGGGGCGAAACAAATAGGAACGCAACGACAAACACTGCGATCATACCTACAAAGCACCAATAAAAGTTGGCCCCCCGCATATAAGGTGCTAAAAATCCTTTTTGAGAAATGTTTTCGTTTATCAAGCCGGTGATCACGTTGCCGAGCGCCACAACCATTAAAAATATGGCTGTCATGGTGCTTTTCATTGATTTTGGCGAATGCGTGTAGGCATACTCCAGGCCGGTAATAGAAACCAAAACTTCGGCCGCCGAAAGTAAAATATAAGCAAATACCTGCCACCAAAGCGTTGGATGACCGCCATGGTCAATATTGGTTTGTATCATTGCGATAACAACAAAAGAAAGCGCCGTTAGTACCAGGCCTGCGCCAAACCTTCTAAGCAAGGTTGTTTTCAGCCCCATCTTATCCAACTTGGGATAGATCCAGTAATTGAATATTGGTATGAATATCAACAGGAAGATAGCATTGGTTATTTGTATCTGGCCGGGAATAAATTCATATTTAAAAAAGCCAAAATTAATAACGCGGTCCATCTTATTCGATTGCAACACCCATTCGGAAAGGTTTTGGTCCCACACGATCCAATATGCGAGCGTGAAGAAAAACACACCCATTACACGCCAAACGGCTTTGATACCCTCTACTTTTTCCGCGTCAAATGGCCCTTTGGAAACATCCAGCAAGGATTGCCCCTTTTGCTTTTTCTTTAAGTTAAAAAGAGCGTATATCGATATGAATACGAAATTGTTTTTATTTACGCCGGCAGGGGGTACCCTGACATACATTTTACGGCCCGAAAAGAAAATGATGGTGGCTAAAGCCATTAAAGTACCCGGAATGCCAAATGCTATTCTCGGACCTAAATTCTTATAAGCCCATGGTATAAGGGCGAAAGATACCATGGACCCTGCATTGATACTGAAATAGAACCAGCCATAAACCTTTGACATCAGGTCCTGGTTGTTTTTATCAAACTGATCGCCTACATTGGCTGTTGTGCATGATTTTATACCACCCGCCCCGGTTGCGATAAGCACCAACCCCATAGTAAACAGTGGTAGATTGGTGGTAAACGAAGAAGTGAAAAGATTGCCAAGGCAATACACGATAGATAGCCATAAAATAACTTTGTATTTTCCAAAAAACCAGTCGGCCATTATCCCACCCAAAAGAGGCATGAAATAAGAAAGCGCCACAAAAAAATGAGTGCTTGCGTTGGCATGTGCCTCAGCGGTTTGTGTAAGAGCCGGATCTAACGTCGGGTTATAAAACTGCGCCACTAAAAAGGTTACCAGTATAGAGCGTAAGCCGTAGTAACTGAAGCGTTCGGCTGCCTCGTTGCCTATAATGTAAGGCACTGCTTTGGGGAATCGTGATTTGGTTTTAGCAACCGCGATTGGGGTTTCTTGCATAGTTAATTTCTTGAGAAAATTTGACTAATGTACTATTATTCCCGTAAATCAAAATTTTATACCGGAATTATTACAGTTTAGCTTGTTTATGTTTTGTGATATAGTTGATTGAGTTCGATTACATTAAGTGGCAAACATATTCAACTAAACCCAACTTAATTTAACTCGGTCAACCATTCAACTATTGCCCGCCAGCCGTCGCTTTATCTACCTCCCGTTGCTTTTTCGGGTCAATGTAATCTCCGTCGCGGCTATTTGGCTTGTTCCGCATGTCAAGGTTATCCGCGTACTCCCATCGGCCGTCTTTAAACCGGTAGCCGTCGTAACTCAGGTCGGGGCCGTAAACATCAAAATGGCCGGTCATTTTTTTATCAGGCGGCACCAGGTGATCGAATACAATAAGGTGCTCGTCTGGCACATAGTTCAACAGCATCGATGCCTGCCGGGTATATTCAAAAACAACGCGCTTGCGCACTTTCCCGTTCCCGTCAAACACCGAATGCCCGAATACGGGCTTATCATTCCTGAAACTGATAACGTCGATCACTTTTTTGTTTGTTTTTACCGTGTTTCCCTTCCAGCCCAGTAATACATAGTAGGGGTATTTTTCGGTGTATACCGGGATTATCTTATAATACACAGCGCCCAGCCATTTGGTGTTGTCGGTTACGGTGTCTTCGGCGTTTTTAATGTAAGGCGTATAGTCATTAAGCGGGAACATCACCAACTTTTCGCCGGTATTCATTTGTACAGTTCCATAATAGCGGTAGCTGCCGTCATCATACTGCATACACCAGGTAAATATCCTGAAACGGTTATCAGGCGCATTCAGCACACGCACCGCTTTAAGCGAATCAAAGTTGAAATTGAATGAATGAGGTATCTTTAGCGCTTTTACCAATGTTTTTATAAACTCAACATTGGCGTTCTGACGCTCCATTTCGGTATCGTTATTCACCAGTTGTTTGCTGATGGTAACCAGGCTGTCCTGGTATTTCATTAACTGCCGCACATTGCCGCTATCGTCTGCGTGCTGGGCGTATGTCATTAAGGGCAGCATACCAGCTGCCAGGAATAAAGTAAACAGTTTTTTCATTAATTAAATTAACGCAAATTTTCGATAACCATTGCACTGGCGCCACCGCCGCCGTTGCAAATACCGGCAGCGCCATATTTGCCGCCGTTTTGCTGTAGTACGTGCAGTAAAGTTACAATAATTCGCGCTCCCGAAGCACCCAGCGGGTGTCCTAATGACACTGCACCGCCATTTACGTTCACTTTAGCCGGGTCGAGGTCCAATTGCTGATTGTTAGCAATAGAAACTACGGAGAATGCTTCGTTGATCTCGAAATAGTCGATTTGGCCCGGAGACAGACCGGCGCGATGCAATGCCAGCGGTATAGCCTTTGACGGCGCTGTAGTGAACCATTCAGGCGCCTGTTGCGCGTCGGCAAAGGAAATTATCCTTGCTAATGGTTTTATACCCATCCCATCAGCCTTTTCTTTGCTCATTAATACCAGTGCCGCGGCGCCGTCATTCAGGGTCGATGCGTTGGCGGCGGTAACCGTGCCGTCTTTTTTGAAAACGGGTTTCAGCGTGGGTATTTTCTCGAATTTAACCGCTTTAGGTTCTTCATCGTCAGCAAATAAAGTAACATCCCCCTTTTTATCTTTTAACTCTACCGGTGTTATTTCGTCCTTAAATTTTCCATCGCCCTGTGATCTTTGCGCCCTTTGATACGATTCAACCGCAAAAGCATCCTGATCTTCGCGACTGATATGGCATTCGGCTGCGCATAATTCCGCAGCCGAACCCATGTGATAATCATTATATACATCCCACAAGCCATCTTTTACCAGGCCATCAATGATCTGCCCATTCCCAAGCCTGTAGCCGTTACGTGCCTTATCTAAATAATAAGGCGTATTACTCATACTCTCCATTCCACCAGCCACCACGATATCATTTTGACCCGACAGGATGCTTTGTGCAGCAAGCATGATAGCTTTCATGCCCGAGGCGCATACCTTATTAACCGTTGTTGCCGGTAAATAGGGGAGGCCTGCAAATATAGCCGCCTGCGTAGCCGGAGCCTGTCCAACATTAGCCGATAGCACATTGCCCATAAAAACTTCCTGTACGTGGTTGGGCTGAAGACCTGCTTTTTCTACTGCCGATTTGATGACGATGGCACCAAGCTGGGTTGCCGTCAGGGGTGACAAAGCTCCGCCGAAACTGCCTATGGGCGTACGGGTTGCCGAAACGATATATACTTCTTTCATGAACACAATAATAATTGGTGCCGCAAAGTTAAATTATTTGCCCAAAGGAAATGCTATGCATGCATAATATTTGACGATTGGTTGAAGAGGGTATTGAGTTAAATGGGCGGCGCTAAAGATGGTCACTATCGCCTGTCAATAGGCTTGTTCCGGGCGGGTTTAATCAACCCAATCCAAGTTAATCAACCCAAACCAACGGAAAATATCTTATTTTTGATGGGTTAATACAATAAATGGCTACGCTTACTTCCTCCCGCCAAAAGGCTTTTTTGCGAAAATACTCCAACTATCTAAGGTACTTTATGATAGTGTCGAGTATCTGCGTCATCGTTTTTACACTGCCCAAGCAAGCCAAATTCAGGTACGAGTACGACCGTGGCCGGATATGGGCGCAAAAGGACCTGGTATCGCCCTACAGCTTTGCCATCCTGAAAACACAGCCCGAGATAGATAGCGACAGGCAGGCTGCCCTGCGCAGTGTAACGCCGATATACCAGTTGGATGATGAGGTGGCTATGCAGGCGCTGGAAGGTTATAAAAATGATTTCGACATTAAGTGGCACGATGCCGGGCTGAAAGAGCCGCAAAAACAAAGCTATTTTAATGCCGGCGAGCAGTTATTGAAGAACATATACAGCAAGGGGCTGCTCTCTTTAAACGCAAAGTATCAGCAAAATCAGCAGAATTATGCCATAACAGTTCTTGATAAAAATGTTGCGACCGATAAAAATACGGCTGATATGTTTACCAAGGACAAGGCGGTTGCCTATTGCGACCAGGAACTGTCCCGCAGGAAAAACCTTGATAAAACTTTTGTGCTCGACCTGGTGCAAAACCGCTTGCAAAATAACCTCAGGTACGATGATAAGCTGACAACCCGGCTCGAAAAGGAGGTGTTGGACGGCTTGTCGCTTACCCGCGGCATGGTGCAAAAAGGAGAGGTGATCGTGCAAAAAGGATCGGTCGTTAACGACGTGGTTTTTCAAAAGCTCGAATCATACAAAAAAGCATTCGAGGATAACGCCCGGGTAAACGGCGACCACAGGCTGGTACTGGTGGGCCAGTTCCTGCTGGTTTCTATCGTCATCACGCTGCTTATCGTGTTCCTGTACCTGTTCCGCAGGGATATCTATCTGGATAACCGTCTTGTCGGCCTCATTTTGCTGGTCGTTACGTCCATGCTGGCGTCGCTGTCATTTGCTATCAGGCTGCAGCTGCCCAACCTGTACTATATACCCTATTGTATAGTTCCCATTATCATCCGCATATTGTTCGATACCCGCCTTGCGCTCAATATCCATGTGCTGGTGATCCTTGTAGCAGGTTTTTTTGTGCCGAACAGTTTCGAATTTGCCTATTTCGAGATAACCGCCGGCATGGTTTCTATATATAGCATTAAGAACCTCATCCGCCGCGGGCAGTTCCTGGTATCGGCCCTTATAGTCACTACCGGTTACTTTGTGGCGTTTTTAGGTATATCTTTTATCCGCGAAGGCACGCTTACGGGTATCGATTGGCTTGAATTTGTCCCGTTCGCGGTAAGTGTGCTGCTAACATTACTTGCTTACCCGCTTATATACGCTTTCGAAAAAGTGTTTGGCATCACTTCCGATATTACACTTATCGAAATGACCAATACCAATTCGCCATTACTGCGCGAACTGGCTTTTGCTGCACCGGGTACTTTCCAGCACTCGCTGCAGGTAGCCAACCTGGCCGAAAATGCCATTTTCAGGATAGGTGGTAACGCTTTATTGGTGCGGGCCGGGGCGCTTTATCACGACATTGGCAAACTGGAGAACCCGTTGTTTTTTGTGGAGAACCAAAGCTCGGGCTTCAACCCGCACGATAAGTTGCCATACGAGGAAAGCGCTCAAATTATCATCAGGCACGTAAGTACGGGGGTGGAAATGGCGCGCAAAGCCAACCTGCCCGAGATCGTGGTCGATTTTATCCGTACGCACCATGGCAATACCCGGGTCGATTATTTTTACCAGTCTTTCCTGAAGAATTTTCCCGAAAAATTTGTCAATGAAAACATCTTCCGTTATCCCGGCCCCATACCGTTTTCAAAAGAACAGGGGGTATTAATGCTGGCCGACTCGGTAGAAGCCGCTTCCCGCTCGCTCCGCGAACCTGACCAAAGGTCTATCAGCGACCTGGTGGACCGTATCGTCAAATACAAACTTAACCAGGACCAGCTAAAGGACAGCGACATTACGCTGAAAGACATCGAAACCATCAAGGAAATATTCAAGCGCATGCTGATGAGTATATACCATGTCAGGGTGGAGTATTAGGGGATTATCAACGAATTATATATAAAAACACCCCGCATTTGTCGGGATCAAGATTCGTTTTGGAAAAAGCTGCTTTTTGCCGGCTGTATATTCTGGCTAAAGCTTTCCATGCCCTCATTTTTCATGGACCGTTTCAAGCCAATTAACAGTTGTTGAAATTCTCGAAAAGATATGCGAACATCTTTTTTCAGAATGCATGTCATTATTAACAGTGCTTGCCCGGTTATCTGGTCTGATGGTTAGATTTATGAAAATAATATGATGTATGTCATATTATGTCATGATATCTAACATGTGAAAAAAAATCTATCCAGGATAAATTGCACAAGATTTATTTCAGCAACGACAACGGTATAAAATAGGATACTGATGTGTTTTGGTGCTAAGAATAAAAATTATGTTTTCAAAATCAAGCGAGTATGCGATCAGGGCTGCCATTTATATAGCTGCAGAGGGAAGCGAAAGTAAAAAAGTCGGTGTTACTGATATATGCGACCACATTGAGGCACCACAGCACTTTACCGCCAAGATATTACAAATTCTCACCCGGAATAATATCGTCACTTCTCAAAAGGGTGTAAATGGTGGGTTTTATCTTGATAAAAAGCAAAATGAAACGGCACTTATTGAAATTGTCACCGCTGTTGATGGCGACCATCTGTTTACGGGATGCGGTATCGGACTTAAAGAATGCTCTGAGATGGAACCGTGTCCGTTACATAATAAGTTCAAATCCCTCAGAAATGAGATCAAAAAAATGATGGAAGAGGCGACTATTGGCGGTATGGCGAAAAAACATAAAAAGGGAAATGGTTTCTTGAGAAAAGTGTAAAAATTTATTCCAATAAAGGACTTAAAGGTCCTTTTATAGTTATTAAAACAATTCCATATGATAGATAAAAGAAACCGGTGGATTACAGTAGCTTTAATTAACCTGGCAATTGTTGCCTTATTGGGGGTATTACTCAGAAGCAAAATATTATTTTCTATGCCAGGTGTCGACTTTAAATTTATTCTGCACGCGCATTCGCATTTTGCATTTGCAGGCTGGATAACACTTTGCTTGTTTATGTTAATGACTTTTGAAATTTTGCCCCAAAAGTATTGCGGTAAACCTATATACAAACTCCTTTTAACCGGATTACTGCTAACCGCTACAGGGATGCTTTTTAGTTTCCCATTTCAGGGTTATGCACTTTTCTCTATCATATTTTCAACGCTATTCATTTTTGTGACTTATGCTTTTAGCTGGGTTTTTATTAAAGACCTCGGAAAAAGTGGTGCGCAAAAATCAGTAAAATTTCTGTGCGTATTTGCTCTTGCCGCGCTTTGTATCTCGTCAATAGGGCCGTTTACGCTCGCTTATATGATGGCGTCGCACTCCGTCAATATACTTTTATACCGGGATGCCATTTATACTTACCTGCACCTGCAATACAACGGTTTCTTCACTTTAAGCGTTTTTGCTTTACTCATCAATCAATTCAAAAGTAAATTTAACAATCGGGTTAAATTGCGGGTCAAACGCTTTGCCATTGTTCTTTCCTTGTCCGTTTTACCTACTTTATTCCTTTCTTATTTGTGGCACTTCCCCAATCTAACCGTTCGTAGCATAGCAGTTTTGGGTTGTGCCTTGTTAGTGCTGACCCTGATTTGTTTTGGAGCTGTGATCGTCATCGCTAAACCCGTTTTTAGCAACATGAGCCCTTTTGCAAAAGTGACCGGATCGCTGTCGCTATTTGCCTTTGCTCTCAAAACAACGATGCAAATCGGAACTGTCTTTCCTTCAATAGGGAATGAGATTTTTTCAAATCGCCCGGTTATCATCGGCTATTTACACCTGGTGATGCTCGGTTTCATTAGTCTTTATCTGCTTGCCCATTTAATACATGTAAACTTTTTTGAGATGGAGAAAAGAATGGTAAAAGCCGGGATAATCATTTTTACTGTATCAGTTATAGCAAATGAAATTATACTAATGACCCAGGGACTATCGGAAATGATGAACAGGAACAGCTCATTTTATCCATGGCTGCTTTGGTGGGCTGCTATTGGATTATTTTCCGGCGCTTTTTTGATAAGCATATCCGCGGTCAGGGACTTGAAACCCAAAACAGCCGTCAAACCGGAATTTTCCTTACGTAACACAATTAATTTTTCAAAATCATAAATATAAATAACATGAATCAGACACAAGAATTTGAGACCGAAGTTTTGGATGTTACAAAGATAGAACCACGCTTAAAACACCCTACGATCTTTCAATATTTTGACCGTCTTGCAGGCGGCGAGGCCTTTGTAATACATAATGACCACGACCCCAAACCGCTATATTATCAACTGCTTGGCGAACGCGGGAATTGCTTTTTGTGGAAATACCTGTTAAACGGTCCCGAAGTATGGGAAGTGGAAATACGGAAAAGTGACGCCGGGCAACGACCCGAAACCCTTGGCGAAATTGTGAAGAAAGATCTTCGCAAAGCCGAAACTTTTAAGAAGCTGGGATTGGATTTTTGCTGCGGAGGGAAAAAAAGCCTGGAGGATGCCTGCAAAGAAAAAGGCTTAGATGTGCTGTATGTTAAAAATGAACTTGAAAAGGTGGCTAAAGTTTCTGCCGGCACCCCACAACATGATTTTGACGCATGGAGCCTGACCTTTCTCGCTGACTATGTTATCAACGTACACCACGGCTATGTAAAACAAAATATTCCCATTCTTTTGGAGTTGAGCCAGAAAGTGGCTAATCGTCATGGTAAAACAAATCCTAACCTGGTTCAAGTATGGCAAAAAGTGAATGCTATGGCAAATGAGCTGATCGTTCATTTAAATAAGGAAGAACGTATTTTGTTCCCTTATATCAAACAGTTGGAAGCGGCAGGAGGGCCTGTTTCTCAAAGTTTTAATTCGGTAAAAGAACCTGTAGCGGTAATGGAAAATGATCACGACATTGTCGGTAAGCTGGCGGAAGACATTAAAAATCTAACCCACAACTATACGTTGCCTGAACATGCTTGTACCAGTTATGCATTATTGTATAAGAAATTGGAAGATTTTGAGGACGACCTGCACACACATATCCACCTGGAGAATAACATTTTATTTCCGAAGGCCATAGCACTTGAAAGCAAATCATAACCGGTGAACGATACGGGGTTGAATAATAATTCCGCCCCGTTTAACCCTAAATATCATGACTATCAGTGCCGAAACCAGGATAGGATCTATTATAAAATACAAACTTGAAGCGATTGATGTATTAGTTTCTCTCAGTCCGCATTTCAAAAAGCTGAAGAATCCAATACTGCGAAAAATATTCGCTCCGAGGGTAACTGTTGCAGAGGCTGCAATAATAGGAAACTGTAAAGTAGAAAACATACTGGACGGCCTTGCCCGAATTGGGTTTGAGGTTAACAATCCGGAAAAGATTTTTGAAGAAGGCCTTTTAAATGCGGAGGTTATTCAGAATAATACAGATGTAGTTTCAACTATTGATGTCAGGCATGATCTGGCTAATGGGATAGATCCATTTAACAAGATCATGAAACAATTATCAGAAGTTCCATCTGGTAAAACAATGCTCGTTATTAATTCTTTTGAGCCCGCGCCTTTGATCCGTATACTAAAAGAGAAAGGGCACTCTATTTCCGTTTCAAAAGAACCATACGGAGCAGTTTTTACCTATATCACAAAAAACGATCAAAACAAATCGTTGAAAAGCGATGAGGCTGAAGCAGTGCCAAACCCGGATCTTTTTGATAGCGTTCTGAAAAACTATTACTTAAAGTTTACAAAAATTGATGTGAGGGAAATGGCAATGCCGCAGCCCATGATCGCTATTTTGGACGAACTTGATCGACTGAACATAGGAGAAGCACTTTATGTTCGCCATAAAAAGATTCCGCTTTTCTTATTTCCTGAGTTAAAGGACAGAAATTTTAATTATGTCTATAAACAAGCGGAAACCGAGGTTATCCTTATCATATATCACAAACACGAATAATGGAGCTGGCAGATCATCATATTCCGGCCAAAAGAACTATTATCCCTTATTATGGTGCTGCTGCCTTGAGCCTTGTTGCGATAAGCATCCTGACATTTATTTCGGCCGGGGACTTTAAAGGGCATTTTTTTCAGCCACATTTATTAGCGATTACCCACTTAACCGTTTTGGGTTGGGGAACTATGATCATTATGGGTGCAAGTAATCAATTGATGCCTGTAATTGCTGATAGCAAACTTTACAGTGAGCGGATACCGGTCGTTAGCTTTATCTTGTTACTGTTTGGCACCTGTTTACTGGTTCATTCATTTTGGAATTTTGATTTGGAAGCATCCATTTTTATTGGAGCTTCCCTGGTCTTAATTTCATTAACACTCCATGCAATCAACATACTCCTTACTTGCAAAAAAGCCCAAACCAATAATATCATAATTGATTTTATTCTTACCGCGCACCTTTGGCTAATAGTTACTGCTGTAATCGGTATAACTTTATTATTGAATTTCCGGCTGAGCTTTCTTCCTGCAGAGCATTTGCATTATTTGAAAGTACATGCTTCAATTGGAATGGCCGGATGGTTTCTGTTGCTGGTGATCGGGGTTAGCTCCCGGTTGATCCCCATGTTTTTGCTTAGCCGTAAGGAGGTTAAAGGCTTTTTGACAATCGCTTACTATCTTATTAATGGAGGTCTGATATTACTCTTAATTGAGGGGATGGTTTTAAAAAGCACCCGGTGGCATTTGGTTTATATATCCCTCATTATTGCCGGATTGCTGTTTTACATGGCCTATGTGTGGCACTGCTATAAAAGCGCTATCCGAAAAAAGATGGACGCAGGCATGAAACAAACATTTGTTGCCTTGGGAATTATCTCACTACCCTTCGTACTGCTTATAGCTGCTGTGATGTGTTATCATGATACACCGGTATCAGTGATCAGCGCCTATGGTTATTCATTTTTTGCAGGATTTATCACAACACTTATCATGGGGCAAACATACAAGACCTTGCCGTTCATTGTATGGATGCACCTAACAAAGCCTGACAGGTTAGCTGACCTGCAACCAAAAGATTTATACAAAGAGCAATTGGTGACCATCCAAATGAGAACCTATTTGCCTGGTTTTTTACTATTCCTTTCAGGTATACTGTTAAGAGAACATTATTTGATGTATGGGGGATGTGTAATGATGACCGCAGCTTCGGCTTTATATTGTAGTCATGTGTTTTACATTATAAATCATTTAAGAAAATGACAGACGTTGAAATAACTGATCCCCAGTATGAAGATAAAATAAGGTTAATGCAGATGCTTTCTCTGGTCAGAGATCCGGAATTAGAGCTTAATATTGTAGACCTGGGACTTATTTATTCAATAATTATAGATAAGGGTAAAAAGGAAGTAGCTATTACCATGACCTTGTCGACACCGGCATGCCCCGCTGGGGATTACATAAAAGGTGGTGTCGAATTAATGACAAAAGAAGCTTTTAAAGATTACGTCGTCGCGATTGTCATCACGTTTGTACCCGAATGGTCTGCCGATATGATTAGCGCAACCGGCAGGGAAGAACTGGGCTGGTAACAAGTAAGATTTAACCCGACCAATAATACATAAAATGATCATTTATAAACAATTCTCTTTTGACTCGGCACACTTTCTGCCGAATGTTCCCGAAGGCCATAAGTGCAGGGAAATTCATGGTCATACTTATTATCTCACCATCTTTGCTGAAGGTAAGATAAATAATCCTGAAGGATGGGTAGTTGATTTTGGGCACCTTAAGGAAATCGTAAAACCTGTTATCGACATGCTTGATCATCACATGCTCAATGATATTTCTGGCCTGGAGAACCCTACAGCGGAAATATTATCCGTTTGGATATGGGATAAGATAAAGCCGCTATTACCCGGGTTGATTAAAATAGAACTCAAGGAAACGCCGACATCAGGTGTTATCTATGAGGGTATTTGATTCAACTTCGATTACAGGTCTTTTTTTCTGAATTTTCTAACTGAGGTCACCAGCGGCAAGGATATCCACAGCGTCATGCAGGCGATAGAATAAATGCTGCCAATGGCGGATCCCATAAATTCTTTGAACAACGCGCCAGAGTAGCCCATCATCACGGCAACATCCAATTGCAGCAACACGAGTATGCGGCCAAGATCAACAGGGTTTAATGAGATAAACCCTAATAGAGGCTTGTCAATCGGGTAATCGCTGAACGAGTAGATGAATGAGAGGAGCAGGCCATCGAATAATAGAGTAAAGAAGAGCGCTGTAATAATAGCAGCGCCTATACCCTTCGTTTTGTCTTTGAACAACACAAAGATGAGCAACGAAAGTGCCGTAAAGATCAATGTCAGTAATACGCCGCTGATGATCAGTGTTAAAGATGCCAAACTGTAATTTAATAAAACCGAGGGCAACCCAACGCCGACCAGGTACGCTATACTTAATGCGAATGCTACTCCGATATATTCGGCCAGTATCATCGCCTTCCGTTTAATCGGTTGTGCCAATAATAGCTCTGTAAATTCCACCGAATTAAAAAAATAAATGGTTGCAAACAGGATGCTGATGATCGGTACAAACAGGAGCGTAATATTCAGCAGGCTCAACAAGCCTTTGGACGAATTTCCGCTCATGCTAAGTACACTTACTGCAAGCACAGCGAGTATAAAGGTATAAACCAGGATAGTTTTGTTTCGCAACAGATCGAGCAATACATATTTTATGATCGTCTTCATATTATATGGCATGAACTTTTAAAAAATCTTTTTGCATGATCATAGCGATCACTTTATTCAGTTTGTTTTCACCGGTTGACTCCTTCAGTTGTTCGATATCTTTGTAAAATATTAATTTCCCTTCCTGCAGGTAAACAACGTGGCTGGTAATATCATCCAGGTCGCTCAGTACGTGTGAGGTAATAAGGATAAGTTTTCCATTTTCACGTTCCTTGATGATCTTATCCTTAAGCAATTCGCTCGATACAGGGTCTAGCCCCGCGGTAGGTTCATCCAGGATAAAAATATCAGGCTGGAAAAGAAATGCCAGGCATGCGCTTACTTTTTGACGTGTGCCGCCCGATAGGCTGCGCATGGTTTTGTGTTGTAAAGCTGGGATGCCAAATCCTTCAATTAATTCCTCGTCATAACTATTGCAGTCCTTTCGGATTTCCTTAAGCATATTGATTACCTGGCGTATGGTCATATTCTCAGGATATCGTCCTATTTGAGGCATATAGCCTATTTGGGAACGGTATATGGGGTTTGATTTGATCTCTGTTCCGTTTATCCTTATTATGCCTTTTTCCGGTATCACCAACCCAAGGATAGATTTGATTAGTGTGGTTTTCCCCGAGCCATTTGGCCCGATCAGAGAAATGGTATTTCCACGATTGAAACTTAGGCTGACGTTATCAAGCGCCTTAAATTTTCCGAATGATTTTGTTAAGTTTTCTACCGAGATCATAGTTTTATTTTTTTCATCCTTGGGTGGTCGTCTTTTAACTTATCTGGTATAATGGTTGGCATTACTTTTTCCACCTGGTCCATAATATCCGTAAGCAAGCTATGATATAATATCATTGCTACCGGTATTTTTTCAGTTAGCACTGAATAAACACTAACCGGGTAATAGGGTACATCGCCGGTCTGATCTTTATCCAGATCGTAACCGTCATATTTATCCCAAAAATTCCCATTGAAGTTATTTAGCATTAAAGTGCCATTGGTGGCTACGTCGAAGGAATTCCCAATAAAGTTATTTCCGCTAAATTTGCTGCCGGTACAACTCGCCTCCACACGGGATGCCCAGCCATTATCCTGAAAAAGGTTTCGTTTCACATCTACATTAGTAGTTGTCTCCATGTATAATCCTGTTGTATTTCCAATAAATCTATTATGCTCAATTTTACTATTGGAGATTTCCTTGAGTAGCAGACCATATGAGGCATCACCCCAATTATGTACAAAATTATTGTCGCGCATGATCACTCCTTTTGAATACATGACAGCTACTCCCGCACCATTGTCCTTAAAAGTGTTATTGGTGTAAGTATTATTATGTGAGAACATAAAATGAAGCCCATAACGCACATTGCCGGAAGATGTATTTTTCATTATTCCTGATTCAGTAACAAATTCGAAATAGAGACCATCGCGATGACCGGATACGGAATTTCCTTCTATCAACAAGTGGTTTGACTTCCAGGCATGTACACCATTTCCTCCGTTTAACTGGTCTTTTATATTGCAATGGATTATATTATTAATGACACGGCAGTAGGCTGAATTTTGGAGGTACACGCCGAATGTGTTGTTAATCAGCCGGTTGCTTTCAACGATGACATTTTTTGAGTTTGCAATTCTAATGCCAGCCATATCGGTTACACTCGCTGTACCAACATTCTGTATCTGCAAGCCCTTGATAATTACAGAATCATAGCTAATGGTAAAAACCTGGTATCTGCTTTCTGCGTCAATTACCGGGTACCCGTTCCCAATGATCACCAGTCGCTTTTGAACAATTATATTATGTTCTTTGTAAAGTCCCTTTTGCACCAATAAGGTATCGCCGTTATGTGCCTTGTTTATGGCATTTTGAATACTATGTGCGCCCGGAAACACTTTAATAACAAGGGCGAAGCTTGCTGTGGTTTTAAAACACAGAGACATCAGGAGTATTATAAAAGGCGATATCCTTTTCACTTGCTCAGGTTTATCCAGGTTAATATCTGACTATGTGCGCTTTTATTCAACTGATTGGCTTGAATCTCTGAGGCTGTGGCCGCAAAATTCCCGTTCATGGGTGACCTCAATGTTTCATCATGAATAAATACAGCATGACGCGCATCTAAAAAATCTCCTCCGGGATGATTAAAATCTGCTACAAATATCATTGCACCGGGATCGCTAAAATTCTCTTCTTTTACCCAACCTAAAAGGCATCCGAAATCATCAAATTTAATTGCTCTTCCTTTGCTTGTTATGATCTCGGCAGCAAAGCGTTTATCCATTATGGTCATACGACAGTGTGTACAGGCTTCATGCCCATAATTGATTGGATCAAACTGCCGTTTGCAACCTGCGAGGCAAAACGCCCCTGTGAAAAAAAATAATAAAATCTGCTTTTTCATTTTGCCATGTTTTTTTTCCATTCATAAATAGTTATTGAAACCAACAATACCCCTGCTCCAATATAAAACCACCCTGCAATATCCGGCTGCGAAAGCACCTCGAAATTCAATAATTTTTTATAGCCAAATAATGGCGGCTGATAAGACATACCCGGAACCTTAATGGGAGCCTCCGGATTGAGATTATGCCCATAGTTATATTCCCATTTATAAAAATCGTAGAATGAAAAAACACCTATAAAAGCGAACATACCTGTCCAGATATAGTAACCGACTTTTCTGTTTAAAAGCAATACCCCCAAACCCAGTGACATAAAAATTGCCATGGTAGTGGGAAGGAATACAAACTCAGGGAAATCTTTCTTGTGTATCGTACTCATACCGATGTAGTGATTTAATCCATTGATTATGTCTACGTCGCCTTTCACGTCGTTGATCCATATTTTCATGGATAGCCCCCCTGGGTATTGAGGCGCCCTAAGATCAATTCGCCACATTGGTAAAACCCATAAGGTTGACAGGAAAAGTATAATAACTACAATACTTGCTTTACCCGGATTGGTTAACTTTTTCATGATGAATGAGATGAATATGGTAATGCCCCGGCAAGAGGCATCACCGTATATTATAATCTTATTTTGCTACAGTTTCCGTTGCATCTGCAGTTGCCGGTGCAATTACGCCTGTGCCAAATTTCAAAGGGACATTACTTCCTTTAGGAGACACCCGAAGATAGCCTGACATTTCCTGGTGGAGCGCTGAGCAAAAGTCAGTACAGTAGAACGGAAATATCCCCTGTTTATCTGCATTGAATTTTATTGTAAGGGTCTCACCCGGCATAATTAACAGATCGGCGGTCGGTGAGTTCTTCACGGCGAAACCATGCGGTACATCCCAATCCTGCTCAAGATTAGTGACATGGAAATAAACTTCGTCTCCAACAAAAACGCCTTCAATATTGTCTGGAACCAGATGCGATCTGATCGCAGTCATATAAACATCCACCCGGTTGCCGGTACGAACCACATTGGCTTTCTTTTCGCCCATAGAAACGTATTTATTGTGATTTTTATTGATATCATAGTATTTAACTTGCTGATCTTTTATAATACTTGCAGGTATTGCTTGTCCATAGTGCGGCTCTCCAATAGTTGGGAAGTCAAGTAGTAATTGCATTTTATCCCCTGAAATGTCGAATAACTGGGCCGATTGGCATAGTTCGGGACCGGTTGGCAAATAACGGTCTTTAGTAATTTTGTTATAAGCCACCAGGTATTTGCCATAAGGCTTTCTGGTATCGCCTCCCGGAACCATCAAATGACCGGTTGAATAGAAGGTAGGTGCGCGGTCCAGTACCTTAAGATCGCTTAGCCTCCATTTTACAACCTCGGATGAAAGGAACATAGAGGTGTAAGCATTGCCCCGGCCATCAAATTCGGTATGCAAGGGGCCAAGACCGGGTTTTTTAACTTCACCATGCAGTGCTGCTTCATACTTAATTACCGGGATGCCATAATAATTACCTTCAAATTGCTTGTCTTTTATCGCTTTTATTATTTTGGTGAACGAAAAAACGGGGATCAAAGCTGCCAGTTTACCGCTGCCCACAATGTATTCTCCGGTTGGATCAACATCTGTACCATGAGGGGATTTTGGACATGGTATCATATAAACCATATCAGGGCAATCTTTTGGGTCCAGTAACAATACTTCCTTTTCAATCACGGATGTGGCGGTTTGCTTATCCTCATCATAGGTATTGTGGGCATATGCAGTTGCCATTTTATGCCCTTTGCCTGCCTTTGCATACTCTTCGGCTTTCTTCCAATTTACAGCCACAATGAAATCCTTGTCTTTCTGTGATGCATTTACTTCAAGCAAAGTGTACGCTTGTTCCGTATTGTAGGATGAAAAGAAAAACCAATCATGCGAAGGCCCTTTACCTGCATGGCTCAGGTCAAGGTTCATTCCAGGTAAAATAATTTGAAACGCGATGTTCATATGCCCGCTGTTTTTATCGACGCTAATAAATGAAGCGGTGCTTTTGAAATTTTTCTTAAATGAGCTTATGGGCACATCGGCATTCCCCAGGGGAACAGAAAAACGTGTTCCTGCCACTACGTATTCTGTGTTTTCAGTAATAAACGGCGATGAGTGATTCCCCCCGCTGTTAGGTATTTGCAGAATTTCGGTTGTTTTAAAGGTTTTTAAATCAATCCTGGCAACCCGGGGGGTGTTATTTGCATTGGCAAACAGCCATCGTCCGTCATGAATACCATTAGTTTGAGACAACTCCAGGTGATGTTGATCATCCCATTGTACCAGGCCATTAGTCGTGTTGAGCATCGCCTTGGTTTCTTCACTATATCCATAACCATTTTCCGGGAAAACAGAAAAAACAGGTATAACCTTCAATAGCCGACCCGATGGCAAACCATACACAGTAACCTGCCCGCTAAAGCCTCCGGATACAAAATTGTAAAATTCATCATATTTGCCTGGGGGGACATACACTTTAGATGCTGCATCACCCGCCACCGCTGATTCAGTGGTCTTCATTTTACAGCTTTGGAGAGATGCAACCAGGGCAACTGCGCCAAGCACTAAGAAAAGTTTATTCATGATATTAATATTAATTGTGATTAAAGATTTAATTTTTACCATCATTATTGCGCATATATTCCAGAATATGACGGGCATCGTCATCACTAAGATGTTGATTCGGCATACGGACCATACATCTTTCGACCATAGCTTGCGCTGCTGTATCTTTACTCAGCATCACATCTGTATTGGTAACGAAATTCATGATCCATTCAGGTAATCTTCTGTCTGTAACCCCCTTCCACCCTGGTCCAACTAATTTTTCAGACGTAAGCTTGTGGCAAGCACTACACTTTACATCATAAATGGCTTTACCCTGGCTAACCATGGCCTGGTCAAGCGGGTGGGTAAGCTTTACATCAGTAAACTTGCCGGTGCCTTTGGGATCGTTTGTTTCCGCAGTTGTACCCGCCGTTGAAGAAGTCGCGGTTGAATCAGAGGTAGATTGCTGAGTGCTCCCTCCGCAGCTGTAAATAAAGAAACTGGTTATAACTGTTATAACCAGTGTTGATAAGTAGTGGGTTTTGCTCATTGCTTTACGTATTTGAACTTTATAAATGATTTATTTTTAGAAGCTATCTTTCTGGCAAATTATCGCTGCCATTTATTGTTATTCTATTCGGCCGCTTAAATTGCTGGTGTATTTTCAGACAAATTTGTCCTTAATGAGGGGAATCTCCGTTGACTTAACTCATATAAATTTATGATTTAAATCATATTTATAGTATAAATTAAAAGATATTTTTGTCTGTAATATTACTTATGCAATGTTTATGTTAATAATTTAAGCCAGGTAAAAATTAAGAGATGAGAGGGTTACTTATTGCATTATTGTCGGCAGCAATATTATTTGCAGATTTTAGTTGCAAGCAAGGCGGACATAAAAATTATGCTGCAACAGCAGAGGAGGATGATGAAAAAGATGACGTCGATACAGGAAAACTTGCCCTGGATAATGGTGCCAAATGGAAGGTTGATTCGATTACCGACGCGAATGTTCATAACCTGCAAGACATCCTTCAGAAATTCAATACAACAGGCAAGGAACATTCCTCAACGGATTGCACAAATGTCCAGAATGATCTGCGATATGGGATCGATAAAATGATCAGCGAATGTAAAATGAAAGGACCCAATCACAAGGCATTGCATCAATGGTTGAAACCGCTGATCGGCCAAGTGGGTAACCTAAAAAAGACGATGGGAGTTCCCGATGCTATAGCAGCGTGTAAAGTCATAAAATCCCGGTTAGATATGTACAATCAATATTTTGAATTGTGAGATCCCTTAAAGCCGATGAATAATAGTAAAATCAGAAAATGGAGCACAAGCCACTTAAACGAAGCCCACACATAGTTGCCCTGTCACAGGATCATCATTTAGGGTTGCTTTTTTGCTGGAAAATAAAAGAGGGTTTAAAAAAAGGGATACATTTATCAAGGATCAAGGCTTATCTAAACTATTACTGGCAAAATCACCTTCTTGAACATTTTAGAGAAGAAGAAACATTATTATTCAACGAAATTAATAACGCACTTATTCAGCGTGGCAGAGATGAGCATCTCCTATTATCGAAACTGGCCAATAAAATAGTTCGGGATAATAACTTTAATAATGCTGATTTTCTTTCTTTTGCCGAATTACTGACTAAACATATCAGGTTTGAGGAACGGATACTTTTTCCCCAATTAGAAGCTGAACTACCAACGGCAACCCTGGTAGCCGCCGGCATTTATCTAAATCAACAACATGCAACACATTGTATAGATAACTATCCAGATCAGTTTTGGGTTGACGAAATTAAACCTGTCAAATAACGGTTTTGAAGTGTCAACTGACCGATTTACTCACTTTTTTATTGTGATTTTGTGCATAAAACAGAGTTTTGACTTAAAAAACAAAAGCCTGCAATTATTTGATTTGCAGGCTTTGATCTGTTTTTGACATTGAAATTAGCGGTGAGGGAGGGATTCGAACCCTCGGTACAGTTTCCCGTACGTCAGTTTAGCAAACTGATCCTTTCGGCCTCTCAGGCACCTCACCTTTATTATAAATACAACCCCATTTTTGGGGACTGCAAATATAGTAAATAGGCTAAGCCGTCAAAAAAATATTTCAGTTTTCTGGAAATGCAATAATGCCGGATGAGAAAGCCTGACGGAACGTCCGGCTTTATAATTCATCCATCATCTTCGACGGGAAGATCATCAGCGGTATTTTCTGGTTTAACAGCGCCTTTCTGGTAATACTTTCGCGAAGTATATCCATCAGGAATGATTCTTGGTGATGCACCATCGCTAACATGCCAGCGTCGGTCTCGTCAATAAAGCGGTTGAGCCTGTTTACAATATCAGCGCCTCTGATATTTTGATATGAGATATTTTCGTACCGTATTTTTTTGAATTGGTTCATGAAAGCCAGTTCATCTTCATCAGGAGCCTCTTTTTTTAATCCCGATACATGAACGATCTCCAGTTTAAAATTAAACAAGCCGCCAAGTTTGAGCAGGGATTTAATAGCCACCATATCATCCGCTTCAAAATCGGTAGCGAATACTACTTTGTTTAACTTTTCAAGATCAAATTTTGCCGGAATAAAAAGCACAGGCCTCTTAGCTTTTCTCAGCACTGATTTAGTATCACTTCCGAACAAAATATTCTCGTGCGAGGTTTTATCACGGGCACCCATCATGATGAGTTCGATGTTATTAAGTTTACTTATTTCGGCCACGTTGCTGCCAAGATCGCCTTCTTCTGATAAATAAGTTATCGTGGGCATTTCCGGTTCGATTCCATTTTTTACCGGAATATTTTGCAGGTTTTCCGCAACCAGGCTAAGGTGGTTTTTACTGTGACCCTGTTTATGCATAACTTCGTCAACTGCCCATGATCCTCCTGCATAGGAAGCTATTGTCGGGAGTTTGCTGTAACTGTTAAACAACAGGATATTTGCGTTAAGCTTTTTGCCAAATTCCACCGCTATTTCAGAAGCCTTTGCAGCATTATCAGAGAAATCGGTCAGTACGAGTATCTTTTTCATAATCGGTTGTGCATCTGTCAGCAAAGATTGAATGTTTTGTTATAAGGATAAATGACCTATGTCACATAAGTGGCTGACCTTAAGCATGTCTCTTAGTGCTGTTGTCGGTTTAATTTGTCCGATATTTATAGGAAGCAAAAGTATGTCGCAAAAATCACAGGTTGCGGTCTCTTCAAATAATTTCGGAATATCCGGCTTAAGTTCCGGACAGGTTGCGCTTGCCCGGGGAAAATATGGCGACAACAGGCTGGTTTATAAAAAGAACAACGGTTTTTTTGAGGCATTAAAAGGGCTGGCAGGTGAGCCGATGGTTATTCTTTTGCTTGTCGCATCAGGTATCTATTTGATCAGCGGGAAAACGGGCGATGCTGTGTTCCTGGCTGTCGCTATCGTCCTGGTTTCCGCTATCTCGCTATACCAGGACAAGAAAAGCCGCGATGCCCTGGAAAAACTAAAAGACTACAATCAGCCGGTTTGCAAAGTTATTAGGGACGGAAGGACAATTCAAATAAATACCGGCGACCTGGTAAAGGGTGATAATATCGTTGCCGAAGAAGGGACGCTGATAGCCGCCGACGGGGTTATTGTACATTCAAATGATTTTGCAGTAAACGAATCCCTGCTCACCGGCGAATCATTGCCCGTTTACAAGGACCGTTCGCAAATAGACAATTTGGTCTACAGGGGAACAACCGTTTTCAGCGGGCTGGCTATTGCCGAGGTAACTGCTATTGGCAACGAAACAAAAATCGGTAAGATCGGCAAAAGCCTTGAGTCGATCAAAGAGGAAAAAACCCCGCTTGAAAAACAGATCGGGAATTTCGTCAAGAAAATGGTGCTGGCGGGCATTATCGTTTTCATCATCGTATGGGGCATCAATTACACCCATTCCCGCAACGTACTTGATAGTTTATTAAAAGCGTTGACGCTGGCTATGAGTATCCTGCCCGAAGAGATACCCGTTGCTTTGACCACGTTTATGGCACTCGGCGCCTGGCGGCTGATGAAAATGGGTATCGTGGTAAAGCAAATGAAAACCGTGGAGACATTGGGAAGCGCCACGGTTATCTGCGTTGATAAAACAGGCACCATTACCGAAAACCGGATGACCCTGGCAAAACTTTGCACATGGCCTTCAAAAAAAGTGACCGACCCTGCCGCGAGTTTAGACAGAGAGGGAAAAGAACTCATCAGGACAGCCATGTGGGCAAGTGAACCTATCCCGTTCGACCCTATGGAAATAGCACTTCACGATGCGTATGGGCGGCAGGCGGCTAATGATGAAAGACCCGGATATCGCATGATCCACGAGTATCCGCTTGGCGGTAAACCACCCATGATGACCCACTTGTTTGAAAATGACAAGCATAACAGGATAATTGCCGCCAAGGGAGCTCCCGAAGCTTTAATGGCGGTGGCAAACCTTAGTATAGCAGAAAAGGAGCAGATCATAGAAATTGTTAAAATGATGTCGCAGGATGGCTGCCGGGTATTGGGGGTAGCCGATGCAAGTTTTAAGGGCGACGATTTTCCGGTTGAGCAACAGCAATTTCGCTTTCACTTTAAAGGGCTCGTGGCGTTTTACGATCCACCAAAAAAGAATATAAAGTCGGTTATCGAAGGGTTTTATGCTGCCGGTATCGCTGTAAAGATCATCACTGGCGATAATGCTGCCACAACAACCGCAATAGCTAAGGAGATAGGGTTTAAGGGTTACGAAAAAAGCATGACAGGTGATGAGTTGATGGGCCTGCCCGCGGATGAAATAAGGGCCAGGGTGGCCGAAACAAACATTTTCAGCCGTATGTTCCCCGATGCTAAATTGAAAATAATCGATGCGCTGAAGGCCGGAAACCAGATCGTGGCGATGACAGGTGACGGCGTAAACGATGGCCCGGCTTTGAAAGCGTCTCATATTGGCATCGCAATGGGAAAAAAGGGGACAGAAATAGCCAAGCAAGCTGCTTCGCTGATCCTGCTCGAAGACGATCTCTCTAAAATGCTCGATGCGGTGGCTATGGGCAGAAAGATATATGCTAATCTCAAAAAAGCTATCCAATATATCATATCCATCCATATACCTATTATTCTTACCGTATTTATACCACTGGCGTTGGGATGGATCTACCCTAATATTTTTTCGCCGGTACATGTCATTTTCCTGGAACTGATCATGGGGCCTACATGCTCCATCGCCTATGAGAACGAACCAATGGAGAAGCATATCATGCGGCAAAGCCCACGTCCTTTTGCCGCAACGTTCTTTAACTGGAAGGAACTTGCTACGAGTCTTCTGCAAGGGCTGGCGATAACAACAGGTACGTTAATGATCTACCGCTATTCGGTGTCCCGTGGTTTTGATGAAGCGCTTACCCGTTCGATGGTTTTTACAACCCTGATAGCTGCAAATATTATGCTGACGCTGGTTAACCGGTCATTTTATTATTCTGTTATCACCACCTTGAAGTACCGGAATAATATGATCTACTATATCATCATTTTAACCATATTTATTACTACGGCGCTGATATTTGTTAAAGTACCGGCTGATTTTTTCAGCTTTGAAGCTTTAAGTATAAGTGGATTACTAATTTGCGTGGCGACAGGATCTTTGTCAGTAATTTGGTACGAAGCCGTCAAATGGAGAAAGAGAATCAAGAGTAAATAATTAAAGGAACATGAATGATCAGATATTTACCGATCCGCGACTGTTGGACGATATTAAAAAATTCGCCAGGACGAAAGCCGTTAAAAGAGACGATGTGTTGATAAACCCCGGCGATAAGATACTGTTTGTACCCATTGTGCAGAAGGGGGTTTTGCGTATTGTAAGGCAGGATATGGATGGCAAGGAAATATTTCTTTATCACTTATACCCCGGCCAAACATGCGCCATGGCCATTAATTGCTGCCAGTCGAACAGGGAAAGTATGATCAAAGCCGTTGCTGAAGACGACTCGGAAGTGCTTCAGATACCCGTAAATATTGTGGAGGACTGGTTTAAATACCCCGAATGGAAAGCTTACATCAACAGTACCTACGGCAGCCGTTTTGCCGAACTGATAGAGGTTATCGACCTGGTCGCGTTCCATAATATGGATAAACAGGTACTGCATTACTTGCAGGAACGCTCGAGAGCGGCCGATTCAAAATTCATCCAGATAACTCACCAGCAAATTGCCGACGAATTGCACACGCACCGCGAGGCCATCAGTCGCTTGTTACGTACAATGGAACAAAAAAATATCGTGAAACTCGGCAGGAACACCATCGAACTTTTACCGGCCTAATGGAACAATTGTACCCGTGTTTGATTTCAGGTAGCGATAGATTTGTTTAATAAATCAAGGTTAAATCATGAAAAAGAATATGGGTACAACAGATCGGGTATTACGCTTGCTGGCAGCGGTGGTAATGCTAGTATTGTATTTTACCGGCGCCGTAACCGGAACAATCGCTATTATCTTGCTGGTATTTACAGCAGTTTTTATTCTGACAAGCCTCGTAAGCTTCTGTCCATTATACCCGCTGCTCGGCATTAATACATGCAAAAAAACGCCGGTTAGAAAATAACCAGGCGGATGTTTCGGATCAGTGAGCCCTATCAGTTTTGATATGGGCTTTTTTATTTTATTAAATCGGTATTATCCAACAAATGTTCCAATACGACAACGTGCCCGTCCCGAACTTTGTATCATAAGATCAAAGAAAATGAATAATATATCAGAATTAATGAAGTCGGGTGCCATCGTATTGGATGTGCGGACGCCGGGCGAGTATAGCGAGGGGCATTTCAGTGAAAGCATCAATATTCCATTAAATGAAATACCGGCACGTATTAGCGAGCTTAAGGATAAAAGAGACATCATTGTTTGCTGCGCATCAGGTATCCGGAGCAGTAAGGCGATACGCTTTCTGAAACAAAACGGCATCAATTGCCATGATGGCGGTTCGTGGCTCAATTTAAAAAGTATGTCAAATATTAACACACAGTAAAATGATAAACACTATTAAAAAATTATTTGGGCTCGGCTCAAAAACAGACATGGCGGCGCTTATTGCCAGTGGTGCGGTGATCGTCGATGTACGTTCGCCGGCGGAATATGCTTCGGGTCACATCAGCAATTCGGTCAACATGCCACTGGATAGCCTGCAGGGTCGGTTGTCGAAATTAAAAAAAGGCGTTCCGGTTATTACATGCTGTGCGTCGGGTATGAGAAGCAGAGTGGCCAGGTCGATATTGCAATCAAACGGATTCAAGGTTTACAATGGTGGCAGTTGGAACAATCTGAAGCAATACACAAAATGAATATGTTAAAACAACGAATATTCACCAACTGGAACCTGATGCGGGTGGTACGGCTCGGCCTGGGGCTTTGGCTCCTGGTCATGTCGGTACAGGCGAAGGATGTAGCTATGGTTTTTTTTAGCGCATTTTTCGTGATAACCGCCATTGGTGGCATAGGCTGTTGCAGAGTAAATGGCTGCGCTGCGCCCGGAAACAATAAAGGAGCCCAGCCTTTAACAGAGATTGAGTACGAAGAAATTAAGTAGAGCGAAATGGAATCGAAAACTTTTAATGAGCTGATAAGCGGCACTAAAATGGTGTTGGTAGATTTTTTTGCCGAATGGTGCGGCCCGTGCAAAATGATGAAACCAATACTGGAAGAATTGAAGAACCAAATGGGCGATGAAGTGACGATTCTTAAAGTGGATGTAGAAAAAAATCCTGCAGCGGCCAGGGCCTACAGCATTTCGGGTGTGCCAACTCTGGTACTTTTTAAGGAGGGTAAGCCTGTTTGGCGGCAATCGGGTGTGGTACCGGCCGGTTATTTAAAACAAGTTATTGGAACACATTAAAAACTAAAGAAATGAACACAGAACATATTTATGAAGTAGAGGTAAGCTGGGTGAATAACAGGATCGGCCTTTTATATTCGCCTGAATTAAATGATAGGATTACGGTAGCCACGCCTCCGCAATTTCCAAAAGGAGTGGAGAAGATATGGTCGCCCGAGCACCTGTTTACCTCGGCGGTAAATAGTTGCCTTATGACCACTTTTTTGGCAATAGCCGAAAATTCCAAACTGGATTTTGAAAGTTTCACGTCAAAAGCACTTGGAAAACTTGAATTGGTTGACAATAAGTATATAATGAGCGAGGTTACGCTGATGCCGCAAATAACCATAACCAGGGAAGAAGACAGGGAGCGGGCATTACGCATATTGCAAAAATCGGAAGCTGCCTGTCTTATCTCTAATTCAATTAAGTCAGCGATAAAACTTGTCCCGGAGATCATTATCAGCTCGTCAGTTGCAGCCTGAATTAGTCTCCATTAGTGCGCGACAGTTTCACCGGAGTAGGAGTAAAACAAAGGCATTTCGATGTCCGTAACCAAAACAGGATCGATTGATTAAATTATCTTTTTAAAAAATATTTGCAGCAACGTTTTAAAATCTTACTTTTGCAGCCCCGACGGGGTGTAGCGTAGCCCGGTATCGCGCCACATTTGGGATGTGGAGGCCGCAGGTTCGAATCCTGCCACCCCGACTAAACCGGTAAAAGTCTTGACGATAGTCAAGGCTTTTTTTGTTTTCGGAATGTCCTAAATTTTTTCAGCTACATGAAGAAAATAAAAACGCCGGGAGCACAATGGAGCCCGTTCCCTGGCTATTTTATTTTGTCGGATAAGGGCACCAATTTAGCTTTCAGGTCGGGCTCTTTCATGTTTTTATCCAGTGGGAAAATAGGTCTTATTAATCGCTTATAAGGCAGATGTTCGATGTCCTGGTCCACGCCGCCCGGTGTTAGCGCCAGCAGCCAGTCGGCACGCATGGCATAAAGTTCAGGTTCAAGGTAACCTATCTTCACTACAACAATGTCTGCCGTCCGCGGGTTAAGCCCCAGTTTTGTAAAATCCTTTTCGTGGTGGTATGGTTTTCTTTTTTGTGTGACGATGATGTGCACGCTTCCCATTTTTATGGAGGCTTCCACTTCGGCATCAACATCACCTTTCACAATGGATTCCACCGTACCCGCAATATGCACAGGTGGCGCAAGCCGCGAGTCTACTTTAGCGCCTGCATAGCCGTCCACATGCCCGCCAACACCAGCTGCTATTGCCTTTTTGATCAGGTCGGGACCCGGGATCGAGGCATAAAGCAGCGACGGCCCTTTATCTGTTTTAAATTCCGGCCGCTTCAATATTTGCGTTAAGGTCCAGGTTACATCTCCGGCGCCGCCGGCTGTCGGGTTATCACCCGAGTCGCTGATATAGAAAGGATGTTTTTTACTGGCGACCGCCTTGTCCAGGCATTCCTTTAAATTGCCGGTAGGCGCCACAAACTTAAACTGTTCCCGCACATCCCAAAAACTTTTGGCCAGGTATTCGGCTGTTCGGGTCACTTTGGCTTTATCATCGCCGGTTACCATAACCACTGCATGGTTTCGTGGTTCATCTGCCCAGGCGTAACCTATCCATATCGCAGCATCAACAACGCCCGGTTGTATAGCAGCCGGCCATACTTTCTGGTATAAACTTTTGCCGGGTTCTATCCTGGTGCTGGTCTTTTCGCCGGGTAATAAAATAGGTACTGCTATATACGCTTTGTACGCAGGCTTGCCTTTGCCGCTCACAAGCCGGTCTATCAGGTTGGTTACTGCACGGCGTTTGGTTTGCAGCGCATCCTCGTGCGGGGCCATTCGGTAGCAGGTGATCAGGTCGCTGTTCTCCGCCAATCGCCATGATACGTTGCCATGCAAGTCCATAGCTGTTGAAATGATAGTCTTTTTGCCAACTACTTTCCTTATCCGCACAATGAAATCCCCCTCAGGGTCATCCAAACCAACCACACTCATTGCACCATGAATATCGTAGAACAAACCGTCGTATGGGCCATGTTTTTTCAGCGAGTCCAGCGTCTTCCGCACCAGCGACTCATACGCCGCCCGGGTAACAGCACCTCCCGGCAAGGCATGCCCGTCTATTGCCGGCACCCATACTGCAGCTTTACGGACGGCAGAGTCGGGCGCCCAGAAAGGATAGATGGAGAAAATATCGTTACCATATTTTGCATGAAATGCAGCCTCTTCCGTCAACGCCGGCGAAAAGGTGCTCGATTCGATGCCCAAACCTGCTATTGCAATGCGTGGCAGGCGTTTACCCGGTGAATAGGGCTGCGCCATAACCAACGATCCGGTCAGGCAAAAGATCATAGCGTAGAAGAGTTGTTTCATAGCAGTAAGAAGAGGCTAAATTCTGTTTCTCAAATATATTGATTTTTAACCGCACCAAACTCAATGCCCATTGAGGCAACCCAGCAGCCCTTAAATAAGTAATATAGATATTAAGCGTGGGATGATCGTGCGGCGCTTTTCCGATGATTATCGCACATTTGTTTCGGCGATATACTTTGTTACTTTGAAAATGTTAGTGCTTATCTTTAATAATGTTACCGGCATATACTGTATCGCTCAGCAAACTATAAGTAAAATATAGCGACGATATCGTATCAAAAAAGAGTTATGAAATATATCTCTGGCTTATTTATATGTTTGTTCATAGCTATAACCGGGTGTAAGAAATCTTATAAGCCGCCTGTAATTACGGCGCCGGGCAGCTATTTGGTTGTGGAAGGCGTAATAAACGCAGGTCCGGGTAAAACCACTATCCTGCTCAGCAAAACGGTCGACCTCTCCAGCTCAAATACGGTCAACCCGGTTTTAAATGCGTCCATAACGATCGAAAGTGACAAAGGGGCGAATTTTCCCGTACCGGAAGACGGACATGGAAGATATGTATCGGCTAACCTGTTCCTCGACATTACTGCAAAATATCGCCTGCATATCCGGACGGCGGATAATCATGAATATCTCTCGGATTTTGTACCGGTGACAAATTCGCCGCCTGTTGACAATGTGAGTTTTACCGTTAAAAACAATGGGATCCAAATATATGTAAGTACGCACGATGCAACAAATACCACGCACTTTTATCGTTGGGAGTACGAGGAGACCTGGGTGCTGCATACCGCATTTTTTTCCCTTTTCAAATCAAATGGCGATACCGTGCTGGAACGTGACCTGGATAACGACCAAATATATCAATGCTGGCGTTCCGACACATCGACCACAATTACACTGGGCACAAGCTCTGGCCTGTCGGCCGACGTTATCAACAACGCGCCGATTACCTTTGTTGAAGCGGGATCGCGCAAACTCGATGGTAAGCAAAGCCAGGTATTTACACAGAAACAGCCGGAGACCAATGCCTATAGTATCCTGGTAAAGCAGTTTGCCCTAACCGGCGATGCCTATCGTTACTGGATAAACATCAAGAAGAATACCCAGGACATCGGCAGGGTATTTGACCCTCAGCCTACGGAGATCCGCGGCAATATCCACTCGGTTACCAACCCGTTGGAACCCGTGCTTGGTTATATAAGCGCAGGTACTACAACCACCAAAAGGCTATTCATAGCCAATGGGGACATACCTACCGTATGGACACTCAACTCACCGTATGACGACTGCCGCATGGATTCGCTATTCCTTGATACATTATTGAGAGGACATTTGGAACGGATAAACCAGGAAAATACAGCCTTTAACCTGAATAGGGGCACCGAAACCAATGTGCTGCAAATACCTGTATTGGGTATATATGATCCGCTTACCGGCAAAATAATAGGTCATACCGGGTCGTCGCCTTATTGTGTTGATTGCACGCTGCAGGGTACTAACAAAGTGCCCGATTTTTGGCAATTTACCAATCAGTAGGCGGTTTACCGGGTTATTGGTCGGCAGGTTTTTATATTGATTTTTCCTTATAAAAACATGCTGCTCCGGGACAGGATAGCTCAATTTAACATTATTTAACATTTAAAGGTCGAATTTTTGTTGGCATTAAATTGACAGGGTGGTTAAGTTTGCCCAGTCAAAACAAAAAAGTTTTCATGGAAGATTTAAATACGAATGCCGGGCATCCGTCTACCGATGCACCGGCAGGGACTTCATCTTATTCGACAGACATCAGGGCTATTAACGAAATGATACAGCGTGAAAGCGCCTTTGTTGATCTTTTAAAAATGGAAATGGACAAAGTAATTGTGGGCCAGAAATACATGGTTGAGCGGCTGATGATAGGTTTGCTTGCCGATGGTCACATTCTACTGGAAGGCGTGCCGGGATTGGCTAAAACACTTGCGATCAATACGCTTTCCAAAGCCATACAGGCCGACTTCAGCCGCATACAGTTTACCCCCGATCTGCTGCCTGCCGACCTTATCGGTACGATGATCTATAACCAGAAAAAAGAGGAGTTTATAGTCAGAAAGGGCCCCCTGTTTTCGAACCTGATCCTGGCCGATGAAATAAACCGAGCCCCGGCCAAGGTGCAAAGCGCGCTGTTGGAAGCAATGCAGGAACGACAGGTCACCATTGGCGACCATACTTTCCCGCTACCAAGCCCGTTCCTGGTACTGGCAACGCAGAATCCTATCGAGCAGGAAGGGACCTACCCGCTGCCCGAAGCACAGGTGGACCGTTTTATGCTGAAGGTAGTGATAGGCTACCCGAATAAAGAAGATGAGAAGAAAATTATACGAGCCAACATAGCGCCACAAGGCATGCTGAAACCCAGTCCTGTTGTAAAGCCGGAAGATATTGTGCGCGCCCGCCAGGTGGTAAGGGAGGTATACATGGACGAAAAGATAGAGCAGTATATCATCGACATTGTTTTTGCGACGCGCTATCCAGAGCAATATAAACTATCGGCCTATAAAAATCTCATCGGTTTTGGCGCGTCTCCAAGGGCAAGTATTAACCTGGCCTTGGCGGCAAAAGCTTACGCGTTTATAAAACGAAGGGGTTATGTGATCCCCGAAGATGTGCGGGCGATCTGTCACGATGTATTGCGGCACCGTATCGGGCTTACCTATGAAGCCGAAGCCGAAAACATGACCAGCGAAGATATTATTACCGGTATCCTGAACGCGGTTGAAGTACCTTAATAGCGATGGCAAAAGACACCAAAGAGCTGCTTAAAAAGGTAAGAAAGATAGAGATTAAAACCCGCGGACTAAGCAATCACCTGTTTTCGGGCGAATATCATTCGGCTTTCAAGGGGAGGGGTATGGCTTTTGCAGAGGTGCGCGAATACCAGCTGGGCGACGAGATAAGGACCATCGATTGGAATGTTACCGCCCGGTTTAACCATCCCTACGTCAAAACTTTCGACGAGGAAAGGGAGCTGACGGTGATGCTGCTGATGGATGTAAGCGGTTCGGGCAACTTTGGTACCATTAACCAGCAGAAGCTGGACCTGGCTACGGAAATATGTGCCGTACTGGCATTTTCAGCCATTCAAAATAATGATAAGGTTGGGGTGATATTCTTTAGCGATAAGATAGAGAAATTCATCCCGCCGAAAAAGGGCCGCAGCCACATCCTGATGATCATCCGGGAACTGATCGATTTTAAGCCCCAAAACACGGGAACTAATGTAGCTGAAGCGCTTAAGTATTTTACGAGTGCGATAAAAAAGCGATGCACGGCTTTCATTATATCCGACTTTATCAGTCCCGAATTTGAAGCCGAACTGAAGATCGCCAACAAAAAGCACGACATCATCGCCTTAAGGCTGTTTGATAAGCATGAAGAAGAGTTCCCCGACCTGGGATTGATACCGGTGAAGGACGAAGAGACAGGCGAAGTGATGTGGATAAATACCGGCGACAAAAAAGTGAGGGATGCTTTTAAAATAGATGCTTTAAAACGCAATGCCCATGTGAAGGAAGTATTCAGCCGCTCGGGTGTAGATACAGCGGGTATTGGCACGCACGAATCGTATGTTAAACCATTAATGACATTATTTAAAAAACGGGAAAGAAGAAGGTGATAAAATGAAGAACCAGTTTTTCAGAATTGTCCTGGCTTTGATAATGTTAACCTGTTCCATTTACAAAGCAGGTGCACAGAATATACAGGCCGAAGCCAAGCTGCAGCAATATACCATCCGGATAGGCGATCAAACCAAACTATTCATCAGCGTTCATCAGCCGGCAAAGGCGCACGTTAATTTTCCTAAGTTGACGGATACCATTACAGGCAAGGTGGTGATAGTAAAAGCTAACAAACCTGATACCGCCTACGACAAGGATAACCATAATGCTTTCACGGTAACTCAAAGCTACCTTATTACTTCCTTTGATGCCGGTACTTATACTATTCCGACTTTTTCGATAGGCTCAGAGGGTGGGGTATTGAAAACTAATGAACTGACCTTACAGGTTGAAACCGTAAAAGTAGATACTACAAAAGCCATTTATGATATTAAGCAGCCGATGGCCGTGGTTTATACGTTTTGGGACTGGCTGCACGATAATTGGTACTGGGTAGCGGGGCCCCTGTTGGTTATCGCCGTTGTAATTGCAATTGTCTTATACCTGCGGAAACGGCCGAAGGCAGAACCTGTTGTCCGGGTAGCTAAACCGGCCACGCCGCCCCATGCCATTGCTTTAAATAAATTGAAGGAATTGCGCGACAAAAAGCTATGGCAACAGGAGCAGGTGAAACAATATCATATAGAATTAAGTGATATTATCCGCGAATATGTTGAACAGCGGTACGAGATAAAAACACACGAAAAAACTACCGATGAAATATTTGCCAGCTTAAAGTACACAGACATTGCCGGCGTGAACAAGGAGCTGTTAAGACAGATTTTAGTTTTGGCCGACCTGGTGAAATTTGCAAAGGAAAAGCCGCTGCCCGCTGATAACGAACAAAGCATGGATAATGCTATTGCCTTTGTAAGCCAAACGCAAAGGTTTTACAGCGAAGAAAATAAGGAAAGGGGCAAAACTGATGTTTAAAGGAATCGAATTTGCCCAGCCGTTGTTCTTTTGGTTGCTCGTTATCATTCCGGTAATGATAGCATGGTATATATGGCGCGAACAAAAATTGCAAGGCAGCTTAAGCGTGTCGGCAGTTAAGGGGTTTTCCGTTTCGGCAAAAAACATCCTCCCAACGATGCGGCATTTGGGCATTGTTCTAAGGTCACTTGCTGTTGCTGCTTTGATCGTCGCGCTTGCCAGGCCGCAAACTTCATTAAGCTGGCAAAATACCACCACCGAAGGTATCGATATTGTCATCGCATCCGATATTTCGGGAAGCATGCTTGCAGAGGATTTCACGCCGAACCGGCTGGAGGCAGGAAAAAACATTGCCATCGATTTTATCAAGGCCCGCCCCGACGATAGGATAGGCCTGGTTATATTCAGCGGCGAAAGCTTTACTCAATGCCCGCTTACTATTGACCATGACGTACTGATCAACCTTTTTAAAGATGTTAAAAACGGCATGATAGATGACGGTACGGCAATTGGCATGGGGTTGGCGACGGCTGTGAACAGGCTAAAGGATAGCGAAGCAAAAAGCAAAGTGATCATCCTGCTTACCGATGGATCGAACAATACGGGCTCGATACCGCCGGTCACTGCTGCCGAGATAGCAAAACAATTTAATATCCGGGTTTATACGGTGGGCATAGGCACACATGGCTATGCCCCTTACCCGGTACAAACGCCATTTGGCATCCAGTACCAGCGGATGCCGGTGGACGTTGACGAGGGAACGCTTACCAAAATTGCCAATATTACCGGTGGAAAATATTTCAGGGCCACGGATAATCGAACGCTCAAGAATATTTATGAGCATATCGACCAGATGGAGAAGGCAAAGATTGCCGTGACGCAATATCATAAAAAGACGGAACTGTTTTTGCCTTTTGCACTGATAGCGCTTTTGTGTTTGACGGTAGAGTTTTTATTAAAGAATACCTGGTTGAAAGGAGCGCTGACCTGATGCTGCGATTTGCAAATATCGAGTTTTTGTGGGGCCTGGCTGTAATCCCTGGTTTTATCCTGCTTTATATTGTGGTAAGCAGGTGGAAAAAGCGCGCCTTTGCCCGGCTTGGAGATAAAAATGTAGTTACGTTGCTTATACCGCAGGTGTCGTTTTCCAGGCCCTGGCTTAAATTCATCCTGTTTATTATTGCCTATGCAGCAATGATAATCGCTGCTGCCGACCCGCAGATCGGCTCGAAAATGGAAGAGGAAAAACGCAAAGGCGCCGACCTGATGATATTGCTCGATGTTTCGAACAGTATGCTTTCGCAGGATATGTCGCCTAACCGGCTCGAGAACGCCAAACTGGCCATTACGCAACTGATAGATAACCTGCATAACGACCGCATCGGCATCATCGTTTTTGCAGGCGAAGCCTATGTGCAGTTGCCTGTCACCACCGATTATTCTGCCGCTAAGCTGTTCCTGAATACCATCAATACTAATATGGTGCCCACGCAGGGCACAGCAATCGGAGCTGCAATAGACCTCGGGATGAAATCCTTTGATTTTAAGGATGGTACCGGTAAAGCGATGATCATCATAACCGATGGGGAGAATCACGAGGACGACGCAGTTGCCGCCGCACGCAATGCTGCTGATAAGGATGTGATGGTTAATGTAATTGGTATGGGGTCGGAAAATGGGGCACCGATACCGGTTTATCAAAACGGTAAAGAGGTGGGTTTCCATACAGATAGTGCCGGGCACACGGTGGTAAGCAAATTGAACGAGGATATGTGTAAGGAGATAACTGCCGCTGGCAAGGGCGCGTACGTAAGGGCCACAAATGCCAACAGCGGCCTTAATATTGTGATGGACCAGATAGGTAAAGTTCAGCGGAAAACCTACGACAGCAAAATGTTTAAGGACTTTGAGGACCGTTTTCAATTCTTCCTTGGCTTTGCATTTGTATTGCTGGTTGTTGAGTTTTTTATTTCGAACCGTAAAAATCTGAAAATAAGCGGTTTGAGGCTATTTGAAGTGAAAAAGACATGAGGTATTTGATCGTAGTCGTATTATTTTTATGGGTGTGCCCGCGGCTTTTGGCGCAGGAAAAGAGCTATATCAAAAAGGGGAACAAACTTTACAGCGAAAAGCAATACAAGGAGGCGGAGGATAATTACCGAAAATCTGTCGCCAAAAAAAGCGAGAATGTGGAGGGTAATTTTAACTTAGGCGATGCTCTTTACAAGCAAAAGAAATTTGCCGATGCCGGCGCTCAGTTTGATAAACTGGCCCAATCGGAAGGGAAAAACAAGATACTGACCGCGCAGGCCTATCATAACCTGGGTAATTCGCTGCTTGAAAATAAGAAGCTGGAGGAAAGTATTGAAGCTTATAAAAAAGCGCTGCTTAATAACCCAAAGGACGACGAAACACGCTATAACCTCGCCTATGCCCAGGAAAAGCTGAAAAAGCAGCAGCAACAGAACAAAAATAATAAGAACAACAAGAATAATAAGGATAACAAAGATCAGCAGAAACAGGATAACAAGAACAATAAAAACGATCAGAATAAAGACAAAAAGGATCAGAACAAAGACCAAAATAAGCCGGATCAGGATAAAAAAGACCAGCAGAAACAGCAAAATCCGGATAAGCTGTCGAAAGACGATGCAGAGCGGATGCTCGATGCATTGAACAACGACGAAAAGCAAACCCAGGAGAAACTAAAAAACAAAAAATTGAAAGGGGCCAGGGTAAAGATCGATAAGGATTGGTAACCTTTTTATAGCAATGAAAGCCAGGTATCTCATATTTATAGTATTGTTGTTTGCCATCAGGCCGGTGCTTGCGCAGGATGTGAAATTTACAGCATCCGCGAGCAAAACAACGGTTGGTACAGGAGAACAATTCGAGGTCAGTTTTTCGTTGAATGGCAATGGCGGACAATTCGATCCCCCGGATTTTGGGAATTTCCAGATATTGTCTGGCCCGAACATGTCTACCAGTATGGAGTCCATCAACGGTAATACAACCGTAAGCAGTTCGTACGGCTTTATTTTGATGCCGATAAAGGAAGGCGAATATACCATCGCCCCTGCTTCTGTAGTAGTAAACGGACGCAGGCTTAGCACAAATCCCATCAAAATAAAGGTGGTAAAAGGCAGGCCGGTACCACAGGGAAACCAGGCACAAAGCGGGCCCGACAACAGCATTGCAGAAGGCAACACGGCCGATCTTTCCAAATCTATTTTTATAAAAGCCATAACCGATAAAAATAGTGTGTACCAGGGGCAGCAATTGGTGCTCACTTTCCGGCTGTACACCAAAGTAGATATCGAACAGAGCCAGGTAGACAATGTGCCCGATCTGAATGGTTTTTGGAACGAGGATATCAAACTGCCGCAGCAAACCCAATGGCGCGTTGAGTCATACAAAGGTGCCAGGTACAATGTTGCTGATATCAAGAAAAATATCCTGTTCCCCGAACATGCCGGCAATATCACCATCGACCCTATGAAGATGACCTTTATATTACGGGTGCAGGCACCGTCGAGGGATGTTTTTGACCAGTTTTTCGGCACTTATAAAGAGGTAAAATATAAAGTGAGCAGCACACCACTTGTGGTGCATGTAAGACCGCTTCCCGATGCGGGCAAGCCGGCAGGCTTTACCGGTGCCGTAGGGAATTTTAGCGTACAGAGTTCGGTTGACAAAACGGAGCTCAAAGCCAACGAGGCCCTCAACTATAAAGTGAAGGTGAGCGGCTCGGGCAATATCAAGCTTTTGAAAACACTCAACACCGGTTTCCCTGCCGATTTTGAGAAATATGATCCGAAAATAACCGACTCCGTTGATGAGAACGAGAATGGCGTATCGGGCACCCGGATATATAATTATTTGCTTATTCCCCGGCACCAGGGCGACTTCGATATCGGGCCGCTTAAGTTTTCCTATTTTAATCCTGCTACGGGCAGATACACCACGCTCAACGGCAAAGGTTTCCACATCAAGGTTGCCAAAGGTTTATCAGAAAGTAACGTGACAGCATTTTCAGCCGATAAACGGGATGTGAAAATGCTTGAAAAAGATATCCGGTATATCAAAACAAGCGATGCGGGCCTCTCGAAAGCAGGCGATCAATTCTTTGGGTCTTTCGGATATTATTTGATATTATTGATAGGCCCTGTGGTATGCTATGGCGCCTACGCTTACCGCAACAGGTTGCGCAAATACAACAGCGATGTGGTTATGGTAAAAAGCAAGCGCGCCGGTAAGGTTGCCGCTAAACATTTGGCCAATGCCCAAAAACAACTGCTGGCCAATAATACAAAGGCGTTTTACGAAGATATTTCAAAGGGTCTTTATGGATATTTAAGCGATAAGTTAAATATTCAATATGCTCACCTCGACAGGGAAACCATTGTTTCGGCCCTACAGGCAAGGCCGGTCGGCCAACTGCTCACACAGCAGTTGCTGGATACGCTTGATCTTTGCGAAATGGCCCGTTACGCCCCGGTAACCCATATTTCGGAAAAAGAGGTTTTTGAAAAGGCAAAAGGGATTATTAATGACATTGAAAATGAGATTTAAGAGATCGCTTAAGATACTGTTGCTTTTTGGATGGTTTTTGTTGCCGTTATTTTGTTTTGGCGACAGCCAGGCCGGCGAGCGGTTTTTGCAGGCCAATGCCTTGTATGGAAAAGGACAGTACAGTGCTGCCGCAAAGGAGTATAAAAAATTGATGGATGATGGGTACGCGTCTGCCGCCCTTTATTTCAATGCGGGCAACGCAAGCTATAAAAACGGCGACATCGCGTCGGCAATACTCTATTATGAAAAAGCCCGCAAACTTTCACCCGGCGACGACGATATCAATTTCAATCTCAAATACGCCAATTTAAAGACGGTCGATAAAGTGGATGCGGCCCCTGAGTTTTTCCTGACCAGGTGGTGGAAAGGGCTTATCTTAAGCCTTTCATTAAAAACGCTGTCCATGCTCAGCATTATTTTAGTGCTGGCCGGTTCGGCGGCATTGATACTTTATTTCTTTGCTGAAGCCGTTAATATAAAAAAGGCAGCTTTTTATTTGGCCGTGGCGTTGTACATTTGCGGCCTTTGCGCTGTTTTCATCGCGGGCAGTCAATCCGGCTATTTTGCCGATCATCGCCAGGCTATCGTTTTCACAAGTACCGTTAACGTGAAAAGCGGACCTGCAGAACGGGCGAGTACCCTGTTTGTCCTTCACGATGGTACCAAAGTGGATATACTTGACGATAATAACGGCTGGGTAAAGATCCGGTTAGCCAATGGAAATGAAGGGTGGATACAGCAGCCAGATATCAAAGAGATGTGATGCTTACCTGCTGAGCTAAGCTTTGCCTTTGAATTTGACGCGAAACACCCGGTGATATGCCGCATTTGCACATTTCATTATTCGCGATTGCCGGCTAACTTTACTGCCGCTAATCTGATCGTCGTTATGAAAATAGTAAGGGTACATTATACCACCACCGCTGAATTTGCACCAAG
>NZ_DATJJC010000008.1:0-2291 GCF_035492695.1 Mucilaginibacter sp. | reverse complement strand
TGCTCAGGTGGGTAATAATGGTGGGGCCGATGTGCCTATTATACGCTATGCCGATATCCTGTTAACCCGTGCCGAAGCATTGAATGAATTGAACGGCCCAACGGTCGAGTGCTTTACACTAATTAATCAGGTGCGCAGCCGTGCAGGTATCGCTCCGCTTACTTTAGTTGACGCACCAACACAGGATGCTTTCCGTGATGCTATTCTGCGCGAACGCGGCTGGGAGTTTGTTGGTGAAGGCAAACGTCGTGAAGATATGATCCGTCAGGGTAAATTCCTTTCTTCGGCTTTAGCCAGAGGAATATCTGCAAACAATGTAACAGCCGGTAAAGTATTATTCCCGATCCCGCAAAGTGAGATTGACGCTAATAAACTGTGCGTTCAAAACCCGGGTTATTAATAAAGTAAGCCATTAATCTTGCCGTAGCGTTATGCTGCGGCAAGATTTTGGACAATGGTGGCCAGATTTCCGGCAACACTTTTCAATTCCCCTACGGGCTACAAGAAACGCTGATTTCATACATGAAATTGGCGTTTCTTGCTTTATAGGCCGCGCAATAGCTAAAATTTGTATGACTATGAATAATGTGGAGATGGTTTGCAGCAAAATTTAAACGCCGCCGCTGCCAACTTTTTAAAAAAGGAACTCTTAGAAAAAAAATAATCGATTAGTAATTTTAGGGGCAAGAATTGCTTGATATGATAAAAAAGCTTTATATAATTTGTTGCCTGCCGACGTTTCTTTTTGCCGGGCAGATTTGCTCTGCGCAGCAAGCATCAACCTCTTACAAAAATGGTATGGTGGTATGTGCTTATCCCGATGCAGCTAAGGTGGGTGTAGATATTATGAAAAAAGGCGGCAACGCTGTTGATGCCGCTGTCGCTGTTCAGTTTGCTTTAGCTGTGGTTCACCCCATAGCCGGTAATATTGGCGGAGGTGGTTTTATGGTATATCGCGCAGCGGATGGAAAAACCAACACGCTTGACTACCGGGAAAAGGCGCCCGCCGCTGCAAAGGAAAACATGTATCAGGATGCTAATGGCAACGTAATCGCAGGTATGAGCCTAACTACTCACCTGGCTTCTGGTGTACCGGGCTCTGTTGACGGTATGTATGAGGCGCATAAAAAGTATGGTAAATTAAAATGGGCCGAATTGGTACAGCCCGCCGTTGATCTGGCTTCTAGAGGTTTTGTGATCACCGGGAGGCTTGCTGCCAGCTTAAATGGTACAAAGGCAGACTTTATGCGTCTTAATCCCGGCAAGTACTATTTCATAAAGGATTCTTTGTGGAAGAAGGGCGACATTTTAAAGCAGGCGGACCTGGCTCATACCTTAGCATTGATCCGCGACCGCGGTCGTGAGGGTTTTTATAACGGCGAGGTAGCCGGTAAGCTGGTAGCTGAAATGAAAGCAGGTAAAGGTATCATGACCGCTGAGGACCTGAAAAACTATCACTCAGTTTGGCGGACGGCGATCATCGGGAAATACAAAAGCTATAAGATCATCACTATGCCTCCTCCGTCAAGCGGTGGTATTGCTTTGCTGCAATTACTGCATTCGGTAGAGAAATATCCTTTAAGCCGATATGGTCACAATCGAGATTCTTCTATACAACTCATTGTAGAGGCCGAGCGCCGTGTTTATGCAGACCGATCAAAGTATCTGGGCGATCCTGATTTTTACAAAGTCCCCGTAGATAGTCTGCTGGAGCCGGCATATATCGATTCCAGAATGCGCACATTTACCTGGGCACACGCTACACCGAGTTCTGAAGTTGGAGCCGGTACTTTTGTAGGTTATGAAAGCGATCAAACCACACATTTTTCAATAGTTGATAAACAAGGGAATGCTGTTTCTATCACCACCACGTTAAATGGTTCCTTTGGCTCAAAGATCATTGTAAGCGGTGCAGGTTTTTTGCTGAATAACGAAATGGACGACTTCAGCTCAAAACCCGGCGTACCTAACATGTACGGATTGATTGGCGGTAAGGCAAACAGCATCCAAGCCAATAAAAGAATGCTTTCATCCATGACACCAACTATTGTTGAAAAAGACGGGAAGCTATTTATGATAGTGGGCACACCGGGCGGATCGACCATTATTACATCGGTATTTCAGACCATTATTAACGTTTTAGAATATGGTCAAAATATGCAAGAAGCGGTTAGCTCAGGGCGGTTTCACCACCAATGGCTGCCCGATGATGTTACTATCGAAAAAAATGCAGTCACCGATGATGTGATGCATATATTGGAGCAAAAGGGTTATAAGCTGGTAACCCGTAA